>NZ_LCTH01000022.1:0-120442 GCF_001008275.1 Haemophilus haemolyticus
AAATACAGGAATACCTAGGTTGTTTGCTTCTTTAACTGCGATATGTTCATGGTCTGCACCGATAACAAATAATGCATCTGGTAAGCCGCCCATATCTTTGATACCGCCAAGGCTTAATTCAAGTTTTTCCATCTCACGGCTACGCATTAACGCTTCTTTTTTGGTTAATTTATCAAAAGTACCGTCTTGAGATTGGGTTTCTAAATCTTTTAAACGTTTAATTGATTGACGAACGGTTTTCCAGTTAGTCAACATACCACCTAACCAACGGTGGTTTACGTAATATTGCTGACAATCTAATGCTGCTGCTTGAACTGCTTCAGACGCTGCACGTTTTGTACCAACGAATAATACTTTACCGTTGTTGCTAGCAATGCGAGTTAATTCCGCTAAAGCTTCGTTGAATAAAGGTAAAGTTTTTTCTAAGTTGATGATGTGAACACCGTTACGAGCACCAAAAATGAAAGGTTTCATTTGTGGGTTCCAGTAACGAGTTTGGTGTCCGAAGTGTACGCCTGCGTTGATCATGTCGCGCATTGAAACTTGTGCCATAATATTTTCCTTTTGTTGGGGTTGAGCCTCCACATATCAGCTAATCGACCGTTTGGCACCCCGATTAAGCCTTGTTGATATGTGTGTGTTGTTAGTAATTAAAAAGCTGCTTTTGAAAGGCAAAAACAGCGGGGCGATTTATACCATAAAGTGCGGTTAAAAACCAGTTTATTTTGTTTATTTCTCCACTTTTCTTGCTTTGACAAATAACAATGGTGGGCGGTGCGATAAATCTTTAAATTCATTATGCCATTGCGGTTGATCGGCAAGCATTGGTTCTTCCATTTGCTCGATTTGAAACCCTGCGAAAATTAAATTATTGATAATTGTCGCAGTTGTTCGATGATAGGTTTGAAAAGGCTGTTTGAACCAATTTCTATTGCGTTCACCCTCTTCTCGATAATGATTTAAACGATAAGCAACTTGCTGTTTTTTGTCATTTTTTTCCCAGCGTTCACCTTCTTTGTGGCAGGTGATTATCGGGTGTTCTTGTGAGAAAACCAATATGCCATTAGACGAGAGTTTGTTATGGATGGTTGATAATAAGGCTGGGAAATTTTCAATATAATGAAAGGCAAAAGAGCTAGTAATTACATCGAAATGACGTTCTGGTAACTCAGCTAATTTTTCCATTGGTAAGTGATATAAGGAAAAACGCCCTGAAAATTCACCGCACTTTTGCAGATCTTTTTCAGCTTGTTCAAGCATTTTTTCGGAAAGATCGGTTCCTATCACTTTAGCCGAGCCTCGTTCTAGGTAAAGTTGTAAATGCTCTCCGGTGCCACAGCCTAAATCGAGTAATTTTTTCCCTTTTAAATCAGGCAATAATGAGAGCATAGTAGGTTTTTCAATAATTTCATTCAGACTAATTGGATTTGCGCGGAGTTTCTGATAAAGCTCAAAGAAGTTTTCTTGGTCATAAACGCTAGTTTTATTATTCATCTCGTATCCTATATTACAAATAAAAAGGAGAATATTGATCTGGTGCCCCCAAATTTATATTAGACAACTAACTGATTAAAGTGTAGATTTTTTATGACTAACTACAAGCAACTCTTCAAACAATAAGTGCTCAATGTTTATCTTCAATGCAGTAAAAATCATTCTCTCCCCTAAGGCATCTTAAACGTCCCGAACAAACATTACATCGTTGAATGTAAACAATTTAATCTTGGTAGAATCAATGGTTACAAGTCTTTGAAAGACAAGGTATAAACAGCTTAATGCCTAAAAGGTATCCAACGGACTAAAATGCTACTTAAGTCCAAAATACGAGAAGAAACGTTGGAATTAGAGAAGCTCAAACTTTATGCGGAGAATGCTATTCTAGAAAAGTTATAAGTCTCAAATAACAGAAAAAGCCACAATCGTCAAAGCATTAAGGATGGACTTTCTAATTCAGATATTGCTTGATTTAACGGCGTTAGCACTCAATGTTTTCTTTTGTCATGAAAAGTGGATATTCATTATTACCACCATGAGAGTATTCAGTGTAAACTAAAAAACTAAGCCCTGTGAATCACAGAGCTTAGTCCTTGATTTAATAACTTAACTTTTTTTGGTAGGGATAAAATTTCACCGCTCTTTTGCTTTTCTTTGTTTAGTTTATTTTCAATACTAGTTTTCAAACGAATCTTTTAAGCGTTCATCTGCTCGTCGAGATTCACTTTTATGTTGAAGTTTATTAAGCTGGCGCTCTAATTTTTCTTCAACTTCATTAATTGCTTTATACATATCATCTGAGGTTGCACTTGCCAATAAATTGCCCAGTGGCGTGCCAATAGATGCCTCTACAGTAAATCCATTCGGTACTTTGTTTAAAACAAAATGGGGGTTAATTAACTGTGTTTGCCATTTACCTAATTTCGCGAGTCTTTCCTCCACGTGTTCACGAATTGCAGGGGTGATTTCCATTTGTTTGCTGGTGATATTAAGTGTCATAGCATTTACCTCTTTGTTGCGTGATTTATAGTTTTCTTTAACTACAAAATAGCTTTCTTAATTCGGGTTTTCAAGGGCTTTAAGAGAAAATGTCAAAGTAATTTTTAAAAATATGATCTATGTCTAATTTCTGAAAAAAGCTGCTTTTCTTTCCAAGATAAGTTGTTAAGATGGGAAATTGTGATAAGAAAAAGGTGTGGATATTGACTGTATCTACACCTTTTTTCATTTGATTATTCTACGATTTCATCTTGATCGTGATGATTTATTTTCAATCGTTGGAAATAATCTTTTGTTTCTTCAATCACAACTTTTCGCAATCCAATGAGTGCGATGAGATTTGGAAAGGCCATTAAACCATTTACGATATCGGCGATAATCCAGATTAAATTTAAGTGTAAGAATGAGCCTAACCCCACCAACACAATATAAGCTAAACGATATAATTTTACGCCACGAATACCAACGAGGTAAACAAAGCACCGTTCACCGTAGTAACACCAGCCTAAAATAGTTGTGAATGCAAAAAATAATAAACCGACGGTTACAATCGTTGCGCCAATTGATGTCCCTAAACCTTGTGCAAAGGCGTAGTTTGTGACTGTAGCACCCGCTAATTCAGGATTGCTCCACGCTCCAGTTAATACCAATACAATCCCAGTCATTGTACAAACGATGATGGTATCCAAGAATGTTCCTGTCATAGAAATTAAACCTTGACGGACAGGTTCACGAGTTTGTGCTGCTGCGGCTGCAATTGGTGCGCTTCCTAAACCTGATTCATTGGAGAAAATACCTCGAGCGACGCCTGATTGAATAGCCTTCATTACGGTAAAGCCAACAGCCCCGCCTAGCGCAGCCTGCGGATCAAAAGCACTATAAATAATTAATGAGATCGCATCTGGTACTTTTTCTATATTTAAAAGGATAATAACCAGTGAAGTAGTGACGTATAAAATCGCCATAAACGGTACAATTACCGATGATGCGGTTGCGATACGTTTTACACCACCAAGAATGATTAAGCCGACTAAAAGCGTCACAATAATTGCAGTAACTAAAACAGGAATATTAAAAGTATCTTGCATTGCATGGGTAATCGCATTGACCTGAGGGAATGTACCGATTCCGAAAAAGGCAACCATTACACCCAATAATGCAAATAATTTTGCTAGCCACTTGATACCTAGACCGCGTTCAATGTAATACATTGGACCGCCAGCCATAAAGCCATTTTTATCGCGAACACGGTATTTAACTGCGAGTAAACATTCGGCATATTTTGTTGCCATTCCTAACAAGGCGACTAGCCACATCCAAAAAATGGCACCAGGTCCACCAGCTTGTACAGCAGTTGCAACGCCCACAATATTTCCAGTTCCGATTGTTGCTGCTAATGCGGTACAAAGTGCGGCAAAAGATGACACATCGCCTTTTCCGCCTTTATCTTTTTTAAATAAATAACCCAGCGCACGTGGTAAATAGCGAATTTGAATAAAGCCTAAACGTAAGGTTAAGTAGAGCCCTGTGCCCGATAAGAGTATGAGTAGCGGAGCGCCCCAAATAAAGCTATCAATAGCTGAAAGAATTGACTCAATTGTCATGTGATTCCTCGTCGTTTAAATCAAAAATAAACACGACAAGAAGACGAAAAGATACAATGGAAAAGAAAGTGCGGTGAAAAGATAGATAATTTCCACACTTACGATAGATTGTCTTTTGCCCCTGTCCTTTTGCCTGAGCGTTTGAAAAACGATTGAAAAATTAACCGCTCTTTTGCGCCTTCGGCGTCCATTTCTAAAATGGATCTCTCCAAGGGTTCGTCCAGTAACAGTCCCTGCCATCGCACCTGAAAGATTTTACATCGTCGGTGTGGGGTCAATTCCCCGCTCTCCAGCTACCTTCATCCGAACTCACTTTTCATTGTGACAATCACAATTAAAGCGTATGGATTCTATCAAAATGGGAAATTAATTTCAAAAAGGAATTTTAAAATAGTCTCTCAGTTGATAGAAATAATGACTTTATTCTATATCCCCACAAAAACGATATCCTTCACCATGCACCGTCATAATGATATTTGGAGTATTAGGATGATCTTCAAAATGTTTTCTAATGCGTCGAATTGTGACATCTACGGTACGATCTTGAGGTTTCAATTCACGTCCCGTCATTTTTTTTAGTAATTCTTCGCGAGTTTGTAATTTTCCTGGATTTTCACAGAAATGTAGCATTGCACGAAATTCACTGCGCGGAAGTTTAAATTCTTGACCTTCTGGCGTAATTAAACTGTGGCTATTTAAGTCTAATTTCCAGCCATTAAAACGATAGAATTCTCGACCAAATGTATTTTCTTTTTCTTGATGCGGCATTGTACGATGCAATAGATTACGTGCACGGATAGTCAATTCTCGAGGGTTAAAAGGTTTGGTTAAATAATCGTCGGCACCGATTTCTAGCCCTAGAATTTTATCGACTTCATTATCACGACCAGTTAGGAATATTAGTGGCAAGTTGAGTTCTTCGCGAAGCTCTCTTGCTAATAATAAACCGTTTTTACCTGGTAAATTAATATCCATCACCACCAAATTAATATTGTGGTTTTCCAACATATGATGCATCTCTGCGCCATTTTCTGCTTCAAGCACATCATACCCTTCCGCTTCAAAAATCCCTTTAAGCGTATTTCGGGTAACGATTTCATCTTCAACAACGAGAATTTGTGGAGTAGCCATTTTCCATCCTTATACTTATTTTGGTGTATGCTATCATGATTCCATTCTAGCGGTGTAACATTGTTGTAACAATAAAAAAGTGCGGTTATTTTTTATAAGATTTTCATTTTTATGATCTAAATCATAGTTTTAGATATTCAAATTTCTTTGTGATAGAATTTTGCGCATTTTTACTTTTCCTTTCAATTCTATGAAAAAACTTTTTCTTTTTTTTACACTGATTTTTACCGCACTTGCAGCTAACGCAGGTTTATTTGATAAGAAACAATCTTTCTTGAAAGTTGATGATGCTTTTGCATTCTCTGCCACTTTATCTACGGATAAAAGTCAATTACAGGTTCATTGGGACATTGCCGATGGCTATTATTTATATCAAGATAAGATTAGTGCTGAATTAGTGGGTAAATTGGATGCTCTCACTTTGCATGCTCAACAAGCCGCTGAATTACATCAAGACCCTTATTTTGGTGAAGTGAAGGTGTTTACTCGCTCAATTGATGGCGTATTTAGCGGCGCATTTAGTCATGCTGATGATCAGGTTGAAATCACTTATCAAGGATGTACCGAAGGTTTTTGCTATCCGCCTGAAACTAAAGTATTACGAATTGGGGATTTAACCGTTTCTCAAGAGAAAACTGTCGAAAAAACAGTTGAAAAAAATACCGCACTTTTATCTGAACAAGATCGTTTAGCTGATGGTTTATTCCATAGTAAATGGGCAATTTTCGGTTTCTTTTTATTGGGATTGGGACTGGCTTTTACGCCTTGCGTATTGCCAATGTTACCGTTGCTTTCTGCTATTGTTATCGGTCAGCAACAACGTCCAAATATGATGCGTGCGTTTAGTTTGGCTTTTCTTTACGTTCAAGGTATGGCACTGACTTACACTTTGTTAGGGCTCGCAGTAGCAGCTATCGGTTTACCGTTTCAAATCGCTTTGCAACATCCTTATATGATGATTGGCCTTTCTATTTTATTTGTTGTGCTTGCCCTTTCAATGTTTGGCTTATTTACTATTCAATTGCCAAATAGTTTACAAAATAAATTGAATACATGGAGCCAAAAACAAACCTCGGGTGCTTTTGGCGGAGCCTTTGCAATGGGAATGATTGCTGGGCTGGTGGCATCGCCTTGCACATCTGCGCCACTTTCTGGTGCTTTACTTTATGTGGCGCAAAGTGGCGATTTATTCACAGGCGCAGCAACCCTTTATTTGCTCGCACTTGGTATGGGCGTGCCGCTAATGTTAATCACATTGTTTGGTAATAAAATTTTGCCAAAATCAGGTGAGTGGATGAACACAGTGAAACAAACATTCGGCTTCGTTATGTTAGCGTTACCTGTGTTTTTACTTTCTCGTATTTTGCCTGAAGCGTGGGAGCCACGCTTATGGGCTGGATTAGCGACAGCATTCTTTATTTGGTTTGCGTTGCAGATGCCTAAGAGCGGTTTTGGCTATGCCATTAAAATTATTAGTTTTGCGTTGGCTATGGTTTCCGTACAACCTTTGCAAAATTGGATTTGGCAAACTCAGGCAACAACAGAAAGTGCGGTAGAAAATAAGCCTGTTTCTCAGGTTAAATTTAAGCAAATTAAAAATATTGAAGAACTTGACCGCACTTTAGCGGAAAATCCGCATTCGATCGCAATGTTGGATTTATACGCGGATTGGTGTGTTGCTTGTAAAGAATTTGAAAAGCTGACTTTTTCAGATCCAAAAGTGCAACAGCAATTTCAAAATATCTTATTGTTACAAGTGAATATGACAAAGAATAGCCCAGAAAATAAAGCATTAATGGAGCGCTTTAATGTGATGGGATTACCCACAATTTTATTTTTTGATAAGCAAAATAATGAGATTCAAGGAAGTAGGGTAACGGGCTTTATGGATGCTGATTCTTTTTCTAGTTGGATTGAAAAGCTACTTTAGTTATTTTTTACTTTTGGTGAAAAGTATTTTTCAATTTTGATTATTGTTTAACTATCCGTTAAAGATTAATATGACGCCGTTTTAATTCATCTTTAAACAAAAGGAAAGCAAATGAACAATCTTGAAAAATATCGCCCTTATGTATTGGCTCTATTACGCATCACGGCTGCTTACATGTTTATTTTGCATGGTACAGCAAAATTTTGGGAGTTCCCAATTTCTATGACGGGTGGAAATGGTCCAGTCGGTGACTCTATGATGATTGTAGGTGGCGTGATTGAAATTGTCGGCTCAATCTTATTAATTTTAGGATTATTTACGCGCCCAGCTGCGTTTATTTTATCTGGCCAAATGGCTTTTGCGTATTTCTTTATGCATGTGGCTGGAAAAGGGAATTTACTATTCCCAATTGCAAATGGCGGTGAGCTTGCGTTACTTTACTCTGTACTCTTCTTATATTTTGTATTTTTTGGTGCAGGTGCTTGTGCCTTAGATAACAAGTTTTTTAAAAAGTAGTTTAGTTGTAGTTTCATAATTTAATCCTTTTATTTGCCCACATTTATGTGGGCTTTTTTATGCTTGAAATTTACCGCACTTCATTCTGATTACATTTTATTTAATCTTTTCTATATTTGCGCAAACGATTGCGCTATAATTCACTCCGCTTATTTTTAACCATTTAATGAAGGAAAATGTAATGACAGATCGTCCAATTCGTCAGGCTTTACTAAGTGTTTCTGATAAAACCGGTATCGTAGAATTTGCTCAAGGCTTAGTACAGCGTGGTGTAAAACTACTTTCCACAGGCGGTACCGCAAAATTGTTGGAGCAACATGGTTTGCCAGTGACTGAAGTGTCTGATTATACGGGATTCCCAGAAATGATGGACGGTCGCGTGAAAACCTTACATCCAAAAGTGCATGGTGGGATTCTTGGTCGTCGTGGTACAGATGATACCATCATGCAGCAACATGGCATTGAAGGCATTGATATGGTGGTGGTGAATTTATATCCATTTGCAGCCACTGTGGCTAAACCAGATTGTACCTTGGCTGATGCGGTAGAAAATATCGATATCGGTGGACCAACCATGGTGCGTTCTGCAGCGAAAAACCATAAAGATGTGGCGATCGTAGTGAATAATCAGGATTTTGATGCCATTCTTACAGAGATGGATAAACATCAAAACAGCCTAACGCTTGAAACTCGTTTTGACCTTGCGATTAAAGCATTTGAACATACCGCTCAATATGACTCCATGATTGCCAACTATTTTGGACAAATGGTGAAACCATATCATGTGGCGGAGGAAGAAGATACGGAGGCGAAGTGCGGTCAATTCCCACGGACTTTAAATTTGAACTTCGTGCGTAAACAAACCATGCGTTACGGTGAAAATTCCCATCAAAATGCCGCGTTTTATGTAGATCTCAATGTAAAAGAAGCGAGTGTGGCAACAGCAAACCAACTGCAAGGTAAAGCCTTGTCTTACAATAATATTGCCGACACCGATGCAGCCCTTGAATGTGTGAAAGAATTTGATGAGCCGGCCTGCGTGATTGTTAAACACGCCAATCCGTGTGGTGTGGCTTTAGGCAAAGACATTTTAGAGGCCTACAACCGTGCCTATCAAACAGACCCAACCTCAGCCTTTGGCGGCATCATTGCGTTTAACCGTGAATTAGACGAAAAAACGGCAAATGAAATTGTAGAACGCCAATTTGTTGAAGTGATTATTGCACCGAAAGTTTCTGCTGAAGCGCAAGAAGTCGTGAAACGTAAGAAAAATGTTCGTTTGCTTGAATGTGGTGAATGGACTTCTCGTTCCGAACGTTTGGATTTTAAACGTGTAAACGGCGGTTTATTAGTACAAGATGCGGATTTAGGCATGGTTGGTTTGGATGATTTAAAAGTGGTGAGTAAACGTCAGCCAACCGAACAAGAACTAAAAGACTTATTGTTCTGCTGGAAAGTGGCAAAATTTGTGAAATCAAATGCGATTGTTTACGCCAAAGATAATCAAACCATCGGCATTGGTGCAGGTCAAATGAGCCGCGTGTATTCGGCTAAAATCGCAGGCATTAAAGCGCAAGATGAAGGCTTGGAAGTAGCAGGTTGTGTGATGGCATCTGATGCATTCTTCCCATTCCGTGACGGCATTGATGCAGCGGCGAAAGTGGGCATTCAATGTGTGATTCATCCGGGCGGCTCAATGCGTGATCAGGAAGTGATTGATGCAGCAGATGAACATAATATGGTGATGGTATTGACTGGAATGCGTCATTTTAGACATTAATTTATGCAGTAACTTCGCTCCATGAGCGACTTACTTATTCCCCTTCTTTTGTAAAGAGGGGGCTAGGGGGAGATTTAAACGATGCTAAATGTACTATGAGGTTGAAATAACTTCTGCCAAATCTCCCCTACCCCTCTTTGCTAAAGAGGGGGTTGAATTCAAAAAGATACAAGGAGCATTATGAACATCCTCATCATCGGAAACGGCGGTCGTGAACACGCTCTGGCTTGGAAAGCTGCACAATCTCCAGTAGCAGATAAAGTTTTTGTCGCACCTGGAAACGCAGGTACAGCATTGGAACACAAAGTAGAAAACGTGAATATTTCTGCAACAGATATCCCCGCATTAGTGAAATTTGCTCAAGATAAGCAAATAGGGCTGACAATTGTGGGGCCTGAAGCCCCGTTAGTGATTGGAGTAGTTGATGCATTTCGTGAAGCTGGATTGAAAATTTTTGGTCCAACGCAAGCGGCAGCGCAATTGGAAGGTTCAAAAGCTTTTACCAAAGATTTTTTAGCGCGTCATAAAATCCCAACAGCGGAATATCAAAACTTTACTGAAGTCGAACCAGCATTGGCTTACTTGCGTGAAAAAGGTGCACCAATTGTCGTTAAAGCGGATGGCTTGGCGGCAGGCAAAGGCGTGATTGTGGCGATGACGTTGCAGGAAGCGGAAGAGGCTGTACGTGATATGCTTTCTGGCAATGCCTTCGGTGAGGCCGGCAGTCGGGTGGTCATTGAAGAATTTTTAGATGGCGAAGAGGCGAGCTTTATCGTCATGGTGGACGGCAAAAATGTCGAACCTATGGCGACTAGTCAAGATCATAAACGCGTAGGCGAAAATGATACAGGCTTAAATACCGGCGGTATGGGCGCCTATTCGCCAGCGCCTGTAGTAACACCTGAAATTCATGATCGCATCATGCGAGAAGTGATTTATCCAACGGTTAACGGAATGGCTGCGGAAGGTAATATTTACACAGGTTTTCTGTATGCTGGATTAATGATTATGCCGAACGGTCAGCCGAAAGTGATCGAATTTAACTGTCGTTTCGGTGATCCGGAAACTCAACCGATTATGTTGCGTTTGGAATCGGATTTGGTGGAACTTTGTCTTAAAGCCTGTGATGGCAAATTGGACGAAGTGAAATCCCAATGGAACCCGAAGGCTTCTTTGGGTATCGTATTAGCAGCAGAAGGTTATCCGGGAGATTATCGTAAAGGCGATGAAATCAGCGGTTTGCCTCAAAGTGCGGTCGAAAATGAGAAAGTTTTTTTGGCCGGCGTAGAGGCTAAAGCGGGCAAGTTAGTCACCAACGGTGGCCGCGTGCTTTGTGTGACTGCATTAGGTGAAAGCGTATTTGAGGCACAACAAAAAGCCCTGAAACTGGCTGAACAAATTCAATGGACTGGGCGTTTTTATCGTCGAGATATTGGTTACAGAGCTGTGGAACGAGAGTTGCAAAAATAATTCATCATCATTATGATGAATTAATTTCATTTAAGTGATGAAAATTTAGGAATGAAATTTTAATTAAGTTTTTATCCATAAACAGTTAAACTATCTGCCATAAATTACATAACAGGAGAACACAATGTTTACTAGAAATATGACTATCGCTGATTACGATCCAGTATTGTGGCAAGCGATCCAAGATGAAAATCGTCGTCAAGAAGAACATATCGAACTAATTGCATCTGAAAACTATGCTAGTCCGCGTGTGATGGAAGCTCAAGGTTCACAATTCACTAATAAATATGCTGAAGGCTATCCAGGTAAACGTTATTACGGTGGTTGTGAGTATGCAGACATTGTGGAACAGTTAGCAATTGACCGTGCGAAGGAATTATTTGGTGCAGATTACGTGAATGTTCAACCGCACTCTGGCTCACAAGCAAACGCTGCAGTGTATGGTGCATTGATTAATGCGGGCGATACTATTTTAGGGATGGATTTAGCACACGGTGGCCACCTAACCCATGGGGCGAAAGTAAGCTTCTCCGGTAAAATCTATAATTCTGTACTTTATGGAATCACAGCGGATGGCTTAATTGATTATGAAGATGTTCGTCAAAAAGCATTAGAATGTAAACCAAAACTTATCGTTGCGGGTTTCTCAGCTTATTCACAAGTTGTGGATTGGGCGAAAATGCGTGAAATCGCAGATGAAGTTGGTGCGTATTTATTCGTTGATATGGCTCACGTTGCTGGCTTAATCGCAGCAGGTTTATATCCAAATCCATTACCATACGCACACGTTGTGACAACAACCACCCATAAAACTTTAGGTGGTCCACGTGGTGGTTTAATCCTTTCTTCTTGTGGTGATGAAGAGATTTATAAACGCTTACAATCTTCAGTTTTCCCTGCAAACCAAGGTGGTCCATTGGTTCACATTATTGCGGCGAAAGCGGTATGTTTCAAAGAAGCATTAGAGCCTGCTTATAAAGAATATCAAGCAAACGTGATTAAAAATGCGAAAGCAATGGTGGAAGTATTTAAACAACGTGGTTATGACGTTGTGTCAAATGGTACTGAAAACCACTTGTTCTTAGTAAGTTTCATTAAACAAGGATTAACTGGTAAAGCAGCAGATGCAGCTTTAGGCAAAGCAAACATTACCGTGAATAAAAATGCTGTACCAAACGATCCGCAAAAACCATTTGTTACTTCAGGTATCCGTGTAGGTACACCATCTGTGACTCGCCGTGGTTTCAATGAAAATGATGTGCGTGAATTAGCTGGCTGGATGTGTGATGTGTTAGATGCTTTAGGCAAAGAAAATGAAGAACAAGTGATTGCTGCAACTAAAGAAAAAGTATTAGCAATTTGTAAACGTCTTCCAGTTTATCCGAAATGATTTATTTTCTTTCGTTGATTATATGGTTAGCGGCGATCAATATCGCCGCTTATTTTTTTATGTGGAAAGATAAAATTCGGGCTGTGCATAACGAGTGGAGAATTCCTGAAAAAACATTTTTTCTTTTAAGCCTTTTAGGTGGTTTTATGGGAATGCATTTAGCCATGAAACATTTTCGCCATAAAACGCTGCATTTTAGTTTTAAATTTATTGTTGTTATTAGTGCATTTCTTTGGGTTGTCGTTTTTCCATGGTTATATTTTTCTTTTATTTTTCAATATATAAAAGCATGATAATGTAGATAAATTAATTTGTTATAGTTCACTAACCATTGGTTTGGAGAGCTGATTTTTACTAGCGTTATTTTGTATAATATTGGAAATTTTTTATGGGAAATCATATGAGTTATATTGTTGGCTTAACTGGTGGTATTGGTAGTGGTAAAACAACGATTGCTAATTTATTTGCCGATCTTGGCGTACCTCTAGTGGATGCGGATGTGGTTGCTAGAGAAGTCGTCGCGAAAGATTCCCCCTTATTGTCAAAAATTGTTGAACATTTTGGTGCTCAAATTTTAACGGAACAAGGCGAACTTAATCGTGCCGCTTTACGAGAACGAGTGTTTAGTCATGATGAAGATAAATTGTGGTTAAATAATCTTTTACATCCCGCTATTCGTGAACGAATGAAACAACAATTAGCTGAACAAACTGCGCCTTACACATTATTTGTCGTCCCTTTATTAATCGAAAATAAATTGACCGCACTTTGTGATCGTATTTTGGTGGTAGATGTGAGTCCACAAACTCAACTTGCTCGTTCATCGCAACGAGATAACAATAATTTTGAACAAATTCAACGAATTATGAATTCTCAAGTTTCTCAACAAGAGCGTTTAAAATGGGCGGATGATGTGATTAATAATGATGCTGAACTGGCCCAAAACTTACCGCACTTGCAGCAAAAGGTGCTAGAATTTCACCAGTTTTATTTACAACAAGCGGAAAATAAAAATGTCTGACGAAATTATTGAAGTACCTTGTCCGATTTGCCAAAAATCTGTGCCTTGGACAAATGAAAGTACTTTTCGACCTTTTTGTAGCAAACGTTGCCAATTAATCGATCTTGGCGAATGGGCGGCTGAAGAAAAAACGATTCTAAGTGATACTGCTGATTTTGCGATGGATCCAAATGTGAGTGATGAATGGAGCATTAAATAGAGATTAACCGATAGGAAACCCTATCGGTTAATTTTTATAAGTGCGCTCCTTTTTTGAGGATTTTCCCTAAGCATGCTATGCTAAACGTAATTTTATTATTCTAAAATGTGATTTTTATGCAACAAGATTATTTAAGCCAAAAACGATTCTCCGATCTTCCTCTACACCCGATTGTACGAGATGCTTTGGCAAAAAAAGGCTTTGATTTTTGTACCCCAATTCAGGCTTTATCCTTGCCTATCAGTTTAAATGGACGAGATGTCGCAGGACAAGCTCAAACTGGTACAGGCAAGACAATGGCTTTTTTAACGGCTACTTTTCACCATCTTTTAACTCACCAAGATCCTAATCTTGAATATCCTCACCCAAGAGCTTTGATTTTAGCACCTACTCGAGAATTAGCGGTGCAGATTAGTAATGACGCAGAATTTCTTGCAAAAGTAAGTGGATTAAAGACCGCACTTGCCTATGGTGGCGATGGTTATGACAAACAGCTACAAGCGATTGAGCGTGGCGTCGATATTTTGATTGGTACGACTGGGCGAGTCATTGATTATGTGAAGCAAGGCGTAATTAGTTTAGATGAAATTCAAGTTGTCGTGCTAGATGAAGCAGATCGAATGTTTGATCTTGGGTTTATCCGTGATATTCGTTATTTATTGCGTAAATGCCCCGCTCCACAAGCTCGTTTAACGATGTTATTTTCAGCAACGCTTTCTTATAAAGTGCGTGAATTAGCATTTGAAGATATGAATGACCCTGAATATATCGAAATTGAACCAGAACAAAAAACAGGACATCGCATTAAAGAAGAACTTTTTTATCCATCTAATCAGGATAAAATGGCACTTCTCTTAACCTTAATGGAAGATGAATGGCCTGAGCGCTGTATTGTGTTTGCGAATACGAAACATCGTTGTGAAGAAATTTGGGGTTATTTGGCGGCTGATGGGCATCGTGTTGGTTTACTGACTGGCGATGTGGCACAGAAAAAACGTTTGTCGCTATTGAAACAATTTACTGATGGTGATTTGGATATTTTAGTGGCAACAGATGTGGCTGCTCGTGGCTTGCATATTTCTGATGTGACGCATGTTTTCAATTATGATTTACCCGATGATAGAGAAGATTACGTTCACCGAATCGGCCGTACTGGACGAGCAGGGGAAAGTGGTGTTTCTATTAGTTTCGCTTGCGAAGAATATGCGATGAATTTACCCGCTATTGAAGAATATATTGGCCATTCTATCCCAGTGAGCCAATATGAAACAGAAGCCTTGCTTGAACTGCCGAAACCATATCGGTTAAAACGTACGGCGCCACCGCAAGGGCATACAAGACATCGTTCTTATCACACAAAATAGTGATATAATTTTTTTAGTCTCAATAATTAATAAGGAAATCATTATGGCCATTTTAGTGACAGGTGGCGCCGGTTATATCGGCTCTCATACAGTTGTAGAATTATTAAATGCTGGCAAAGAGGTGGTGGTATTAGATAATCTTTGCAATTCATCGCCAAAATCCCTTGAACGAGTAAAACAAATTACGGGTAAAGAAGCAAAGTTTTATGAAGGCAATATTTTAGATCGTGCTTTGTTACAAAAAATTTTTGCAGAAAATGAGATTAGCTCTGTTATTCACTTTGCAGGGTTAAAAGCCGTAGGGGAAAGTGTTCAAAAGCCGACAGAATATTACATGAACAATGTCGCTGGCACCCTTGTATTAATTCAAGAAATGAAAAAAGCAGATGTTTGGAACTTTGTATTTAGCTCATCTGCAACGGTTTACGGTGATCCAAAAATTATTCCAATTACAGAAGATTGTGAAGTCGGCGGTACAACCAATCCTTATGGTACATCTAAATATATGGTTGAACAGATTTTACGTGATACAGCAAAAGCGGAACCAAAATTTAGCATGACCATCTTGCGTTATTTTAATCCGGTTGGGGCGCATGAAAGTGGCTTAATCGGTGAAGATCCAAATGGTATTCCAAATAATTTATTACCTTATATTAGCCAAGTTGCTATCGGTAAATTAGCACAACTTTCTGTATTTGGTAGTGATTACGACACCCATGATGGAACAGGTGTGCGTGATTATATTCATGTAGTGGATTTAGCTGTGGGGCATTTAAAAGCGCTTCAACGTCATGAAAATGATGCTGGTTTACATATTTATAACCTTGGTACAGGCCATGGTTATTCCGTATTAGATATGGTAAAAGCCTTTGAAAAAGCCAACGACATTACCATTGCATATAAACTTGTAGAACGCCGCCCTGGTGATATTGCGACATGCTATTCTGATCCAAGTTTAGCTGCAAAAGAGCTTGGGTGGGTGGCAGAACGCGGTCTTGAAAAAATGATGCAAGATACGTGGAACTGGCAGAAAAATAATCCAAAAGGGTACAGAGATTAATATTCTCTAATATTTGTTTTTCTTTTTTAGGAAGAAGAATGCTAAACATTGGGGGATATGATTAAAAATCCCCCTAATTTTTACACTTATCCTTTAATTGAAAGGAGAAGTTTCTAAAATACAACCAAAATTAACCGCACTTTATGTCAAATTCCCTTTCTTCCCAAATTTTTACGCGCAAGATGTTGATTTGCGTATTCACAGGTTTTAATTCTGGTTTGCCATTATTTGTGTTATTGCAAATGTTGCCTGTTTGGCTAACAGATAAACATCTTTCAATTGAGCTTATTGGTGCGGTAACTGGTGTGATGTTGCCTTATGGATTAAAATTTTTGTGGGCACCATTATTGGATCGTTATTTCCCAAGTTTTTTAGGGCGTCGTCGTAGCTGGATGTTGCTTTCACAAGTGGCATTATTGATCTTACTTTACATCATTAGCCTTTTTGATCCGCTCACACAACTGAGCACGGTGGCAAATATTGCGTTGCTTATCTCCTTTTTTTCAGCCACACAAGATATCGTGTTGGACGCTTATCGTCGTGAAATTTTGAGTGATCATGAATTAGGTTTAGGAAACACTATTCATATTAATGCTTATCGAATTGCGGGATTAATTCCTGGTGGATTATCGCTCTATTTGGCGGCGATTTATCCTTGGGACACAGTCTTTTTATGGACCGCACTTTGTATGTTAGCGGGCATCTTCATGACGTTATTTTTAGCAAAAGAGCCCAAAATAGACATACAGCAAACTAATCAGCCGTTCTATCAAGCATTTTGGATTCCATTACAAGAATTTTTCCAGCGTAAGGGCGTCATTCAAGCTATCGGTTTTTTACTGTTTTTGTTTTTATATAAATTCGGGGATTCTTTTGCCACAACGCTACAAACCAAATTTATTTATGATATGGGCTTTAGCAAAGAGGATATAGCCATTGTTGTAAAAAGTACCGCACTTTGGTCAAGCATTTTATCTGGGCTTGCTGGTGGTGTGATAATGCTAAAACTGGGTATTAACCGTGCATTGTGGCTATTTGGGCTTGTACAAATGGTAACAATTGGTGGGTTTATTTGGTTGGCAGCTTTCGGTCATTTTGATGTTATTACATCAGCCGAGTTATGGAAACTGGGTGTTGTGATTGCAGCAGAATATATCGGCGTTGGACTTGGTACCGCAGCTTTTGTGGCTTTTATGGCGCGTGAGAGTAATCCTCTTTATACCGCAACACAGCTTGCACTTTTTACAAGCCTTTCAGCTTTGCCAAGTAAAGTGTTAGGTATGCTTTCTGGTTATGTTGTAGGAGCAGTGGGGTATTATCAGTATTTTTGGTTTTGTTTATTTTTAGCGATTCCAGGCATGCTTTGTTTATTTTGGGTAGCACCTTGGAATCAAGATAATAATACGGCCAATTCACTATAAAAGTGCGGTAAAAATTATAAAAAATTTGACCGCACTATGCTTTATCAGTATCTTAATCACGTTTTTTATTAATGGAGATTTTTTATGAAAATTATTCTTTTAGGTGCACCAGGCGCTGGTAAAGGCACTCAAGCACAATTTATTATGAACAAATTTGGTATCCCGCAAATTTCAACTGGCGATATGTTTCGTGCTGCAATCAAAGCAGGGACTGAACTTGGCAAACAAGCCAAAGCATTAATGGATGAAGGTAAATTAGTACCAGATGAATTAACCGTTGCGCTTGTAAAAGATCGTATTGCTCAACCTGACTGCGCAAATGGTTTCTTGTTAGATGGTTTCCCTCGTACTATTCCTCAAGCGGATGCATTGAAAGATTCAGGCGTTAAAATTGACTTTGTTTTAGAATTCGATGTGCCAGACGAAGTGATTGTTGAACGTATGAGTGGTCGTCGCGTACACCAAGCGTCTGGTCGTTCTTACCATATAGTTTATAATCCACCAAAAGTGGAAGGTAAAGATGATGTGACAGGTGAAGATTTAATTATTCGTGCGGACGATAAACCAGAAACTGTGTTAGATCGTTTAGCCGTATATCATAAACAAACCAGCCCATTAATTGATTATTACCAAGCAGAAGCGAAAGCGGGGAATACTCAATATTTCCGTTTAGATGGTACAAAAAAAGTAGAAGAAGTTAGCCAAGAGTTAGATAAAATCTTAGGCTAAAAATAATCTAAAAAAATAAACCGCACTTTGGGTGACCTAAGTGCGGTTTGTTTTTTCTATGTTTTAATTAGTGGGTTGTTTTATTTTCATCAAAAACTGGTAATGGTTTATGTTCGGTTGCTACATAGCTATATACCACAGGCAATACGAACAAGGTGAAAATAGTACCAATGGATAATCCCGCTACAATCACTATCCCCATACTAAAGCGAGATACTGCTCCCGCACCTGTTGCATAGAGTAATGGAATTAAGCCTGCTACCATTGCAGCGGTTGTCATTAGGATTGGGCGTAAACGTACTTTTGCAGCATGAGTGATTGCCTCAATTCGAGTTTTACCATGGTTTAGCTGCTCTTCTTTTGCCACTTCACACATTAATATACCGTGTTTGGTGATTAATCCCACGAGAGTAATTAACCCGACTTGAGAGTAGATATTTAATGTTGTTCCCGCGATGCTAAAGAAGGATAAAATATTTAAACTCACTAATGCACCACTTACGGCTAATGGTACGGAAATCATAATTACCATTGGGTCACGTATAGATTCAAACTGAATCGCAAGTACCAAGAATATGATGATAACAGCCAATGCAAAAGTGACGGCTAATGCATTACCTTCTTGTACTAATTGACGTGCTTCAGATTTAAAGTCAAACGTATAGCCTTGCGGTAAATTGTCTGTTGCATGTTGTTGTAGCCATGAAACGGCATCGCCCGTTGATGAACCTGGCATTGGTACTGCGCTAATTTGTGCTGAGTTTAATTGGCTAAAGCGCGATAATGAAGTAGGCTGTGTTTCTAGCTTCATTGTGATTAAACTGCTTAATGGCACAGATTGCCCATTACTTGCCGTTAAGTAATAGTTTTTGAATGCTTCGGGTGATAAACGGTCATCACGTTTGACTTGCGAAATGACTTTATAAGCTCGTCCATCCACATTGACTCGCGTAATCGTTGCTCCAGATAAGAAACTCCCTAAAGTATTACTAATTTGTTGCATCGTAATACCGTAAGTCCCAGCTTTCTCTTTATCTACCGAAATTGTCATTTGCGCCGTGTCATAGGTCAAATCTAAATTTGTATAAATAAATTTGCCAGAGGCTTTCATCGCACTTAGGAATTTCTCTGCGGTATTTGCCAAAGATTTATAATCTTGAGCAGTTTTCAACACGATAGAGACTGGAGGGCCTTGTTCCCCTGTATCAATTTCAGGAAAGTTAAATGCAGATACGGAGACTTCTGGAATTGATTTCGCTTTTGCATTGATTTCATTCATTACGGCAGATTGCTTGCGTGAGCGTTCTTTCCAGTCTTTCAATGTGATGATGTTTAACGAACCATTAGAATTTGGCGCGCCAGCAATACTCATCCCAAAAGAGACTTCAGGTGTTTCCATTACATTTTTCATGTATGGCTGCATTGCATTTTGAATGTAATCCACATTTACGCTAGATGGCGCATTACCAATCGCAATAAATGCACCTTTATCTTCATTTGGTGTTAATTCATTAGAAAGTGAATTAAATAAAAATGGGAGCGTTGAGAAAATCACCACAGCAAAAGTCAGCATTGATTTACGATTGAGCATAACGAGATCAAGCATGTATTCGTAAATACGATTTACTTTACCTAAGGTATGTTCTACGCGTTCTTCCATCCATGTTGGTTTAGCATTGGATTTAAGTAATTTACTACTCATCATTGGCGATAACGTTAATGCCACAACACCAGAAATAAATACCGCACCAGCTAGAGTTAAAGCAAACTCTTTAAACAATGTGCCAGTAATCCCCCCCATTAAAGCCATTGGTGAGTAAACCGCGATCAATGCGATAGTCATGGAAATTACAGGTACGGCAATTTCACGAGTACCAATAATTGCAGCGCGGAATGGTGTTTCCCCTTCTTTAATATGGCGATCTACGTTTTCTAAGACCACAATCGCATCATCTACGACTAAACCGATAGCAAGAATA
Organism: Haemophilus haemolyticus; assembly: GCF_001008275.1. GTDB lineage: Bacteria > Pseudomonadota > Gammaproteobacteria > Enterobacterales > Pasteurellaceae > Haemophilus > Haemophilus haemolyticus_P. The sequence continues at coordinate 20,088 of NZ_LCTH01000022.1, forward strand.
AGCGCTAATAATGTCATTAAGTTAATAGAAAAATCTAAACTTTGTAGCATCATTAAAACACCGATCAAAGAAATCGGAATGGTGAGAACTGGAATTAAAATTGCGCGAAGCGATCCGATAAACATCAAGATAACCACTAATACAATAACAGTTGCTTCCACAATAGTTTTAATTACTTCATGGATTGAACTATTAATCGCAATAGTGCGGTCATAAAGAATGTCAGTTTCCATGCTATCCGGTAGTTGTTTTTTAATACTTTCAAAGAGCGGTCGGATTTTTTCTGCAACGGTTAATGGGTTAGCTGATGAAGTTGGATTGATGCCTAATACGACAGAATCTGCACCGTTTGCCGTTGCACGAGAATTATCACTTTCTTTGTTCAATTCAATGGTGGCAATATCGCGTAGGCGTACTAAATCATCACCACGAGAAGCAACAATTAAGTTACCTAATTGTTCAACCGATTTGGTCGTTGTTTCAACTTTGTTGCGGTAAGTGACGTAGTAGCCGTTATCATTACCAGCTGCAGTTTGTACATTATTTGCAGAAAGGGCAGACATCACTGTTGGTGCAGAAAGATTTTGTGACGCCATTTTTTGAGGATCTAGCCAAATACGTAATGCATATTCAGCCGCACCAAATACTTGTACTTCTGCCACACCTTCAATCGTAAAGAATTGAGGTTTGACTACGCGGTTAATGTAGTCTGTTACTTGACTTGAGTCGAGTTTGTTGGAGCGGAAACTTATATACATAATCCCCGTACCACCTGATGAAGAGGCTACGGTTGGCGCTTCAATTCCGCTTGGTAATTTTGAGCGCACAGCATTTACTTTGGCCAATACATCGGCAAGCGCACCAGCAGGATCGGTATTCAGTTTCATTTTGACTGTAATAGTCGATGTATTTGGTGCGCTGCTAGATGACATATAGTCAATGTTATCTGCTTGGGCGATAGATTCTTCTAATGTAGAAGTAACAAATGCTTGAATTAGATTTGCATCAGCACCAGGGTAGGCGGTTGTTACCGTAATTACCGTGGTGGTCATTTTAGGGTATTCACGCACTGCCAATTTCGAAATAGCTTGTAAACCTAAAATAATAATAAGCAAGCTAATTGAAATCGCTAAAACAGGACGACGAATAAATATGTCGGTAAATTTCATTCGTATTTCCTAGTTAATTAAAGATTAGTTTTATTTACTGGCTCTGTTGCACCTACAATGTCTTTTTCAATCCATTCTACAAGACTGCCATTGCCGATACCTTGTTGACCACCAGTGATAATCTTATCACCCGGTTTTACTTCATTACCTTGTAATTGAGAATAAATACCTTGGCGATCTTTAGTAAATACGGTGATTTGTTTTGCTCGATATAAACGATCTAATTTTTTATTCTCAGCCATTTTCTCTTTGTCTTCATCAGATAATGGTGTGAGTAAATAAGCAATTTCACCATACATGTTGTAGCTAATGGCTACTTGTGGAACGACAACTTGATTTGTTTCAGTTGGAAGCGCAATGCGTAAACGTGAGAACATGCCTGAAAGCAATTTACGTCCATCTTCAGGATCAAAAGTAGCTTGAACATCAACTAAACCAGTTGATGAATTAATGGCGGGTTCAATAGCTGTGATTCGAGCTGAAAATGTTTCGCCCAAGCGAGCATCGGTTGTTGCTGTGACGCGTTGACCGATATGCAATTTATCTAAATCATTTTGTGAAAGAGCAAAATCCACTTTCATTGAGCTAGTATCTTCTACACGCACAATTTCTGTTCCAACATTCACATACTGACCAACGTTTACTTTCACAATACCTGCTTTGCCATCAAATGGCGCAACGATTTTACGGCGTTCAATTGCTGCTTTGATAGATTCTATATTGGCTAGTTGAGCATCATAAGCCGCTTTTGCGTTATCCATTTCTTGTCGTGAAACAGCATTGCTTTTCAATAAATTAGCATAACGTTGATAAGTTTGACGAAGAGCTGGGAGTTGTGCCTGTGCAGCTTGAAGGCTTGCATGTTCTACTGAACTATCGAGTTCAATGAGTAAATCGCCTTTTTTAACTTGTTGTCCATTTTGCACGAGCACTTGAGAAATCGTACCTGCATTTTGTGTACTGAGCATTGCGCCTTGATTTGGACGCACAAGACCTGTTGTATTGATAACAGGCGTCCATTCTCTAGGTTGAACTTCAAGTGCGGTCACTGGGCTTGAAGGTTCTGGCATTCCTGCAATTGCTCGGCTTATCATTACGCCTTTTATCATATTAAAACCGATGACACCGGCAAAAATTAAGACAAATACCACTAAAATTATTTTCATAAAGAAAATATGTGAGCGTTTTGGTCTTTGATGTTGAGTTTGACTCATGTTTAAAGCTCCGTTATAAAATAATAACTATTATTTCTGAATTGCACGCCAAGAGCGTTCAATCACAGATTCTAAAATTTCAGGTTTAAGATCGAAATCGATAAATTTTGCATCAGAGGCTAAATTTATCGCCGTTTTCAAACTTAATAAAAAGAGAATATCTTCAGATAATTCCGCTAATAAGCCAGCTTTTTGTGCTTGATGACAAAATAAATCCCAACGGCAATTTTTTACGTTTTTACAAATATCCTTGAAATTATGCAAAGATTCATATTGCTTTAAATTGGATAAGATAATGGGATTTTCTTGTAAGAAATACCAAATGTTTTTCCACATTTGTCGATACTGTTCGAAAAAAGGCTTAGATTCATCAAAATCTTTTTCAAGCGTTGCCATAAACATTGAAAACACTCTGTGTGCAAATTGTTCAAGCAACTCATCTTTGTTTTTGAAATAAAGGTAAATCGTTCCTGCGGCTACATTCGCTTCTTTCGCAAGTTTGTGCATAGAAAGTTGATTCAACCCTTCTTTTGCCATTAAACGATCTGTCGCTGAAAAAATCTGTTCAGCTAAGTCTGTTTTAGCTTGTCGCATAAGATCCTTGAGTAAAATAAGGAGCAATTATTGCTCAAAAATGAATGAGCGTTCATTTTATTTGTTTTTTGTTTTTTGGCAAGTTAAAAAACACAAAAGCACAACGAAAATGGGCAATATTTAAAAGCTAGATTTTGTAATCAACTTTTAAATATTGCCCATTTTGACCGCACTTTTGATTGGGCGGAATAAAAAGCTAAATTGGATCTAGTCCTAACACTTTACGACCGTTAATACTTGCAATATTGACCATTTCATCTAAGTGAGGGAAACGGCAGCCCGCAGCCAATAGGCTTAATTCTTGCCATAAATCGCCTTCACATAAAGGAACCATGTAATCACAAATATTATCAGTGCCGAGGGCAACAGTGATACCTTCGGGGATCATTTCATCTGCTGGCGTGAGCGCATTATGGAATGGCATAAGATCTTCTTTGCGATTACTGTCAATCCATGCCATTGGACAGGCGATCATCATCATTTTGGCTTTACGCATTTTTTCATAAAGTTTGTAGCGATATTCTTTTGAATGTGAGCCAATGGAAATACCGTGGATACCAACAACGCGTCCCTCCATTCCGTGTTCAATGGTTTTGTCGCAAAGTTGCTCAGTTTCTTTTTCACTTGGGTTATTGAATTGGTCTACATGTACATGACACATAATCCCAAGAGATTTGGCCTTATCTAATAAAATATCCATCGCCTCTAGGCCCCGTCCATAATCCAATTCATCACGATATGGTAAGCCACCAATCATATCTACCATTTCTGCACCAATATCAAACCATTTACGCGCAGTGGGTTCGATTACCCCTTTTAAAGTTTGATTGGCAAATTTCAAAATAATGTCATGTTTATACACTTCGCGGGCTTTGTGTGCGGCAATAATTGCACGATCTTCACAAATTGGGTCTATATCGACAAAAGTACCAAATGCGGTTACACCTTGGGATATCATTAATTCAATAGATTGGCAAAAACGTGCGTAATAATCATCAACACTGGAAGTGCGTTTTACTTCATCCACTAAATCCCATTTTTGTTGCAAATTACTACTATGATAAATCCCAATTTTCTCTGGCGTCATCGTAAAAGCGCGGTCAGCATGAGCATGGGCATTTACCCACCCGCCTTTTTTGATAATTTCATCGCGAATATAGGTTTTAAAACTACGAACGTGGCTTTTCATACAAACTCCGTAAAAAAGAAAGGATAAAAAGACGAGAATGTATATTAATTGAAAGGTGCTGTAAGTACGGCGAGAAGCATTATGATAATGTTATGAAAAACTCACGGATTTTCATTAATAACATTTTTCAGTCTTAAACTGAGTCGTGAGTATAAAGGCTTAAGGGCAAAAAATCTATTCTTTTATGCCCTTATAGACTATTTTTCAAAGAAGAAATTTTGTAATTGGAAGGCTTCTAAGAAGATTCCAAGTGGCGGTCTGTCTGACGATTGCTCGATATAATCTTTATCGAATTTTTTGTAATTACCTTTGCGATCAATATGGTATTGCGTTCCATCAGGTTGAATCACTACATTCCAATGGAAATTAGAGGCAAGTACCCAGTCATCCCCCTTAAGATCAAAGAGATTGCGTCCTTGACTATAATCCATCAACGAGTTTTCTACGCCGAACACTGTTTGCATTAATGCAGAGAAAATATCCGCATGATTACTTAATCCATTTTGTTTGCCTACTGGTAAATCTTTCCAATATACAAGCAATGGCACTTGAACTTCATCGCGCCCAAAGTAGTTTTCTCGCTCTTTTTCATTCATTTCATTAAAGGTTAAGCCATGCTCTGACGTGATAATGACTAATGTATTTTCAAGCGGTGTAGCTTCTAACGCTTTTGCTAAAAGATAATCAATATCCTGCAAAGTGCGGTCATAGTCTGATGGGTTTTTAGCCTCCAAGGCTAAATCCAAATAAGCAAACCAAGGTGAGTCTGTGTTTTGTGCTTTAATAAAATCATTGAGATTTTTTACCGCACTTTCATTATTTGGTTTGTTGGTTTTATTCGATGAAAGTTTTATTTCACGAAATAATGCTTGGCGGAATACGCTATCTTTGAAATTAGTAGCAGAAAATAAACCCAGTTGATAATTTTCAGCACGTAATTTTTCAATTAAAACAGATTGGGTATGATTGCTTAAAATGCTATCGGTGTAATTTGCATTTAGCCCGTAAAATAACCCAATTAAGCCTGCGTTGTTACTGTTACCTGTGCTGTAATGATTAGTGAATTCCGTTGAACTTGTTGCAAATTCAGCAAGTTTTGGCATTTTTTCATTAGAAACCGCATCATGGCGTAAACCCGAAACCGTTACGATCAGAATATTAGGTTTGTGCGTAATTGGTGCGTAAGTGAGTTCTTTTTTCGGATAATCAATTTTTAAGGCATCTAAACGACCTTCTTGCGCCAATTTTTGCGTATATTCTTCTCCATCCAAGAAACCGTGTTTTTCTAAAAAAGAACGAGCTGTCATTGGATAAGATAAAGGGAAATTAGATCGTTGCATGGTGATAGGACGATACAAATAAGCATCTGCCCAAGCATAAATTAAATGTGTCGCAATGAATGTTGCGGTTAAGAATATACCGGTGCCTTTTAGCCATTTTTGGCGTTCAAGACTACGTAATTTTTCCCAACTCCAGCGAGAAAATAACATTTGTGCCAGTAAAATTATTGGCATTGGTGCAAAGAAAATTTGCCAATCGCGTGACATTTCACCATTTTCTGGATTGACCAGCAAATTCCATACAACAGAGGATAAATGCAGATTAAAACGATTGAAAATAGCGGTATCAAATAATAATAAGGTTGTACAAATGGTGGAAAAAATTACCGTTAATCCGCGAAAAGTGCGGTGATTTTTAACAATAAAACTCAATGGAAAGACCACGAGTAAGTACAACGCAAAAACGTTGAAACTGAAATGCCCGAGCAAACTCACAAAGAAATAAAGTTTTCCTGCGAGAGTATCTGGCCAGTCAATGATAAAGGCATAACGAGTGCCAATAAGAATAGCAACAATGATATTAAAAAAGGCAAACCAATGGCCCCACGAAATTTTTCGTGAAACGTCATCGCGGTATTGTTTGCCGCTGAAGGTGCCTTTTTTAATCCATTTCATATTAACGTGTTTTTACCGCATTAATTAAGGAATTCGAAAACGCTTGGGCTAATGCCTCACGTTGAGTTTGCGGCACACTGGTGGTTAATAAATTACTCGCCATGTTACCCAGTGCGATTAACGAAAGATCTACAGGGGCTTTATGCTTTTCTAGTACTGCGATCATATCGTTTACAATCACACTTAATTGAGCATCAGAATATTTAGAATGTTGAGCCATAATGTTAAAAATAAAACAAAAAATTTGGCTTATGATACCCGATTATTTGGTAGAACCTAAATAATTTCTTTTTTCTTGCTTAAAAAGTGCGGTTATAATTTGCGACAAATTTTTCAAAGGTGACAAAAATGAGTATTACCGTTAATCAAATTGTTTTGCATCAGTTAGTCAAAAATGTGGATGGCGACAGCATAAAAATGGAAAGTGTATTACGCGATGAGCTGTTGTCAATTACGCCAGAAGTAGAACAAATGATGTTGCAACTTCATCAAGGCTATCAAAATAAAGCGAAGGCTTTTGGCGTGTTTCAGGAAAAGTCTATCTTTGCACAACATTTAAATCGTTTATTGGAACAAGAAATTGAGTTTTTAGGTTTTAGTCAACACTCAACAAAATTGCTTGCAGATGAGCTAGGTAAATATAACTTTGCAGAAAGTGGTACTTTGATTTTATGTCAATATAATTTCTTAGCGACAGATTATTTGTTTATTGCATTGCTTGATAGCCGTCATAGTATGTTAGTGGATGAGCATTTAGATATTCGCCGTACAGAATATCTTGATATTACTCAGTTTGATATTGCGGCAAGAGTGAATTTGACGGATTTACAGGTGAATGCAAACTCTAATCGTTATTTAACTTTCATAAAAGGCCGTGTCGGTCGCAAAATTAGTGATTTTTTCATGGATTTTTTAGGTGCCGAAGAAGGATTAAATCCACAAGTCCAAAACCAATGTTTATTGCAAGCAGTGAGTGATTATTGTGATCAAGGTGAACTCAATAAAGAGCAAACTCAAGCAGTAAAAAAACAAGTGTTTAAATATTGTAAAGCTCAACTTGCAGGCGGTGATGAAATTGAATTGCAGGAACTTTCTGATTCCTTACCCACTCTAAACGAACAGTCTTTTGTTACCTTTGCGGGAGAACAGAATTATGGCTTGGAAGACAGCATTCCGCCAGTACGTTCAACCTTAAAATCCCTAACAAAATTCACGGGTTCAGGAAAGGGGGTGAGTATTAGTTTCGATGCTGATTTATTAAATACTCGAATTCAATGGGAACCAATGACGGATACGCTTACTATCAAGGGTTTACCGCCGAATTTAAAAGATCAATTACAAAAGGCTTTAAAATCAGAGAATTAATTTGGAAATATGCTCAAACTTGGGTATTATTTGACAGTACTTTTGCACAAATAAGGTAAAGAAAATGCAAGTTAAAACACTTTTAGGCGCAACCTTTTTAGCATTAAGCGTCGCTTCTTGTTCCACCGTTGAAAAAGTTGTATATCGAATTGATGTACCACAAGGCAACTATTTAGAAGCGACTACCGTTGCTCAAGTTAAAGAAGGCATGACTGCTCAACAAGTACAATATTTGTTGGGTACGCCAGTATTAATCGATCCTTATAATAGTCAGACTTGGTACTATGTGTTCTTACAACAACGTGCTTATGAAACACCTGTTCAACATACTTTCACTGTAAAATTTGATCAACGTGGTATTGTGACAGAAACCAATCTTGATAAACCTTTGCCAGAAGTTTCGCAACAAGGCGAGAACAACACCATTATTCAAACTGGTGAGAAAGCAAAATCAAGCTGGTGGCAATTCTGGAAATAATCTTTCTATTTTCACCGCACTACAACAAGAACGATTGATAAAAAGGAATCCCCAATGTCAAAACTCTTGCTCGTTGATGACGATGTTGAATTGACGGAATTACTTTCATCCCTTTTAACGTTAGAAGGGTTTGATGTTCAAACAGCAAATAATGGATTAGAGGCATTACAAAAACTGGATGAAAGGCATGAGTTGGTTTTACTTGATGTGATGATGCCGAAGCTAAATGGTCTTGATACATTAAAAGAAATTCGTAAAGTCTCTAATGTGGCAGTGATGATGCTTACAGCAAAAGGCGATGATATCGATCGCATATTAGGCTTAGAATTGGGTGCGGATGATTACTTGCCTAAACCATTTAATGATCGTGAATTAGTTGCAAGAATTAGAGCGATTTTGCGTCGAAGTGTGTCACCATCAAATAATGTTAACGATAAAAAAGAAATATTATCTTTTGAGAACGTAACCTTATATTTGACTCGCCAAACTGCGATGTATGGTGAGGAAAACTTAAATCTAACGGATTATGAGTTTAAGATCCTTCAGCGATTAATAGAATTAAAGGGGGATATTGTTACTCGTGAAGAATTAAGTTTAGAAGTGCTAGGAAAAACATTAAGTCCGTTCGACCGCTCTCTTGATATGCATATATCTAATTTAAGACGAAAGCTACCAGAGCGAGAAAGCAAATTGCCTTGGTTTAAAACTTTACGAGGAAAAGGATACCTTTTAGTCACTTAGTTTTATGAAATTGCGTAGTTTTTTCTGTTTCAATCAACTTGCAATCAGAATATTTGCTCTGTTCTGGTTTTCTTTTTTTATCATGATGAGCCTTGTGATCATGGTACCCAATCTCGATCTTAGACTCTATTCCCCTCTAGAAGAATCAGATATTGTTAATTATCAAAAAGAAATCCTGAATATCGTTCGTAATGGTCGATTACAAGGACTGATTTCAGAAGTTCCTGTTTTACATTCAGATAAATTTCAACCTTCTAGACCTGTTCTGATTAATTTAAAAACTAAAAATATTCTCGGTGAATTACCAGAGGAAGCGCCTTATATCCGAAGATTTGCAGATGTATCTGGCGATTTTTCAGAACCTAAACGTAAAAATTTTAATGAGCTTCAGCTTTCAGGGCCGTTCCAGGTTTATTTAGGGGATACAGCCTCTTATGCCTTGTATTTTATTTCTTACGTTAACCCACAGCGTGAGATCTTTAATTATGTTTTTGATAGACCCATTATATTGATTTTGATTATTCTTTTAATCACTAGCCCATTGCTTTGGTGGTTTACAAGAATGCTGATTAGACCTATTTCTCTCTTGCAAAAAGCAGCGAATTCAGTGGCATTAGGTAATTTTAAAATTGATAAGAGCTTAGTGGCTAATGGTCCATTAGAGCTACGTCAAGTTGGTCAAAGTTTTAATCGAATGGCAGCTTCTATTGAGCATCTAATCTCTAATCAGCAAACCCTACTTTCATCTATTTCACATGAATTAAAAACGCCACTCACTCGTTTACAGTTGGCTACAGCGCTTGTTCGTCATGAATGTGGCGAAACAGAGAGCGTAAAACGCATTGAAAGAGAAATAGGGCGAATGGATAAAATGATTAGTGAGCTACTTCTACTTTCACGCCATCAAATGAATAGTCAAGTTGAACGGGATATTTTTTATGCCAATACGCTTTGGACTGATATTATCAACGATGCCAAATTTGAGGCAGAGCAACGAGGTATAACGTTTCTCACAAATATTCGTTTACCCAAAAATGAATTACAACTTAACGGCAATTTTAGATTGCTGGAAAGTGCGGTTGAAAATATCGTGACAAATGCACTTAAATACACCAAGGATAAGATCGAACTTCATATTTTTATACAAGAAGAAGAAGAAGAATTTCTCAGGATCCGTATAGATGACAACGGATCTGGAGTCCATCCAGATGAATTTAAAAAAATCTTTAAACCATTTTATCGAGTAGATGAGACGCGAACTAGAACGACTGGCGGCACAGGACTAGGATTGGCGATTGTGTATAATGTTATTCAGGAGCATCAAGGGAAGGTCTGGGCTGAAAAAAGCCCACTAGGCGGGCTTGCTGTTACTATACTATTGCCATTATGGATCAGTCACTAAAAATCAAAAGTGCGGTAGATTTTTTACCGCACTTCTCGTCTAGGCATTATCCACGGAAAAAGAAATCACTTCATTAATTTTCTCACAACCTAACGCAACCATAATTAGGCGATCGACTCCCAGCGCCACGCCAGAAGAATTTGGTAAACCTGCTTCTAATGCAGCTAGAAAACGTTCGTCAACGTCTCGAATTGGCAATCCATGTTTCTTCCTTTGCTGATTATCTAATTCAAAACGATGTCTTTGTTCTCGTGCATCTGTCAATTCATGGAAACCATTTGCCAGTTCTAATCCTTTGTAATAAAACTCAAAGCGTTCTGCAACCCGCTGATCTTCTGGGCTCACTTGTGCTAGGGCGGCTTGTGTTGAAGGAAAATGATAAACCGCAACAGGTCGATCTTTTCCTATTTGAGGTTCAACGACTTCACTAAATAAGAACTGTAATAAAGTATCGCGCTCTTCATTATCTTCAGCCATAAAGTTATGTTTACGCGCCGCTTCGATTAATTCTGAACGTTCTGCAGATAAAGGATCTAAACCTACATATTCTTGGAAAACAAATTGGTAGCTTAAACTTTCTGCAGATGGGCAATCTAAAATTTGTTGGAGTAAATCATCTACTTCATTAATTAAACGATGCATATTAAAGTGCGGTCGATACCATTCCAACATAGTAAATTCTGGATTGTGGCGATTACCAGCTTCTTCATTACGGAACACTTTACTAATTTGAAATATCGGTCCACTGCCTGCGGCAAGCAAGCGTTTCATGTGATATTCAGGGCTTGTAGAAAGCCAAAGTGTTTTCGATTGTTCACCAAAAGGCGCGAGAAATTCTGTGCTAAATGTGGAAAGGTGCAAATCAGTGACGCCAAATTCACTTAGAACAGGCGTCTCAACTTCAAGCAAGCCTCGTTCTGTAAAAAATTGACGAATTTCAGCAATAATTTTTGCACGTTTAAGCAGATTTTTTATATCGGCAGAAGGTTGCCAATGAGTAAATGCGGTCATTTTTATTCCCATTTTTAAATTTGCATCATTGTAAACGAGAGCCCTTCTCAACTCAATCTAAGCTTTTTTGAGGTAGATCACAAAATCATACTTTTTCCCCTTTTCCTACATAAAAAACGTTATTAATTTGTAACAAAAAATGGCAGAATGGCCTTACTAGATTACCCTTTTAGGGTGATTTCTATTTTTTACTTTCTATATTTATTGGAGGATATCGTGCAAACAGTTAATGTCGATATTGCGATTGTTGGCGCTGGTGGTGGCGGTTTACGTGCAGCGATTGCAGCAGCGGAAGCAAATCCTAACTTAAAAATTGCATTAGTTTCAAAAGTGTACCCAATGCGTAGCCATACTGTAGCAGCAGAAGGTGGCGCAGCGGCAGTTATCAAAGAGGAAGATTCTTACGATAAACACTTCCAAGATACCGTTGCGGGTGGTGACTGGCTTTGCGAACAGGATGTTGTGGAATATTTCGTACAACATTCACCGGTGGAAATGACTCAATTAGAACGTTGGGGATGTCCTTGGAGCCGTAAAGCTGATGGCGATGTAAACGTACGTCGTTTTGGTGGAATGAAAATTGAGCGTACTTGGTTCGCTGCCGATAAAACGGGTTTCCATTTATTACACACGCTTTTCCAAACTTCTATTCAATATCCACAAATCCAACGTTTTGATGAACACTTCGTATTAGATATTCTTGTTGATGATGGCCATGCTCGTGGTATGGTTGCAATGAACATGATGGAGGGTTCACTTGTTCAAATCAATGCAAATGCGGTTGTGATTGCAACAGGTGGTGGTTGTCGTGCATTTAAATTCAATACCAACGGCGGTATTGTAACAGGTGACGGCTTATCTATGGCGTATCGTCATGGTGTACCACTTCGTGATATGGAATTTGTTCAATATCACCCAACAGGTTTACCGAATACCGGCATCTTAATGACTGAAGGTTGTCGTGGTGAAGGCGGTATCTTAGTGAATAAAGATGGCTACCGTTATCTTCAAGATTACGGTCTAGGACCAGAAACCCCAATTGGTAAACCGCAAAATAAATATATGGAACTTGGTCCTCGCGATAAAGTTTCTCAAGCATTCTGGCAAGAATGGAAAAAAGGTAATACCTTAAAAACTGCGAAAGGCGTAGATGTTGTGCATTTAGATTTACGTCATCTTGGTGAAAAATATTTACATGAGCGTTTGCCATTCATTTGTGAATTAGCAAGTGCTTATGAAGGTGTAAATCCAGTGAATGAGCCGATCCCAGTTCGTCCAGTTGTTCACTACACTATGGGCGGCATTGAAGTCGATTTCAATAGCGAAACTCGTATCAAAGGTTTATTTGCTGTAGGTGAGTGTGCATCTTCAGGTTTACATGGTGCAAACCGCTTAGGCTCTAACTCTTTAGCTGAACTTGTTGTGTTAGGTCGTGTTGCAGGGGAATATGCGGCACAACGTGCAGTTGAATCTCAATCTGTAAACCAAAGTGCGGTTGATGCTCAAGCAAAAGATGTTGTCGCTCGTTTAGAAGCCCTTCATAAACAAGAAGGTAACGAATCTTGGTCTGAAATCCGTGACGAAATGGGTTCTGTAATGGAAGAAGGCTGTGGTATTTACCGTGACCAAGCAAGTATGCAAAAAGCAGTAGATAAAATTGCAGAATTAAAAGAACGTTACAAACGTATTCGCGTAGCAGATAACTCAAGCGTGTTCAATACGGATGTACTTTATACAGTTGAGTTAGGCTACATCCTAGATGTTGCACAATCTATTGCAAATTCAGCGATTGAACGTAAAGAATCTCGTGGCGCTCACCAACGCTTAGATTACACTGAACGTGATGATGTAAATTATTTAAAACACACACTTGCTTTCTACAATGAGAATGGTGCACCGCGCATTGAATACAGTCCGGTGAAAATTACGAAATCTCAACCTGCAAAACGTGTTTACGGTGCTGAGGCAGAGGCTCAAGAAGCAGCTGCGAAAGCTAAGGAGCAAGCAAATGGCTAATTCACCAGTAATGAATGTTGAAGTATTACGCTACAATCCTGAAATCGATCAAGAGCCGCATTTAAGTACTTATCAAGTACCTTATGATAATCAAACCTCATTACTTGATGCGTTAGGTTATATTAAGGATAAACTTGAACCATCTCTTTCTTATCGTTGGTCTTGCCGCATGGCGATCTGCGGTTCTTGTGGGATGATGGTAAATAACAAACCGAAATTGGCTTGTAAAACGTTCTTGCGTGATTACAGTGGCCATATGCGTATTGAGCCGTTAGCAAACTTCCCAATTGAACGTGACTTGGTGGTTGATTTAAGCCACTTTATCGAAAGTTTAGAGGCAATTAAACCTTATATTATTGGTAACGAAGCACCTGCATTAGATGGTAAACCACATCCATCGAAAGAATTGCAAGTAAGCCGTACTAAACAAACGCCAGCACAACTTGAGAAATATCGTCAATTCTCAATGTGTATCAATTGTGGTTTATGCTATGCCGCTTGCCCTCAATTTGGTTTAAATCCTGAATTCTTAGGCCCTGCAGCGATTACAATGGCTCATCGTTATAATCTTGATAACCGTGATCATGGTAAAGCAAAACGTATGTCATTATTAAATGGTAAAAACGGGGTTTGGAGTTGTACTTTCGTTGGCTATTGCTCAGAAGTTTGTCCAAAACATGTGGATCCTGCTTCTGCAATTAACCAAGGAAAAGTGGAAAGTGCCAAAGATTATGTTATCTCTATGCTAAAACCAAAAGGCTAAGGGGGAAGGAATGTCTGTAACAGTTAGTAAACGTAAAAAATATGTTCGTCCAATGACAGCGACTTGGTGGCAAAAATTGGACTTCTACAAAGCTTATATGCTACGTGAAGCGACTTCAATCTTTGCTGTATGGTTTTGTATTGTATTGCTTTATGGTGTTCTTTGCCTCGCAAGCAATCCAATGCCAGGCTTAGGCATCTTGAGCTTTATTGAGTTTTTAAGAAACCCAATTGTGGTGTTCTTAAATATTATTACGCTTATCGCAACGCTTTATCATACGGTGACATATTTCTTAATGACACCAAAAGTGATGAATATCATTGTGAAAAATGAACGCTTACCACACACTCTTGTAAGAAATGCACTTTGGGCGGTAACCGCATTAGTTAGCGTGATTGCTTTAGTTTTAGTTTATATTTAAGGGAGAGAAAAAATGGTTGATCAAAATCCAAAACGCTCCGGCGAACCGCCAGTATGGTTAATGTTCGGTGCAGGCGGCACAGTGAGTGCAATTTTCTTCCCTGTCGTTATTTTAATTATCGGTTTGTTATTACCATTTGGTTTAGTCGATGCGCATAATTTAATTACTTTTGCTTATTCTTGGATTGGTAAATTAGTTATTTTAGTGCTTACTATTTTCCCAATGTGGTGTGGTTTGCACCGTATTCACCACGGTATGCACGATCTTAAAGTGCATGTGCCAGCAGGTGGATTTATCTTTTATGGTTTAGCCACAATTTATACTGTTTGGGTGTTATTTGCGGTAATAAACCTGTAATAAAAATGCTATAAATAAAAAACGAGTCTAAGACTCGTTTTTTTATTTTATGTATCAAGTAAATATTTTTTAGTTTGTTTTACTTTATAAATTTGATTGAATTTTTTATAAATGGCTCAAGTATTCAGTACCTAAATTTCCCATTTGTCTCAAAATCCAAGCTTGTTTTTTACGAACTAATAAGCTTGGCTTATTTACTTTATAAATGATTGGATTGGGTAACACAGCAGCTAAAAGTGCGGCTTCATTTTGAGATAAATTTTTAGCTGATTTTTTAAAGTAATAGCGACTTGCCGCTTCCACACCAAAAATGCCGTTCCCAAATTCTGCAATATTTAAATACACTTCTAAAATACGTTTTTTTGACCAAGTCAGCTCGAGTAACATAGTTGCTGGAACTTCTAAACCTTTTCTTAGCCAATTTTGTCCGTGCCAAAGTATTAAGTTTTTAGCGGTTTGCTGGGAAATGGTTGATGCCCCTCGGATTCCTTTTTTAGATTTTTCGTTATACTGAATTGCTCGTTGGATAGCCTCAAAATCAAAGCCTAAATGTTCAGGAAAACGCTGATCTTCTGATGAAATCACAGCTAATTGAATGTTTGGGGAGATATTTTCTAGGCTGACCCAGTTATATTGGATTTGATATCGAAAATCGCCTTGTAAAAGATTAGCGATTTTTTGTTGTACCATATAAGCGGAAAATGGAATAGGGACAAAGCGAAAAAGCAGCAACAAAGCAAAAACGGCGAAAAAAAACGAAAGACAACTCGCTGCCAGTTTTTTTTCCACCATTTAGGACTAAATAAGCGTGAAAGTGCGGTAAAAATTCGATTAGTTTTTTTCAATGAGATCAAGATGTTGTTTCATCCATTGCATAAAATCAGGATCCATCGTTTTAATCATATTGGAACCTCGAGTGATTGTGGCGGCACTTGTATTCAGATTTTGTTGAATTTCACGCTGAGGCATATTTTTATCGATCAGCTGAGAGACAATCTGTAAGCGTAATCCCACTGCATCCCGTTCGTCTGCCGTTAATAATAAGGTTAGAAACTCCTGTGCTTTATTTTCTTCAAAGGCGATTTTTAGCATTTGAAGAAATGCATTCCATTGTTCTAAATTGCGGCTGATATACATAATTACGCTCCCATTCCACACTATTAAACTAGTGCGTTTAGTATAGCCGATTCAATTCTTCTTGGCTAAATATTTGTGGGTTTTCTTTATTTTGTAAAATTTGATAGTAAAAATCATAAGTGACTACATTTTGCACATAACCACGAGTTTCGTAAAAAGGAATGGAGGCAACAAATTCGTCTAATGCAAGTTTTCCATTAGCGCGGCTTAACCATTTTTCTACTCTATTTGCCCCTGCATTGTAAGCTGCTGCAATCAATATTCGATTATTAGGATATTTTCCATTGAGTTCATTCAGATGTGCTGTACCTAGTAAAATATTATTCAATGGTTTGAATAAATCTTGTTCGCCTTGATAAGGTAGTTGATTATTCTCTGCAGTCAATTTTGCTGTGCTTGGCAGAAGTTGCATTAAGCCCCGCGCATTTGCAGAAGATTGTGCCATTGGATTCCAAGCACTTTCTTGACGGGCGATTGCCATTGCAAAAGTTTTGCTGATATTCAAATTCTGTAATGCTGCATTGAAGTATTCAGGATAAGCATTTGGCAGTCTAAGAGAAAGGTAATCCCACGCTTTTGCAACAATAGAAGCATCAACAGCTAATTCAAACCATTGTTGGTTTTCAGCATATTCTGCAAGTTTTAGCTGTGTTGTGAAATCAGCATTATCAAGTAAAATTCGCCAACGTTGTTTTGCTAAACCATTTCGTCCAAGTTCTCTCAGTTCTCGAATCATGGCGAAAACTTGCTCGAAAGGAAGTTGTTCTGCCACGGTAAAACTTGGTGCTACTGGAAAATCGACTTTATATGCTTGCTTTAATTGTGCAGCAGCTAACATTGGATAGAATCCCCGCTCTTTTGAAAGTGCGGTCAGTTTTTCTATATTTTTTGATATATCTTGTTTAGCTTCCCAATAACGCCATTCTTGTTTTGCTTTTCCTTCAGTAGTAAGTGAATTAAGCCACGGAGAAAGATCTGTCTTCTGCCAAATTGCCATTCGTAAACGGCGTTCAGTTAGATTATCTGTTTTTAATTGTTGGATTTGTTCATCACGCCATTTTTGAAAACCAGCGTTTTCATTATCAAAAAAGCGATTTAAAAAGGCTGTTTTCCACTGTTTGATTTCATCTTCTGAGAGTTGCCAAGTTTCAGCCCATTGCTGATAGAGCTCAAAATTTGGATTCTCTATTTGTTCCGATAATGTTTTTAGATAACGAGGAAAAGCATCGATTAATGCATTTTTATCTAAAGTGCTAGGATTACTGTTCTTTATAATCTCAGCAAGTTGTTTAGGATTTTCTACTTGATTTTGTTCTTCTTGAACCCTGTTATTTTCTTTAGCATTATCCGACGTTGCTGCTGTTTGTTGTTCCTCTAACGTGGATAGTTTTTGTAATAAGGCTTGAAATGCTGGCGTTATAAAAGGGTAATTTTGTTGCTCTAATGAATTGAGTTCATTTATTGCTTGTTGTTTGCCTTGAATGTCATCACTTTTTAAAAAGGCGATTTTGGTTTCCCAAAAGCGTGCTAGCAAATCATATTGCAAAGGATAGCCTTGCAATGAGCCGATTAAGGTTTTTGTGATATTTTGAGTCGCTTCAGAAAATTGTTGGTTTTTTACCGCACTTTTTAGCATTCCTTCAACTTGCAAAAAGATTTCACGTTGCTTCAAACGTTTTAAGTAGTCTTGATGCTGTGCAGACGCCCAGTTTTGTTTTTCTTGCTCAAGATTGATGGATGCTGTTGCCGTGTTAGGTGAATCGGCAAAAGCAGAAAGAGCGGTCAAAATGCTGAGAGAAATTAAAGCGACTTTTTTCATGTTAGCTTATTAGAATTGAGGATGGCTAAAATACTTTTTTAAATGGTTTTACAATAACATCACCATATACGCCAGCTTCTACATAAGGATCTTGTGCAGCCCAGTCTTTTGCTGCTTGTAAGTTTGCGAATTGTGCAATTACGGTTGAACCAGTAAAACCTTCCTCTCCAGGATTTTCATCGTCAATAGCTGGATTGGGACCAGCCGTAAGTAAACGGTTTTCTGCTTGCAGTTGTTTTAAACGAGCTAAGTGTTGCTCGCGTACGGCAAGACGTTTTTCTAATGTATTTGGAATATCTTGAGCAAAAATCACATAGAACATCATCATTTCCTTCTATTAACAGGCGTTTTGTTCAGCCTCAAACTCTGCAATTGAGGCCAATGCTTTTTCTAATTCGTGGTTATTTTCACGAGGAATCATGCGTGAGCGACTATTATTATCTACTGCGACGAAGGTAAATACTGCATCAGTCACGCAATAGCGTTCACCAATTGGCTCACTCGCTACTTTTTTCACCCATACTTCTACTTTAATTTTAATGGAAGAACGTCCTACTTTTAAACATTGACCGTAGCAACAAACCACATCACCTACAGAGATTGGTTTGATAAAATTCATACTTTCAACGGCAACAGTAACTACGCGCCCATGTGCGATTTCTTTTGCTAAAATCGCACCGCCCATATCCATTTGAGACATGATCCAACCGCCGAAGATATCTCCGTTAGCATTGGTATCAGAAGGCATTGCTAAGGTTCGTAGTAATAGAATCCCTTTGGAATGACGGCCATTTTTATCAGTAAAATTGGAAGACATTATTTTTCTCCATCTTTTGAATTTGAATCATCTTTAGGTAAATAGCGATAGATATAAGCACCTGAAATAATCGTTGCAATCACCGTCATACCAATAATTCCGAAAGATTTGAAATCAACCCAAGCTTCTTCCGACATATTATGGCTGATATAAATATTCACCAACATACAAATAATAAAGAATACTGCCCAACCGAGGTTAAGTGTATTCCAAGCCTTTTCGGGCAGTTGTAGCTCTTTACCAAGTAATTTTTTGATTAATGGCGTTTTAAATTGAAATTGTGCGACGAGCAAAACAATGGCAAACAAGGCATTGATAATTGTTACTTTCCATTGCAAATAACGGATTTCATTAAAGTAGGCAGTTAAAAGTCCAAAAAAAACGACCGCACTTGCCATAATTTTTTGTTGTTTTTCAACGGTTCCGTATTTCCATTTTAAAATCACGATCTGCAAAATTGTTGCAACCACTAATACGATGGCTGCTTCACGTACACCACCGAGTTTGTAAGTGACAAAAAATAAAATTAAAGGGATAAAGTCAAGGAGTTGTTTCATATTGATTAATCCTTCATAAATAAGCTGTAGAAACGATAAGTCACTACTAGCATAAAAATATTAAGTAATGCGGTGAAAATGCCTATTACCATATCAAACACTGCATTATTGGAAAATGCGCTTAATTGGAAAATGAGAACTGGCACTAGAAAATAAACCAGTAGAGTGTAAATAAACAATACGCCTTTTCGAGTATTTCCTCGCATCCAAATTTTTCGGATAGTTTGTGAAAGTGTATCTTGAGTCGAAAGATAATGTACTGCCGTCAAATTTAAACGGACGAAGAACCAAACTCCAACAATCATCGCGATAAGAGACATAATAGAAGGCGATTTTTTTGTGAGCAATGCAGCAAAGGCTTCACCAAGACCAAGTAACATTGGTGCAACCATTAATAGATCTAACAGAATTACACCTGCAAAACGACGCAAGGTAAGTGAGAAGGTTTCACCTAAAGTGCGGTAATTTTGTAAGCTAATTTTATGGATTGAGGTTAATCCCCAAGCTGCAATAAAGCTCGTTAGAATTTGAGTGATTGCAACTGAAAAGATAAAACTAGTGATATCTGTATTGGCGAGATTTAATACATCATTTTTATTTTCATCATTAACTGGAAAACTTAAAAGTGCACTCACGCTTTGCACAATAAATAAAATTGCGACAAATTGCAGCATGATTTTTTGTTGATTACGGAAGAAGTTCCAACTGTCTTGCAATACTTGTGTAAAGTTAATTTGCATGATTATCTCTCTATAAAAATGGTGGCGTAATTATACAAGGTTTACTGATTATTGCATAAATATCGTTAGTGAGGTTATGAATTCACGCTGAATTGAGTATATAAAACAAAAGTGGGCAAGTATGCCCACTTTTTTGTTATCTTTAGAGAGATTATTCGTATTATTTTTTCTTCGCGTATTTTAATGAGTCGATAGCAACCGCGAGAATAATAATGCTACCTTTAATGATGTATTGCCAGTAAGGGTTTACACCGATGTAAGTTAAACCGTAGTTGATAACTGTAAAGATGATAACCCCAGTGATTACACCAATTACGGTACCTACACCACCAGCGAAGGATACGCCACCAACCACGCAAGCGGCGATAGCATCTAATTCATACATGAAACCTAAGTTGTTAGTTGCAGAACCGATACGACCAGCTTCCAGCATACCACCGAATGCATAGAACATACCTGCAATCATGTAGATGACAACTAAGTTTCGCGCAACGTTTACACCTGATACTTTCGCTGCTTCTGGGTTACCGCCGATAGCAAATACGTTTTTACCGAAACGAGTTTTGTTCCACATAATCCATACTAATAATGCTGCGATGGCTGCATAGATAGTGATGTAAGAGAGTTTAAAGCTGCCGACTCGGAAGAATCCTTGAGCAAATGTTGAGAAATTTTCACTAAAACCAGCGATTGGAGAACCACCTACAGCATCATAGTATAGTGAGTTGAAACCATATACGATGATCATTGTACCCATGGTTGCGATGAATGGCGTTACATTTAAGTAAGCAATAACTAAACCATTCACTAAACCAATTACTGCACCGATAGCACAAACTGCAAGAATTACTACAGGAATTGGAATTTCACCCATTTCAGGGAATACGCGGTTCATATTTTCCATTGATTGCAACATGGTTGCAGAGATAACCGCAGCCAAACCAACTTGGCGACCAGCAGATAAGTCAGTCCCTTGTGTAATCAACAACCCTGCAACCCCGAGTGCAATAATTAAGCGCACAGAAGATTGGGTTAAGATGTTACTGAAGTTGATTAAATTTAAAAAGGTTGGATCTTGCGCAATAATAATGCCGAGCAAAATCAGCAAGACAAAATAAATCGCATTTTGTTTTAATAAATCAAAGGATTTGTTTTTTTGTAAGGCACTCATGATTTGTTCCTTTTATCTTTATAAATATTTCGCAGCGAGTTGCAAGATTTCTTCTTGTGAAGTTTTTGCAGTTTCCACAATACCCGCCAATTTACCGTTACTCATCACTAAAATACGGTCAGTTACACCTAGTAATTCGGGCATTTCTGATGAAATCATAATAATGCCTTTGTCTTTTTTAGCGAGTTCCTGAATGAGTTGGTAAATTTCAAATTTTGCCCCGATGTCGATACCACGAGTTGGCTCATCAAGCATCAGAATTTCAGGTTGAGTTAAAAGCCAACGACCGATAATGACCTTTTGTTGGTTACCGCCAGAAAGAGAACCAATTGTTGTTCTGTGTGATGGCGTTTTAACATTCATTGAATCAATTACCCACTGGGTATCACTTTTCATTTTCTTCGTGCTAAGTAATTTCCATGGTGTGAGATAAGATTTCATATTTGAAATCAAAGAGTTAAATTCAATGCTTAAATTAGAGTAAATACCTGTTGAACGACGCTCTTCAGTTACCAATGCAAAGCCATTATTAATCGCTTCAAGTGCGGTATGATTTTTCACGGTTTTTCCGTGTAACTTGATAGTTCCTTCGGTTAATTCACGTACGCCAAAAATAGCTTCAACGATATCAGTACGTTTAGCCCCCACAAGGCCTGCAATACCGAGAATTTCACCTTTTCGTAATTCAAAAGATACGTCTTGAATGGATGGTTGGTTTTTAGCAGTAAGATTTTCTACCTGTAAAATTACTTCTTTTGGCGTGTTTGTCTTTTCAGGGAAACGCTGTGTTAATTCACGACCTACCATCATTCCGACAATTTGTTCCATGCTGGATTCTTTCACGTTTACTGTGTTGATCCATTTACCGTCGCGTAAAATAGTAATTTCATCACAGATTTTGAAGATTTCATCCATTTTGTGAGAAATATAAATAATTCCGCAACCGCGTTGTTTTAATTTGTCGATAATTTTAAACAGATGCTCAACTTCTTTTTCAGAAAGTGAGGATGTTGGTTCATCCATGATTACGATTTTAGCGTTATATGAAAACGCCTTCGCAATTTCGATCATCTGCATTTGAGAAACTGAAAGTTTGGCAACTTTTTCTTTAGGATCTACATCAATATCCAATTCATCAAAAATCGCTTTAGTATCACGGTACATTTTGGCGTGATCGACAAAAGGTCCTTTAAGTGGATAGCGTCCAAGCCACAAGTTATCCATTACGCTAGTTTGGCGTACGAGGTTGAGTTCTTGGTGTACCATTGAAATACCATTCTCAAGGGCTTCTTTAGATGTTTTAAAGTTGACGGGTTGACCTAAGAAAAGGATTTCACCTTCATCTTTGGCATAAATACCGAATAAACATTTTAGTAATGTAGATTTGCCCGCACCGTTCTCACCCATTAAAGCATGAACAGAATGTGAACGAACCGTTAAGTTTGCGTTATCTAAGGCTTTTACGCCTGGAAAGGACTTGCAGACATTGGTCATTGTGAGCAGCACTTGGCTGTCTTGACTTTGAGTTTGAGATGTCATATCCAACCTCGTTAAAAAGGGGAAGGGCAACTTCCCCTTGGATTACAACAAAAATTGATGAGAAATTATTTTAAGAAGTCGCCTAAGTTGTCTTTATCTACACCAACATAAGGGATACGTACAACACGATCTTTTAATTCCCATTTTGTGCCTTCAGTTGCTGCTTTGCCTTGTGCTAAGTTGTTAGATAATTGAACAACTGCTTTACCTTGGTTCACACCATCGTTTAACACAGTACCAGCAAGTTCACCTTTTTTGATGAGTTGTAATGCTTCTGGTAATGCATCCACACCGAAGATAGGGAGTTTTTTACCATGTGCTTTGGTTGCTTCTAATGCGCCTAATGCCATACCGTCGTTGTTAGAAATAATTACTTCAATGTCGTTCGCTTTAGAGCTAGATAACCAAGCATCTACTTTATCTTTCGCCATTGCAGCATCCCACATACCAGTATCAATAAATAATTGTTCAGTTTGGATACCTTTCGCATTAAGTTCTTCAACTACGAATTTTGTACGAGCTTCGGCATCTGGGTGACCTGGTTCACCTTTTAATAATACGAATTGGATTTTACCATCTTTATTTAAGTCTAGAGCTGGATTCGCTTTCCATTGTTTTGCAATTAAATCCCCTTGAATTAAGCCAGATTCTTTTGGATCAGTACCTACATAGTAAGCGTGTTCATAAGAACCGATAGCTTTTGCACCTGGGTCTTTATTAAAGAATACAACAGGAATGTTATCTGGTTTTGCTTTGCTAATAATGGTTGGTGCAGCAGCAGGGTCAACTAAGTTAATTGCAAGAGCTTTCACACCTTTGGAAAGTAATACATCAACTTGGTCATTTTGAATTGATTGTGCATTTTGGGAGTCATTCATTAATAAGTTAATGCCACCAAGTGCTTTAGCTTCTTTATCAATTTCTTTACGCATTAAAGACATGAAGTTGTCATCGTATTTGTAAATGGTTACACCAATTTTGTTACTTGCTGCGAAGCTAGAAG
The DNA here is from genome assembly GCF_001008275.1 of Haemophilus haemolyticus. GTDB lineage: Bacteria > Pseudomonadota > Gammaproteobacteria > Enterobacterales > Pasteurellaceae > Haemophilus > Haemophilus haemolyticus_P. The sequence continues at coordinate 43,546 of NZ_LCTH01000022.1, forward strand.
ATGCTGCACCTAAACCGATAGCTAAAGCAACCGCACTTAATACTGCTGTTTTTTTCATAATAACGCTCCTATTTTGGAATGTTGATGTTAGAGATAAATATTGCATTACATCCTGCAATTGATGCCATATTAGCGAATAATCTGCTTGGAATCTGTGATCAAACTCACATAAATGAAAACGATTACATTAAAAATTCGGATTTGTGATCGCTATCACATTTTATGAGTGTATTCACCTTCGAATTTAGATAGATTCCACAGAAAAACGACGCACTAATGTTGGGTTAAATTGAATTGTTGATGGCGTTCTCACCTCATTATCGACAAGGCTTAATGCAAGGTTAGCTGCATAAGTTGCCATTAAATCAATAGGATAGCGAATGGTTGTCAATTTAGGAATTAAATAACGAGCAATTGGCATATCGTCAAAACCAATGATTGAAAATTGGCTTGGTACACTAATATTGTTTTCATTGAGAACTGAAATGGCTCCCGCAGCCATTGAATCGTTATAAGCTACGACTGCAGTGAGATCTTTGTTATAACTAAGCAAATCAATCATTGCTTTTTCACCCCCTTCGAAGTCTGGTGAATTGTGCGTTATGGCATGCTCAACAATTGGATAATTGTGATCTTTTAATGCCGTAAGATAACCATCTCGACGCTCAATTTCATCGAAAATTGCATGATTAGAACCAATATAGGCGATATGTTTATGCCCACAACGGATAAGCATTTCCGTTGCTAAGTAGGTTCCTTTCTTATTATCTAAACTTACACAACGATTTTCATAGCCTTGAATGACTCGGTTGATAATCACCATTCCTGGTACTGTTTTCAAATAATGGCTAAGTTCATCGTCAGATAACGCTTTGGAATGCACAACTAAACAACTACAACGCTTGCGAAGTAAAGTATCAATAGCTTCACGTTCCTTCTCTGCATGGTGATAGCCAATACCAATCAAGATTGTTTTATGGTGGGCCTCAGCGACTTTATCTACGGCTTTCACTAAAATAGCAAAAAATGAGTCTGTTACATCCGTGACAACCACACCAATGGTATCGGTGTTTTGTATCGCAAGGGCTTTGGCATTTGCATTTGGCTGGTAATTAAGTTGTTCAATTGCTTGTTTTACTGTAAGGCGAGTTTCTTCACTTACAGAGGGATGTTGATTTATAACACGAGAAACAGTAGCAATGGATACATGGGCTAGCTCGGCTACATCATGAATGGTGCTCATAGAATACTTTCCATAATGGAATTACGTTTCTTAATTATGTTCTTTCTAAATAAAATTGAAAGCGATTACTTTCTGATTTGTAACTGAGATCACAAAAAACTTTCAGAGATTTTCATATTATGTGATACGGATCACGGTTTATTTTTGTGAATTTGCTATCTTATGCACAGCATTTTGTGTAACCGTTTACAATTTAGAAAGGGAGCCAATTATGAGTGATATTTTTGAACCAACAGAGCATCCACATCGTCGCTATAATCCGTTAATTGATCAATGGGTTTTGGTATCACCACATCGTGCTAAGCGTCCATGGCAAGGGCAACAAGAAAAAGTGAATGAAGAACAAAAACCAAGTTATGATCCAACTTGTTATCTTTGCCCGAGTAATAAGCGTATTACAGGTGAATTAAATCCAGACTATCGTAAACCTTATGTGTTTAAAAATGATTTTTCCGCGCTTTTAGAAGATACGCCAGCCCCTGAAAAATCCTCAGATCCACTTTTCCAGAGTTCTCAAGCTCGTGGTGAAAGTCGAGTTATTTGTTTCTCTCCGGATCATAGTAAAACATTGCCATTATTGACCGCACTTGAGATTGAAGAAGTGATTAAAGTATGGCAAGAGCAACTTCGTGAACTTGGTGCAAAATACCAATGGGTGCAAATTTTTGAAAACAAAGGGGCAGCAATGGGCTGTTCGAACCCACATCCACATGGCCAAATTTGGGCGAATAGTTTCTTACCAAATGAAATTGCTCGTGAAGATCGTACACAACGTGATTATTTATTAAAACATGGTTCAGTAATGTTAGTTGATTATGTGAAACGAGAACTTGAGTTAAAAGAACGTATTGTCGTTGAAACTGAGCATTGGGTAGCTTTAGTGCCTTATTGGGCTGTTTGGCCATTTGAAACATTGCTTTTACCAAAAACTCATGTAAAACGTTTAACTGAATTAAGTGACGAACAATCAAAAGATCTTGCGGTTATTTTGAAAAAATTGACGACCAAGTACGACAATCTATTTGAGACCTCTTTCCCATATTCAATGGGATTCCATGCTGCACCCTTTAATGGTGAAGATAACGAACATTGGCAGCTACATGCTCATTTTTATCCTCCTCTTTTACGCTCAGCAACCGTGCGTAAATTTATGGTGGGATATGAAATGTTAGGCGAAAGCCAACGCGATTTAACGGCAGAACAGGCTGCTGAGCGATTACGTGCGTTGAGTGAAATTCACTATAAACTGAAATAATGCGCCCAATTCTCCTCTTTACAAAAGAGGGGTGCTGATTGAGCAATACTTGAAGATAAAGGACACAAACATGACCCCAATCCAAAAATCCCAACACATTTTCACCCAAAAATACAACAAACAACCTGAATTGACCGTCTATGCGCCTGGCCGAGTAAATATCATCGGCGAACATACCGATTACAACGACGGCTTTGTTATGCCTTGTGCGATTAATTTTGGTACGGCCGTTTCTGGTACAAAACGAGATGATCACATTTGGAATGTTTATGCGGCGGATCTTGATGAAACAGATGAATTTTCTCTCAATGTAGAAATTCCTAAGAGTGAACACAAATGGGCTAATTATGTGCGTGGAGTTGTAAAATTTATCCAAGAACGTTACCCGCACTTTCAACAAGGTGCAAATTTAGTGATTTCTGGAAATGTGCCGCTTTCTTCTGGATTAAGTTCATCTGCAGCGTTAGAAGTTGCGGTGGGTAAATTCTGCCAACAACTTGGCGATTTACCACTTTCTCACACGGATATTGCATTGAATGGGCAAAAAGCGGAGAACCAATTTGTTGGAGCAAATTGTGGCAATATGGATCAGTTAATTTCCGCACTTGGGCAGGAAAATCACTTACTGATGATCGATTGTCGTAGTCTTGAAACCACTCCAACACCCGTGCCACAAGATGTCGCCGTTATTATTGTGAATTCAAATGTACCGCATGATTTGGTAACGGGTGAATACAATACTCGCCGTCAGCAATGTGAAGAGGCAGCAAAATTTTTTGGAGTAAAAGCATTGCGTGATGTTTCAGTTGAACAATTCCGAAAAAGAGAAGCGGAATTGGCCGCACTTTCTCCGTTAGCAGCAAAACGTGCTCGTCATGTCGTCACAGAAAATCAACGAGTACTCGATGCAGTGGAAGCATTGAAGAAGAATGATTTGACCCGTTTAGGTGAGTTAATGGGAGAGTCTCATGATTCAATGCGTGATGATTTTGAAATCACCGTGCCACAAATTGATTATTTAGTTGAATTGGCTCAACTTGTTATTGGCAAAAGTGGTGGTGCACGTATGACGGGCGGCGGTTTTGGCGGTTGTATTGTCGCACTTGCGCCGCATGATAAAGTCGATGCAGTTCGTAAAATTATTGCGGATAATTACGAGAAAACGACTGGTTTAAAAGAAACTTTTTATGTGTGCACTGCATCACAAGGTGTTCGAGTGATTTAATAGAAAATGATGTTAGAACAAACCACTTTTAATGCGCCTGATGGTGCACCTTATCAGCTTATAACCCTGCAAAATGAAAATGGAATGCGTGTTCAATTTATGGATTGGGGCGCAACTTGGCTTTCTTGTAAAGTGCCAGTAAATGGCACTTTACGCGAGGTTTTATTGGGGTGTAAGGTAGAGGACTATCCCACTCATCAAAGCTATTTAGGCGCAAGTGTAGGGCGTTATGCAAATCGTATTGCAAATGCACAATTTGAATTGAATGGTGAACTCATTCAATTGAGAAGTAATCAAGGTAAACATCAGCTTCATGGTGGAGAGGGCTTTGATAAACGCCGTTGGAAAATTCAAGAGTACGGTGAGAATTTTGTGTGTTTTTCATTACATTCAGTAGATGGTGATCAAGGTTTTCCTGGTAATGTGGATGTCTCTGTAACCTATACGCTAACAGATGATAATAGTGTAAAAATTGAATATGCAGGGATGTGCGATAAGGATACCGCATTGAACCTAACGAATCATGCTTATTTCAATTTAGAAAATGCAGAGCAAGGCAGTGACGTGCGTGAACATACATTACGTTTAAATGCTGATTTTTATCTGCCTGTAGATAATGAGGGGATTCCTAATTCTCCATTAAAGCACGTAGTGAATACGAGTTTTGACTTCCGTATTGCTAAACCCATCAAGCAAGATTTTTTACAAGGGGAGCAGCAAGCAACAAAAGGTTACGATCATTCCTTTATTGTCAATAAAGCTTGGCAAAAGCCTTGCGTGTTACTGACTTCTCCAACTGGAGATTTAAGTTTGGAAGTAAGAACCTCGCAAGCCGCATTGCAGGTTTATACGGGTAATTATCTTGCAGGTACACTAACGAGAAATTGCGAATTATATGCCGATTTTTCTGGCGTAGCACTGGAAACCCAATGTTTGCCAAACACCCCAAATCATCCCGAATGGCAAAATTACGGTGGCATTCAAAAAGCAGGCGAGCGATATTATCAATGGACGGAGTTTAAGTTCTTATAGAATTGAAGTGCGGTAGAAAATAAAGAGATATTTCACCGCACTTTTCTTTTTCCTTGCTTTATCTTTGCGAAGATGCTCAAAATATGATACTTTTTCGACGTCAATAAGACATCAACTACAAACCAATATGAACGACGAACAGCAAAATTCAAACCAATCTGAAAATACGAAAAAACCTTTTTTCCAATCTTTATTTGGTCGCTTTTTTCAAGGTGAACTAAAAAATCGTGAAGAACTTGTGGAAGTAATTCGCGATTCAGAACAAAACGATTTAATTGATCAAAATACGCGTGAAATGATTGAAGGCGTAATGGAAATTGCGGAGCTTCGTATTCGCGATATTATGATTCCTCGTTCACAAATTATTTTTATTGAAGATCAACAAGATTTAAATACTTGTTTAAACACAATTATTGAATCCGCTCATTCTCGTTTTCCTGTGATTGCCGATGCGGATGATCGCGATAATATCGTGGGTATTTTGCATGCAAAAGATTTATTGAAATTTTTACGTGAAGATGCGGAAGAGTTTGATTTATCTTCATTATTGCGCCCAGTGGTGATTGTGCCAGAAAGCAAAAGAGTGGATCGTATGTTGAAAGATTTCCGTTCTGAGCGTTTCCATATGGCTATTGTGGTGGACGAATTTGGTGCGGTATCAGGTCTTGTTACCATTGAAGATATTTTGGAACAAATTGTTGGCGATATTGAAGATGAGTTTGATGAAGAAGAAGTCGCGGATATTCGTCAGCTTTCTCGTCATACTTATGCTGTGCGTGCGCTCACCGATATTGATGATTTCAATGCGCAATTTAATACGGATTTTAATGATGAAGAAGTCGATACCATTGGTGGGCTGATTATGCAAACTTTTGGTTATTTACCAAAACGTGGTGAAGAAATTATGTTGAAAAATCTTCAATTTAAAGTCACCTCGGCAGATAGTCGCCGATTGATTCAACTTCGAGTGACTGTGCCAGATGAACATTTGGCAGAAATGGATGATGTGGAAGAAAAAGCCGAATAGCATTTTATCATCCTTAATGATGGCGCGCGTTTTATAACGCGTGCTTTTTATTTACTTGAAATGGAATTTTAAATTTCAACACACAAGACGCTCGTGAGGGCGTGCAAAATATAATTGAATCTATGAATAAATATTTTACTTATCTTATCGCGATTACGTCTGGTTTACTCGGTGTTTTTGCCTTTTCGCCATTTGATTATTGGCCTTTAGCCTACGTTTCTTTATTCGGTTTACTTTATGTCGCTAAAAATTCTAAAAAATCCACCGCACTTTTAGCGACGTTTTTGTGGTCGATGGGATTTTTCTGCTTTGGGGTGAGTTGGCTTAATGTCAGTATTCACCAATTTGGTGGTGCGTCTTTAGGTGTGAGTTATTTCCTTGTCGGGTTACTTGCGGCTTATCTTGCACTATACCCGATGCTCTTTACCTATTTGGTTCAGCGTTTCCAAGTTCAAAGTGCGGTAATTTTTGCCGTGATTTGGACATTGACAGAATTTTTACGAGGTTGGATTTTTACCGGTTTTCCTTGGCTTCAGTTTGGTTATACACAAATTGACAGCCCATTTTATGGCATCGCCCCGATTTTTGGGGTAACAGGATTGACGTTCTTTACTGTTTGGGCAAGTGCGGTAATTTTTAATCTCATTTCATCTTTGTTTAAAACGAAAAATCTTAAATTAGTCTTGGCGAATGTTTTGTTATTGATCGTCGTGGGGGGATTAAGTGCTTATTCATCCCGAATTCACTTTGTAAAATCTGTTAAAGATAAGGCAATTTCAGTCACGCTTGCTCAAGGAAATATTGAACAAAATCTCAAATGGGATCCAGCTTATTTCTATTCTACTTTGGAGATTTATCAAAAATTAATTGCAGAAAATCTTGGTAAAACAGATTTAATTATTTTGCCTGAATCAGCGTTACCAACTCTTGAAAATGCGATTACCCCATTTTTTGAAGGATTAGATCGTGCTGCTAAAGAAACGAAAACGGAGATAATGATTGGCACGGTATTCCAAGATACGAAATCTGGTAAATTGCTTAATTCTATTATGGCTGCTGGAAACCCAGATTTTCCTTATCAGCCAGATACATCAAATCGTTATAGTAAGCATCATCTCGTGCCGTTTGGTGAATATGTTCCGCTAGAAAGTATTTTGCGACCACTTAATTCCGTATTTAATTTGCCGATGTCTGCATTTCAAAGTGGGGAGGTGATTCAGCCATCTTTAATGGCAAAAAAACGCGCTTTTTCGCCAGCAATTTGCTATGAGATTATTTTCGGTGAGCAAGTGCGGCAAAATTTGAAACAAGATACGGATTATTTGCTCACAATTTCTAATGACGCTTGGTTTGGTGATTCGATTGGACCTTGGCAACATTTACAGATGGCAAGAATGCGCGCTTTAGAATTGGGTAAACCGCTTATTCGTGCAACGAATACGGGGATTTCAGTCTTTGTTGATGCTCAAGGTAAGGTGTTAGCGCAGGCACCGCAGTTTATTGAAACAACGTTGACGCATAAAATTGCACCTGCGGAAGGTAAAACACCTTATTCTGCGTTGGGAAATATGCCTTTATATGCTTTATCATTGTTGTTTTTAGTATTACACGGCATGATGGCGTTTGTTCGTCGTAAGATGAACCTTTCACAAAAACGCTAGTCAAAACGACCGCACTTTTTATTTATAAACGAGATTTTAATGAATCAAAATCTAATTGAAGTTAAGAATCTCACCTTTAAACGCGGTGATCGCGTGATTTACGATAACCTGAATTTGCAAGTAAAAAAGGGAAAAATCACTGCGATCATGGGGCCGTCAGGGATTGGTAAAACCACTTTACTTAAATTGATCGGTGGGCAACTAATGCCAGAGCAAGGTGAAATTTTGTTTGATGGACAAGATATTTGTCGTCTATCTAATCGTGAACTGTACGAAGTACGTAAGCGGATGGGGATGTTATTCCAATCAGGTGCGCTTTTTACGGATATTTCTACTTTTGATAATGTCGCTTTTCCAATTCGTGAACATACGCATTTGCCTGAAAATTTAATTCGTCAAATCGTATTGATGAAATTGGAGGCGGTTGGGTTGCGAGGCGCTGCCACATTGATGCCTTCAGAACTTTCTGGTGGTATGGCTCGTCGAGCTGCATTAGCACGCGCTATTGCGCTTGACCCTGATTTAATTATGTTTGATGAGCCATTTACGGGACAAGATCCAATCAGTATGGGCGTGATTTTAAGCTTGATTAAACGATTAAATGAAGCGTTAAATTTGACTTCTATCGTGGTGTCACACGATGTGGAGGAAGTATTGAGTATTGCAGATTATGCCTATATTATTGCAGACCAAAAAGTCATCGCAGAAGGAACATCTGAGCAGCTTTTACAAAGCCAAGATCCGCGCGTGGTGCAATTCTTAAAAGGTGAATCTGATGGTCCTGTGCGCTTTAAGTACCCAGCGCAAGATTATGTGAAGGAATTGTTTGAATGATCGTCAATTTTATTTCTGCTTTAGGAAAACAGGTGATCGACTTTTTCCGTGCATTGGGGCGAGCAGGCTTTATGTTATTTGGCGCATTGCTCGGGAAGCCACAAATTCGTAAGCATTTTCCTTTGCTTGTAAAGCAAATGCATGTTTTAGGTGTCCAATCGCTACTCATTATTTTGTTGTCCGGTTTATTTATTGGAATGGTATTAGGACTACAAGGTTATGTCGTGTTAGTCGATTTTTCTGCTGAAACAAGTTTAGGTCAGCTTGTGGCGCTTTCTCTTTTGCGAGAACTAGGCCCTGTTGTTACCGCACTTTTATTTGCTGGTCGAGCAGGTTCTGCATTGACGGCTGAAATAGGCTTAATGAAAGCCACTGAACAACTTTCTAGTCTTGAAATGATGGCTGTTGATCCTTTACGTCGAGTGATTGCACCTCGTTTTTGGGCAGGCGTTATTTCCATGCCAATTTTGTCAATCTTGTTTATTGCGATTGGTATTTGGGGCGGTTCCTTAGTAGGTGTGGATTGGAAAGGTGTTGATTCAGGCAGCTTTTGGTCTGTGATGCAAAATTCCGTGAGTTGGAGCTATGATATTTTAAATGGTTTTATTAAATCGGTTTTCTTTGCTGTAGCTGTAACTTGGATTGCGCTTTTTAATGGTTATGATTGTATGCCAACATCGGAAGGTATCAGCCAAGCTACGACACGAACAGTTGTGCATGCCTCTCTTGTTGTTCTAGGATTAGATTTTATTTTGACTGCTATTATGTTTGGAGCAGGTTAAGGATTTTTTATGAGACAAACAATTAAATATGAATTTTGGGTTGGATTATTTTTATTACTTGGTATTGGTGCCTTAGTTTTTTTAGGTTTACGTGTAGCCAACGTACAAGGTTTTGGTGAGACGAAATCTTATACTGTGACGGCAACTTTTGATAATATTGGTGGACTTAAAGTACGTGCACCATTAAAAGTTGGTGGAGTGGTTATTGGGCGTGTGAGTGCAATTACGCTTGATGAAAAAAGCTATTTACCAAAAGTCAGTATTGCAATTAACCAGGAATATAATGAAATCCCAGAAAACAGTTCTTTATCAATTAAGACATCGGGCTTATTAGGTGAGCAATATATTGCATTGACAATGGGATTTGATGATGGTGAGTCGGCTATGCTTAAAGAGGGTAGCCAAATTCAAGATACAAAATCTGCTATGGTGTTGGAGGATTTAATCGGCCAATTCCTTTACGGCGATAAAAAATCTGATGGTAACAGTGAAAAGACTGAGCCTACAGTACAATAACAACTAACATTTATTTAGGAGATTTATGATGAAATTTTTCCAAGTGAAAAAATGGTTTGCAATTTTAACCTTAGTATTTACCGCACTCTTTACTGCTAGTACTGCTATGGCTGAAACAAGCCCTTATGTATTGATGCAACAAGCGTCAGATAAATTGTTTTCTGATATTCAGGCAAATCAAAGCCAGATTAAAAAGAATCCAAATTATTTACGTACTATCGTTCGTAATGATTTACTGCCTTATGTTCAAGTCAATTATGCAGGTTCTTTAGTTTTAGGTTCTCATTTCAAATCTACTACACCTGAACAACGCGAAAAATTCTTTAAAGCTTTTGGTGATTTTATTGAACAAGCTTATGCACAAGTATTAACAGCATATTCAAATCAACAAATCCAAATCGAGCCAGAAAAAGCATTAGGTGATAAAAACTTAGTAAATATTCGTGTGAACATCATTCAAGTTAACGGAGCTGCGCCAATTAAATTAGATTTTAAATGGCGTAAAAATAGTAAAACTGGCGAATGGCAAGCTTATGACATGGTTGCTGAAGGTGTTAGCATGGTTGTGACAAAACAACAAGAATGGAGTGGTATCTTGCGTCAACATGGCATTGATGCATTAACTGCACAAGTACAAAAATCAGCTGCCCAACCTGTAACATTAAGCAAATAATCTTGTTGCCATGTTAAATTGGGATTTAAAGAAAAATGATGATAAGATAGCGCTCCTTTTGTCAGGGGAACTATCTCGCAACACGTTGTTGCCTATGTGGCAGCAACGTGACGTTTTTTTATCAGCTAATGCGCTTGATAAAACGGTTGTTGAATGGGATTTGTCTGGTATTCAAAATATTGATTCAGCTGGTTTTGCAGCTCTTTGTGATTTTTTACGAGAGTGCCAAAAGCTTAACAAAACAGTGTGGTTAGTTTATCCACCAAAACAATTATTAACCCTTGCAGATCTTGTTGGTTTGTCTGATTGGATCGCAAATTTTACAGATCTTAATTAAACGGAAATCTGATGGAACTTCAAGAAATTGAACGAATTTTAAAAGAAGCGCTAAACGTAGAAGAGGTTTACGCTCAAGGTGAAAATGCGCATTTTGGTGTGATTGTAGTGAGTGATGAAATTGCTGCACTTTCTCGCGTAAAACAACAACAAACAATTTATGCTCCGTTAATGGCTTATTTTACTACTGGCGAAATTCACGCGTTAACAATTAAAACTTATACCACTGAAAAGTGGAAACGTGATCGTGCATTAAACCAACTTAATTAAGGATTCAAAAATGGAAAAATTTCGTGTTTATGGGCAATCTCGTTTAAGTGGAACAGTGAATATTTCAGGTGCAAAAAATGCCGCACTTCCAATTCTTTTTGCCGCTATTTTGGCAACAGAACCCGTTAAGCTCACGAATGTTCCTGCGCTTAAAGATATTGAAACCACGTTGAAAATTTTACGTAAATTAGGCGTGGTGGTAGATCGTGATGAAACTGGTGCAGTTTTATTAGATGCATCGAATATTGATCATTTCACTGCCCCTTATGAATTGGTTAAAACCATGCGTGCTTCAATTTGGGCATTGGCGCCTTTGGTTGCTCGTTTTCATCAAGGCCAAGTATCGTTACCTGGTGGTTGCTCTATCGGTGCTCGTCCAGTTGATCTCCATATTAGTGGTTTAGAAAAATTAGGCGCAGACATCGTTCTTGAAGAAGGATATGTAAAAGCACAAGTATTAGATCGTCTTGTCGGAACTCGTATTGTAATGGAAAAAGTGAGCGTAGGTGCAACTTTATCTATTATGATGGCAGCAACGCTTGCGAAAGGAACCACCGTGATTGAAAATGCGGCTCGTGAGCCTGAAATTGTAGATACCGCTGACTTCCTCAATAAAATGGGCGCGAAAATATCTGGTGCAGGTTCTGATCACATTACGATTGAAGGTGTTGAACGTTTAACTGGTTGTGAACATAGTGTCGTGCCAGATCGTATTGAAACGGGGACATTCTTAATTGCCGCAGCAATTTCGGGCGGTTGTGTTGTTTGTCAAAATACTAAGGCTGATACTTTAGATGCAGTGATCGATAAGCTTCGTGAAGCTGGCGCTCAAGTTGATGTTACCGAGAATAGTATCACTTTAGATATGCTTGGAAATCGCCCTAAAGCAGTAAATATTCGTACTGCACCACATCCTGGTTTCCCTACTGATATGCAGGCTCAATTCACCTTATTAAATATGGTAGCAGAGGGCACAAGTATTATTACTGAAACGATTTTTGAAAATCGTTTTATGCATATTCCTGAATTAATTCGCATGGGCGGAAAAGCTGAAATTGAAGGGAATACTGCCGTATGTCATGGTGTTGAACAGTTATCTGGTGCAGAAGTGATGGCGACAGATTTACGCGCATCAATCAGTTTGGTTCTTGCAGGTTGTATCGCAACAGGTGAAACCATAGTAGATCGTATTTATCATATCGATCGTGGTTATGAACGTATCGAAGATAAATTACGTGACCTAGGTGCGAAAATTGAACGTTTTTCTGGAAGTGACGAAGCGTAATTAGGTACGCTACTTTTCTATTAGACATTACAAGTTTATTTATAATCTTAAATTTCTACTAATGCCTTTCTTTAGAAAGGCATTTTTTTACCGAAATTTTATAAGAGTAGATTGATTACATTGTTTAGAAACCAGTTTTTCTACAAGAAAGTACGGTAGATTATTTTCTTGTTTTGATAGTAATTGGTCATATCTCACTTTGTTATAACTAAAATTCATAAACTATAAATAAATAATCTTGTTTTTTCATAAGTTTGGTTTTTATAATCACGCTTAGACAAACACAACACAAGGAAGAAAAAATGAAAAAATTATTTTTTACAACCGCACTTTTAAGTGCTGGTATTGCTTTCTCAACATTTTCTCACGCTGGTGAAATTGCTGACCGCGTTGAAAAAACTAAAACTTTATTAGTGGGAACTGAGGGAACTTATGCTCCATTTACTTTTCATGGTAAAGACGGCAAGTTGACAGGCTTTGATGTAGAAATCATTGAGAAAGTGGCAGAAAAATTAGGTTTGAAAATTGAATTTAAAGAAACCGCTTGGGATGGAATGTATGCAGGTTTGAATGCAAAACGATTTGATGTTATTGCAAACCAAACGAATCCAAGTCCAGAGCGCTTAAAAAAATATGATTATTCTGCGCCCTATAATTATTCTGCTGGCGTTATTGTGACGAAAGAAAATAATAACAGTATTAAAACTTTCTCTGATTTAAAAGGTAAAAAATCAGCTCAATCAGCAACGAGTAACTGGAGCAAAGATGCTCGTGATAATGGCGCGATTATTGTGACAGTGGATAGCCTTGCGCAAAATCTTGAAGCAGTCAAACAAGAACGTGTTGATGCAACAGTGAATGATAAATTAGCTGTGCTTGATTATTTCAAAAAACAACCAAATGCAGGTTTAAAAATTGCCGTTGAGAGCGATAAGAAAATTCCAACAGGTTTTGCATTTTTGAAAGGTGAAGAAGAACTCATTGCAAAAGTGAATAAAGCACTAGATGAATTACGCCAAGACGGTACATTAAAACAACTTTCAATTAAATGGTTTGGTGATGACATTACTCAATAATTTGTTAGCGAGTCTTCCATTTATGAGTGCAGAACGAGCTGATTATGTAATCAGCTCGTTTTGGCCTATGTTGGAAGGCGCAATTTTATATACGATTCCCTTAGCCGTTATTTCCTTTTTTTGTGGCTTATTTATTGCGGTAATTGTTGCCATAATTTGTACGCTTCCTCATCCAAATTTTATGACTAAACTTTTGCAAAGTATTTGTCGCGCTTATATTTCTATTATTCGTGGTACGCCAATGCTTGTGCAGATTTTTATTATTTTCTATGGATTGCCTGAAGTCGGCATTAAACTCGATCCTTTCCCAACTGCAATTATTGCCTTCTCAGTTAATATCGGTGCTTATGCTGCTGAAACTGTGCGTGCATCAATTATTGCGATCCCGAAAGGGCAGTGGGAGGCTTCTTATGCTATAGGAATGAATTATCAACAGGCATTTATTCGAACGATTATGCCACAGGCATTACGCATTTCCGTCCCATCGCTTTCTAACACTTTTATTAGTACGGTGAAAGATACTTCTTTGGCTTCCTTAGTATGGATTGCAGAACTATTTCGTGTCGCACAAAATATTACAGCTGAGAATTATGAGTTTATCTTGATTTATAGTGAGGCTGCATTGATTTATTGGGTTTTCTGCCTTGTGTTATCTATTGGTCAAATGCGTTTAGAAAAACGTCTTTCTCGTCACTTGTAAGGATTGTCTATGTTAAAAGTAAGTAATATTCAGAAAAGCTTTAATGGCAATCATGTGTTAAAAGGCATTGATTTTGAAATTAATAAAGGTGAAGTAGTAGCAATTTTAGGACCTTCTGGTTCTGGAAAAACCACCTTTTTACGTTGTTTAAACTTGCTTGAACGACCAGAGCAAGGCATTTTAGAATTTACTGATGGTAGTCTAAAAATTAATTTTAGCCAGAAAATTAGTAAAGCAGATGAATTGAAGTTGCGCCGACGTTCATCAATGGTATTTCAACAATATAATTTATTTCCTCATCGCTCCGCCCTTGAAAATATCATGGAAGGAATGGTTGTCGTGCAAAAACAAGATAAGGCTCAGGCTAGAGAAAAGGCTCTTAGCTTGTTAGAGAAGGTAGGACTAAAAAATAAAGCGGATTTATTTCCATCCCAACTTTCTGGTGGCCAGCAACAGCGAGTCGGGATTGCCCGAGCCCTTGCGGTTAAACCTGATATTATTTTATTAGATGAACCTACATCGGCGTTAGATCCAGAATTGGTTGGCGAGGTGTTACAAACACTAAAAATGCTCGCTCAAGAAGGCTGGACAATGATTATTGTTACTCATGAAATGCAGTTTGCGAAAGATGTTGCGGATCGTGTAATTTTGATGGCGGATGGGCATATTGTAGAACAAAATACAGCAGATAAATTCTTTTCTTGCCCACAACACGAGCGAACTAAACAGTTCTTGCTACAAGCAAAAATACCACTTGAGCCAGATTATTGTATTTAAAGTGCGGTAAATTTTTAGAGAGTTTTCTGAATAATGGATTATTTAGGATTTGATTGAAATGTGATGAATTTCACAAGTTGAGAATTAAATGTCTCTGAATCTTTACATTATCAACGCACAATGCAAGAATGCTCGCATTCAAATTCAAGTCAACAGGAGTAAATCATGACTTTGGCAGAACGTTTAAAACAAGAATTTGTTTCTGGTTGGAAACCTTTTGAGGTCGTTTGGCTTGCGCTTTTCATCATCGCGCAGATTTGGGCTTATGTACAAGCGCCAGATTCTTGGTTAGCAATGATTTCTGGTATTTCCGGTATTTTGTGTGTGGTATTGGTAAGTAAAGGTAAAATTAGTAATTATTTCTTTGGATTAATTTTTGCTTACACTTATTTTTATGTCGCTTGGGGATCAAATTTCTTAGGCGAAATGAATACCGTACTCTATGTATATTTGCCATCTCAATTTATTGGTTACTTCATGTGGAAAGCCAATATGCAAAATAGTGATGGTGGAGAAAGCGTGATTGCAAAAGCGTTAACTGTTAAAGGATGGATGACATTAATTGTTGTGACTACAGTTGGTACTTTGCTTTTTGTTCAAGCATTACAAGCGGCTGGCGGAAGTTCAACTGGTTTAGATGGTCTAACAACAATTATTACGGTTGCTGCACAGATTTTAATGATTTTGCGTTATCGTGAACAGTGGTTGTTATGGATTGCTTTAAATATCCTTTCTATTTTCTTATGGGCAGAAACACCAGCCATGTACTTAATGTACTCAGCCTACTTACTTAACTCGTTGTATGGTTATTATAACTGGACGAAATTGGTTAAACATAGCTAAACATACTTAAGCAAAATTAGAAACAAAAAGAGTGATAATAATGAAGCTGTTCCTCCAAAATTAGATAGTTTAATCAAGGTCCAGCTCTTGATTAAACTGTCTGATTTTTGGGGATAGATCATTTTTACAAGGCTTTGTTATCAGATCTAAATATTATCTAGCACTACAGAATCATTTTCACTAATTTATCCGCTTTAATTCGTGCAAATTTTTTCAAAAGTTTTTGCACTGGTTCTGGGTATTGATTCAATTCTTCTAATTCAGTGTAATGTTTTAATACTTTTGTATGTTGGCGAATTTGGTTTTGCTCTTTTTCCACTTGGGATAAAAGCTGTTGTTGAGGATCGTAAATTAATAAGCCATTTTCTGCATCCAAACGCCATGCTCGAGGGTTAAGATTATTGCCCGTAAGTAAAATATAGCGGTCATCAACCCACACACCTTTTAAGTGGTAGGTATTATCGCCATCACGCCACAAACGCACCACAAGCTGACCATTTTCAATTTGTGACTCAAATTTTTCACAGAAACGGCGAAGATTACTTTCATAAAGATAAGGTAACGCTCCCGCCATTTTGAATGGTTGTTCTGGTGGAATGTAAAAATCGTTTGCGACTTTATCGCCAACAATAATTTCTACTCGTTTACCATTTTCCAACAACGTTGCTATTTTATGTTGCAATGTGCGTGGGAAATTAAAGTATGGCGTACAAATCACCAATTTTTCTTGTACTTGTAAGAATAAATCTTCAATTACTTGATTTAATTCATTGCCTGATGCCCCTAAGCCAAACAGTGGCGATACGCTTAAAACATTCGGTAATTTCACCGCACTTTTTAATGAATATTCACCATTTTGAGCAAGGTCTTTACGATAAGCGCGAATATTGCCGCGGATCTCTTTGGTGCGAGGGCGGTTGGTGACATCAAGTGGATAAACTGCACTGAAATCTAACAAATAATCATTGATGAAATTCACCATCGAATCAGCTAATTCGGCATGAGTGATTTTTTGATAGCGATCGTAACGATATTTTTCAAATTGATGCAGATAGACATTATTAATGCTTGCACCGCTATAAAGCACTGTATCATCAAATACAAAGCCTTTGACATGCAATACACCAAAAACTTCTCGCGTGTTAATTGGCACGCCAAAGAACATATTCGGATCATCAGGCAACTGATAAATTTGGCGCTGCTCGCAATACCAATCTGCATTGGTGGCTGATTTTTCCGCACCTAATAAATTGCGTTGTGCGCGATGCCAATCTATGAGAATTTTTACATCCAAGTGTGGATTTTCTTGCTTCACGCGATAAATTTCATCGAGAATTTCCTGTCCCGCTTCATCTTTTTGCCAATAAAGTGCGGTGACATAAATACGTTTTTTTGCGTTTCTGATTAATTCAATAATTTGAGTTTTAAATTCAGCCGGGCTACCCAAAAATTCAATTTGCTCAGCTTGCAAAGCAAGGAATGGCAAATTATTTAAATTTTGTTCAGCTCGTTTGGTTTTATTGATTAACATAATCTATCTCGTGATTAAAGACTAGTACGTTAGTTTACAATATTTCACGCGCTTATTAATAGAAAAAAGGCTTTTTTTCGTTATAATGCTCACGAATTTTAGCATTTTTTGCCTAAAAAATATTCATTTTTACTCAGGGAAACCCTATGAACGACAAACGCAAACCGTCTTTTCAATCCGCCGGCAGATCCTTTCAAGAACGCTCAGTAGGTGAAAAATACAGAGAAAAACCAACTCAAAATCGACCGCACTCTAATGATAAATTTAATGGAAATAGAAACGAAAAATCTCGTTTTTCTCGTGATAAACAAGAAGTGAAAGAAACTAAAATTACGCAACTTTCTTTATCTCGTGCGCCATCAAATAAAAATGTAGAACAACCTAAGGTTCAAGTGACGATAAAAAGTACGGGTACGGTTTATAAAACAAAAGAAAAGAAAACGGGTGCGCTTTCTCCTCGTGCTCCTGAAAAAATTAAGAAAAACCGTGCAGAAGAAATGAAGGTTTACGGTGAGAATGCCTGTTTAGCCTTATTTGCTGAACGCCCTGAAAGTATTGTTCGATTGTGGGCAACCGTACAAATGTCACACAAAATTGGCGAGGTATTGAGTTATTTAGCCGAAAACAAGAAGGCTTATCATGTTGTAGATAATGAAGAATTAGCTCGAGTGAGCGGAACGGAACATCATGGTGGCATTTGCTTATTAGTGAAGAAACCGCATGCTTTCACGTTGCAAGGATATTTGGATATTCCTCGTGAAGAGGATTGTTTAGTGCTATTAGACAACGTGAATAATGCGCAAAATATTGGTGGCGTATTGCGTACTTGTGCTTATTTTGGCGTGAAAAATATTGTCGCCGATAAGGTGGAAAATCTGTATTCGGCAGCCTCAATGCGCGTAGCAGAAGGTGGCGCGGAATATATTCGTGTGTTAGAAACGGATTATATTGATTCGGCTTTAATGCAATTGCGTAAGTCAGGCTATCAAATCATACATGTATCGCACAATAAACAAGGCGAGCCGTTGGATAAAGTGCGGTTAAAAAATAAAGTGGTTTTTGTGCTAAGTGAAAGTTCTACGGAAGGTTTAGCCAATCCAGAAGACACACAAGTGCGTTTAACGCTCGCAAGTCCAATTAAATCAGGCTTAAACATTGCAGTGAATACTGGTGTGTTGTTAGCGAAGTGGTATTTTAGGTGAGCTTTTAGTTTGGCATAGGTATATTTATTGCTAACTATGGTAATAGTTTAACCTTTGGTGAAGTGCATATCCCCCTTAAAGTATGGAATTAAAACTAGCCTAGAATATATTTATTCTTGATATAGATCATGCAGTTTTTATATTTCTAATGACTTCATTGATTTCTATTAATAGAGCTGTGTACAATTTGTCTGTTTTTATATAAAAACAGTGCAAATTGTAACAAATATTATTAAATAAGGAATAATCAGTGATATACAGTCCTACAGGCAATAATTTTGCAAAACACAATAAACATCAACCACACTTTAGTGCAAAAATTTCTCTTGTTTCCCTTTCTCTCTTTTCTGCTTTAAGTGCTCCAGCATGGGCAGATAATGTCACTCTCACACAAGAAGAATACAATACATTAATTAATCGAATTACCCAATTAGAACAAAAAATGGGCGAAAATACTAACGGTAGTACAACTGTGGGAAAAAACTCTCAAGCGGTGTTATTTGGTACTGCTGTAGGTATGAATGCACAAGCAACAGGTAAACAATCAACTACTGTGGGAGTGAATTCAGAAGCCAGCGGCAGTAATTCAGCTGCGATAGGCTTAGGCTCCAAAGCCACTAAAACTGACACAATAGCGATGGGGACAAATTCTCAAGCCACTGAAATTAATACAACTGCGTTAGGTGCATACGCGGAGGCAACTAATCAATATGGTATTGCAGTTGGCGCAGATGCTTATTCTGTAGGACAACGTGCAATTGCGATTGGTGTGCATACTAGTGAAAAAGAAATGAAGAAATTCTATGATGACCCAAATAAATTAAGAGAATCTCTGAATTATGATAGTACAATTAAAAGCAATATCACCGATCAAGCGGTCATTTCTGAACTTACTAATGCGACACAGGGTGAAACAAAACTAGCAGAACTTATTAAAGATGACGCCCGACTCAAACAACTTATTCCAGATCAGAAAAAACGTGATGCTTTTATTGCTTATGCAAAAAGTGTCGCGGAGGCTCGTGCAACATTAGATAAGCAAAAAGCGTTATATCCAAATAATCCAGAATTAGCTCGTTTAGGCTTTGCTAATCCATTCGGTGCAACTGGTGGGCAAGCGGTTGCAATTGGTAATGAATCATTAGCCTCTGGTGCATATTCTGTCGCGCTAGGTGCTGAATCAAAAGCAACTAACTATGCAAGCATCGCAACAGGATATAAGGCGAAGGCGACGGGAGAACAAGCATTAGCAAATGGTTTTGCTGCTGAGGCTGGAGGAAATTATAGTCTTGCTATTGGTACCGCAGCTAAGGTTGAAGAAAGTTCTCAAACTGAACGTTCTATAGCTATTGGATATGGTGCTCAGTCAAAAGTTGGATTGTCCATTGCTATTGGTGCTGGAGCTAAAAATGATTCTATTAAACAAGGTTCTCCATTCCACTCAGCAGCTACTGCTATTGGTTATGATTCCTATACTGGAGGTGTAGGTTCTGTTGCATTAGGTAATCTTGCTAAAGCGAATGTGGATCATAAAAACTATGGTATCGCGTTAGGTACGGGATCTATTGCTAATGGTACAAGAGCTGTTTCTATTGGTACTAACGCTGAAACAGGAGGAGAAAATAGTACTGCTGTTGGTGACCGTGCAAAAACTATAGGGATTTACTCAACTGCATTAGGTGCAACATCACTGGCTTGGGGACATTACTCTATTGCTATTGGCACGCAAGTTGATCAGCAGGGGCGTAATACTGCGTATGGTACACGTGGCTTTGGCAGTATGGCTATTGGTTTATATACCTATTCACACGGAATATATAGTATTGCTCAAGGGCAAGAAGCTCGAGCAAATTATAATAGCTCTATTGCATTGGGCTATCAAAGCCAAGCTAATGCCGTAAAATCTATTGCTATGGGGGATAATGCTCAAACAACAGGCGTTAATTCTGTCGCACTTGGTCCAAGTGCTATGGCTACATTTGATTCGACAGTAGCTCTAGGAGATAACTCCTTAGCAAATACAAAAAGCGATGTAATTGGTTTTGATCCATTAGGCTATGCATCTACAGCATATAATGCGACTAAACCAGAGACGCTACTAAAAGATATGAGTACTGTTCTATCAACTGAGAAATTAGAAGCTTATAACAACTTACGAGCAAAGATTATTGAATTAGACGAGAAGATTTTTTCGTATAATGAAATCTTAAAGGTATCGGAATATGACCGTTTATATGGCAAAACTGAAGATATTCGTAATAAGGCTTCTGAAACGACGACAAAGATACGTAAGAATCGTGATGATGCCATTGCAGCTAAAAAATTGGCACTAGCAGAGATTCAAGCCAACTACAATGATGCCAACACTTGGAGAAGTTCAGCCGGTGCAGTATCCGTGGGTAATTCTGATTTAGGCATCACTCGCCAAATCACAAATGTCGCTGCGGGTTCAGAAGATACTGATGCAGTGAATGTGGCACAATTAAAAGCCTTAGCCACTGCTCCAGTGTTATTTTATAACGGTGGAAGTAGTAGTGGTGCCAACTTTAATATTGGCACACAACTCGGTACACCGTTTAATTTAACAAATCTTCGTTTTTCTTTTGGCAATGGCTTAAAAGCATCGCTACAAAAGGATGGAAATAATAATCAGGTTCTATTTATGGAATTAGATAGCGATGCCATTAAAACTAATCCTGATCTGAAAGGGCAAAATGGTAGAGACGGCAGAGATGGTAAAGATGGACAAAATGGTAAAGATGGACAAAACGGTAGAGATGGCAGAGACGGCAGAGACGGCAGAGACGGCAGAGATGGTAATAGCCTTACACCAAATGACATTGTTAATGTTAAAGAAGTCCACACGGGCAATACAGTTATGAATACCAATGGCGTGACTATTAATAAAGGCGGTAAAACAGTTTCAATTACTGAAAACGGCTTAGATAATGGCGGAAATAAAGTAGTAAATGTAGCTGCTGGTGAAATTTCTGCAACATCAAAAGAAGCGGTAAATGGCCAGCAATTATATGAAACTAATCAATCTGTGGCACAAAATACACGTTCAATTAATCAATTAAACAATAGAATGGATGAAGTTGATCGTCGCGGACGTCGAGGAGTTGCTATTGCGGGTGCAATGGGTTTACTACCTCAGCCACATACTTCAGGTAGATCATCTATAAGTACTGCCACCACGCATTATCGTGGAGAACAAGCCTTAGCAGTTGGATATTCTCGTTTGGCAGATAATGGTAAACATATTGTTAAATTCAGTGGAGCATCCAATATGTCAGGTAAGAAAGATGTTATGGTTGGGGCTGCTTATGGTTATGAATGGTAATTAAGCGTTTTTTATCAGTTCAAGGGGAGAATTTTCTCCCCTTTAAAATTTCAAATAAAAGTCTTTAGTCAATTCAATAAACGCTTCAGTGTATTGGTTATCCTCATCATAAATCACTAATTGATCTTGCATTAAAACTTCTGGCTGTTTGGCAAAGGTAAGTAGCATTCTTTGGGGCGTTTTTCCTACTTTAGTAATGACATTCGTCTGTTTGATACAAAAAAGTGTGGTGGATTTTATGAGCGTTTTCCCCGCATCATAAGGCAAAACAAAACTTATTCTCCCATTTTCCGATAAGCGTGTGGCTGCCCATTCTAACCAATTTAAGTGGCTTTGCTTGGTATAACGAGCCAATTCTCTTTCCTCATTTTTGCAGGCAATACCTTGTTCAAAATAAGGTGGATTTGCCACAATTAAATCAAAGGTTTGTTCAGTGGTTTGTAAAAAATGTTGTATATCTGTTTGAATAAGTTGGATACGATTTTTCCACACTGAATTATTGATGTTTTCTTGTGCTTGTTTTGCTGCAATGGGATCCAACTCAACCGCTTGAATTTGGCAGTTTTCTTTTGTTCGTTGCGCCAACATTAAAGCTAACAATCCTGTGCCACTGCCCATATCTAAAATATTTTTACAATATTTTACATCTGCCCAAGCACCTAACAAAATGCCATCAGTGCCGACTTTCATGGCACAAGAATCTTGATTGATATGGAATTGTTTAAAGGTAAATCCGCTCATAAATTTTTCGTAAATTGACCGCACTTTCAGGTATAATCCCCACTAATTTTAACAAAGAACCGCACAATAATGAATTTATCCCAATTTGAACAATTCGATCTTTCTCCTGAACTTTTAAAGGCACTAGAGAAAAAAGGTTATTCCCGCCCAACAGCTATTCAAATGGAAGCCATTCCTGCCGCAATGGAAGAGCGTGATGTATTAGGCTCTGCACCAACGGGAACAGGGAAAACTGCTGCTTTTTTATTACCTGCGCTACAACATTTATTGGATTATCCACGCCGTAAACCGGGCCCACCGCGTATTTTGGTCTTAACGCCAACCCGTGAATTGGCAATGCAAGTGGCAGAACAAGCGGAAGAATTAGCGCAGTTCACCCATTTAAATATTGCGACAATTACAGGTGGTGTGGCGTATCAAAATCACGGTGATGTGTTCAACACTAATCAAGATTTGGTGGTGGCTACGCCAGGTCGTTTATTGCAATACATTAAGGAAGAAAATTTTGATTGCCGTTCAGTTGAAATATTGATTTTTGACGAAGCCGATAGAATGTTACAAATGGGATTTGGGCAAGATGCAGAAAAAATTGCGGCTGAAACCCGTTGGCGGAAACAAACCTTATTGTTTTCTGCAACCTTAGAAGGAGAGCTATTGGTCGATTTCGCGGATCGTTTGTTGAATGATCCTGTGAAAGTAGATGCGGAACCAAGTCGTCGAGAAAGAAAAAAAATCAATCAATGGTATTACCACGCAGACAGTAATGAACACAAAATCAAATTGCTTGCGCGTTTTATTGAAACTGAAGAAGTGACGCGTGGAATAGTGTTTGTTCGCCGTCGTGAAGATGCGCGTGAACTTTCTGAAACATTGCGTAAACGAGGCATTCGTTCCGCGTATTTAGAAGGTGAAATGGCACAAACTCAACGTAACAATGCGATTGATAAGTTGAAATCAGGTATTGTGACGGTATTGGTTGCAACCGATGTAGCTGCGCGTGGTATTGATATTGACGATGTAAGCCATGTTATGAATTTTGATTTACCGTATAGTGCGGATACTTATTTGCATCGAATTGGACGTACAGCACGAGCAGGTAAAAAGGGCACGGCAGTCTCTTTTGTCGAAGCCCATGATTACAAGTTACTTGGTAAAATCAAACGCTATACCGAGGAAATTTTAAAGGCACGCATTTTAGAAGGTTTAGAACCTCGCACTAAGCCGCCAAAAGAGGGGGAAGTGAAATCTGTAAGCAAAAAACAAAAGGCTCGTATTAAAGAAAAACGTGAAGAAAAGAAAAAAACAGAGGCGAAGAAAAAAGTGAAATTACGTCATAAGGATACGAAAAATATCGGAAAACGACGTAAGCCAAGCAACTCAAATACTGAACAATAATTTAATGATAAGAAAGCCTTTCCTAAGATTTTGGAAAGGCTTTTTGTCTATGCTTAATTTGACCTCTTTCTAGGCAAACATTGTTCAAGCAAAAGTGCGGTAAATTTATAATATGATTTTATAGTCTAGTTTTTTCGCCACCAAATTCATCTAATAAATTTTCGGTTAGTTTGGCTAAAATACCGGTCATCAGTACAAAATCTGCATCGAAACGCTGTGCAAAATCTTCTTTCAGAATATCATCATTTTTTTCCCGTACACTATCTGCAAATTTTAAACGTTTGAGGGTGCAATCCTCGTTAAAAATGAAAGTTAAGGTATCTTCCCATTCTAAGGCTAATTTACTTACTACTTTTTTGCCATCTTGCAGAAGGGCGAGAATTTCTTCATTTTCTAAGGGTTGTTTTTTACAACGGATAACGCTGTCTTCCTGACTGCCACGAAGCTCGGCTTCTTCTAATGCAAGTAACCAATGCGGTAAGCTATCTTGAAGGATCCAATTGGTTAAAATCGTGCTGGGTTCATTAGCAAAGGTTAAAGGCACGACAGGAAGCGAACCTAAGGATTTGCGCAGTAATGCGAGCGCATCTTCCGCGCGTTTACTCGATGCGGCATCAACATGAACAAGATTATTTTCCGTATCAATCCACAGTGCCGTATGCTGATTTTTACTAAATGCACGAGGCAATAAATTCATAACAACATCATCTTTTAATGTCTGTTTTTCTACCTTTTTAAGTTTGCGATTTTCTTTTTGTTCAAGACTTTCAATGCGTTCATCTAATTCACGTTTGACTACATTTGCCGGCAAGATTTTTTCTTCTTTTTTGGCGATTAATAGAATTTGTTTTCCAACAGAAAAATAGAGTAAATCAGAACCTCTTAATGGGGCTGACCATCCAAATTTACTTTGATCTTGAGCACCGCAAGGGTGGAATTGACAATCTTCCAGTTGAGTTTGTAGCGGTGCAAGATCCCAATCTAGCGGTTTCGTCAGTCTATAAGTCATTAAATTTTTGAACCACATCGTAACACTTCCTTCAATATAGGGTAGAATGTGCTGCATTATAGCCCATAAAAGTAGGAAAAACGATGCAACACAAATTGATTGCCTTTATTGGCGGCGGCAATATGGCGCAGGCTATTATTCTTGGATTATTGAAACAAGGTTATCCTGCCGAGCAAATTATTGTGAATGATCCGAATGAGGAAAAAAGAGCATTTTTTGCCAATATTGGCGTGGCAACTTCAGAAAATAATGTGGAAAGCGTAATCAAAGCGGAAGTTGTGTTGCTTGCGGTAAAACCTCAAATGATGGCTGATGTTTGTTCGCCACTAAGTGCGGTGGATTTTTCCGATAAATTGTTAATTTCCATTGCTGCGGGTATTTCAACTGAACGTTTGAACGTATTAATTCCAAGTATAAAAGCGATAGTGCGTGTCATGCCAAATACGCCGGCATTGGTGGGGGAAGGCATGGCGGGGTTATTTGCACCGAAAAATACGAGTGAAAATTACCGCACTTTTGCACAAGATTTATTGGGCGCTGTGGGAAGAACGGTTTGGGTGGATGATGAAACTCAAATGCACGCAGTAACCGCCGCGTCAGGAAGTAGTCCAGCCTATTTCTTTTTGATGCTGGAAGCGATGCAGCAAGCCTTAATCAAAATGAATATTGATGAAAAAACTGCGCGTGAATTAGTGCAGCAATCCATGCTTGGTGCAGCAAAAATGGTGGCAGAAAATCCGCAAATTGCACTTTCAACTTTGCGTGAAAATGTTACCTCGAAAGGTGGCACCACTGCGGCAGCGTTAGCGGTATTTGACGCTCAACATTTTAATCAAACAATAGAGCAAGCTATGCAGGCTTGTTTGTCTCGTTCACAAGAAATGGAAACTTTATTCTGATGCAAGTTCGTCCTTTTTATTGGCTCGCACTGAGCTTTCTAGGTTACTACTGCGCTTATGGCGTATTTTTGCCATTTTTCCCCGCATGGTTGAAATCACAACAATATGGTGAAGAAATGATTGGTTTAGTTATCGGGAGTGCTTATATTTTCCGATTTGCGGGCGGATTATTTTTTTCATCGCTAATTAAAAAAGCCAATCATATTATTAGTTCCTTACGTCTATTGGCGTTAGCATCGGCCATTATTATGGCGGCTATGAGTTTAGTTGCACATAATTTTTGGCTGTTATTTATTGCTATCGGTTTATATGCCTCTGTGAATTCAGCGGGAATGCCGATTGGGGATTCGTTGGCATCCACTTGGCAACGCCAAATCGGCTTGGATTATGGCAAAGTGCGTTTAATTGGCTCTTCTGCCTTTATTCTTGGCGTAGTGGTGTTTGGTGGCATGATTGGCTGGGTTGGTGAGCAAAATATCGTGTGGATTTTAACCGCACTTTTATCTTTCTATACCATCATTCAGCTTTTAAAACCAACTATTCCCCCAAAAGATGAAATACCTGAAGGTGGCGCTCCAAATGATGTTGGTTTTATTGCTTTACTGAAAAATCCCATTACATTGCGAGTCATGATAGCAGTAGGGCTCATTCAAGGCTCTCATGCGGCTTATTATGTTTATAGCACGATTTATTGGACAAGTATTGGGATCTCCGTTTCTCAAACGAGCTTACTTTGGGGCATTGGCGTATTAGCGGAAATTGTATTATTTTTCTTTTCTCGTCGCTTATTTCAAAATATTTCTATTAGTATGCTGCTTTATATTTCTGCGCTTGCGTGCATTGGACGCTGGGCTGTAATGGGATATATTGAAGATTTTTGGTTGATATTCTTATTGCAACTTATGCACAGTTTAACTTATGCCGTGTGCCATTATGCGATTGTTCGCTATATCACCACCCAGCCGCAAAGCCATATTGCGAAGTTACAAGGTTTGTATAATGGTTTATCGAATGGGGTGCTCATTGCTATTTTCACTGCGATTGCAGGTATGATTTATCCAACGTCGCCAGCGATGACATTTGTATTTATGAGTATTATTGCGGCGGCAGCATTTTTTGTGATTCCACGCAAGTTAAATGCTTTTTTGATTGTTCAGCATAAATAGGACGCATCGCTTTCCTTGTAGAAAAGTAATATGAAAAATCTAGCGCTCATTGATTTGTTTCTTAACGAATATTGGATTGAAAAAGGGCTTTCAGAAAATACCGTTCAATCTTATCGTTTGGATTTAACCGCACTTTGTGATTGGTTGGATAAAAACGACTTGTCTTTGGAAACCTTAGATGCTGTTGATTTGCAAGGTTTTCTAGGTGAGCGCTTGGAGAAAGGTTACAAAGCCACGAGCACTGCGCGAATGTTAAGTGCGATTCGTAAACTTTTCCAATATTTATATCGGGAAAAATACCGAGTGGATGATCCAAGTGCGGTGCTAAGTTCGCCTAAATTACCCAGTCGCCTACCAAAATATTTAACTGAGCAACAAGTGTCAGATTTGCTCAATACGCCAGATGTGGAAGTGCCTTTGGAGCTGCGTGATAAAGCAATGTTAGAATTGCTTTATGCAACGGGACTTCGTGTAACGGAGTTAGTTTCGCTTACGATTGAAAACATGAGCGTGCAACAAGGCGTGGTGCGAGTGATTGGTAAAGGGAATAAAGAGCGTATTGTGCCAATGGGAGAAGAGGCTGCCTATTGGGTTCATCAATTTATACTTTATGGTCGCCCTGTTCTATTAAATGGTCAGAGTTCTGATGTTGTGTTTCCAAGTCAGCGTGCACAGCAAATGACTCGTCAAACTTTCTGGCATCGTGTAAAACATTATGCCATTCTCGCGGATATTGATGCTGATGCACTTTCCCCTCACGTTCTTCGCCATGCTTTTGCCACCCATTTAGTAAATCACGGTGCGGATTTACGCGTGGTGCAAATGTTGCTAGGGCATACAGATTTATCCACAACACAGATTTATACTCATGTGGCAAAAGAGAGATTGAAACGATTACATGAAAGATTTCATCCTAGAGGATAGATAAGTCTAACAAGGCTTTACATGCTAATTGTGGTTTTCTAATTGAGTTCATTAATCAAATCAGGTAAACTACCGTCCCGTCTTTGATAGCTAGTTATCTTCGATTTTTGACCGCACTTTTGGTTGATTTTGTCTGTAAGATGATTAGCTATAATCATTTATATCCCAATACAGATTAGGTTCCCTATGGCTACAAATTATATTTTCGTCACTGGCGGTGTGGTTTCATCGTTAGGTAAAGGCATTGCGGCAGCATCATTGGCGGCAATTTTAGAAGCTCGTGGTTTAAATGTAACCATTATGAAATTGGATCCATATATTAATGTGGATCCAGGTACGATGAGCCCAACCCAGCATGGGGAAGTTTTCGTTACACAAGATGGCGCAGAAACTGATTTGGACTTAGGTCACTATGAGCGTTTTATTCGCACGAAAATGACTAAACGTAATAACTTCACTACAGGTAAAATTTATTCTGAAGTATTGCGTAAAGAGCGTCGTGGCGATTATCTTGGTGCAACAATTCAAGTTATTCCACATATCACCAATGAAATTAAAGATCGCGTTATTGCTGGTGCTCAAGGTCACGACGTTGTGATTGTTGAAGTGGGCGGCACTGTTGGGGATATTGAATCACTTCCATTCTTAGAAGCATTACGTCAATTAGCCGTTCAAGTTGGTCGTGAACATACGTTATTTATGCACTTAACCTTAGTGCCGTACATTCCAACAGCGGGGGAAGTAAAAACTAAACCAACCCAACATTCTGTAAAAGAATTACTTTCTATTGGTATTCAACCTGATGTGTTGATTTGCCGTTCAGATCGTATGATTCCACCAAATGAACGTGCAAAAATTGCTTTATTCTGTAACGTACAAGAGCGTGCAGTCATTTCGTTAAAAGATGTAAATTCGATTTATCAAATCCCCGCATTATTAAAATCTCAAGGTTTAGATGATTTCGTTTGTGATCGTTTTCGTTTAACTTGCCCTGAAGCAGATCTTTCTGAATGGGAACAAGTGCTTTATAAACAAGCAAATCCAGTGGGAGAAGTGACCATTGGAATGGTAGGTAAATATACTGAATTACCAGACGCCTATAAATCTGTAAATGAAGCGTTGAAACACGCAGGTTTAACGAATCGTTTAAGTGTAAACATTAAATATATTGATTCCCAAGATGTTGAAACCAAAGGTGTTGAAGTATTAAAAGGCGTTGATGGAATTCTTGTTCCAGGTGGATTTGGTTATCGTGGTGTGGAGGGTAAAATTCGTACCGCACAATATGCACGTGAAAACAAAATTCCTTACTTGGGCATTTGCTTAGGTATGCAGATCGCATTGATTGAATATGCACGTAATGTAGCGGGTTTAACTAAAGCAAATTCATCTGAATTTGATAAAGATTGTGAACAACCCGTGGTTGCATTAATCACGGAATGGCAAGATGCGGATGGAAATACAGAAGTGCGTACCGATGAATCTGATCTTGGCGGAACAATGCGTTTAGGTGCACAACAATGTCATTTGGTGTCAGGTAGTCGCGCTCGTGAGCTTTATGGCAAAGAAACCATTGAAGAACGTCATCGTCATCGCTATGAGGTGAACAATACCTTGCTTCCACAAATTGAAAAAGCAGGATTGAAAGTAACAGGTTTATCTGCAGATAAAAAATTGGTAGAAATTATTGAAGTACCAAATCATCCTTGGTTTGTCGCTTGCCAATTCCATCCAGAATTTACTTCTACACCTCGTGATGGTCATCCGTTGTTTGCAGGTTTTGTAAAAGCAGCCTATGAAAATCACAAACAATCTGTGAAGTAATGGATTAAATTAGAGTAAAAAGAGCGGTGAGAAACGACAAATTTTTTCACCGCTCTTTTATTTTGTAAAAATAGATAAAGATCAAAGCATACGCATTTTTTACAAGACAAAATCTCAAAATAGCTTTATCATATCGCCTGTTTTAGGCTCGCCTAACCCGTTTTAATTAACTTAATTGAGGAAAATAAAAATGGCAAAAATCGTTAAAGTGATTGGTCGCGAAATCATCGACTCACGCGGTAATCCAACTGTTGAAGCTGAAGTTCATCTTGAAGGTGGTTTTGTTGGTTTAGCAGCAGCACCATCTGGTGCATCAACTGGTTC
Source organism: Haemophilus haemolyticus (assembly GCF_001008275.1). Taxonomy (GTDB): domain Bacteria; phylum Pseudomonadota; class Gammaproteobacteria; order Enterobacterales; family Pasteurellaceae; genus Haemophilus; species Haemophilus haemolyticus_P. The sequence goes on from NZ_LCTH01000022.1 coordinate 73,439, forward strand.
TCGCGAAGCATTAGAATTACGTGATGGTGACAAATCTCGTTTCTTAGGTAAAGGCGTATTAAAAGCTGTAGCAGCAGTAAATGGCCCAATTGCTGAAGCAATTCTTGGTAAAGATGCGTCTAACCAAGCTGAAATCGACCAAATCATGATCGATTTAGACGGAACCGAAAACAAATCTAACTTTGGTGCAAACGCAATCTTAGCGGTATCTTTAGCAAATGCAAAAGCCGCTGCAGCGTCTAAAGGTTTACCTCTTTACGCTTACATTGCAGAATTAAACGGCACACCAGGCGTTTACTCTATGCCATTACCAATGATGAATATCATCAACGGTGGTGAACACGCAGACAACAACGTTGATATCCAAGAATTTATGATTCAACCAGTTGGTGCGAAAACATTACATGAAGCACTTCGTATCGGTGCTGAAGTATTCCACAACCTTGCTAAAGTATTAAAAGCTAAAGGCATGAGCACTGCTGTTGGTGACGAAGGTGGTTTCGCGCCTAACCTAGCATCTAACGCTGACGCTTTAGCATGTATCAAAGAAGCGGTAGAAAAAGCAGGTTACGTATTAGGTAAAGACGTAACTTTAGCGATGGACTGCGCATCTTCTGAGTTCTACAACAAAGAAACTGGCAAATACGAAATGAAAGGCGAAGGCCGTTCATTCACTTCTCAAGAGTTCACACACTATCTTGAAGAATTAACTAAACAATACCCAATCGTGTCTATCGAAGATGGTCAAGATGAATCTGACTGGGAAGGTTTTGCATACCAAACTAAAGTGTTAGGCGACCGCGTTCAATTAGTGGGCGACGACTTATTCGTAACTAACACCAAAATCTTAAAAGAAGGTATCGAAAAAGGTATCGCAAACTCTATCTTAATCAAATTCAACCAAATCGGTTCTTTAACTGAAACTTTAGCTGCAATCAAAATGGCTAAAGATGCAGGTTACACAGCGGTTATCTCTCACCGTTCAGGTGAAACCGAAGATGCAACTATCGCTGATTTAGCGGTTGGTACAGCAGCAGGTCAAATCAAAACTGGTTCTATGAGCCGTTCTGACCGTATTGCGAAATACAACCAATTAATCCGTATCGAAGAAGCATTAGAACGCGCTGGCACTCCAGCAGCATTCCCTGGCTTAAAAGCGGTTAAAGGTCAAGCGTAATTCACACTGAATTTACTGTAAAATCTCACCGCACTTTGTATAAAAGTGCGGTGTTTTTATATCTAATATTTAAAGGAAAGGGAATGTTACATTTAACTTTAGAGGACGAACTCTTTTTAGGAACGCCAAAGCAAGTAGGGACGCATTCTACAGTGTTTGAACATTTTGCTGTAATGTTTGAAGATGACGGCGAAACAGGCTATTTTTATGCGCTTGATATGCGTCAAAATGCTCAACCGATAGTGGATGTGTTGCACGTGTATAATGTTGATTCAACTTCTAATCATCATGAGGCTCGCAAACTTGAAATTTGTTGGGATGAGAGTGGTTACTTAGCCTTGTTGCTTATTAATGGCTATCCTCATGCCGTATTTGATTTTGCCCGTTTAATCGGCTATAACAGCAATAAATATCCACAACCAGATTTAATGAGCATGTGGACTCGTGAAGAAATTACTAATAAACAGGCCGAGCAGTGGCTAGGCGTGAAAACCATTCGATAAAAATTGAGAACAATGAAAAAGAAAAATCAGATTTTAGTTAGCTTATCTATTGTGGCCTTATTAGGAGGCTGTTCAGAAGAACAAGTACAACGCGATGTATATCAGTCTTTAGACGATTGTTTAGCGGATTGGAAAAAAATTGAGCTTTGTGAGGCAGATAAAAATACCGAGAGTACTCAGAAAACTGAAACCACACCACAGCAGGGGCTTGGTTTAAATATTCGTGATAATGGTAATTCAGAAAGTGAGGTAAAAAATTCAGCTGAAAATAATGTGCAAGCTAATCAAAGCGAGAACAATGCTGAATCAACTGCAAAAGCTGAAAGTACCGATCCTTCTTTAGGGGCTGCGATTGCTGGTGGCGTTATGGGGTATATGGCAGCACGTGCAATTAGTAGTTTCCTTGGCCCAAGTTATCATCCTGGAAATCGAGCTGTCACCACGCCAACAGGGCAAGTTGTGCAACCGCAAACAAATCGTTCTGTCGGAAAACCAATGCTTGTGAAAGGAAATGCAGGAAGCATGAATAGCAAACCTGTATCTCGCGGTGGTTTTAGTAGCCCAAATAATACTAATCGTAGCAGTGGGGGCTAAATGAAACGTGTAACAGGGTTTCCTACTCGACCAGATATGGTGCAACAGCTACTTAATGTTGGATTTGATTATTATAACTTGCCTTCTAGTGATGGATCTCATTATTGGTCTGATAATGTTGCCTATGAATTTACCTTAGCGGAAATTGATCGCATTGAGGATACAACTAACGAATTACATTCAATGTGTTTAGATTTTGCGGCGGATGAAATTAAAAAAGGCGATTATGAAAATTATCGTTTTACGGAGTTGCAAAAACAGCTTATTGAAACCTCTTGGCGTAATCAAGATCCTTATTTATATGGACGCTTTGATTTTGGCTATGATGGTGACAACCTAAAAATGTTTGAATATAACGCCGATACGCCAACATCCTTGTTGGAGGCTGCGGTTGTTCAATGGCAGTGGTTGGAGCAAATTGAGGGCTTAAAACATCGTGATCAATTTAACTGGATTCATGAAGAATTAATAAAACATTTCCAATTTTTGAAACAACAAAGTGGCAAAACAGATTTCCATTTGAGTGCCATGCAAGATGCTGGCCGTGAAGATTGGGCTAATGTGGATTATTTAGCTGATGTGGCTTATAACGCGGGTTGGAATATTCATCAATTAGCGGTAGAGGATATTGGCTACAACAGCGAAACAAAAAAATTTGTAGATTTAAATGATCAGCCTATTGAAATGTTATTTAAATTGTATCCACTGGAATGGCTAAGCCACGCTGAGTTTGCTCGCCATATTACAACGGCTGAAACACGATTTATTGAACCAGCCTGGAAAATGCTGTTAAGTAATAAAGCACTATTGGCAAAACTTTGGGCGCGTTATCCTAATCATCCGAATTTATTGCCAGCTTATTTTACGCCCTTCGAATTACCAAAAGATTTATCAATGTGGGTGAAAAAACCGTTGTTAGGTCGAGAAGGTGCCAATGTCTTCTATTATGAGAAAAACCATGGCGTAGAATTTGCAGCGAAAGGAAGCGAACACTCTACGTTTTATGCTAATTCAGGTTATGTTTATCAACAAAAATTTGAATTGCCGAGTTTTGATGGAATGTATCCAATTATCGGCTCTTGGGTTGTGGGTGATGTGGCTTGTGGTATGGGATTACGCGAAGATTTTACTGCAGTGACAGGAAATGATAGCCATTTTATACCTCATTATTTTGTACCTTAATGGGTCCTGAGTATTGCTAAAATAATCAGAAAACTAACCGCACTTTTGTCTTTTTTGATAAAAGTGCGGTTATTTTTTACCTAAAAACTATTACTAAAGAGTTATGGTTATTTTATCTGAAAAAATCTTGCAAAATATCAAATTTTGTTAGAATAAATCGTAGCATTTCTTTGAAATGAAAAATTAAAAGAGTAAAATGTCCTCGGTGGTAGAAGTATTTGAAGTTGTAAACATATTAGAAGTATTAAATTTTCATCAAATTTTTTAATATTTGGAGTTTGATTATGGCATCAGAAATTCAAAAACTGTCTTCTGTTGCGCTCACACCTGTTGAAGCAACGGATTATGCAGAAAGTACAGCTACTTATAAAGCAAATAAACGTCCATTTTTATCGTTTATGTCTGGCATTAGTGCTGGAGCTTGTATTGCTTTAGCTTTTGTATTTTACACGACGACACAAGCTGCTAGTGCCGGAGCACCTTGGGGGCTGACCAAATTAGTGGGTGGGTTAGTTTTCTCATTAGGTGTGATTATGGTGGTGATATTAGGATCTGAATTATTCACCTCTTCTACTTTAACATTCGTTGCCCGTGTTAGTGGTAAGATAACCACAACGCAAATGATCCGAAATTGGATTGTAGTATATTTAGGCAACTTTGTGGGCGGTTTATTTATTGCTGCAGTGATTTGGTTTGGGGGGCAAACCATGGCAGCAAATGGCCAATGGGGTTTAACAATTCTTGCAACCGCCCAACATAAAATTCATCACACGTGGTTTGAAGCATTTAATCTAGGTATTTTATGCAACATTATGGTGTGTGTGGCGATTTGGATGTCTTATTCTGGTAAGACTGTTACAGACAAAGCTTTTATTATGATTATGCCGATTGGTTTGTTTGTTGCGTCAGGATTTGAACACTGTGTGGCTAATATGTTTATGATTCCGATGGGAATTATTACCGCACATTTTAGTACTCCTGAATTTTGGCAACAAATCGGCGTTGATCCGATGAAATACGCAGATTTAGATTTGTATCATTTCATTGTGAAGAATTTAATTCCCGTAACGTTGGGAAATATTGTCGGCGGGGCAATTTGCATGGGGGTATTCCAACGTTATTTAACCAAAACGCATTAAAGATTAAAGATTTATTTACTTATTTATTAATTAACAAAGGAAATGACTATGTCAGAACTTAATGAAGCGCAAAAATTGGCGTGGGCTGGTTTTACTGGTGGTGATTGGCAAGAAAATGTCAATGTACGTGACTTTATCCAAAAAAACTACACCCCATATGAAGGTGATGATTCTTTCTTAGCAGGTCCAACTGAAGCGACAACAAAACTTTGGGAGACCGTAATGGAAGGAATCAAAGTTGAAAACCGCACACATGCACCATTAGATTTTGACGAGCATACGCCTTCAACAATTACTTCTCACGCACCAGGTTATATTAACAAAGACTTAGAAAAAATCGTTGGTCTTCAAACTGATGAACCTTTAAAACGTGCCATTATGCCATTTGGTGGTATTAAAATGGTGGAAGGGTCATGCAAAATTTACGGTCGTGAATTAGATCCTGAAGTGAAAAAAATCTTCACTGAATATCGTAAAACCCACAACCAAGGTGTATTCGATGTTTATACGCCAGACATTTTACGTTGCCGCAAATCAGGTGTATTAACCGGTCTTCCTGATGCTTATGGTCGTGGCCGTATCATCGGTGACTACCGTCGTGTAGCGCTTTATGGTGTAGATTTCTTAATGAAAGATAAATACGCACAATTCTCTTCTTTACAAAAAGATTTAGAAGATGGCGTAAATCTTGAAGCAACAATTCGTTTACGTGAAGAAATCGCAGAACAACACCGTGCATTAGGCCAATTAAAACAAATGGCAGCAAGCTATGGTTATGATATTTCTAACCCAGCAACTAATGCTCAAGAAGCAATTCAATGGATGTACTTTGCTTATCTTGCTGCAATCAAATCACAAAATGGTGCTGCTATGTCATTCGGTCGTACTGCAACGTTTATTGACGTGTACATCGAGCGTGATTTAAAAGCAGGAAAAATTACTGAAACTGAAGCGCAAGAATTAGTTGACCACTTAGTCATGAAACTCCGTATGGTTCGTTTCTTACGTACGCCTGAATACGATCAATTATTCTCAGGCGACCCAATGTGGGCGACTGAAACCATCGCGGGTATGGGGTTAGATGGTCGTACATTAGTAACCAAAAATACATTCCGTATTTTACACACTCTTTACAACATGGGTACTTCTCCAGAACCAAACTTAACCATTCTTTGGTCTGAACAATTACCTGAAAACTTCAAACGTTTCTGTGCGAAAGTATCGATTGATACCTCATCAGTTCAATACGAAAACGATGATTTAATGCGTCCAGACTTCAACAATGATGACTACGCAATCGCATGTTGTGTATCACCAATGGTTGTGGGTAAACAAATGCAATTCTTCGGTGCGCGTGCAAACTTAGCGAAAACATTGTTATACGCAATCAACGGCGGTATCGATGAAAAATTAGGTATGCAAGTAGGTCCGAAAACTGCACCAATCACTGATGAAGTGTTAAATTTCGACACAGTCATGACCCGTATGGACAGCTTTATGGATTGGTTGGCAAAACAATATGTGACTGCCTTAAACGTAATCCACTATATGCACGATAAATATTCATACGAAGCAGCATTAATGGCATTACATGATCGTGATGTATACCGTACCATGGCTTGTGGTATCGCAGGTCTTTCTGTTGCGGCTGACTCACTTTCAGCAATCAAATATGCGAAAGTTAAACCAGTTCGTGGCGACATCAAAGATAAAGATGGCAATGTTGTTGCAACTAACGTAGCAATCGACTTTGAAATCGAAGGTGAATATCCACAATATGGTAACAACGATAACCGTGTTGATGACATCGCTTGTGACTTAGTTGAACGTTTCATGAAGAAAATTCAAAAACTTAAAACTTACCGCAATGCAGTGCCTACACAATCTGTATTAACCATTACTTCTAACGTGGTTTATGGTAAGAAAACTGGTAACACCCCAGATGGCCGTCGTGCTGGTGCGCCATTCGGACCAGGTGCGAACCCAATGCATGGTCGTGACCAAAAAGGTGCGGTAGCATCATTAACTTCTGTGGCTAAACTTCCATTTGCTTATGCGAAAGATGGTATTTCTTATACCTTCTCAATCGTACCAAATGCGTTAGGTAAAGATGCAGAAGCACAACGTCGCAACCTTGCTGGCTTAATGGATGGTTATTTCCACCACGAAGCAACAGTTGAAGGTGGCCAACACTTAAACGTGAACGTGTTAAACCGCGAAATGTTGTTAGATGCAATGGAAAATCCGGATAAATATCCACAATTAACCATCCGTGTATCTGGTTACGCAGTACGTTTCAACTCTTTAACTAAAGAGCAGCAACAAGACGTCGTAACTCGTACATTTACTGAGTCTTTCTAAGTAAATAATATTATGTTTTAATATAAACCACTCACAGACTAGTTTTGTGAGTGGTTTATTTTTATATATAGGAGAGCAAATTATGCTAACAGTTATTGCCCAATTTTCAGTAAAAGCGGACAAAATTAATGATTTTCTAACTCAATGCCAAGAATTAATTAAGCATACTCGTCAAGAAACAGGATGCGTATCTTATGAATTACAACAAAATAGCGAGCAGGCTAATCATTATGTTTTCATTGAGCAATGGAAAAGCAAAGCTGACTTAGAACAACATTTTGCAACGCCACACTTTACCTCAATTGTACCTGTATTGGTCGAGTATTGTGAACAAGCGCCAGTGGTGCAAACCTTTCAAAAAGTCAGCGAATAATGACCGCACTTTGATAAATATATCTTAATAATGAGCCTGATTTAAATCAGGCTCATTTTTTATAAACTAAATCTTTGGTAAAATTTAGCTATGTCTAGTTTTAGGAAATTTATGTATGTCAGTTCTTGGACGAATTCACTCTTTTGAATCTTGTGGCATGGTAAATGATTTGAGGATTTTCATTATTTTGTTTTTATTGAGGGCAATATAAAGTGATATTAGGTATTATAGTATTCTTTGCTTTGCTTAGTTTGTGGATGCATGATTATGGTTCTCAAAATTTAGAAAATTTACTATGTATATTGAGAAAAAGGCCATCCTCATTTATTCCTTTCTTAATACTAATACCTACACTATTCTGGTATGAGTATAGGTTTCATCTTCCTTATATTAGTTCATTATTATTTATTCCACATGAGCTAAATATTAGCAATGAAATTCTAGATATATTGACTCCTGCAATATTGTTGTTTTTATCATCCTTTTATATTTTTCAGGTTTTACTGGTTAAGGTAAGGAGATTTGGTGAGAAAATTAATTTAAATAAAAATATTTCATTATTAAATAAATTAATAACAATTCTTGTTGCTGTTGTTTTTTTTCCTATGGTAAAGTCTTTTGTTGGGGCTAGTATAAATACAACAATTATTGGTATTGTAGGGTATTCCTCTGAGTATTTCCCTTATTTTCAAAATGTAGTGCTCTCTATTTGTTTAATTCTTCAGTTTGTGTTTATTATTTTTTTAATGAATATTTTATTTATATATTCTTACTTTATTATTTTAAAAAAATATTTTATTAGTTTGTTTCGTTTATTAAGTTTTTTTATATTTTTGGCAATTTTAGGTAATAATATATATTTAACTTGGATTGTCTTTGACCGAATACAATTCATTTTGTCTGAAAATGGAGATAGTAAAGAAATTAGGGAACTTCTATTGGTTACCTCATACAATGAAATACCAAATAGGTGTAATTTATTATTAGATAGTTATGGAAAAAAAGAAAATGCATTATTGGCTTTTATAGATAAAGATTCTGTTTCTCTCTATATAATAAAAGAAAACAAATTTATTAATGAGTCATGTAGATAATATTGGAGATGTCATGTCTGTTTTAGGAAGAATTCACTCTTTTGAATCCTGTGGCACTGTAGATGGGCCAGGTATTCGTTTTATTTTATTTATGCAAGGCTGCTTGATGCGCTGCAAATATTGCCACAATCGTGATACTTGGGATCTTGAAGGTGGTAAAGAAATCAGTGTCGAAGATTTAATGAAAGAAGTCGTGACTTATCGCCATTTTATGAATGCTACTGGCGGTGGTGTCACGGCATCTGGTGGTGAGGCTGTGTTACAAGCTGAGTTTGTGCGTGATTGGTTCCGTGCTTGTAAAGCAGAAGGGATTAATACTTGCTTGGATACAAATGGTTTTGTGCGTCATTATGATCATATTATTGATGAATTATTAGATGTAACAGATCTTGTTTTACTCGATTTAAAAGAGCTTAATGATCACGTTCATCAAAATCTTATTGGAGTACCAAATAAACGTACCCTTGAATTTGCAAAATATTTGCAAAAACGTAATCAACGTACATGGATTCGTTATGTCGTGGTTCCTGGTTATACTGATAGCGATCACGATGTGCATTTATTAGGTCAGTTTATTGAAGGTATGACCAATATTGAAAAAGTTGAACTTCTTCCTTATCATCGATTAGGTGCGCATAAATGGAAGACTCTTGGGTTAGATTATGAGCTTGAAGATGTATTACCGCCTACCAAAGAATCGTTAGAGCATATTAAAACAATCCTAGAAGGTTACGGGCACACTGTGAAATTTTAGAATGAATGTCAGCTAACATAAGGAGTGAATAATGAAAAAACTGATTTTAATATTATCATTTGGGTTGCTTAGCGCTTGCTCTGCTCAAACTCAAAAGGCAGAACAAAGTGATGTGAAGCTGACACCGCCGACTGATGTGCGCAGCGGATATGTACGTTTGGTGAAGAATGTAAATTATTACATCGATAGTGAGTCGATCTGGGTGGATAATCAAGAGCCACAAATTGTGCATTTTGATGCAGTGGTGAATTTAGATAAGGGATTGTATGTTTATCCGGAGCCTAAACGTTATGCACGTTCTGTTCGTCAGTACAAGATTTTGAATTGTGCAAATTATCATTTAACTCAAGTACGAACTGATTTCTATGATGAGTTTTGGGGACAGGGTTTGCGTGCAGCACCTAAAAAGCAAAAGAAACATACGTTAAGTTTAACACCTGATACAACGCTTTATAATGCTGCTCAGATTATTTGTGCGAATTATGGTAGAGCACAACCTTCAGATAAAAAATAACAAAATCTAGCAAATAAAAAATACGGTGAAATTTCACCGTATTTTTTTAATTAAATATTCTTCTTTGTTTTCGTGTTTTGACTACTTGCACTATTAATAATAAAGCAAGAATTATCACATATACTGCAAAAATAAATACCAACCATTGCACCATCGTCACACCAAATAATGACCATTGACTTTCGTTACAAGAGCCGGTCGGGCTAAACATAAATGGAAACCATTGGTGAAACGGTAAAGTTTCAGGAAAGTTTGGAATAAATTCACATTGTTTCCAAGGGGCTGGATTCATTTGTAAATCAAGATGACGGAATGAAACCAATAATCCCTTAATGCTACTAAATAAGCCTAATGCCAAAGCGATTAATCGAATGATTAAAGCGCGAGGTTGAAGTAAACCGATAATGCCCGCAATAAATAACCCAATTATTGCTAAACGTTCATACACGCAAAGTACGCAAGGTTGTAATCCCATTCCATATTGGAAGTAAAGTGCGGTAGATTCTAGTGCTAAACTTGAGAATGCCAGCAGGAACCATGCAGAACGTTTTTCAGAAAATCGTTTTAAAAGTGCGAGCATTTCTTCTCCTTAGATTGGCAAAATTAAGCCTAAACTTGCTAGCCAAATAGTGGCGGCTGGTAAGATAAATTCAATAGCTAGTAAACCAATGAGTGAAAGTATAATCGTGTAAGGTAAAGCCATATAAACCATTCTTCCGTAAGAAAGACGAATTAATGGTGCTAGAGATGAAGTCAATAAGAATAAGAATGCAGCTTGTCCATTTGGTGTTGCTACTGATGGCAAGTTTGTACCTGTATTGATTGCAACAGAGAGTAATTCAAATTGGTGCGGAGCAATTACGCCATTCGTTAATGCTGCTTTGGCTTCATTGATGTAAACCGTTGCGACGAATACGTTATCAGAGATAGAAGAAAGCAAGCCGTTAAATACATAGAATAAGGCAAGCTGTGTATTTTCTTCTGAAGACAGAACGAAGTGAATGATTGGCGCAAAAAGTTTTTGATCAATAATTACGGCAACCACTGAGAAGAATACCACGAGCAATGCAGTGAAAGGTAAGGATTCTTGGAATGCTTTACCGATAGTGTGCTCGTCAGTCACACCAGTGAATGCAGTTGCAAAAATGATGATACTTAAACCAATTAAGCCTACTGCCGCAAGATGAAACGCCAATCCAAGAATTAACCAAATTGCGATTAACGCTTGGACGCCTAATTTAATTTTGTCTTGTTTAGACATTTTCTCTGAATTAGTGCGGTCTAAATCTGACAGGATTTTCCATACGTCTTCAGGTAATTTTTCACCATAACCGAATAATTTGAATTTTTCGACTAAGAAGCAAGTGAGCAATCCGCAGATAAATACTGGAACAGTAACTGGCGCCATACGGAAGAAAAATTCGATAAAGTTCCATTTGGCTTGTTCGGCAATGATTAAGTTTTGTGGTTCACCTACCATTGTCATTACGCCACCAAGTGCGGTTCCGACGCCAGCATGCATCATCAAACTACGTAAGAATGAACGGAATTTTTCTAAGGTTTCGTGGTGTTGTGTTGCAATTTTTCCATCATCAGCAATATCAACGACATCAATTAAATTATTACCTGATGCGACTTTGTGGTAAACACCATAGAATCCCATTGCTACGCTGATAATTACGGCAACAACCGTTAATGCATCAAGGAAGGCTGATAAGAAGGCTGCGCTAAAACAGAAAGCTAAAGAAAGTGCGATTTTTGAACGAATTTTGACAAGTAGTTTCGTGAATACGTAAAGAAGCAGTTGTTTCATGAAGAAAATCCCTGCCACCATGAACATTAATAGCAATACGACTTCAAAGTTTGCCATAATTTCCGTCTTTACGTGTTCTACATTAGTCATCCCTATAATAATAGCTTCAATTGCTAATAAGCCACCAGGTTGTAACGGATAGCATTTTAATGCCATTGCTAACGTAAAAATGAATTCAGCAACGAGCAACCAACCCGCAAGAAAGGGACTGATAAAAAAGAAAATAATTGGATTAACAATGAGAAAAACGACAATGGCGAGCTTGTACCAATCTGGGCTCGCTCCAAGAAAGTTTTTCATAAAGGCTTGTGTGTTTGTCATAGAGCACTCCATTATTTTTTATTGCGCTAACATTGTAATATATCCCCCTTTAAAGGATAATAAAAAGTGAGTAATTTTTTTATAAAATTGCATTTTTTTTGATTTTTATCTGATTTTTTTAATATATGCAACATGATAATGACATTTTGAAAGCCCAAAGCCCCGCCGCTTTAGCTGAAGAATATATAGTGAAAAGCATTTGGCAAGATGTTTTCCCTGCGGGCAGCAATTTACCCTCAGAGCGTGATTTGGCTGATAAGATTGGTGTAACGCGTACAACTTTACGTGAAGTTTTACAACGTTTGGCTCGTGATGGTTGGTTGACAATTCAGCACGGTAAACCCACAAAAGTAAATAATATTTGGGACACAGCAGGGCCGAATATTATTGAAACGCTAATCGGTTTAGATATGCAGTCAGCACCCTTGATTATTGATAATATGTTGTCTTTACGCAGTAAAATGTCTGAATCTTATATTTATGAGGCAGTAAAAAATTCTCCTCAACAATCTGCCGCACTTTTTACTGAATTAGATCAATTACAAAATACGGCGCAAGGTTACACAGAATTTGATTATAAATTATTTCGTCAATTTACCGTAGTGGCTAATAAGCCCTTTTATCGTTTAATTTTTAATAGTTTGAAAGGGGTTTACCAACGAATTGGTTTTTTATTTTTTAAAGAAGAAAAACATCGAGAACTTACAAAAACATTCTATTTAGAAATGCAACAAATTTGCCTTGCCGGAAATGCTGATGCAGTGGTGGATTGTATTCGTAAACATAATTTACGTTCTTCAACTTATTGGAAAGCTATTCTAGAGCGATTGCCGCAGAACCTTTCGGATTAATTTCAACATCAAAAGTGCGGTGAAGTTTAACCGCACTTTTTCATTAATATAGATAAACATTATGCGCATACCAAGAATTTATCATCCTGAATCCCTTGAGAATCAAACTCAATGTCAGCTTTCCGAAGACGCGGCAAACCATGTAGGGCGCGTGTTAAGAATGATAGAGGGCGAGCAAATCGAGCTTTTTGATGGTTCTAATCATATTTATCCAGCCAAAATTATTGAGTCGAATAAAAAAGCGGTAAAGGTAGCAATTTTGGGGCGTGAGCTTGCGGATAAAGAATCCAATTTAAAAATTCATTTGGGACAAGTGATTTCTCGCGGAGAGCGAATGGAATTTACCATTCAAAAATCGGTGGAATTGGGTGTGAATGTGATTACGCCATTATGGTCAGAACGCTGTGGCGTAAAGCTTGATGGCGAACGCATGGATAAAAAAATTCAACAATGGCAAAAAATTGCGATTGCTGCTTGTGAACAGTGTGGCCGCAATATTGTGCCAGAGATTCGTCCACTGATGAAATTGCAAGATTGGTGTGTAGAAAATGATGGAGCGCTAAAATTGAATTTGCATCCACGCGCGCAATATTCGATTAAAACGTTACCGAATATTCCTGTTGAAGGTGTTCGCTTATTAATTGGCTCAGAAGGTGGATTATCTGCACAAGAAATTGAACAAACTGAACAGCAAGGATTTACTGAAATTTTATTAGGAAAGCGTGTTTTGCGTACTGAAACTGCATCGCTTGCGGCGATTAGTGCGCTACAAATTTGTTTTGGAGATTTAGGTGAATGATGGAGTTACAAGGGAAATTTTTGATCGCGATGCCACACTTAGACGATTATTTTAATCGTACTGTGGTGTTTATGTGTGAGCATAATGAGCAAGGCTCGATGGGGTTAGTGATTAATCAGCCAACTGATTTAAGTATTGCGGAACTTTATTCAAAACTCAATTTTATGATGAAAAATGACCGCACTTTTAGCAATGAAATGGTGGTAGCGGGTGGTCCTATGCATAGTGAAAGAGGTTTTATTCTACATAAGAATACACCTAATGAATTCCAGCATACTTATAAAATCACGGATGCTCTTTCAATGACAACCTCTGCTGATGTGATAGAGACGATAGGTTCTGAACTTGCACCAGAAAAATATCTTATCGCTCTTGGGTGCTCTAGCTGGGAGGCGGGGCAATTAGAAAAAGAAATCACTGATAATGCTTGGTTAGTCGCGACTGCGAACGATCAGATTTTATTTGATATGCCTTATGATGAGCGTTATGTTGCGGCGAATCAATTGCTTGGTATTCACCCACATAATTTTGTGTTTGCACAAGTGGGGCATAGCTAATGGGGATTACTGCACTTGCTTTTGATTTTGGTACCAAAAGTATTGGCTGTGCTGTAGGACAAAGTATTACTGGCACCGCACAAGTCTTGCCTGCTTTTAAGGCACAAGATGGTATTCCAAACTGGGATGCAATCGAAAAATGCTTGAAAGAATGGAAACCAGATGTTGTCGTAGTTGGTTTGCCTTTAAATATGGACGGAACAGAGCAAGAACTCACTTTGCGTGCTCGTAAATTTGCAAATCGTTTACAAGGGCGTTTTGCCGTTAATGTTCAGTTGCAAGATGAACGTCTAACAACAACAGAGGCGCGCAGTGAAATTTTTGACAGAGGCGGTTTTCGTGCCTTAAAAAAAAGCAAAGTAGATGGGATCTCTGCTTGTTTGATTCTAGAAAGTTGGTTTGAGGTTGCAGAATATTCGGAATAAAAAAAGCCCTTTCAAAAGCTGAAAGGGCAAAAATATTTGGAGTCATACTATGAGTTGTTGAATTAACAAATCAGGTATGTGGCGTATTATAATAATAAAATACAAAAATGCAACATTTTTTTAACAAATAATTTTTGTCATTTAATTATGTGGATTTCTTGTATTGCTATTGACTAAATTACGCATTAGTAAAGTATAGTCTAAGTTGATATCTTGTGGTACGTCTAAGAACACAAAATGCCCATCACCTAGTGCTGCATCAACCGCTTCATTTTTACGATTTATCATTTTTTCAATTTTGAAATTGATATTACCTTGAGGTGTCATCATTTCTACATCATCACCAAGTAAGAATTTATTCTTCACTGCCACTTCAGCCATACCTTGTTCGTTACGTTTACCAGTAAATTCACCGACAAACTGTTGACGATCAGAAATAGAATAACCGTATTCGTAATTTTGGTATTCATCGTGCGTATGACGACGTAAGAAACCTTCGGTATAACCACGATGTGCAAGGGACTCCAACGTATCCATTAAGCTTTCATCAAATGGTTTGCCAGCAGCTGCATCATCAATGGCTTTGCGGTAAACTTGAGCGGTTCTTGCGCAGTAATAGAAGGATTTAGTACGGCCTTCGATTTTTAAAGAATGCACACCAAGTGCGGTCAATTTTTCTACGTGTTGTACGGCACGCAGATCTTTTGAGTTCATAAAGTAGGTGCCGTGCTCATCTTCAAAAGCGGTCATTTGTTCATCTGGCTTTTGTGATTCGGTATAAAGGAATACTTTATCTGTTACCGCACCTTCGCCCAAAGTTGGCGCTACATTTTTTACTTCAATTTGTTGAGCGGGATCGATTTTAGGTACGATGTTGCCCACGTCATCCGTGGTGCCTTCTTCCATTTTGTATTCCCAACGGCAAGCATTGGTACACGTGCCTTGGTTTGGGTCGCGTTTGTTGATATAGCCAGAAAGCAAGCAACGGCCAGAATATGCCATACATAACGCACCATGTACGAAAATTTCGAGTTCGATATCGGGTACGTGTTGGCGAATTTCTGCGATCTCTTCAATGGACAATTCACGCGATAAAATCACACGAGTTAACCCCATTTGTTTCCAGAATTTTACCGTTGCCCAGTTTACGGCATTTGCTTGTACAGAAAGGTGAATATCAATATCTGGGAAGTTTTCACGTACCAACATAATTAAGCCTGGGTCAGACATAATTAAGGCATCAGGGTCCATGTCGATCACAGGTTGTAAATCTTTGATAAAGGTTTTGAGTTTGGAGTTATGCGGTGCAATGTTCACCACTACATAGAATTTTTTGCCAAGTGCATGGGCTTCATCGATCCCGATTTTTAAATTGGCATGATTAAATTCATTGTTACGCACACGTAAGCTGTAACGTGGTTGGCCTGCATAAACGGCATCTGCACCATAGGCAAAAGCATAGCGCATATTTTTGAGAGAGCCAGCAGGGGAAAGTAATTCTGGTTTGAATTGGGTTGTCATAATATTCTCTTTTGTCTGATTTCAGGTCAGGGATTTGCGCTAGGCAAATCATTAGGTGGAGTATTGTAGAGAAAATATTTGGCTTGTAAAGGAAAGTGCGGTCAAATCCTAATTAGAAATTCAGTTTATGTTGTTCTGATATAAAGATTTAACCGCTTGAAATTACTCTATATTAAATAAAATTATGGGCTCCTAAATTTTGCCCTATGACAATTGCTTGTCTTTTATTTTGATTATAAGTTGGCTGCATTATTTTCTTCCTTTAAAGCTTGCGTTGCTGATTTTATATCATTTGACTGAGTTATGGCTGTGATTACAGCAACACCATCAGCACCATATTTCCGTAAAGTTTTCACATGTTCTAGTTTTACCCCGCCAATCGCCACAAGAGGTTTGGTAATACCTTCATTTCTCAAAGTTTGAATAAATTCTATTCCTAGGGTCGGGGAAGGATTCTCTTTTGACTGGGTCGTGAAAATTGGGCCAACACCAAAATAATCAATTTCAGCTATTTCCTCACCGATTTTTGCTTCATCTAAGCGGTTAATTGACCAACCAATAATCAGTGGTTTATTAGTTTTTGCTCGAATCGTTTTTACAGGCGTATCGCTTTGTCCAACATGAATTCCATCCGCTTCAATTTCCAATGCTAAATCAACATTGTCATCAACAATAAATGGCACATTATATTGGCGGCATAAGTCTCGACACTTAATAGCTAAGGCTCGTTGTTCATCTAGTGAATTTTCTAATGAGAATTTGCCTTTATCGCGAAATTGAAAACAGGTAATGCCACCTTCTAAAGCTTGTTTAAGAACAGAAAGCAAGTTATCTGCTGGATTATCACCTAAATGTCGGCAATCTTGTGTGCCTGCTACAAAATAGAGCGGTAAAATTTCTTGAATATTTTTCATCTTTCAATCCTTAAAGGCGACTGTAAGCCCAATGATTTGTTGGTCCATGTCCATGACCAATATTCAATGGGTGAGAGATGGCTGCCGTAATAAAATCTTTAGCAGTTTTTACCGCACTTTTTAATGGCGCGCCTTTGGCTAATTCTGCTGTTAAGCAAGCTGAAAAAGTACAGCCTGTGCCGTGAGTATGTGGTGTATCGAAACGTGGGCTTTCTAAAACAAGATGCTCCCCATTTTGTAAAAGGATCCAATCTTGGCATTGCTGGCTTTGTGAATTGAGCGAATGTCCACCTTTAATAATCACATTTTTTGCGCCTTGTTTTTGCAAGTCTAACGCGGCTTGTTGAATGCTGGCTGTATCAGAAATTTTGATGCCTGTTAAAGCTTCTGCTTCGGGAATATTAGGTGTAATCACATCGGCAAGTGGCAATAAATATTTGCTTAATGCGGAAACCGCTTGTTGTTGCAATAAAGGCGTCCCACCTTTCGCAATCATCACGGGATCAACCACTAATGTGCCAAATGGACGATGACTTAAAAAATCAGCAACACATTCAATAATATCTGCTGTGCCAAGCATACCAATTTTGGCACTTACAATCTGAAAGTCATTTTTGACCGCTTCCAGTTGTGCTTGAATCGTGTTCAGTGGAATTGGGTGAATATCAAATACGCCAAGTGTGTTTTGAGCAGTGACTGCAGTAATCACTGAAGTGCCAAAAACACCCTGCATTTGAAAGGTTTTGAGATCGGCTTGAATTCCAGCTCCACCACCGCTGTCAGAACCAGCAATAGTCAATACTTGTGCGATGTTAGACATATTTCACCTCCGCATTTTGTTCTATTACATTAGGTGTTAAAGCAGACAATTCATCAAGTAAGCGAATTTGGAACTGCCCAACTTGTGTGGTTAAGTTTTTAGCCGCAATCTCTCCTGCAATGGTGTAAGCAGCACAAGCTTCGAGTGTTGCTGAAAAATGTTTACCTTCATCAACGGCTAAAAATGCTGCGCATACTGCACTTAATAAACAACCCGATGCGGTGACTTTTGGAAATAGCGGCGTACCGTTATGGATTGTGGCAGTTTGCTGACCATCACTGATAATATCGACCTCGCCACTAATTAGCACCGTACATCCATAGCGTTGTGCAACACGTTGAGCAACCTCTTGTAGATTTGTTTTTCCTTGTCCTGCATCGACGCCTTTTGCTTGCCAGTTTGCACCTGCAATTGCTGCAAGTTCACCCGCGTTACCTCGGATTAAGGTAAATTTCACTTCAGCCAATAATTGACGGATAGTTTCGCGTCGGTAGCTAGTCGCGCCTACTCCAACAGGATCAAGCACCACAGGAATACCTATTGAATTCGCTGTTTTACCCGCTAGTAACATGGCATCTCGCTCTTGACCAATGACTGTCCCGATATTGATGACTAATGCTTGGCTGATTTTTGGTAGTTCAATCATTTCTTCAATATTAGCAGACATCAACGGTGATGCACCCAAAGCAAGTAGACCATTGGCACTAAAATTTGCCGCAACAATATTGGTAATATTATGAATCAACGGATTTTGGTCACGAATTTTTGATAAATAAACTGCTTTCATTTTACCCCTCCATTTTTATGCTAAATCTAATCCCATTTGCCAAAATCCGATTTCCATTCGAGTGGCTGTGGTAAAAATCTGTTGGATATTAGCTATTTGAGAATCATTAAGTGGCTCACAAAGTGCGGTAAGAAAATCAACAGTTTCTTGTGCGGCTTGTTGATATTCTGGTGCCGAGTATGCGTCAATCCATGCTTGATAAGGATTGCTTGGTAGTTTTGGATAATTTTCTGTGATGTAGCGGGCGACTTGTGCGTAACCTAAAGCACAAGGCGTAACAGCTGCATATAGCTCTGGTAAGCCGCCCATCATTCCACAATCAAGCAGGTAACGAGTATAGGAAATACATGCCGCACTTTCTGGTGTTTGGAATATTTCCAGTTCACTTATTTCCCATTGTTGGCAGTAATCCAAATGTAATTGGATTTCTTGGCAAAGAATGTCGAGCGTTTTACGCGGCATGTCCATTTCGGCAAAATTTCTTGCCTTGAACACACCCAAAGCAAAAGCACGACTGTAATGGAAAAGATAGATGTAATCTTGTTTTAAATAGTGTTGAAAACAAGCTTTTGGCAAGGTGCCTTTTGCAAGTTGTTGCACAAATTCATGCTCAACATATTGCTTCCAATAAGGTTGCGCTTGCTGAATGAGTTGGTTGATCATCATTTTCCCTTACTGTAATTCGACAGCATAGTCTTTCAATTCAAGTGCTTTTGGAATCAAGCCTTTTTGATGCATAAATTCTGCCATTTGTTGATAACGTTTGGCATCCAATTGACGAGGTTTCGTTGCTAATAAAGGCAAGGTGTCTTTCCACGCTAATTGATTTAATTCTGTATTGAGTTCTTTTGGCTTATGGTTCACAAATGCTTGCCATGCTTCACCTGGATGGCTTTGTAGATAGGCTGTGGCTTGTTCAAGTGCGGTCAAAAAAGCGGAAATTTTTTTAGAGGCAAGATTGTTTTTGTTTGCGACTAAAATCAATTCATCATAAACCGGCACACCATATTGTTCTGGGAAAAATGCCACGCCTTCTTGTTTTTCTAAGTGGATTTGATTGAGTTCGAAATTACGAAATGCCCCGATGACCGCATCGACTTGCCCTGTTAAAAGAGAAGGAGAAAGCGACCAATTCACATTCACCAATTTTACGTCTTGGTTGCTGAGTCCGATGGCGTGGAGCATGGTATCGAGTAATACATCCTCAAAGCCACTGACGGAATAGCCTACTTTTTTCCCTTTCAGATCGGCAAGCGTTTTGATCTTGCTATTTTTGAGTACTACTACGCTATTTAATGGGCTGGAAATCAGAGAGCCTACACGCACTAAAGGCAATCCTTCTGCGACTTGTTGATAAAGTTGAGGTTGATAATTAATGGCTAAATCCACTTTTCCTGCTGCAACTAATTTAGGCGGTAATGATGGATCGGCTGGTTCGATAATTTCGACGTCTAAGTTATTTTTTTCAAAAAAGCCTTTTTGTTGCGCCACAATGATTGCGGCGTGATCAGGGTTCACATACCAATCAAGCATTAAGCTAATTTTCTCTTTTGCCAAGCTGGTAAAACTGGCGGTGAGTCCAATTAAAATACTGAAATAACGGATGATTTTCTTCATTTTTGTCTCCTTTTGTCATGAAGTGTTAAACGTGCCAAATAAAACGGCGTAGTAGCCAATCAATGCTGAAATATAAACAAAGTGAAATTGCCACTAAGATCAGCAATGCGGCAAACATTAAATCTACCTGCATACGAGCGTTGGCATGGATCATTAAATAGCCAAGCCCTTCTGATGAACCTACCCATTCTCCGATTACAGCGCCAATTAGGGCGACTGAAACGGCAATACGAAAGCCTGATGCAAATGCAGGCAATGCAGCAGGTAATCGCACTTTGAGTAATAAACGCAAAGGGGAAGGATTGAACGTTTTGGCGAGATCAATCCAAGCTTTAGGCGTGTTGCGCAAGCCATCGTAACAAGCTGCAGTTACAGGGAAATAGATAATGAGAATAGCCATAACAATTTTTGATGGCATTCCATAACCTAGCCAAAGTACTAGTATCGGGGCGATAGCAAAAACAGGAATCGCTTGAGAAATCACTAAAACCGGTAACAGTAAGGACGATGTTTTAGGTGAAAAAGAGAGTAACAGGGCTGATGACAATCCAAAAAGAAAACCTAGTAACAGCCCTAAGCCAATTTCAATTAAGGTGATTAGTGTATGTTGCCAAAGTAGTTCTGAATGAGAAGTTAATTGCCGCCATACAGCTTGTGGAGAAGGAAATATGTAATGGGGAAAATCACCGAATACACCAATAATTTGCCAAAGACACAGCAATATAATTCCAATAAAGGGCGGTTTAAGAAGGCTAAGTTTCATCTTTTTCCCTCTAATAACTCGTTCAATAATTGCTGTTGAAGCATCCACAAATTTTCTTGGTTAAGTTCTCGCGGTGCGTTACCTTCAGGTTTTATGACATCGGATAATGCTGATTGATTAGGCTGCGGTGAACGTAATACAAAAATACGTTGGCTTAAGCGTAATGCTTCTTGAGGATCATGGGTAACTAATAACACTGATTTATCTTTTAATAGTTCATAGGTCAAGTTTTGTAATTGGTAACGACTAATCGCATCAAGGGCAGAGAATGGTTCATCAAGTAAAATTAAATCAGCGTTTTGCATTAATACTCGAGCGAGAGCCACTCTTTGTTTTTGCCCTCCAGATAATTGAGCACAGTTTTTATGCAGATGTTCTGACATGCCTACTTGTTCAAGTAGTGCTTTTGCTTGAAGAGTTGTTTTTGCAGATTTATTCCCAAATAGTACGTTTTCTAATTGGACGTTATCAACAATTGAAAGCCAAGGATAAAGGGTATCTTTTTGTGGAAGCCAAGCCACTCGAATATTTGGATGAGAGATAATATTGCCTTGAACTTTTCCCTGTGTATCAAGCCCTGCAATTAATCTCAAAAGCGTTGATTTACCTACACCAGAGCAGCCAAGTAAACTGACCCATTCATTCGGTAAAAGGGTTAAATCAAGGTGTTCAAATAGTACTTGCTCTCCAAAAGCAAGACTAAGATCCTGAATATGCATCATCGCATTAACCTAAGGATTAATGACTAAAGGTAACGACAGAAAAGGAATGAAAATAGGTATGAAGAATGAGAAAATATTTTGGCATATTAGTTTCCTACGTCAGTGCTAACTGTTTCAGGTTCACGGGTATCATCTCAGCCATCTTGTGGCACCCCGACTAAAAGTAGGAAAAATTCTATACTGCAATGAAAAATAAAACAAGGCTGAATTTTATTGGCTTTGATTTATGATTTTTTAGAAAAACTAAATTTATAAAAAATGCCTTTCCGATTTTATACTTCGGAAAGGCATTGAAATTGAATGCGGCTTTATCCATTTTAGATATTTACACTATTTCTAAATAATACCGTGGAAATTAACCGCACTTTTTTATCTAAATGATTATTTTACGCGAGATACGTATTCGCCAGAACGAGTATCTACTTTGATTACTTCACCGATTTGAACGAAAAGAGGTACTTTTACTACTGCGCCAGTGCTTAATGTTGCTGGTTTACCGCCAGTACCTGCTGTATCGCCTTTAAGACCTGGGTCTGTATCGACGATTTCTAATTCAACAAAGTTTGGTGGAGTAACAGTAATTGGCGCACCATTCCATAAAGTCACGATACAATCTGCTTGGTCTAATAACCATTTTTCTGCATCACCTACAGCTTTTGCATCAGCAGAGTATTGTTCAAATGTTTCTGGGTGCATGAAGTACCAGAATGCATCGTCTTTGTATGAATAAGTTAAGTTAAGATCCATAACATCAGCAGCTTCAACCGAAGTACCAGATTTGAAGTTTACGTCTAATACTTTGCCTGAAATTAATTTACGAATACGAGTACGGGTGAAAGCTTGACCTTTACCCGGTTTTACGAATTCATTTTCAACGATTACGCAAGGTTCACCGTCTTGCATAAATTTTAGACCTGGTTTGAAATCACTGGTAGTATATGTAGCCATATTTTTAATATCCTAAAAATTAGAGATGGTTTGAAAAGTGCGTATTTTAACCCAAGAACCCGTCATTAGAGAAGAACAAAATTGGCTCACAATTCTAAAAAATGCGATTTCAGATCCTAAATTATTGCTAAAAGCCTTAAATTTACCAGAAGATGATTTTGAGCAATCTATTGCTGCGCGGAAACTTTTTTCGCTTCGCGTACCACAACCTTTCATTGATAAAATAGAAAAAGGTAATCCGCAAGATCCTCTTTTCTTGCAAGTGATGTGTTCTGATCTAGAGTTTGTACAAGCCGAAGGATTTAGTACGGATCCCTTAGAAGAAAAAAATACCAATGCCGTGCCAAATATTCTTCATAAATATCAAAACCGCTTGCTCTTTATGGCGAAGGGCGGTTGTGCGGTGAATTGTCGTTATTGCTTCCGCCGACATTTTCCTTACGACGAAAACCCAGGGAATAAAAAAAGCTGGCAACTAGCATTAGATTACATTGCGGTGCATCCTGAAATTGAAGAAGTGATTTTTTCAGGAGGCGATCCTTTAATGGCGAAAGATCATGAATTAGCGTGGTTAATAAAACATTTGGAAAACATACCGCACTTACAACGTTTGCGTATTCACACCCGTTTGCCTGTTGTAATTCCGCAACGGATTACTGATGAGTTCTGTACTTTATTAGCAGAAACTCGTTTGCAAACAGTTATGGTGACACACATTAATCACCCAAATGAAATTGATCAAATTTTTGCTAATGCGATGCAAAAATTAAAAGCCGTGAATGTCACGCTTTTGAATCAATCCGTTTTGCTAAAAAGCGTGAATGATGACGCACAAATTCTAAAAATATTGAGTGATAAACTTTTCCAAACCGGAATTTTGCCTTATTACTTGCATTTGCTAGATAAAGTGCAAGGGGCGAGCCATTTTTTGATTAGCGATATCGAGGCTATGCAAATTTATAAAACCTTGCAATCTCTTACATCTGGCTATCTTGTTCCCAAACTCGCACGAGAAATTGCCGGCGAACCAAATAAGACTTTATACGCGGAATAAGATCCGATAAAATATCGGCTAATTTTTTCGCCGCACTTCCGCGGCTAATTAACATGAATAACAACAAGTATCAGGAGTAATCCAGTGGATTCTATGAATAAAAATCAAAATGAACAATCATCTCAAGATGAATTAGATTTAGGTCTTAATCAAGTTGAGCCAATTACACCAAAGAAAGTGGTGCAACCTAGCGAGTCAATTTTTGATAAAGCAAAAGGTTTATTTGCTAAAAAAGATCATGTAGAAACAAATTTTCATGAGCGTAAAGAACCCACTTTTGGCCATACTCCAGCTCAAGAAAGCGCGCCTTTTATTTCTAGCGAAACATTGAGAACAGAACAAGAGCCAGTTATTCAGACTGTATCTTCAGAAGAGACAATATCTGCTGTTGAAGAAGAAATTAAAACTGAAACGATTGCCACAGAAACTGTTGAGCAAGCGGAAAAACGTACTTTAAGTCAACCAGAAAAATGGAAAGTGTTGCAAGTATTACCAGCAAAACATCGCCGTTTATTTATGGCTATTTTGGCGTTGGTCATTTTATTAATTATTTTCTTTGCATTAAAACCAAGTTCTGACACCGTTGAGTCTTTCACTCAATCTAACAGCAATGAAATCCCAGTGCAGTTCCAATCTTTAGATCAAAATCAACCAGTTGAAACCACGATTTTAGATAATCCTCCTGCACAAAATCAGATGGCTGCAGAGCAAGCTAACCAACCTGAAAATGCGCCAAAAGCAGATGAATCGGCTAATAGTGCGACTGCTCAAAATCAACCTGCAGAAAACATGGCTGCTCCACAAAACATGGCTCAAGCTCCAGCTCAAACCTCCAATACAATGGATTCAGCTTCAGCTAAACCTATGCAAGCAGCTCAACCTGAGCAATCACAAACTCAAGCTCAACAAGCTCAAGCGGAACAGCCAAAAGCGCCAACTGTTGTAGCTCCAGTTCAACCAGTGAAAAAAGTAGTAGAACAACAAGTTGCACATAAAGATGTCGCGAAGAAAGAAGTGAAGGTTGCTGAAAAAGCACATGTACCAGCAAAAGCAACTGAACAAACCGTCGCTAAAACAGCAGGAAAAGCACCAATTGTTGAAGCCAAACCGATTCAAGTTAAAAAAGAAACTAAAGTTCAAATTGTTGATGCAAAACCTGCAACGAAAGCAGCACCAACTGCATCGGCGAAAACATTAACTGTGCCTAAAGGCGTTTCTCTTATGCAAGTATTCCGTGACAATCAACTTAATATTTCGGATGTTAATGCAATGAGTAAAGCAGCGGGCGCTGGAAATGTTTTAAGTAGCTTTAAACCAGGTGATAAAGTTGCAGTATCCGTAAATAGCCAAGGGCGAGTAAATGAAATGCGTTTATCTAACGGTGCGCGATTTGTTCGTCAGCCTGATGGTTCTTATGAATATAAAAAATAATTTTTAGGGCGAGCAATCGCCCATTTTTCTTTTGCAAGTAGGATTTTATGTTTAAAAAAACGTTTCTAATTTTAACCGCACTTTGCCTAGTAGGTTGTGCTCAAAGTGGTTTACCAAAGAAGCCAGAGCCGCAAAAGATGCAGGTGGAAAAAGTAGATAAGGCTTTGCAAAAAGGTGAGGCTAAGGTTTATTTGTGTAAAGATGACAAGCAAGTTCGTATTGTTCATTCCACTCAAAAAAAACGTAAAAAATCATTGCATCACATTACGGTGACCTTTAATTCTATGTCAGAAAAATTGACATTAATGATTTCTGAGCGCGGTAAAAATTACGGCAATATTCGTTGGACGTGGCAAGAGCGCGAGGATTTCAGTGTGCTAAAAACTAATTTAGGTGAAATTTTAGCGGAACAATGTGTATTACAACCCGTAGAGCGTTTATCCGGTAATTAATTGTGCAAACCGAACTCCAACGAGGCTTTATTCTTCATCGTCGCCCTTATAGTGAAACGAGTCTTTTAGTCGATTTGTTTACTGAAGAAAGTGGTCGTTTAACCGTGATCGCCAAGGGCGCACGAGCAAAGCGTTCATCTTGGAAGTCGGTTTTGCAACCTTTCACACCTTTATTGTTGCGTTGGACGGGAAAAAGCTCATTGAAAACCCTCACTAAAGCTGAACCCGCCGCAATTACACTTCCTTTACAACAAACCGCACTTTATAGCGGTTTTTATGTGAATGAGTTATTGACTCGAGTCATTGAGCCTGAAACGCCGAATCCTTCGCTGTTTCAACATTATTTAAAATGCTTAACAGGCTTGGCAACTGAAACCAACGTTGAGCCAACTTTGCGTCTTTTTGAATTTCAACTTTTACAAATTCTCGGTTACGGCGTGGATTTTCTTCATTGTGCGGGTTCTGGCGAGCCAATCGATTTCTCAATGACATATCGTTATCGTGAGGAAAAAGGTTTCATCGCATCCTTAGTGAAAGATAATCTCACTTTTTACGGAAGAGACTTGTTAGCCTTTGAAGCCCTCGATTTTTCTGATAATGCGGTACGTCAAGCAGCAAAACGTTTTACGCGTATTGCACTGAAACCTTATCTTGGTGATAAACCCTTAAAAAGCCGAGAATTATTCACTCAAAATATTTTACTTTTAAAATAATGGTTCTTCTTTATACCCCAAAGCAAAAAACAAAAAATGTTCAAACCATTACGGCTGATATTCTTGATTTAGATTATCAAGGTTTAGGCGTAGCGAAAATTAATGGTAAAACTTGGTTTATTGAAAATGCGCTTCCGCACGAAAAAGTGGAATGTCGGATTCTGGAAGATAAACGCCAATATGGGCATGCTACGGCAAAAAAATGTCGAGTAAAAAGCCCTGAACGTTTAGAACCTAAATGTGCTCATTTTATGCGTTGTGGTGGTTGCCAAGGGCAACATATTCCTATTGAAATGCAGAGGAAAGCGAAAGAATCTGCATTGTTTAAACGATTAAGCAAATTACAGTCAGAACCGATTTCATTCCAACCTATGATTTGTGGCGATGCTTGGGCATATCGCCGTCGTGTGCGTTTGAGTTTATGGTTTAATCCAAACACAAAACAAATCGAAATGGGCTTTCGTCAGAAAAATGCCAATGATTTAATACCCGTTCAATCTTGCGAAGTGGCAGAACCTGCAATTAATTATTTACTGCCTAAATTAACCGCACTTTTAGAACAATTCTCTGCACCGAAACAGCTTGGACATATTGAACTTGTGGCTGCCGATAATGGCATCACAATGTTGTTACGTTACACGAAAAACCTTGCGGAAATTGACCGCACTTTATTGCTTAAATTTGCTGAACAAGAAAAGTTAATGTTGTTTTTACAAAGTGATGAAGGCATTGAACAAATCCATGGCGATTCACCTTATTATCAATTTTCTGATGGCATAAAATTACATTTTGATATTCGTGATTTTATCCAAGTAAATCGTGCATTAAATGAACGCATGGTCAATACAGCATTGGATTGGCTTGAATTGAGCCAACAGGATTGTGTGTTAGATTTATTTTGCGGCATGGGAAATTTTACGCTTCCTCTCGCCAAACGCGTGAAAAGTGCGGTAGGAATTGAAGGCGTTTTTGAAATGGTCCAAAAAGCGGCGCAAAATGCCGCAAGAAACCAAATCAAGAATATTGAATTTTTCCAAGCCGATCTTGACCAATCCTTTGTTGAACAACCTTGGGCACGTCAGTCGTTCAATAAAATTTTGCTTGATCCTCCACGCAGTGGTGCAGCGTTCGCGTTAAATGCGTTATGCGAGCTGAAAGCTGAGAAAATTTTATATGTGTCTTGTAATCCTGCAACATTAGTGCGTGATGCGGAAATTTTACGCGATTTTGGCTACAAGATTGAAAAAAGTGCGGTGATAGATATGTTCCCTCATACTGGGCATTTGGAATCGATAACGTTGTTTGGAAAATAACGTAGAGTGGGCTTTCTAATCCACCGAAATATCATTGATTTCAATGGTAGGTAGGAAGTCCCCTAAGTTCCCATCCTTTGCTATTAATTTCTTCTGTCTGCTGAATTAATTTGCTTGCTGAAACACTTCAATCCATTCGCTAATTTAAAAATTGTTGTTAAAGACAGTTGTTACTGAGCAAGCTCTAATTTACTCACATAAATACGTTAAATATCCGCTTCAAATTCAAGTTGTTCTTGCGTTAAACTCTGCTCTTTTCTGAGCTTGCGGATGGCTTTACCAAAAGAAAAAAATAACGTTGCCCCAAATTGCTCACTTAATTCAATTCCTACTATTGTAGGAATTTCACCAGGACGCTAGACTTTAACCTACATATAACTATATTAATTTAAGGGGCTGACGTAGATTAGTCCCTAAATTATTATTCAATAATCTATTGGTCTCTAACCAGCAATCATCCAAAGTCCACCTAACATATCAAGAATTAGGTTATTTAAGAACAATAAGATAAATACAACGACCATAGGGGAAAAATCAATCATGCCTAATGTTGGTAAGAATCGACGGATAGGTCTTAAAAGTGGTTCTGAAAGTTGATAAAACGCATAAATCACAGGGCTATTGCCACGATTAAACCAACTTAAAACAGCCCCAATAAAAAGGACATAAAAAATGGCTAAACCGATGCTTTTCAATACAGTTAACACACCCAATACTAAGAGTACATTTACTGATAAACCAAAATAAATAATACCTTTCAACATACCGATAATAAATACTAGCAGTAAAGCAGAAGTATCGATATTTTTCACAGTAGGCGCAATTTTACGCAGAGGTTTTAATACTGGATCAGTCATTTTTACTGCAAATGTTGAAACAGGATTGTAATAATCCACTTGAGCAAACTGTAACCAAGCCCGTAAGATTAAGACAAGTGCGTAAAGATTAATAATTGACCCGATAAATAATGCGGTTTGAGATAATTCCATCATAACCATCCTTTTCTTTTAAAATAAATATATGGCGTCAGTGCGGCTGCGATCATTAATCCAATTGCCATTGGATAACCATATTTAAAATGTAATTCAGGCATAAAATCAAAGTTCATACCATAAGTGGATGCAACTAATGTTGCAGGAAGGAACATCACAGAAACAACGGAGAAGAATTTCATAATTTTGTTCTGTTCAATATTGATGTAACCCATTGCAGCTTGCATTAAAAAGTTTACTTTTTGGAACAAGGATTCATTATGCGGCTGTAAAGATTCAATATCTCGTAAGATTTCTCGTGCTTGTTCTAACTGGTTTGTTGGTAAGCGCGTTTTGCGAACCAAGAAACCTAGCGCGCGTTGAGTATCCATCAAGCACAAACGAACTTTTGAGCTAGTATCCTCTTGTTCCGTGAGTGTATTTAATGCTTCATCAAAGGCTTCATCTTGTTTTCCATTTAAAATAACACGACTTAATTCTTCCAAATCTGCATAAACATTTTCAATCACATCCGCTAATTGCTCAATTTTCGTTTCAAATAAATCCAGTAAAACTTCATAGGAATTACATTCTAACAAACGCTGGCTACGTGAACGCATACGATATAAACGAAATGCTGGTAGCTCGCGATCACGCAACGTAAATAAACGACCATCACGAATAGTAAAAGCGACGCTCGCTAAATCAGCATAATTGTCTTCATCTTCACAATAAAAAAATGAGTGAAGGTGTAAACCATCTTCATCTTCAAAGAAACGGGCGGAAGCTTCGATATCTTCCAATTCTAGAAAAGATGCTAAGCTCTGGCCTAAGCCTTCTTGTAGCATTTCACGCTCTTCGCCTGTCGGCTCAAGTAAATCAAGCCAAATGGCAGTATTGAGATCAGTTTGGTCTTCGTCAATACGAACCAAGCGGGAATCATTGATAGCAAACGCGTTGATCATTTCATACTCCTTATAGGATTATGAACAGCTAACAGTGAACAAATTAAAGAAGAAACGAAAGTGCGGTGAAAAATCGCAAAGTTTTCGTTAAGAGATGCCGAAACAACGGTAAATTTACCGGCGAACGCGCGCCGATAATAAAAGGCGGGCGTCTAGAGCGATATTCGGTATCGACTATGACTGTCCAAAGTGTGTGTCCTTCTCGTTAAAAAATCGGGCGAATGTTACGCTTGAAAGCGGTGTTCGTCAAGTTTTATCAAAAAACTATGACAACATTTCGCCCTTATTTGAAAACTAATCTCTGAAGTGATTAAATTGGAATGGTTGGACTAATTCAGCGCCTTTCACTAATTTAGCGATTTTCTTCGCCATTTCCATTCCTTGATTGAATTTGATTTATTGAGTGTAACGTTTACCACAATTTATGCTTGTTATTACACTTTCAGCTTAGCATAAAATGCTACACCAACTCACTCAGGCAAATTTATTGAAATGCAGGTATATACAAATGAACCTGGTAATAGTACAGAAGCGACGAGAAAGGTTTTCACAACAGTGGCTAATAAATATCTAACAACGGCCTTAGATCCTGAAATTTTGGGTTTATCAAGAAATGGTAAAGAATATATTGGTTTTGTGAACAGTTATCTTTCTCAATATTTATCTGATGATCCGAAACTGGTTATCCTGCCAAATTCAACTAATGGGGAAGAGGTGGTAATAAATAAGCTTAATGCTGCTTTAATGAAATTAACATCAGTTAATGCTTTTATTAAGGAGAATCCTGATATTGCTGATCGTATTAATATAGAGCATCTGTTAAATAATGAAAATTTGCGTAGTCAATTAAAAGAAGGGTTGGTTGCGCAAATTCAATATAGTCGAAATGAGACACCGACTGAAGATTATTTAAATTCAGTTATCGATAATTTATTGACTGGCAAGTTTAAATCTACGATCGAATTCTATAAGCAAGAATATGAGTTTTATGAAGAGTATAAGATCGGAAATGTAAATATAAATAAAGAAAATGTTCAGGATAAAGAAAAAACTGCTGAATTGGCAAATAGTGATGATTTTAAAAATATTAGTGCAACAATATAAAAAAGGCGGGATATCCCGCCTTTACTATTTATAATAGTTTGGGTTGTCAGTCACGAATCTTAAAATTGCTGATGAATCTAAAAATCTAGCTTTGGCTTCTAGCGACTTTTTAGCCTGCTCTGTTTTTAATTCATTATATACTGATAAATAATAATCAGTAGTAATTTGCGCAATCTCGCGAAATAAGGTTACATACTCTTTGTCATATATATTTTTAAACGCTGTGTTTCTATATACATCAATAAATTTATTAAACATATCATCATAATAGTGAACTGCTGATGATGGTTTTTTATTTTTTTCTTTGATAACCGCATCAATTTTCTTATAATAGGCGATGATATTTCTGAATTTTTGTTTATCTTCCTCAAGTAAACGACGATCTTCTTCGGTATTCACTTGTGGTTTCTTCACACGGAAAGTATCTTCGTCAGTTGTGGTTAAAATAGGATCTTTCCAATAATAGACATCTTCCGCCATAGTGATATTCGCTGTCGCTAATGTTAAAACTGCAACGATGGCCATTAAAATTCTTTTCATTGTAACCTCTAAGTAAGTTTAGTTAAGTTGATGTTCTCAATATCATGTTTTGAGAACATCGAGACCAATAAAATAATTATATCGTGTTATAAAAAACAAAGTAGATTATACCTAGATTTTTTAATCTCTGAAGTTATTAAATTGGAATGGTTGGCCTAATTCAGCGCCTTTCACCAATTGAATAACGGCTTGTAAATCATCACGTGATTTACCAGTTACGCGCACTTGTTCACCTTGAATTTGAGTTTGAACTTTGATTTTAGAATCTTTTACTAATTTAGTAATTTTCTTCGCCATCTCTGTTTCAATACCCTGTTTAAGTTTGATTTCTTTACTGTAAAGTTTACCGTGGTGTTCGCTTTCTGCTGGAATATCTAAAGAACTGTGCTCAATACCACGTTTAATACAAGATCCAATTAAAATCTCAATTAATTGTTCAAGTTGGAAATCAGATTCAGTGGTGATTTTAATCGTTTCATTTTTTTCATTTAATTCAATTACCGCTTCTACACCACGAAAATCATAACGCGTGCTAAGCACTCGGTTTGCATTTTCCACTGCATTACGGACTTCGTGTAAAGTAATTTCAGAAACAATATCAAAAGATGGCATAGTCTTCTCCCATTTTATTAAATTCGATCATTGGCACTTAACAGGCATAAAAGTGCGGTTAAGTCGGCGAAGTTTACCACAATTTGCGCTTGTTGTTGCACTTTAGGTTTAGCGTGGAACGCAACACCTAGCCCTGCCACTTTCATCATTGCCAAGTCATTCGCACCGTCGCCGATAGCAATAGAATGTTGGGAATCAATACCGTATTCCTCTAACAAACGTTGTAATGTTTTAGCTTTATATTGGGCATCAACCACATCGCCTTTAACTAAGCCAGTGAGTTTTCCATCTTCAATATCAAATTGATTTGATGCAGCAAAATCAAGCTGTAATAACGCTTTCAAATAATCCGCAAAATAAGTAAATCCACCTGAAGCAATTGCGGTTTTCCAACCATATTTCTGTAAGGTTTGGATCGTTTCAACTAATCCAGGCATTAGCGGTAAATTCTCTCTAACTTGCTGCAAAATGCTTTCTGGCGCACCTTTTAAGGTAGCAACTCGACGACGCAAACTTTGCTCGAAATCTAATTCACCTCTCATTGCACTTTCAGTAATCGCAGAAACAAGTTCACCGACTCCCGCTAATTTCGCAATTTCATCAATACACTCAATTTGAATAGCGGTAGAATCCATATCCATCACCAACAATCCAGCTTGAGACAATTTAGGGCTAAAATCTAATTTAGCAATATCCACTTCAATATCATGAGCAAAGTTAACGAAATCAACAAACCACTGACCTTTCAATAAAACGACAATATTTTGCTCTACCATCCAAACATCAAAAATCTGAAAATTTTGACCGCACTTTTGTTGAAATTTTTCCAACGTAATCATGTCCAACTTTGTGCCGTATAAGATAAAAGGTTCCCCATCCTGTATAGGCTCCTTATTAGCTAAAAGTGCGGCAGGAAATTGTGGGTATTTTTGTGTAATACTTTTGAAACGTTGAATTTGCATAAAAATCCTGTAAATTGTGGCGACTGAAAAGATTTTAACCGATGTGAGTTGAAAAAGTGCAAATAATTAAAGAAAAACTAATCAAATCAACTATGCTTGCAACGATTATTGTGCTAAGCCTAACTGCACTTGGCGTTATCTTATTTGGTGTAAAACAATTTAAACTGAGTTCACAATTTGCTAGCATAAACCAAGTGACGAACATCTCACATATTTTGGTTCGTCAACAAGCCAATTTATTTTCAGTTTTACTCACAAATAATGCCAAAACAGAGCAATTAACAGACAATCTTGATCAAATAGTCAAAGAAGACTTTATTTTAGATGCTAGCTTATACGATGGTGAAGGAAAATTACTGGCTCAAAGTCGCGAGACTCGCAATTCACCCGATGCAAACAATCAACAAATTGTAGAGCCACTTTACGCCCAAAGCGGCATTAAAGGATTTTTACGCGTCACTATTGATACGCAATATACGCAATCTAACCAATCAAAAATTAATCAAATTTTTCACCAATTATATGGTGAGCTTATTATTGTCTTTTTACTTGGCGCGGTAATGGCAAGCTCTATTCATTATTTTTTAAGTCACTATCGACGGACTTATCGCAAACCCAAAGAGAAAAAAAGTTCGGTAAATTTGAAAGTAAAATCGAGTAGCACGCGTTTTCACCAGCGTCGCCGTAGAATTTGATTATTGTCACAAACTATTAAATTGAGTGCGGATTTTTGCTAAATTTCCTTCAGAAATAAGGTAGAATGCGCAAGATTATTTTTTAAAGCGAATTATAACAGGAGAACAAAATGGCAACTCGTAGACAATTAGCCAATGCAATTCGTTTCTTATCAATGGATGCTGTGCAAAAAGCTAAATCTGGTCACCCTGGCGCACCAATGGGGATGGCGGATATTGCAGAAGTATTATGGCGTGACTTTTTAAAACACAATCCGACCAATCCTAAATGGGCTGATCGCGATCGTTTTGTACTTTCTAACGGCCATGGTTCTATGTTGATTTATAGTCTTTTACATTTAACTGGCTATGATCTTTCTATCGACGATTTAAAACAATTCCGTCAATTACATTCTAAAACCCCAGGTCACCCAGAATATGGTTATGCGCCCGGTGTTGAAACCACGACAGGTCCATTAGGTCAAGGTATCACTAATGCAGTAGGGATGGCGATTGCAGAGAAAACCTTAGCGGGACAATTTAACCGTGAAGGTCATGAAATAGTTGATCACCACACTTACGTGTTCTTAGGCGATGGCTGTCTAATGGAAGGGATTTCTCACGAAGCCTGCTCTTTAGCGGGAACCTTAGGTCTTGGCAAATTAATCGCATTCTACGATGACAACAATATTTCGATTGATGGTCATGTAGATGGTTGGTTCAGCGATGATACCGCAGCACGCTTTGAAGCTTATGGCTGGCAAGTAATCCGTAATGTGGATGGCCACGATGCAGAACAAATTCGTCAGGCTATTGTACTTGCACAATCAGAAAAAGAAAAACCAACTTTAATTATTTGTAAAACCATCATCGGTTTCGGTTCACCAAATAAATCAGCATCACATGATTGTCACGGTGCACCATTAGGCGATGAAGAAATCGCATTAACTCGTAAAGCGCTTGACTGGGAATATGCTCCATTTGAAATTCCAGCTGAATACTATGCTGAATGGTCTGCAAAAGAGAAAGGCGCTGCAGCAGAAAAATCTTGGGAAGAAAAATTTGCTGCTTATGCAAAAGCATATCCTGAACTTGCAGCAGAATTTACACGTCGTGTAAACGGTGAATTACCAGCAAACTGGGCGGCTGAATCCAAAGCGTTCATTGAAAAATTACAAGCAAATCCAGCGAGTATTGCAAGCCGTAAAGCATCACAAAATGCAATCGAAGCGTATGCTCATGTGTTACCTGAATTCTTAGGTGGTTCTGCAGACTTAGCAAGCTCTAACTTAACGTTATGGAGTGGTTCTAAACCTATTCGTGCGCATGAAAACGTAGGCGGTAATTACATCAACTACGGTGTGCGTGAATTCGGTATGTCAGCGATTATGAATGGTATTGCTTTACATGGCGGTTTCATTCCTTACGGCGCAACCTTCTTAATGTTCTACGAATATGCACACAACGCAGTACGTATGGCTTCATTAATGAAACAACGCTCATTATTCGTTTATACTCACGACTCTATCGGTTTAGGTGAAGATGGTCCAACTCACCAACCGGTCGAGCAAACAGCATCACTACGCTTAATTCCAAATCTTGAAACATGGCGTCCATGTGATCAAGTGGAATCAGCTATTGCATGGCAACAAGCGGTTGAGCGTCAAGATGGCCCAAGTGCGTTGATCTTTACTCGTCAAAACTTAGCACAAATGGACCGCACTTCTGCACAATTAGATGCGGTTAAACGTGGTGCTTATGTGTTAAAAGACTGTGATGGCACACCTGATTTAATCTTCATCGCGACAGGTTCCGAAGTGGAATTAGCAGTAAAAGCAGCGGATGTATTAACCGCTGAAGGTAAAAAAGTGCGCGTTGTCTCTATGCCAAGCACTAACCGTTTTGATAAACAAGACCAAGCATACCGCGAAAGCGTATTACCTGTAGCGGTAACCAAACGTGTTGCGATTGAAGCGGGTATTTCTGACTTCTGGTATAAATACGTTGGTTTCAACGGCCGTGTTGTCGGTATGAATAGTTTCGGTGAGTCTGCACCAGCGGATCAATTATTCAAACTCTTTGGTTTCACTGTTGAAAACGTGGTAGCGAAAGCGAAAGAAATTCTTTAAAATGGAAGCTCCTTGATAACTCAAGGAGCTTTTTTATCACTTTATATTATAAGGATTCTGTAATGAAAAAACTCTATCCAATCTTATTATCTGTCAGCGTTTTAGCTTTATCTGGTTGTGCAACCGAGGGTTCTCGTACTGTTGAAGTTCAAAAAGTAACGAGCTATAACACCGCGTATAACGGTGTGAAAGCCCCTATTTCTGTGGGTAAATTTGATAATCGTTCAAGCTATAACAATGGCGTATTCTCTGACGGCGTAGATCAATTAGGTAATCAAGCCAAAACCATTTTAGTGTCTCACTTACAACAATCAGGTCGTTTTAGTGTGTTGGATCGCACCAATATGTCAGAATCGGCGACAGAAGCAAAAATCAAAGGTCAAAAACAAAAATTAAAAGGCGCGAATTATGTGGTGACTGGCGATGTGACTGAATTTGGTCGTAAAACAGTAGGCGATCAGCAATTATTTGGTATTTTAGGTCGCGGCAAACAACAAGTGGCTTATGCAAAAGTAACATTGAATGTGGTGAATACTCAAACTTCAGAAGTGGTTTATTCTGTTCAAGGTGCTGGTGAATATAATCTTTCAAACCGTGAAGTGTTAGGTTTTGGTGGCACCGCAGGTTATGATTCAACTCTTAATGGTAAAGTATTAGATTTAGCCATTCGTGAAGCCGTAAATAACCTTGTTTCTGGTGTTGAATCAGGTCAATGGAAGCCTTCAAATTAAGGATTTTATTATGAATAAACTAAAACTTTTTATTTGTTTATCAGCTGTTGCTGTGGTGACTGCCTGTTCATCAGGCAGTAAACCAAATACATTGTATACTTGGAATGGAGATAGCTATCCAGCTTCCGTATACCAATATCTAACTCAAGACGGCGATCCACAAGAACAGCTTCAGAAATTAGAAGAAATCGCTCAACTTGATAGCGGTAAAAAAGTACCACCTGGTCTGTATGCGCAGATTGGTCTTTTATATGGTCAATTAGGCAATGCAGGCAAAATGGCAGAAGCCTATCAAAAAGAAATGACTTTATTTCCTGAATCAACTCAATATATTAACTTCTTGTTAAATAAAGGAAAAAAAGTGGATACGAGTACAGAAAGCACTGGAAATAAAAAAGTGAAAAAAGGAGCGAAAAAATGAAAAAAATCTCTCTCTATTTGGTAATGGCTTGTACCCTTTTGCTTTCTGCCTGTTCAACAATGAAGCCTACGCCTTATGACTATACAAACTATCAAGAAAGTAAACCACGTTCTATCTTGGTATTACTTCCTACGGATACAACAAATGATGTTAAAGGTTCTCCTGCTGTATTGGCACATACAATTTCTCCATTAGCAGAAGAGGGGTATTATGTTTTCCCTCCTGCGCTTGTGTATGAAACTTTTAAGCACAATGGTTTAACACAGGCTCAAGAAATCCATAATGTAAATCTACAAAAATTACGTGATATTTTTGGTGCTGATGCAGTTCTTTACATTAATGTAGATGATTACGGTGTGAATTACCAAGTATTTGATAGTGTTACTAAAGTAAGAGTAAGTGGTAAACTTGTTGATTTACGTAGTGGTAAAATCTTATGGGAAGGTACAGGCTACGCAGACGATGCAGATCGCAATAACAACGGTAATGCCATCGCAATGCTAATTACTGCTGTAGTAAAGCAAATTGCGAACAATGTATCCGATAAAGGCTACAAAGTTGCTGCGTGGGCGACAGGAAATATGCTTAATGGACCTTGCAATGGTTGTTTGCTTTATGGTCCGAGACATCCATTGTATGGACAAGATCCACAATTACAGCCTCAACAAAAATAAAAAAGTTAGGGGCTAATCTACATCAACCCCTTAAATAATTAGCTTCTTGATATTCAAGAAGCTTTTTTATTTTCCGCATTTTCCGGCTCTAAATCTAATTTTGCCATCAATAACTGATCGCCATCTTCTTCTGGGTTACCTGTGACAAGTAATTTATCGCCATAAAAAATCGAATTTGCGCCAGCCATAAAACACATCGCTTGCATTTCTTCACTCATTCCACTACGGCCTGCTGAAAGGCGAACATAACTTTTTGGCATGGTAATACGTGCAACAGCAATCGTTCGCACAAATTCCGTCCAATCTAATTCTTCAGCATCGGCTAACGGTGTACCTTCAACCTTAACAAGTTGATTAATCGGCACTGATTCAGGTTGCGGATCAAGATTTGCAAGGCTCGCAATTAATCCTGCCCGTTCTTTGCGGGTTTCATTCATCCCCACAATGCCACCACAACACACTTTTAATCCAGCTTTGCGCACTTTTCCTAATGTGCTAAGGCGATCATCAAAACGGCGAGTGCCAATCACTTCTGCATAATGTTCTGGTGCGGTATCAAGATTATGATTGTAATAATCTAATCCCGCTTCTTTTAAATCTTCTGCCATACCGTCTTGCAATAAACCAAAAGTACCACAGGTTTCTAAACCAAGCGATTTCACTGCTTTAATAATTTCTGTGACTTTCTCAATATCTTTTGGTTTCGGGCCTCGCCAAGCTGCGCCCATACAAAAACGCCCCGCACCACGTGCTTTCGCAATTTTTGCTTTCGCGACGATCTCATCAACATCTAATAACTGCTGATTTTGCACACCAGTATGATAACGGGCTGATTGAGGGCAATAACCACAATCTTCTGGGCATCCCCCCGTTTTGATAGACATTAACGTGGATAACTGAATCGCTCGAGGATTAAAATGCTTACGATGAACTTGCGCGGCGCGGTAAACCAATTCCAAAAATGGCGTTTCAAATAACGCCTCAACTTTGCAAACAGACCAATATTCAACGCTTGGATGTGGTGTAATGGAGTTAATTTGTAGTTTTTCAGTTAACATATTTTTCCTTTGAAAGTGCGGTGAATAATCACCGAATTTTTGTATCTTATCTTTATTCAGTTTATAGGCAGGTATCGATAGCCATTGAATCGATTCATCAGTTATAAAATCTATATAATTTTACGTCTCTTTTTGCAATTGACTTATCTGACCATTTTCCACCAACAATACTCGATCTATCGTACCAACTAATTCCGATGGTTGGTGAGTAACAAGTAACAACGTCAGATGTTTCTCATCACAAAGTTTGTCGATTAATGCGAGCATTTCTACACGAAGTTTTTGATCTAATGCGGAAAAAGGCTCATCTAATAACAAGATGGGTTTATCTCGCAACAAACAACGCGCCAATGCCACTCGTTGTTTTTGCCCCCCTGAAAGAGAATTCGGTAAACGTTGTAAATAATCACCCAATCCTACAGAACAAGCGACCTGTTCAATTTTTTCCTGTTCAAGTGCGGTTAATTTTAAAGAGGGTTTTAACCCCAAGGCAAGATTTTGTTGTACGGTTAAATGAGGAAATAAATTATTTTCTTGAAATAGCATGGAAACCGGACGCTCGTAAGGTGCACTACTAGTATGATTTTTATCGTTTAACCAAATTTCTCCTTGATGAGGAAATTCAAATCCAGCGATTAAATTCAATAACGTACTTTTCCCTGCCCCACTTTCGCCAATAATTGCGACACGCTCGCCAGCATTTACGCTCAAATTAAAGCACATCGGTAAGGTTTTATCGTTCAAAATCACATTATTTAGATAAATCATCAGCATCCCTATGTGTGTGAATAAAGGCAAACAATATGCCACAAAGCAATAATAGAATCCCTGCGGTTACAGCTGCATCTTGATTACGATAATTCCCTAGCTGCTGATATAACAAGTGCGGTAGAGAAGTAAACTCTTGATTGCCGAACAACGCAATAGCCGTAAAATCCCCTAAAGATAGTGCCAAGGCTAAAGCAAAAGCATAGCGCAATGGTGCACGTAAATTTTGCCACTCAATCAGATAAAAACGTTGCCAGCCCACAATTCCCATACTATTACACAGATTTTCGTAATAACGCATAT
The DNA here is from genome assembly GCF_001008275.1 of Haemophilus haemolyticus. GTDB lineage: Bacteria > Pseudomonadota > Gammaproteobacteria > Enterobacterales > Pasteurellaceae > Haemophilus > Haemophilus haemolyticus_P. The sequence continues at coordinate 112,863 of NZ_LCTH01000022.1, forward strand.
TATTATGAAAAGGTGCGCTCAAAATACGTAAAACAAAAGGCATTGCACTTAACGCATTGCAAAATACAACAATGACAAACAAATCAATATTCGAAAAATCGCGCTCTTGTAATAATAAAAATAACCCCATTGCGAGTACTAAAGTCGGAATTGCCAAAATAACCATTCCAGCATTAATAATAAATTGAGCAATTTTCTGATAATGCAACCATTCTAAACGGCGTGATAAAAGTAGCAAGGCAATTGCCATCATTAATGCAATCAATGCGGATAATGGCGCGATAGAAAGAGAATAGCCTAACGCACGCCAGAGCTGAGAATTATACCAAACTGTGAGTAAACTTGGTGAATTCAATGCGCTAATAAGAATGTTCAATACAGGCGAAAAAAGGAAAAATACAAAAACCAGTAAGACAAAAATATGGAAAATTTTGACCGCACTTTTAGGTTTTTCAAACCAAGGATTACGATTACTCAAGCCATTTTGATTAGAAGGTGAAAAACGCGATGTTAAGCTGAATAAAACTAAGCAAAATACAAATTGCAACATGGCAAAAAGTGCTGCTTTTGGCAGATCAAATTCAAATAAAATCGCTTGGTAAATTGCGGTTTCTAACGTTGTATATTGAGGTCCTCCGCCTAGTGTAAGAACAACGGTAAAACTAGTGAAGCAAAGCATAAAAATCAAGCTAAATGTGGGCAAACATTGCTGACGAAAAACGGGCCATTCCACCAATTTAACGAATTGCCAACCTTGTAAATTGAGTTGCGCCGCAAGCTGACGTTGCTGATAAGGTATACTTTGCAAACTTTGTAAGAAAAGCTGCGCTGCCAGCGGGATATTGAAAAAAAGATGGGCAATTAAAATTCCCGAGAGCCCGTAAATATGCCCCTGCCAAGGCATTCCCAAAAGATTCGCAAACCAAGCTAACCAACCGCTTGAACCATAAATGCCGATCAAACCAAAAATTGCCACTAAAACAGGTAAAACAAAGGTCAGCGACATTAATTTTAATAGCCACTTTTTTCCTAAGAATGGTTGATAAAACAATGCTCGAGCGAGGAGCAGACCAAAAAAAATAGATAAAACGGTAGAAAGTAAGGCTTGTCCAAAACTGAAAAGAATTAGATGCTGTAGATAATCATCCGTGAACCAAGATCGCCATTGCAATTCATCGCCCAATGCAAAGATCGAACTTAACGCGCCACCATAAAAAAGTGTAATCACGCCAATGACAACAACACCGCCCACATAATGACGAGGGCGGAGTTGTGGATGATGAAATAACGAAAACATCAAACTATTTTGTTAATGTGGTTTGCCAAGTGCTAATCCAATTTTTTAATTGTTCGGCATTCACCATTGGATTAATTGGAGTTTGAGTTTTTTGTTGAGCTTTAAGCGCATCAAAGTGCGGTTCAATTTCACCTTGAATGACTGGCAACATAATATTGGATGTCACAATATGTTTTTGTGCCGTAGGTGAAATTAAAAATGCCATAAAATCATCCGCACATTGATTTGGATGGTTTGCGACTCGAGCCGCTAATTCCACTTGAGTGATATGTCCTTCCGAAAAATCTGTCGCTACATAATTATCTTTTTTCTCAAAAAGTTGGTGATAAAGTGGTGATGTGCTGTAACTTAACACTAAATCCGCTTCTCCTTTTAAGAATGCACCGTAAGTATCCGACCAACCTTTACCCACTGTCACTGTGTGCTTATCTAAATCTTTCCAAGCGGATTGAATTTTATCGGCAGGGTAAATGGCATTCATCCAAACCAACAAACCGCGACCCACACTGCTGGTGCGAGGATCTTGATAAATTACACGGATATCTTGGCGTTCAACCAATTCTTTCAAACTTTTCGGCGGGTTTTGTAATTTAGTTTTATCGTACACAAAAGCATAGTTACCGAAATCGAAAGGCAAGAATGTTTTATTTGTCCATTTTGTTGGCAGATCAAGTTGAGTTAAATCTACTTTATTTGGCGTGAAAATGCCTGTTTTTTCAGCTTGTTCTAAAACAAAGTTATCTAAACCTAATACAATATCCGCTTTTGTTTTCTTTCCTTCCAAACGAACACGGTTGAGCAACACACCACCACTTTCAAAAGGCGTAAAATTAATAGCGCATTGTGGGTGCGCTTTTTCAAAATCTTGTTTTACTTTTGGACCTGCGCCCCACTCAGAAGTGAAAGAATCATAGCTATATACGTTAACACTTTGCTGTGATTGAGCTAATGCAGCTGTAGAAAAAAGTGCGGTAGAAATTAAGGTTAATTTAAGAAGTTTCATTATTACATCCTTATTTATATCAAAAGGCAGCAACAATGACGGGAAGGAGATAAGGTTGTATTCCTAGTTTCCTACGTCAGTATTAACTGTTTCAGGTTCACGGGTATGATCTCAGCATATTGCACCCCGACTAGGCTTTTTAGTTTATTAAAATTTACTAAGATTGCCAACGGATTTTTCAAAAGAAATAAACTTTCTACATTTCCTGAAAAAATAAAAAAGCCCTGTAAAACAGGGCATTCATAAGAAGTTTTAAAATTAAAAAGTGATTCGATTTGGCTTTCAATGCCTAAATCTGTCTGAGCAATGACTTCAAAACCAAAATCAGCTAATACATCTGCAATTTCTTTTACTGTGCCTTTATTGCCCGTGGCAAGTACAAATCTTTGCTTCGTAATTCTGTCCCTCATATCAAACATTGTCTTATTTTAATATCTCACCAAAAATTTTCGGAATAAATATTGACTTTAACCTTAGGTCAAGGTTTATGATTCGTGCTCATTCAGTTATCACATAGGAGAAAAACATGAAAAAACTTATGACTTTTATCACACTTAGCGCTGCTGCAGTTTCAGTTTGTGTCCAAGCTAATGAACAACCGCATCAAGCACACATGAATATGCCAATGCCGACAGGTTCTGCAATGCAACAAGAATTAATGCAAGGTATGAATCAAATGCATCAAGACATGATGGCAGCCTCGCAATATAAAGATCCTGATGTTGCTTTTGCAGCAGGTATGTTGCCACACCATATTGGCGCAGTAAAAATGGCGGAAGTTGAATTAAAATACGGAAAAGATCCTGAGATGCGTAAGCTTGCTGAGAATATTATTAATGCACAACAAGCGGAAATTAAACAAATGCAAAAATGGCTTAAAGTGCACAATAAAAAAGCCCTGTAAAACAGGGCATCCATAAGCGGTTTTAAAATTAAAAAGTGATTCGATCACGGTTTCTTTCAAGTGTTGCTTTACCAATCCCTTGCACTTCTAATAGTTGTTCAGCACTCGTGAAATTACCGTGTTTTTCACGATATTGCACTATCGCTTCTGCTTTTTTTGCACCGATTCCTGTTAAGGCTTTTTGAATTTCACTAACGGTTGCCGTATTGATATTCAATTTATCACTCACAGCAGCTGGTGCAACTTGAGTCTCAGTTTGAGTTGCCACAACAGGTTGAGCGGTTTGTTCTGTTGCTTTTTCCTCAGCAAAAGACGAAGAAGCAACAAGCGCACCACACAATACCATCGAAGTAAATAATGTTTTCATTAATTTCATAGAGGTTTCCTTGTAATATGAACATGTTGACGAGCATATCAACACAGCCATTTTTTATGCTTTCAAAAAAACGCTCAAGATTCTTACCGCACTTTTGAGATTCAGATCGCAAAAATTCTTGATTTTAATGAAAAAACAAAGGGCTTATCATTTACGACAAGCCCTTAAGATTAGTTAACTTCTTTTATTCTCAGCTCTTTTGGAACTTCAAAGAACATATTTTCTTCTAACCCTTGTAGTTCTTCTATGGTATTCGCACCAAACTCTTTTAAGCGGGAAATAATCGATTGGACTAATTCTTCTGGTGCAGACGCGCCAGCTGTAATCCCAATGGTTTTCACATCATTAAACCAATCCGCTTGAATATCGGAAGGATCATCAAGAAGCTGTGATTTAACCCCCATACGAGAAGCCAATTCAGCTAAGCGATTTGAATTTGATGAATTTTTAGAACCAACTACCAATACCAAATCAGATAATTTTGCCAATTCTCGCACCGCTTCTTGACGATTGGTTGTCGCATAACAAATATCGTTTTTATGTGGACCTTGAATCGCAGGATATTTTTCCTTTAATGCTGCAATGGTTTCTGCTGTATCATCTAGCGACAAAGTTGTTTGCGTCATAAAGGTTAAATCATCATTTTCTTGCATTGGCAAACGCGCAATATCTTCTACTTTTTCAATCAAGAAAATACCGCCATCTTCATTGCTATACTGCCCCATTGTGCCTTCAACTTCAGGATGTCCTTTATGCCCAATCAAAATCGCTTTTGTTCCCTTTCGACTTGCACGCGCAACTTGCATATGCACTTTTGTTACCAAAGGACAGGTTGCATCAAATACTTTGAGATTACGATCTTTCGCTTCTTGTCGAACGGCTTGAGATACGCCATGCGCAGAAAAAATAACGATAGCGCCATCAGGTACTTCACTTAATTCTTCTACAAAGATCGCACCACGATCACGCAATCCGTTCACAACAAATCGGTTATGTACCACTTCGTGACGAACATAAATCGGTGCGCCATGAATTTCTAAGGCTAGTTCAACAATACTAATGGCACGATCTACACCGGCACAAAATCCTCGTGGATTCGCTAAAATTATCTTCATTTCTGACCGCACTTTTCTGCTTGTTTATCTTGTACCTTTTTCTTTTCGCTCTTAAAAGCATCCAATGCTAATAATCCTGCACCAATACAAATAGCAATATCAGCGATATTAAACACTGGATAATGGTAAATATCCCAGTAGAAATCAAAAAAATCCACGACGAAACCATTGTAAGCACGATCCACCATATTAGCTAACGCCCCACCAATAATGAGTGCATAAGCAGAATTTTGGATTTTTTGTGCAACATCATTTTTTGCTAAAAAATAAACCAACATGCCAGAAATAGCTAATGCTAACAAAATAAAGAAATATTGTTGCCAGCCACTATGATCCGCTAAGAAACTAAATGCCGCACCATAATTGCGAACATAAGTAAGATTGAAAACAGGCAATACATTAACGCTTTCATACAAATCAAATTTTTGTACCACAATGTATTTAGTGAGTAAATCAACCACAAAAGCGACCGCACTTAACCATAAAAATGAAAGCCCTGATTTTTTGGACATAATATTTCCCTTTTAAAAAAATTGCGCTAATTCTAGCATAAGCCGATAAATGATAAAGCACGATCTCATTTACTGAACGGCTTCGGGTAATTTTGCTGGATCATCAGCCAACTCTTTGACATTCACGACTTTCTTCCAATCGAATACCTTAATTTCCTGTTTTTCAGGACGGAAGAAATCGACGCCTTGTAAATGTTTTTCCTTAATCCCCATCCAATCAGCAAAACCATAAACAAAATTAAATGCAGATTGTGGCGTTTTTATTTTTTCTACCTTTTGGCTATCACTCGAAAACATAACAAAAGGAATTTCATAATCTTGTTTATAAAGATTATTTGGATGCAATGATAAGCCTTTAGAATCCTCATAATGAGCAAGCCCATGATCTGAAAAGTAAATTACCGAATAGGGTTCATTTTGTGACACCAATTGTGAATTTAATTTTTCTAAAAACTGATCCGTATATTTAATTGATTCTAAATAACAAGACATAGATTGATTAATAAAATAATTTTTAACCTCGTATGGAAGACGCTCACAAAAGGCGGGATGTGAGCCCATTAAATGAATCACAATTAATTTTGGATTCGTAATATTTTCTTTTAAGGCTTTATCTAATACAGGCAACATTTCATCGTCATAAACTTTTTTAGAGTTATAACCTAACGGCTTCATAAAAATCGTTTCATCTGCACTTTGCCCAATACGAGAGGCCATCGTATCAAATTCACCAATTTTGCCTTGATTAGAAATCCAATAGGTTTTCACGCCCGCTTTTTTGGCTAAAGAAATAATATTATCCGTATAAACCGTTTCCCCTTTATCTGCTCGATATAAGGTGCGTTGCAAAGACGGTTGCGTATTTGGTGCTGCAGAATAATAATTTTCAAAAACTGTGCCTTTCACACTCTCTAAAAATGGTGTTGTTTTCAATGGAAAGCCATATAACGACATATAATCTTTTCGCATGCTTTCACCAATAATTAAAATATAATTTTTATATTTTGGCGTAAAAGATTGAATATCCCATTGAGAAGGCGCATTAACGGATTGATTTAGAAAATCTCGTTGTTCTAAATACAGATCATTCATACGATCAAATTCTGAGTAAAACAGAACAGGATAAAAACGGAATTTATACGCATAGTTCCAATCAGAAAATTGATTGTAAGAAAAAACTAATAATATGCCGATAACACCCGTATTCAGCCATTTAAATGCTTGTTGTTTAGCATGAAAACTTAATTTCATTAAAGCAACAAACAGGATGAGATAAGTAGCTTGAAATAAAAATATCCAAAAAGGAATGGTTGTGTAATATTCCAAGGTTTCATTAATATTCGTTTCATAAACAGAAGCGATAATACCTAAAGATGGAATACCATAGAAAAAACCAGCAGAGCAATAAAATAGCGCGCTGAGGAACAATACAGTAATTAATATTCGCCCAACCCAAGGGGTGAAATAAAAAGAAATCGCCGTGATAACAAATAAAATTGCGTAATCTGAAACGGGAATATTCTCACTTAATACATTACCCAACCCCATATTGGTAAAAATGGAGAAAATAACCAATAAGAGATAAAACCACATTGTTTTATAGCGAATCATTTCTTTCCCTAACATAACCTCTACTTCCTTTTGTACAAAAGTAAAAAAGTGCGGTTAAAATAAACCGCACTTTTCTGTTTTACAACAAATTTAATTATGCAAAATGGCGCACTTCACCATTACCCGCCACATTTTCTACACAACGTGGACAAAGTGTTGGATGTTCTGAATTTACACCAATTTTGTCAGAATAATGCCAGCAACGCGGACATTTTTCACCATTAGAACGAGCTACACTTACCGCAATTCCCTCTAACTCGCCCGCAGCCACATCTGCAGGTTTATCTGCTAATGCTTTCACTTCAGCTTTTGAGGTGATTAACACGAAACGTAATTCATTGCCTAATTGTTCTAACAATGCACGATATTCGTCATTCGCATAAACGGTCACTTCTGCTTCTAAACCGCCACCAATCACTTTATCGTTACGCGCGACTTCTAATACGCGGTTCACTTCAGAACGAACTTTAATCAGCTGTTGCCAGTAAGCATCATCTAATTTTTCATTCTCGCCTAAACCAAATAAGCCTTGATAGAATTCTTCAGTAAATACGAATTCTGCACGAGCACTTTCGGTTTGTGGTAAGTGTTGCCAAATTTCATCGGCAGTGAAAGATAAGATCGGCGCCATCCAACGAACTAATGCTTCAGCAATATGCCATAACGCAGTTTGACAGCTACGACGCGCAAGGCTGTCTGCTTTAGTGGTGTATTGACGGTCTTTGATAATATCAAGGTAGAACGAACCCATTTCTACCGAAC
>NZ_LCTH01000023.1:0-1381 GCF_001008275.1 Haemophilus haemolyticus
TACCAATAGCGAAGCAGGAAACCTCAGCCTTGATGCAGCAAATCTCAACGCGAAACGTTGGGAAGCGGATATTCAAAATCTCACTGTCACGAGCCGTCAAGATACGGAAAAATACGAATCCAAACAAACGAGTGCGAGTGCAAGTGGCTCGATGGCGTATGGTTCAGGTGGCGGAGCTTCGGTCAGTGCCTCCTATAACAAAGCGAAAGTGGATTATGCGCAAGTGAATGAACAAGCGGGTATTCGTGTGGGAGAAGATGGCATGGATGCTAACATCCACAACCATACCCAACTGAATGGTGCCATCATCGAAAGTGATGCTGATGCAAGTAAAAACCACTTCAAAACAAAATCGCTCACGCATACCGATATTGAAAATCGAAGCGAGATTAAAACCGAAAGTGCGAGCATGGGGGCAGGTACGGGAGGCATTAACCCGATGCAAGCTATCAGCTCCATCCTCAGTTTATTAGGTAACACCAATGAAAGCGCGCGTAGCACCACCCAATCAGCTATCAGCGACAACATTCAGATAGAGACCGAAACACCGGAAAAACTGACCGCACTTTCACGTGACACCAAAAATGCGAATCAACGTGTTGAAAAACAAGATTTACAAAAAGTGCAAGAACGCCAAGAAATGGCGAAAGTGATAGGTGATATCAGCAACAACGCGATTAATATTGCCACGTATAATGAGCGTGAGAAGATTAACAAGCTAGGACTTGAGAAGTTTAAGCTGGAAGAGCAAGAAAAAGCCTTGAAGGGACAAGCGGGTAATGAACAACAGCTTGCTGCCATTAAGCAACAGCTAACAAATGTTCAAGCCGACATCACGAAAATGCAAGGTGAAATCGACCGCACTTACGGCATAGGTAGTGAAAAAGGCATGGCGATTCGAGCGGTGACAGCAGCATTACAAGCGGCGGCACAAAACGATACCGCAGGCAGTCTTGTCGCACTGGCTTCACCTTATCTCAATCAAAAAATCCACGAGATGACGGCGGGGGACACCGCAAAAGACAAGGCGACGAATCTGATGGCGCATGCCCTGCTTTCTGCAGTGGAGTTCCAGGTGACAGGTAAAGACCCATTAACGGGAGCAATTGCTGGGGTGACAGGTGAAGCAACGGCTGAAATCATCGCGAGAGCTTATGGCAAACCGGTCAGTGAATTAACGGCAAATGAGAAGGAAAACATTAGCACGTTAAGTCAATTGGCGGGTGGATTGGCTGCGGCATTGACGGCGAAAGCGAATGGCACCACAGTAGAGCAAGGGGGGAGTTTCCTTGCTGCGACTTCTGGAGCAGAGACGGCTAAAAGGGCGGTGGAGAATAATCTTCTTTCTAAAAATGAAGATGAAGAACTTTTCAAGATTTCT
>NZ_LCTH01000024.1:0-16435 GCF_001008275.1 Haemophilus haemolyticus
AACTGTGGTTAATACTTCCCGAAACGATATTTTTTCTGCGGCGAGATGACGGCGTGGTATTTAATGATTTTGCAATATCACCAATTTTCCAGTGATACTCACAATTTTCTGAAATTTTCTTACTAATTTGACACTTTAAAGAAGGGGTAGAAAAGGGATTAAAGATACCCCCCTGTTCAGACAACCAAGCCAACAATTCCCACAAGCGAATTTCCACAATACGATCTGGAATTTCATCGCTGGAAAGTGCTTTTGAAACAATCGAAAAAGCTTGCTGCATAAAAGGATGTACAGGCAAGTGAAACAGGCTTTCAAAGGGTTTTGGCTCCGAAAGCAGTCCAAAAAATCTCTCAACCACTGCATTATCAATAGATAACCAATCCGCTTGATATACACCTAGTTCATCAGGTTCATTAATCACATCAAAGCGTTGATTTCCTGCCAACATTACCATTTCACCAGCTTGGATAATTTTCTCTCCATTTATCCAACGCAAAATTTTCCTACCACGCCTAACCCAAATAACGGTAGGTTGCGTAAAATAGGATTTATCTAGTTTCAATTTATGTCTTTGTATAATAGTACTTTTTTCAGCAAAATTAGGACGAATGGGCATAAAAATTCCTTGTAAAAGTGCGGTCATTTTAAGTAATTTTTTATGAATGTTCTAGATTATGCTAAACACTCTCCTCTATTTTTAAATGAAGGATCATTTAGAATAATCTGCTACCTATAGCTATTTTCAGCGTACAAATAAATACTCACTAGACAGATAAAAGTATCATTCCGTTATGTAATCAAATAGACGGAGAAGATTATAGAGAATCTAACAAGTTTATAGTTTAGGATTGTACTAGATAACTAGCCCCCCTTAACTTATTGTTTTGAAATGGAAATTCTAGATTTTATTTCTCTATGATTAAAATGCCATTATTGTCAGATTAGATCTGATCATCTATAGTTAAGAAGATATTACTCCTAAATTTTAGGAAAATGCGATCTTGCTCTAATTTTTCACGTATAATGTGCGCCTTTCATGAATAACTAAAGATAACAGAATGAGCGAATTAACCCAGTTAGCCCAACAAGAGAAAAAACAAACCTATAATTTCAATAAATTACAAAAACGTCTTCGCCGTAACGTAGGCAACGCCATTGCAGATTTTGGTATGATCAAAGATGGCGATAAAGTCATGGTGTGTTTATCCGGAGGCAAAGACAGTTATACGCTTCTCGATATTTTGTTGAATTTACAGCAAAGTGCACCAATTAAATTTGATATTGTTGCGGTGAACCTTGATCAAAAACAACCAGGGTTCCCAGAGCATGTATTGCCTGAATATTTAGAAAGCATTGGCGTAGATTACAAAATTGTACAAGAAAATACTTACGGAATTGTGAAAGAAAAAATTCCGGAAGGCAAAACCACGTGTTCGCTCTGCTCTCGCCTACGCCGTGGTATTTTGTATCGTACAGCGACAGAACTCGGTGCGACCAAAATCGCCCTTGGCCACCACCGCGATGATATGCTGGCAACATTATTCTTGAATATGTTCTATGGCGGCAAAATGAAATCTATGCCACCAAAATTAATTTCTGACGATGGTAAACAAATTGTGATTCGTCCGCTTGCTTATTGCAAAGAAAAAGACATTGAAAAATATGCCATCGCGAAAGAATTTCCGATTATTCCTTGTAACCTATGTGGATCACAACCAAATCTTCAACGCCAAGTGGTGAAAGAAATGCTTAATACTTGGGATCACCAATATCCTGGACGCTTAGAAACCATGTTCAGCGCAATGCAAAACATTACATTGTCACATATGTGTGATCCGAAATTATTTGATTTCAAAGGAATCAAGCATGGGCAACTAATTGATGGCATTGAAGGCGATACCGCATTTGATGAAGAACGAATCACGCCAATGCACTTTGAGGACGAAGATCAAACTGATTTTTCAAACAACGAAATGATTAACTTTAAAGAAGTAAATTAATATGTTGAATATCAATGGAATTGGAATTGAAGTTGAAACTGATAAAGACGGTTATTTACTCCGTAGCCAACAGTGGAACGAAGATGTCGCTCGTGCTATTGCACAGTTAGAAAATATTGAATTAACTGATGCCCATTGGGAAGTGATTTACTTTGTGAGAGACTTTTATCAAGAATATAACACCTCCCCAGCCATCCGTATGTTGGTAAAAGCCATGGCTGAAAAACTAGGCGCAGATAAAGGTAACAGTCGTTATTTGCAACGCTTATTTCCTGAAGGCCCGGCAAAACAAGCTACCAAATTAGCAGGCTTGCCGAAACCTGCAAAATGCCTATAAAAGTGCGGTCAATTTTTTGAAAATTTTAAACTCTAGGTTTATTTACGACTGGCTTTTTGTAAGATAAAATACAGGCTCTTTTAAACCCTAACTAACAAGGAAATGTTATGAAAATTAGTGCAAGAAACCAATTAAAAGGTAAAGTTGTTTCAATCGAAAACGGTTCAGTAAATGCGATCGTTCACATCGATATCGGTGGCGGTAACGTGCTTTCTTCTACTGTATCTTTAGCAGCAGTTAAAGAATTAAACTTAGAAGTTGGTAAAGAAGCATACGCAATCATCAAAGCAACTTCTGTAATGGTTGGCGTGGAATAATTTCTTCCATAAAAACAGAATTGAATATAACCGCACTTTTAAAAGTGCGGTTTTTTATACCTTATTTTTCCAATCAACACATTTTGAGATAAAAAAATAACGGCAATCGCTGAAACGATCACCGTTAAATTGAAATTACTGTTTAAACAGTAAATTATATTAGTTATTTTCGAAAAGTATTACTCTTCATTCAATAACTTTAATTCACGACTTCTTACTTGATTTTTCAAGATTTCCGCAAATTCTTCCACAGTAAATGTACCTAAATCAGCACCTTTACGGGTACGTACTGCCACTTTGCCTTCTGCGATTTCTTTATCACCACAAACAAGCATATAAGGCACGCGACGTAAAGTATGTTCGCGGATTTTGAAGCCCACTTTTTCGTTACGTAAATCAGTTTTCACGCGTAAACCTACATCAGAAAGCTGTTTCGCAACTTTCTGTACATAGTCTGCTTGGCTATCGGTGATATTCATTACAACCGCTTGGGTTGGAGCTAACCATGCTGGGAAGAAACCTGCATATTCTTCAGTAATGATACCAATGAAACGCTCAATAGAACCTAAAATCGCACGGTGAATCATAACAGGGATTTTACGGCTATTATCTTCAGCCACATAAGTTGCATCTAAACGACCTGGTAATGCAAAGTCTAATTGCACGGTACCACATTGCCATTCACGGCCAATGCTATCACGTAATGCGAATTCAATTTTCGGACCATAGAATGCGCCTTCACCTTCTTGAATTTCATATTCAAGACCGTTGTGCGCTAATGCTGCTGCAAGACCTGCTTCCGCACGATCCCACATTTCATCTGAACCGATACGATTTTCTGGGCGAGTAGAAAGTTTCACTGCGATATTAGTGAAACCAAAGGTGCTATAAATGTCGTACACCATTTTGATACAGCTAGTTACTTCGCTCTCAATTTGATCTTCAGTACAGAAAATGTGTGCATCATCTTGAGTAAAGCCACGCACACGCATTAAACCGTGCAAAGAACCTGATGGCTCATTACGATGGCAAGAACCAAATTCCGCCATACGGATTGGTAAATCACGGTAAGATTTTAAACCTTGATTAAAAATTTGAACGTGTCCTGGACAGTTCATCGGTTTAATTGCATATTCACGGTTTTCAGATTGGGTTGTGAACATTAAATCTGCGTAATTTTGCCAGTGACCAGTTTTTTCCCACAACACGCGATCCATCATAAAAGGACCTTTCACTTCTTGATAATCGTATTGTTTTAATTTAGTACGCACGAAAGTTTCAAGTTCACGGAAAATTGTCCAGCCATCATTGTGCCAGAACACCATACCTGGCGCTTCTTCTTGCATATGATATAAATCTAATGCTTTACCAATTTTACGGTGGTCACGTTTTGCCGCTTCTTCTAAGCGTGTTAAATATTCAGAAAGTTGTTTTTTATCCGCCCAAGCCGTACCATAGATACGTTGTAACATTTTGTTTTTGCTGTCACCACGCCAGTAAGCACCAGCGACTTTTTGTAATTTGAAATGCTGACAGAAACGCATATTTGGCACGTGTGGGCCACGGCACATATCAATATATTCTAAGTGATGATATAACGCAGGCGTTGCAGTACGTTCAATGTTTTCATCTAAAATTGCCATTTTGTATGGCTCGCCGCGTTTTTCAAACGTATCACGCGCTTCTTGCCAAGTAACACGTTTTTTCACGACGTCATAATTGGTTTTTGCCAATTCCAACATACGTTTTTCGATTGCATCTAAATCTTCTTGCGTTAAAGAGCGGTCTAAATCAATGTCATAGTAGAAACCATTTTCAATAGTTGGACCGATTGCCATTTTTACATCTGGGAATAATTGTTTAATAGCATGACCAAACAAGTGTGCACATGAGTGGCGAATAATTTCTAAACCATCTTCATCTTTAGCAGTAATGATTTCAAGTGTTGAATCTTGGTCGATAACATCGCATGCATCACGACGCTCACCATTTACACGGCCTGCGATAGTGGCTTTAGCAAGACCCGCACCAATATCTTGTGCGACTTCAAGAACAGAAACAGGATGATCGAATTGACGTTGGGAACCGTCAGGTAAAGTAATAATTGGCATTGTTTTTTTCCTTATACAGTGGTCACCCATACGAAAGGTGACGTGTTCGTTTAAAATTCTATAAAAATTAACCGCACTTTTGCCCTACTTGGCTTCATTCCTACCATTGAACGAGCGAAATTAGGCAAAAAATGCGTGGCAAATTCTATCACTTTCTTAAGGTATTGTTAAATAAATGCACATATTTTACAGAAAGGAAATAATGTTTTTCTGGCTAGGGGCTTTATATCCTAAAAATAAAGGCTAGAATAACCGCACTTTTAAATACCCAGTTAAGGAATAAAAATGAGCAACGTATTAGTATTAAAATCTAGCATTTCAGGAAATAACGCCCAGACCAATCAATTAGCCGATTATGTTATCGAAAAATTACAAGGTAATAACATTGTCGTACGCGATCTAGCCCAACAACCGCTTCCATATTTTGATGCCACAGCAGCAACAGCTGTACGTGGTGAACCTAAAAACGATGAAGAAAAACAACTTCTTGCACTTTCCGATGAATTAGTCTCCGAATTAAAAAATGCAGAGACTCTGGTTATTGGTGCGCCAATGTATAATCTTGGCATCCCAACACAATTAAAAACTTATTTTGATTTTATCGCTCGCCCACGTGTCACTTTCCAATATACGGCAAATGGACCGGAAGGATTATTAAAAGGTAAAAAAGCGATTGTGTTATGTGCATTTGGTGGGGTGTATGATGAAGAAAATCTAGTGACACAATATATGAAATCAGTTTTAGGTTTTATCGGTATCACTGATGTGCAATTTGTTTATGCACAAGGTATTGGATTCGGACCAGAAGCAATTGAAAAAGCCCAAGCATCTGCAAAAAATAAAATTAATGAAATTTTAGCAGCCCTTTAATCCTCAGATAACCTACAAAACATAAGAAGATTTATTACAAAAAAAGTGCGGTGATTTTACCGCACTTTTCTTCTTATTTTTTCCGTTCAACCCATTTTCCATTGGTGAAATCAACAATCCATTTCGTCGCTTTTCCCTCTTTTTCAGAAGTCACATATTGTTTCTTCTCTTTACGACTAAAACGAACAATCGCTTCATTCCCTTCTGGATCTTTTTGTGGTGCATCCGCTAAATAAGCTAATTTTTCAGGCAAACGCTCGCGATATTGCACAAGTTCAGCGATTTTAACTGGGCGTGTTTCGCGGGATTTCGGGAAATTATGTGCTGACATAAATACACCACTCGCACCGTCACGCAATACAAAATATGCATCAGATTTTTCGCATTTTAGCTCTGGGAAATGTACAGGCTCTTCTTTCGGTGGGGCGACTTCGCCATTTTTCAAAATTTTGCGCGTGTTATCGCAATTTGTACATCCCATATACTTGCCGAAACGACCAAGTTTTAAATGCATATCCGCACCACATTTATCACACTCAACAACTGGGCCATCATAACCTTTAATTTTGAATGAGCCTTCTTCAATTAAATATCCATCACAATTTGGATTATTACCGCAAATATGGATTTTACGATGGGCATCGATTACATAGCTGTCCATTGCCGTTCCACATTTTGTACAACGTTTACGATCCATTAATGCTTTGGTTTCTGAAGATTCATCTAAAACATTCAATAATTCCGCTTCAGGAATTAAATTAATCGTTGTTTTGCACCGCTCTTTTGGTGGTAATGCATAACCTGTACATCCTAAAAATACCCCTGTACTTGCCGTACGAATTGCCATATTTCTGCCACAGGTTGGGCATTTAATATCTGTTTCCACAAGGCTATTTGGGCGCATACCACCTTCAAGTTCATCCAATTCAGCTTTAGAAAGCTGGCTAGAAAAATCCTTGAAGAATTGATTCAATTCAGTTTTCCAATTCACCGAACCAGAGGCAATTTTATCTAAGGTATCTTCCATATTCGCGGTGAAGTCATAATTCATTAATTCACCAAAAGACTCATTGAGGCGATCAGTCACAATTTCGCCCATCTTTTCTGCATAGAAACGACGATTTTCAGTACGAACATAACCACGTTCTTGAATGGTAGAAATAATTGCCGCATAAGTGGAAGGTCGGCCAATACCACGTTTTTCCAATTCTTTTACTAAAGCTGCTTCAGTAAAACGAGCAGGTGGTTTAGTAAAGTGTTGGGTTGGTTGCACTTCTTTTAAAGCAAGTTTTTCTGAAACATCAACTGAAGGCAATTCTTGATCTTCAGGATTTTTGCCTATCTGTGGCAATACTTTTGTCCAACCATCAAAACGTAAAATTCTGCCTTTTGCTTTCAAGGTATAATCGCCAGCTGACACAGTCAATGTACTGCTATCATATTGCGCTGGTGGCATTTGACATGCTAAGAATTGACGCCAAATTAAATCATAAAGGCGTACTGCATCTTTTTCCATTCCCTCTAAGGATTCAGGCAATGCTCGAATATCTGAGGGGCGAATAGCCTCATGCGCCTCTTGCGCATTTTCTTTACTAGAATAGAAATTTGGTTTTTCTGGTAAATATTGTGCACCAAAATGATTTTCAATATAGCTACGTGCCATATTAAGCGCATCTTGACTCAAATTGGTTGAATCCGTACGCATATAAGTAATGTAACCCGCTTCATATAAACGTTGAGCTAACATCATTGTCTTCTTAACACCAAATCCCAAGCGAGTACTTGCAGTTTGTTGAAGTGTTGACGTAATAAATGGTGCACGAGGACGAGAACTTGTCGGCTTAGTTTCCAAATCTGTGACAACGTAATCTGAAACATTCAGAAAATCTACCGCACTTTGTGCTTCTTTTTGATTTTTTGGATCAAATTTTTTGCCTTTATAATCCGTGACATCCAAACGTATAGCTTGTTTATTTTGATTATTCGTAAGAACGGCAACTTCCCAATATTCTTCTGGCTGGAAGGCTTTAATTTCACGCTCGCGTTCTACTAATAATTTAACCGAAACAGATTGAACTCGACCCGCAGAAAGCCCTCGTGCGACTTTTTTCCAAAGTAATGGCGACACCATAAAGCCCACTACTCTATCTAAAAAACGACGAGTTTGTTGTGCATTAACGCGATCCATATTTAATTGTTCAGGCTTTTCAAAAGCCTGTTTAATGGCATTTTTAGTGATTTCGTTAAACACTACACGGCTAAAGCGCTCATCATCGCCACCAATCACCTCGCGTAAATGCCATGCAATAGCTTCCCCTTCTCTATCCAAGTCAGTTGCGAGATAAATGTGATCTGCTTTTTTAGCAAGCGACTTTAATTCGGAAACCACTTTTTCTTTACCAGGCAAAATCTGATAATTTGCTTTCCAATCGTGATAAGGATCAATCCCCATACGTTTAACTAAGGCATTACGTTCCTTTTCAGCCTTAATTTTTGCTTTTTCTTCGGCATCCATACCTTTGGTTGAAATTGGTTTAGCTTTTTCACCTGTACTAGAACCAACCGTCGGCAAATCACGAATATGTCCAACACTAGATTTCACCACATATTGGCTACCTAAATATTTATTGATGGTCTTTGCTTTTGCCGGCGACTCCACAATCACCAAGGATTTACTCATTTGATTACCTAATATCACTAGAATTTTGTAAAATTGGGGGTATAGTGCAAAGTTATGTAGGCAAAATCAAGCATTTTTTCAAAAAAGGTCTATAAATGGATAAACTCAACGCGATTTCTATTTTCTGCAAAGTCATTGAAACCCAAAGTTTTACATTGGCTGCAAAGCAACAAAATATTTCTGTGGCAATGGCAAGCAAATTAGTTTCACAGTTAGAAGAACATTTAAAAACACGATTGTTACAACGTACCACCAGAAAAATTATGCCTACTGAAGCGGGAATGATGTATTACCAACGCTGCCAAGGAATTTTGCTTGATTTAGATGAAGCAGATTCTAGCATCACTCACCTTACCTGTTCATTACAAGGAAATTTACTTATTTCTGTTCCTCGTGATTTTGGCTTGCTTTTTATCGTACCGAATTTACCACTGTTTATTGCCGAACATCCTAATCTACATGTTGAAATTGAGTTTAATGATAAAAAAATTGACCTTGTGGCAGAAGGCTATGATCTTGCATTACGTATCGGCCATATGGCGGACAGTTCTCTTGTATCACGCAAAATCAGTACAAATACGCTACACTTTGTGGCATCACCAAGCTATCTTGAAGCGAATGGTATTCCACAAACGCCTGATGATTTAGAACAGCACAATGGCTTACTTTATAAAAATGTAATGAATCAAGTGAATTGGGTTGGCTCACGCATAAATCAAACACAACGTTTCAAAATCCAATCCAAAGTGGTAAGCAATAGCGGTTTAGCCTTATTAGAAATGGCAAAAGCAGGGCTAGGAATTGTGAATTTACCTAGATTTATTGTTGGTGAATCTCTCGAAAAAGGGGAACTCATCGAAGTGTTGCCAGAATATAAACAACAAAAATTAGAAATTCATGTGGTCTATCCAAACAGAAGACATTTACCAATAAAAGTGCGGGCATTTATTGAATTTTTATCTGGCTTAGGCTTGTGTTCAGAAATTTTGGAAAATCCTGAAGATAGTCACTAAACACCATAAAAAAATACCGCACTTAGGCAACCCCAAGTGCGGTTATTTTTATGCGTGTTTTTTATAATGCTTTTAAGATATCTTCAACACGATCTTTTGCATCACCAAAGAGCATTTGCGTATTCTCTTTGAAGAATAATGGGTTTTGTACGCCAGCGTAACCCACTGCCATTGAACGTTTGAACACAATCACATTTTGCGCTTTCCATACTTCTAACACAGGCATTCCCGCGATTGGGCTATTTGGATCTTCCATTGCAGCTGGGTTTACCGTATCGTTCGCACCGATAACCAATACCACATCGGTATCAGCGAAATCGTCGTTGATTTCATCCATTTCAAGTACGACATCGTAAGGCACTTTTGCTTCGGCTAAAAGCACGTTCATGTGGCCCGGTAAACGTCCTGCAACAGGGTGAATACCAAAACGAACGTTCACACCACGTTCACGCAATTTTGCCGTAATATCAGCGACTGGATATTGTGCTTGTGCCACAGCCATACCATATCCTGGAGTGATAATCACAGAACTTGCATTTTTCAACAATTCAGCCACTTCTTCTGCTGTAGTTTCACGGTGTTCGCCTTGTTCTTCGCTTGAAGAAACTTGAACATCGTTACCAAAACCACCTGCAATTACGCTCACAAATGAACGGTTCATCGCTTTACACATAATGTAAGAAAGAATTGCACCAGAAGAACCAACAAGCGCACCTGTTACGATGAGCAAGTCATTATTCAACATAAAACCTGCCGCTGCCGCTGCCCAACCTGAATAAGAGTTAAGCATTGATACCACAACTGGCATATCTGCCCCACCGATTGAAGCCACTAAGTGCCAGCCGAATGCAAGCGCAATCGCTGTCATTAATAACACAGGGAAAATGCTTTCTGGATTATTCAAGAATGCAACCATCAATAATGCAGATACCACAAGTGCGGCTAAATTTAATTTATGGCGATGCGGCAACATTAATGCTTTTGAATTAATTTTTCCGCTTAATTTACCAAATGCAACAACAGAACCAGTGAAAGTTACTGCACCGATAAAAATACCTAAAAATACTTCAACATTATGAATATTCGTTAATACTGCTTGCTCTGCTACAAATGCGGCTTGTGCTGCTGCATCTAATCCTTCTGGCATTAATGCCTCATGGTGTAAACCATAGCTATTAAAGCCTACGAGTACAGCCGCTAAACCGACGAAACTGTGAAGAATCGCCACAAGTTCTGGCATTTCAGTCATTTCTACTTTTAATGCACGTTGAACACCGATTGCACCACCGATGATCATTGCAATAATGATCCAAAATGTTCCTTCAGAATGAGGTCCAAAAATGGTTGCGATAAGGGCAATTGTCATACCAACAATACCGAACCAACAACCTGCTTTAGCAGTTTCATGTTTAGAAAGTCCTGCCAAGCTCATAATGAAAAGTAATGCTGCTAAAATATACGCAGCCTGTACTAAACCTTCAGACATTGTGCGCTCCTTAACCTTTTCTAAACATTGCTAACATACGTTGTGTGACACGGAAACCACCAAAAATATTGATGCTTGCCACCAAAATCGCCACAAAAGCTAAGGCATCGATAAATAGATTGCCTGTTGGCTGACGAATTTGTAATAACGCACCTACAATAATAATGCCTGAAATTGCATTTGTTACTGCCATTAATGGTGTGTGAAGTGCATGGCTAACATTCCAAACCACGTAATAACCCACCACACAAGCTAAAACAAATACAGTGAAATGTGATAAAAATGCAGCTGGCGCTACAGAAGCTAACCAAAGGAATAACACACCTACACCTGCCATCACACCGTATTTCACACGAGGATCTGTTGGTTTAGATTCTTTTTTCTCTGCCACTGGTGCAGCTTTGGTTTCTTGTTTTGGTTGTGCAGACACTTGAATTTGTGCTGGTGGAATTTCTTCCCCATCACGAACAACGGTTACACCACGAAGAACCACATCTTCAAAATCAATATTGATATTGCCATCTTTCTCTTTGCACAAAAGTTTTAATAAATTGACTAAGTTTGTGCCGTAAAGTTGGGAAGATTGCGTTGATAAGCGGCTTGGGAAATCCGTATAACCAATCACTTTCACTTGGTTTTCAGTTGTAACAACTTTCCCTGCTTGCGTATATTCACAGTTACCGCCAGTTGCAGCCGCTAAATCCACAATCACCGAACCAGGTTTCATTGAATCCACCATTTCTTTGGTGATTAAACGAGGCGCTGGTTTACCCGGAATGGCTGCCGTAGTAATAATAATATCGACTTCTTTAGCTTGTTCTGCGTAAAGCTCCATCGCACGACGGTTAAATTCTTCCGACATCACTTTCGCATAACCATCACCACTGCCACCTTCTTCTTTAAAATCAATTTCTAAGAAGCTTGCCCCCATACTTTGAACTTGCTCTTTCACTTCAGGACGAGAGTCAAAAGCACGAACAATCGCCCCAAGGCTATTTGCCGCACCAATTGCTGCTAAACCAGCCACACCAGCACCAATCACCAACACTTTTGCTGGTGGAACTTTACCTGCAGCAGTAATTTGCCCAGTAAAGAAGCTTCCGAATTCATGCGCAGCTTCAATGACAGCACGATAACCAGAAATATTCGCCATAGAAGAAAGTGCATCCAATGCTTGCGCACGAGAAATACGAGGCACCGCATCCATTGCTAACACATTAATTTTCTTCGCGGTGAGTTTTTTCATTAACTCAGGATTTTGCATACGCCAAATAAAGCTCACAAGCGTTGCCCCTTCCTTCATTTGAGCAATTTCTTCATCTGTCGGTGCATTTACTTTGAAGATAATATCCGATTGCCAAATTTCAGCCGACGTACCGATCTTCGCGCCCGCCTCTAAAAATGCTTGATCTTCAAAACTAGCTTTAAAACCTGCATCGTGTTCCACGATCACGTCAAAGCCCAATTTCAATATTTGCTGAACCGTTTTCGGCGTTGCCGCCACACGGCTCTCATTCTCAAGCAGCTCTCTAGGTACACCAATTAACATACTGTTTCCCTCTGATTGATGATTGGGTTGATGAGATTAATGAACAAACCTTCGCCTATTCATCGTTAAAATGACAAAAAGTCAAACGGATACAACTGTATCATTGATTGAATGAAAATAGGTAACGTTTTTAAGTGGTTTTACAAGATATTGTGATAGGGATCACGAAAAATCTCATATAAAAACACCTCAAAAATTTACCGCACTCCAACAGAATAGTTACCCAACACTTCTTCATTAAAACGACTCTAATTTACCACTTTAACTTAGTGCAAGCTCTGTTTTTATCGCAGCAATCTCTTCTTCTCCCCACCCTCTCATCAAAGCCCACTGAAAGTGCGGTCAGATTCATGTTATTTTTGCTTTGAACAAGCGTACTGCCATTGCCATCGTTAATAATATCTGCACCTTTAGCGTTCAGATTATTTGATGAGAGTTGTAACTGGCCATCTTCTCCTTTTACATGGAAAAGTGCTTTACGAGCCAGTGTCATTTCACTCCGTTGAAAATGAGATAAATCCACCTTTGTCGTCATCGTGGTACTTTCGTGATTTAAATCACCGCCCACATCCACCAAGAGGGCGCGCTCAGCTTCCACTTTACCGCCGATATTATCGAAGTTATGCGTGGTGTTGATGCCTACTTTATCCCCCGTAATGGTGCCTGCGTTGAATAAGCTTTCGGTATTTAATAACGTAAGTTTACGGCCTGCAATGGTGCCACTATTGGTTAAACGGTTACTCCGCAAATCAATCACATCCGCTGAAATCAACGTGCCTTCGCCATTTAAGTCTCCTTTCTGCGCCATGGCATAGACACGAGGCGCCATCACTTTGACTTGTTTTCCGCTTGGTAAGGTCACTACGAGAAGTTGGATGTGAAATTATAAGATTTGCTTAAAAATAAACAGCCCTGAAAATACAAAAGTGCGGGCAGTTTTGAGAGGTTTTAAAACTCTTTGAAAATTGACCGCACTTTATTAGTTTCCTTTAAAAGTTATCTTTCTCTAATGAATTCGACTGGAATACCATCGGATAACCATACCTTCTCATTACCTATATAAAACTTAATGCCTTTAGATTGAGCTAATTCTGTATCAATTATCAGAAGAATTGTCTCTCCTTTTTTTCTATTTCCAACCAATGTTGCTGTCTCAACATCCTCAGATAAATGTACATATTGACGAGACATCGGTTTCAATCCATTTAATTTAATATCATCTAAATAATTTATACTTGTCCCATGGTATAAATACTTTGGTGGATAACCAATTTCTTTAGAAATTTTCATTGGAATTGAATGCCCATAGAAAGCTCTTATTTTTCCATTTTTAATCTCATGTCTTTTCTTTTCCGATAGGTTGATCATTTTAACTAGATCGTCTTCGGTTAACATATTCCATTTTTCATCACTATTTCTAAATGATGAAATTAATTGTTCAACAGAAACCCAACCTTCAGAATCCAGTTCTAATTCATATTCCCATGGGGCATGACGAAGCGCATAGGAAACTTCTTTACTTAAATTTAAATAGTCCATTTTAACCTTCCTTAACAGCTTTTATTTCTTCTGACAACCATTCATCAAAAGAGTCTTTTTCATAAGGTGGATCATTAGTTCCTAAATCATATACGTATACCCTAGGATTCCCTGAATAATCAGTTAGGTCAAAGCAAGCTGCTAAATCATCATTTCTAGCAAAAGAAATTAAATTCGGAACACCAGTTAGTTCTTCTAAAATAGCTGAATGTTGAATAATACTGTCTCTATGATTCTCAAACCACCAAGGAAAATATTCTAATTGATTTATAATAGACAAGTCTTTAGAAAGCTTGATATAACCATTAGGGTAGCTAAAATTATTAGGTAACATAGCTTTAGGATATAAGTTAAATTTTACTTGCATAATAAAGAACCTTATTTTTTTACTTTAGGATCATAAATTGAACCGTGAGGATATTTAATATTCCAATTATTAGGTATTCCATCTCCTTTAATAGTTCCTTGTTTCTCAATTCTTAAAAGAATTGCCTCACCCCATGTATTTGGGAACACTCCATTTACTTGAAAGCGCTCCACCTCTCTAGCAGTTAGCTTTTCATTAAAAGAATGAACGTTAGCCTCCACCTTTATTCCAGCTTCTCGTGCTGCCAAAATGCGAGTATTATCCATACTTGTTGGAGCACTATCTGGCATGTTTACCACGTCTACAGGTTTTCCATTCCAACCATTCTTTCTCATATCTTCAACCATTGTATCATAATTATAACCCTTACCTTTTTTCTGATAAGACACTGTTGCTTGAGAAAACGACACTTCTGAAGGATCAAGCATCTGTCGTCCAGTCGCTAAAACACTCTTTAATTTTTCAGTTCTAGGATCTACATAAGCATTACCAGCACCACTTGAACGATAATCCTCATCCCCAACATTAGTACGCTTATACCCATCCATCCCTGATGTCGGATAAGCTTTATTTTTTCCACTAATTAAGCTCTTAACATTGCTTAATCCAACTTTTGCAGAACCTGCTACTGCCCCCAGACCTATTGCTGTACCAGCTTCCATCAAATTCAAACCAAATTTTGTGGTATCCGAAAGCTTGCTAAAACTTTCTGCATTTTCACTTTCAACTAAATTAGATAATGCAATACGATTTGCTGTATTTAAATCATTTGGATAATACACCGTCATACGACTAAAGAACCCCAAATTTCTCTCAAGCTCTTCACCCCCGGTGTTCATTTCATGTAAATGTGCTGTTTCACAAGCCACATTCCCCTTACACGCTATGAGTTGCTGGCGGTTTTCCTCACTAATCCCTTTATATTTCTCTAAAATCGGTTTAGTATCACGGCCTTCTTTTTGTGCTTTGCTCAGTTCTCGAATGAGATTCTCAACATCTGCAACACTTAGGTAATTATTTTCTACCGCACTTTTAGCCGTTCCAGCCCCAGAGGTGGCAGCAAGGAAATTACCACCTTGTTCCGCAGTGGTGCCATTTGCCTTCGCCGTCAATGCCGCAGCTAATCCGCCCGCCAACTGACTTAACGTGCTAATGTTTTCCTTCTCATTTGCTGTAAGTTGATTTGGCGTTTTATTATAGATTGCCTGCGTAAGGATTTGTGCAGTCACTTCTCCTGTCACCCCAGCCACTGCACCTGTTAACGGGTCTTTGCCTGTCACTTGGAACTCCACCGCAGAAAGCAGCGCATGCGCCATAAGGTTAGTCGCTTTGTCTTTTGCTGTATCGCCTGCTGTCATCTCGTGGATGGTTTTGTTGAGGTAAGGCGAAGCCAGTGCAACAAGACTGCCTGCGGTATCGTTTTGTGCCGCCGCTTGTAATGCCGCTGTCACCGCGCGAATCGCCATGCCTGTCTTACTTCCAATGCCGTAAGTGCCGTCTATGTCATTTTGAATAGCGGTAATTTGTTTACCGATTTCTTGCGCTTGCGTACTTGATTTACCGTATTTTTCTTCCGCTTTAAATTTTTCCAATGACAGTTTATTAATCTTCTCACGCTCATTATACATGGCAATGCTTATTGCGTTGTTGCTGATGTCGCCTATCAACTTAGATCATTTCTTATTTTTCTTTATAGAAGTAAGAAATATAATAGGTATCACCAAAATATGGAGTTTTATACTAGAAATAATAGATTCTTCTGCAAGAAGAATATAATTTACATATTTTACTCCTGCATCAAATTTTACATAAGAAATAGCCATAAAATAAAATAAAGCAAAAATAAGAATGCTTATAACGACACCAATAATAAATTTCATTACTTTTTCTCCTTATTTACATCTTGGTATGTTTCTTTTGCTTTATCACTAACAATTGCTCCTCCTATTGTATTTAAAAAGGTCTTTGGTAGAGGGGGGAAGCCTAATCTATTTGATATTGTTTCAGCCACAAATCCAAATCCACTACCAGCTGAACTGCCAATCATCTCCGTTTTAATTTGTCTATCTGTAGCTCCTGGTTTATTAACCTCATACATTAAATCAAAAGCAAAACTGTTAAGAGCTTGCGCTCCAGGTTTTAATTTTGAAAGAAGAGGAACCTTAA
>NZ_LCTH01000025.1:0-1342 GCF_001008275.1 Haemophilus haemolyticus
CACCAATAGTGAAGAAGGCGGCTTAAACCTTGATGCAGCGAATCTTAAAGCGAAACGTTGGGAAGCGGATATTCAAAATCTGACGATAACGAGCCGTCAAGATACAGAAAAATACGAATCCAAACAAACGAGCGCAGGCACAAGTGGCTCGGTGGTACAGGGTTCAGGAGGTGGTGCTTCAGTGAGTGCCTCCTATAACAAAGCGAAAGTGGATTATGCGCAAGTGAATGAACAAGCGGGTATTCGTGTGGGTGAAGATGGCATGGATGCCCATATCCACAACCATACCCAACTGAATGGTGCCATTATTGAAAGTGACGCTGAGGCAAGTAAAAACCACTTCAAAACAAAATCGCTCACGCATACCGATATTGAAAATAAAAGCGAGATTAAAACCGAAAGTGCAAGCATGGGGGCAGGCACGGGAGGCATTAACCCGATGCAAGCGATAAGCAGTGCCTTGAGCTTATTGGGCAACACCAATGAAAGCGCGCGCAGCATTACCCAATCAGCCATCAGCGGCAACATTCAGATAGACACCGAAACACCGGAAAATCTGACCGCACTTTCACGTGACACCAAAAATGCGAATCAACGTGTTGAAAAACAAGATTTACAAAAAGTGCAAGAACGCCAAGAAATGGCGAAAGTGATAGGCGACATCAGTAACAACGCGATAAGCATCGCTACGTATAATGAGCGTGAGAAGATTAATAAACTGTCATTAGAAAAATTTAAAGCGGAAGAAAAATACGGTAAATCAAGTACGCAAGCGCAAGAAATTGGTAAACAAATTACTGCGATTCAAAATGACATAGACGGCACTTACGGTATTGGAAGTAAGACAGGCATGGCGATTCGCGCCGTGACAGCGGCATTGCAAGCAGCAGCACAAAACGATACCGCAGGCAGTCTTGTCGCACTGGCTTCACCTTATCTCAACAAAACCATCCACGAGATGACGGCGGGCGACACGGCAAAAGACAAAGCCGCGAATCTGATGGCGCATGCTCTGCTTTCCGCGGTGGAGTTCCAAGTGACAGGCAAAGACCCATTGACGGGTGCAGTGGCTGGGGTGACGGGGGAAGCAACAGCTGAAATCATCGCGAGAGCTTATGGCAAACCGGTCAATGAATTAACGGCCAATGAGAAGGAAAACATTAGTACGTTAAGTCAATTGGCGGGCGGATTAGCTGCAGCATTGACGGCGAAAGCGAATGGCACCGCAGCGGAGCAAGGAGGGAGTTTCCTTGCGGCAACTTCTGGGGCAGAAACGGCTAAAAGGGCAGTGGAGAATAATCTTCTTTCTAAAAATGAAGATGAAGAACTTTTTAAGATTTCC
>NZ_LCTH01000026.1:0-48796 GCF_001008275.1 Haemophilus haemolyticus
TCATGCGCCATTCTGGTTTCGGTTCTGGTGGCGGTAAAAGATTTGCTTCTAAAATAGCGCTAGCATAGAGATCAAAGGTTTCTACCGCTACAGCCGGTAAACCCAGTTTAAAGCGAATCATTTCGCCTTGTTCTGTCACACGTAAACCATTTTTTAGTGAACGAGGCGGTTGAGAAAGTAATGCCGCATGTGCTGGCGCACCGCCTCGACCAATCGTGCCACCACGTCCGTGGAATAAAGTGAGTTCAATGCCAAGTTTTTCCGTTAAATTCACTAAGGCTTCTTGTGCACGGTATTGCGCCCAAGAGGCCGCCATCATTCCCGCATCTTTTGCCGAATCTGAATAGCCAATCATCACCATTTGACGATTATTGATAACGCCACGATACCAACCCACATTGAAAAGTTGAGTCATCACTTTTTCGGCTGCATCTAAATCGTCTAAGGTTTCAAATAGCGGCACAACAGGAATATGATATGGCACGCCAGCTTCTTTTAAGAGTAAATGAACGGCTAAAACATCAGAGGCACTGCGCGCCATTGAAATAACATAACACGCAATGACACCTTGTTTTTGTTGAGCAATGACTTTACAAGTATCTAAAATTTCTTTGGTTTCAGGCGATGGTGTCCAGTTTTGCGGAATCAATGGACGACGTGAGCTTAATTCACGAATTAAGAAAGCCTGTTTATCGTCTTCTGTCCATTGAGAGTAATCGCCTAAACCAATATAGCGCGTGATTTCAGCAATGGCATCGGTATGACGTGTGCTTTCTTGGCGAATATCCATTTGAGAAAGTGTCACGCCAAAACAACTAATACGGTGCAAAATATTCAACAATGAACCATTTGCAATAATGCGCATACCGCATTGAATTAAAGATTGATAACAATCATAAAGCGGCTCCCAAAGTTGATTATCTTCTAAAATAATCTCGCTTTCGGATACGCGAGGTGTGCGATCTGATAGGCGATCATCAAAATAAGCTAATGTTGCCGTAAGCTGATTGCGTAAATTTTTCACCACAAAGCGATAGGGTTCTAAATGCTCGCCGTATTTAGCACGAAATTCATCGCTACATTTCACCATTGAAAGTTCATCGGCTAATTTGCTAATGTCTTGTAAGAATAAATCCGCCGCTTTCCAACGGGCAAAATAAAGTACTTTTCTGGTGATTTGTGCGGTGACAAATGGGTTTCCATCACGGTCGCCGCCCATCCAAGAGGAAATGTGTACGGGTTTTAATCCTACTGGCAAATTGTAACCTAAAAATTCACGGGCAGTTTCGTTGAGTTGGCGTAAAAATTCTGGCACAGCTTGCCATAAGCTGTTTTCCAACATCGCAAAGCCCCATTTGGCTTCATCGAATGGTGTTGGGCGAACAGTACGAATTTCGTTGGTATGCCATGCTTCAGCGATTAAGCGAAGTAATAGACGCTCAATAATATTGCGTTCTTTTTCCGTTAAATCATGATGCTCTAATTTGCTTAAACATTTATTGATTTCAATATGTTTATGAATGAGTGAGCGACGGGTTGTTTCTGTTGGATGTGCGGTCAGAACAAGCTCAATTAATAATTTTTCAACGGTTTTATGCACCTCTTCCACTGAGGCCTTTTGTTCTTTTAAGCGTTTGAAAAGTTCGCTTAAGGATTGAGAAGAACTTTGTGCAAGAGAATGTTCACGCGAAATTGTTTGATATTGTTCAGCTATGTTAGTGAGGTTTAAAAATTGGCTGAAAGCACGCGCGACAGGAATAATATTTTCATTAGAAATACTACCGAGCGTGTCGAGCAATTCTTGTCTTGCTTTATCATCACCAGCACGAGAATTACGAGAAAGTTTACGAATATTTTCGATTAATTCGAGAATATCGGCACCTTGGGCATCGTTGATGGTTTCTCCGAGAAAACGCCCTAACATACTAATGTTATTGCGTAGAGTGCGGTACTCTTGTGTCATAGGAACTCCTAAAAGTAAAAAATAAAATTCGTAAGTTGGCGATAGATATAGCTAAAAACGGAAGATTGGGCAAATGCTATTCATAGAAACATTGAAGATAATCAAGAAAAGCTAAAAAATAGATAAAAAAGAACCGCACTTTTTATAGATTATTTAAAAAGTGCGGTTTATTTTTAATAAGTTTTATAAAATTGATTTAACAGATTTTCGAATAATAAGTTCGGGGCCAATGTCAATACGGCTATATTGCTGAACGCCTTGATCTTTTTGACTGATTCGTTCTAATAAAATATTCACCGCCTGTCTGCCTAATCGCAGCTTCGATTGGTGAATGGTGGTTAATGGTGGCGCATAGAAACGTGAAGCATGGATATCATCATAGCCGATAATTGACATATCATCTGGCACGTGTAACCCTTTTTCTGTTAGTGCAGAAATTGCACCTAACGCCATCACATCGTTACAACAGAATAGGGCGGTTGGTAATTCCTCTTGAGCCAGTAAACGATTCATACATTCATAACCGTCTTCAGGCTCAAATGCACCTTCGAAAATCCAAGGTTTATGCACTTCAAGATTCGCATCTGCCATCGCTTTTAAAAAGCCTTCATAACGAGTTTTTGCAGTGGTTTTATTGAGTTCACCGCAGATAATCCCGATTTTTTTATGACCGCACTCAATGAGGTGTTTGGTTGCTAAATATCCGCCATCAAAACTATGATCATCAATCACATCGGTATTAGCATTTGGGCCCCAATCCATTACAACCATTGGAATACTGGAAAATGACGAAAGCAAATCCAATGAATCTTGAGTATATTCAGAACACATCACCAGCAAACCATCTACCCGTTTTTTCGCTAACATTTCTAAATGGTTTTTGACTTTTTCTGGTTCATTTTGTGTATTACATAAGAACAAAGAATAACCTTGTCGATAGCAATGTTCTTCAACAGAATGAATGATTTCGGCAAAATACGGCGCTTCACTGGTCGTCACAATCATCCCAATGGATTTTGTGGTATTGACTTTTAAACTGCGCGCCACGGCACTGGGTGAATAGTTAAGTTGCTTAATCGCTAATAACACCGCTTCTTCCGTATCTTTTGCAACAAAGCGGGTTTTATTAATAACATGAGATACGGTTGTGGTGGACACGCCAGCCATTTTTGCGACATCTTTAATTGTTGCCATATTTCGATCCCCAAAAAATTTTGCCTATTATAAAGGTTTGTAAAAAATTTCGTTACTTTTATTGAAATTTTTTTGTAAAAGAGATGATTTTCTTAAAACAATCTTGTTACAATGTGGCCTCATTTTTAGTGAGGAGAAAAACATGAGTGATTTTGGTTATGCAATGATTGCAGTTGTATTGAGTATGTCAGTCGTTTGTGGTTTAGCGCTTTCAATTTTTTAATCAATTATGTTTTAGGATCACCGCAGTTTGTTTTAATACAAAGTGCGGTGATTTTTTTAGGCGTTTTTGCGCAGCAAGCGAAAATATGATAAAACAGATTCCATCTTATTCACACAAAACATAGGAAATACAATGTCAAACTTACAAGCAATTATTGAAGCTGCATTTGAGAAACGTGCAGAAATTACACCGAAAACCGTTGATGCAGAAACGCGTGCAGCGATTGAAGAAGTGATCGAAGGATTAGATTCTGGTAAATACCGTGTTGCAGAAAAAATTGATGGCGAATGGGTAACACATCAATGGTTAAAAAAAGCGGTTTTACTTTCATTCCGTATTAATGACAACCAAATCATTGACGGTGCAGAAACAAAATATTACGACAAAGTAGCATTAAAATTTGCGGATTACACCGAAGAACGTTTTGCTCAAGAAGGTTTCCGTGTTGTGCCTTCTGCAACGGTGCGTAAAGGTGCATACATTTCTAAAAACTGCGTATTAATGCCATCTTATGTAAATATTGGTGCTTACGTTGGCGAAGGCACCATGGTAGATACTTGGGCAACGGTAGGTTCATGTGCACAAATTGGTAAAAACGTTCACTTATCTGGTGGTGTAGGCATCGGCGGCGTATTAGAACCATTACAAGCTAACCCAACTATTATCGGCGATAACTGCTTTATCGGTGCACGTTCAGAAGTGGTAGAAGGCGTTATTGTAGAAGATGGCTGTGTTATTTCAATGGGCGTATTCATCGGTCAATCAACCAAAATTTATGATCGTGAAACCGGTGAAATTCACTACGGCCGTGTACCAGCAGGTTCTGTAGTGGTATCTGGTAGCCTTCCGTCAAAATGTGGAAAATACAGCCTATATTGCGCCGTAATCGTGAAAAAAGTGGATGCAAAAACTTTAGGTAAAGTCGGCATCAACGAATTATTACGTTCTATTGAAGAATAGTAAAAAAATCATAAAAAAGACCGCACTTTTAAAGTGCGGTCTGAAAATCAAAAGAAATTAAGCTGCGAGCGGATCACGTAAAATCATGGTTTCTACACGATCAGGACCTGTTGAAAGAATATCAATTGGTACGCCAGTTACTTCTTCAATACGTTTAATATAGTTAATGCAGTTTTGTGGCAATTTATTTACATCTGTGACGCGGAAAGTATTTTCTTTCCAACCCGGTAATGTTTCATAAATTGGTTCTACCCCTTCCCAATCTTTCGCTGCTAATGGTGCATATTCAACGATTTCACCATTTCGCATTTTGTATGCAACACAGATTTTTACTTCATCAAAACCATCTAATACGTCCAGTTTGGTCATGCAGAAGCCAGAAATAGAGTTAAGTTGGATTGCACGACGAATGGCGACGGCATCGAACCAACCACAACGACGTGGACGGCCTGTTACTGCGCCAAATTCGTTACCTTTTCTCGCAATTTCAGCACCCACATCATCAAATAATTCAGTTGTGAATGGACCTCCACCTACACGAGTACAGTAAGCTTTGATGATACCAAGTACATAGTCTAAGTTACGCGGGCCAAAACCAGAACCTGTTGCAACACCACCAGCTGTTGTGTTTGAGCTGGTTACATACGGATAAGTACCGTGGTCGATATCCAACATGGTACCTTGCGCACCTTCAAATAAAATGTGCTCACCATTTTTGCGTGCTGTATCAAGAATTGTAGTGATGTCTGCCACCATACCAGTGATTACATCGGCAATTGCCATTACATCATCTAAGGTTTTTTGATAATCGACAGGTTCAACTTTGTAGTAGTTCACCAATTGGAAATTATAGTATTCAAGGATGTTTTTGAGTTTTTCGGCAAAGGCTTCTTTATCAAATAAATCGCCTACGCGTAAACCACGACGAGCCACTTTATCTTCATAAGCTGGGCCAATACCACGACCCGTTGTGCCGATAGCGTTTTTGCCGAGTGCTGCTTCACGAGCGTGATCCATAGCCACATGATAAGGCAAGATTAAAGGGCAAGCTTCAGAAATTAACAAACGTTCACGAACTTTAATACCACGGCTTTCAAGTTCGCCCATTTCTTTCATTAATGCTTCAGGTGAAACCACAACGCCATTACCAATTAAGCAAGTTACATTTGGATGTAACATACCAGATGGAATTAAACGTAATACGGTTTTTTCTCCATTGATGATAAGTGTGTGCCCTGCGTTGTGACCGCCTTGGTAACGAACTACATATTTTACGCGATCCGTCAGAAGATCGACGATTTTCCCTTTACCTTCATCGCCCCATTGAGCGCCTAAGATAACAACACTTTTTCCCATAATTTCCGCCTTTTATTCGGTTAAATTAGTCAAATGAACATCGGTTTACTTTACTCTTTTTCGGCTTTAATCTCAATGATATAAAAGAAAAAGTGCGGTGATTTTTCACCGCACTTTAGGCTTTCTACTTTATTCAAATAAAGATTTGTGTAATGAACGAACGACTTCGTCAGCATGTTCACTTTGCACGAGCATACAAATATTGTTGGTGCTTGCGCCATAACTAATCATGCGCACGTTGTAAGATTGAAGCGTATCAAAAATACGTTTTGCGACACCAGAAGCGATATGTAAGTCGTTACCGATTAATGCAACTAATGACAATCCAGTATCGACTTTTACTGAACAATATTGACGGAGTTCATCTAATAATTCAGCTGAAAGTAATTCCGCCCCTGAAGATGCAGAGCCAGTTTTATCTAATGTCAATGCAACGCTCACTTCTGATGTGGTGATAGTATCTACTGAAATTTTGTGTTTAGCCAAAATGTTAAATACATTCGCTAAGAAGCCTTGCGCATGCAGCATACTTAAGCTTGAAAGAGTGAGTAAAGTTTGATCTCGGCGTAGTGCGATAGCACGGAAAGTTGGACGAGGCTGAGGATCGCGAGTAACCCAAGTTCCGCCTGCTTCTGGAGCTTTACTTGAGCCCACATAAACAGGGATATTGCTGCGTACCGCAGGGAGTAATGTGGCTGGGTGTAGCACTTTTGCGCCAAAGGTTGCCATTTCAGCTGCTTCAGCAAAGCTCATTGTGTCAATGCGTTGGGCTGTTGGAACAATGCGTGGATCGGTTGTGTAAATACCCGCGACATCAGTCCAAATTAAAACATCTTTTGCATTTAATACTTCGGCTAACAAAGCAGCAGAGTAGTCGCTACCGCCACGGCCTAATGTGGTTGTTTTACCGCTTGGTTCACGTCCAATAAAACCCTGAGTAATGACTAATTCGCCACGGTCTATTAATGGTTTTAAAATGCTATCGCTGTTTGATTGAGTTTGTTCATCATTCGGTGCGGCTTTACCAAAATGGTTATTGGTTGCAACAATTGTACGTACATCAACCCAAGTACCCGATGCGTTTTGTTCACGTAAAATCTCAATAAAGATTTGAGTTGACATCATTTCACCGTGGCTGATGAGTTCATCGGTTAATGCGGGAGAGGTTGCAAGACTAGCTGCTTCAGAAAGTGCGGTAATATTTTCCAGATATTTTTCAATAATTGGACGGACACGGCTGTCGTCTTTTAATTCATCCAAAATATTCTCTTGAATTTGACGGATTTCACCAATTAATTTTTTACGTTCTGTCGTTTCTACACCATTTGCTAACGCGACTAATAAATTCGTCACACCAGCTGATGCAGAAAGCACGACTACGCGCGTATTGGGATCAGCAATCACAATTTTTGCACAAGCAGTCATTGCTGCATGGTTTGCTACAGATGTTCCGCCAAATTTGGCGACTGAGAGATGGGACATAAGATACTCCATTGATGTTGTGTGTTTTTTATATAATTAGCTATACAAATAACGAGTTAGCTTTTTATTGTCAAATATATTTTTGTTTAAAATTTAAAGAGTGTTTATTTTTTAAACGTAACTATATCTAGCCATGATATTTGTCATAAATCTGATGTATGACAAGAGAGAAAAATTAAAGCGTAAAACTAATAATCTCGTTGGGAATTCAGACTATAAATGCGTAAAAAATAATTGATGTGTTTTATTAATAATCAAATGAAAGGGAAAATCCAAATATTTTAAAAAAAGTATTTGACGAGTATCACCAAAATCAGCATAATACGCCCCGCAAAGCCGATATGGTTAGGCAAATTAAGGTAATGGCTACATAGCTCAGTTGGTTAGAGCACAACACTCATAATGTTGGGGTCGCAAGTTCGAATCTCGCTGTAGCCACCAAATTTGCGGGACTGGCGAAATTGGTAGACGCACCAGATTTAGGTTCTGGCGCCGAGAGGTGTGTGGGTTCAAGTCCCTCGTCCCGCACCATTTATCGCTTTGTAAGTCAAATAGTAGTTGGGGTATCGCCAAGCGGTAAGGCACCGGGTTTTGATCTCGGCATCCCTAGGTTCGAATCCTAGTACCCCAGCCATACTATCAAATAAAATCTTCTTTATATCTAATCAAAGATTTCTCTGTTGGGGTATCGCCAAGCGGTAAGGCACCGGGTTTTGATCTCGGCATCCCTAGGTTCGAATCCTAGTACCCCAGCCATATTTTTTAAATTCTCATAGTTCTAACAAAAGCTAGTTTTTTGCCTTATCTAAGATTGTTTTTGCGATCCAGATCTCAAATACGTTTATTTGTAATATAAAGTAATATTCTATTAATGCTATCTTGTTTTCCTGTTCATTTAGGAGAGCAATATGGAATTTTCTTTACAATATATCATTATTTTCATTTTTGTTATTTTATTTCTAATTGGCTTATTTTCATCTAAATCGAGATCAACTCGTCGTAATGTGAAGAAGAGTCGTCTTTATCTTTCGACAGAAAACAAAATTAATATTGTGAATAAAAATGATTATCTTGATGTCGTTATATTGAGTAAGTATAAAAGAAAAGCCTTGATGAATAAGAGTGAATATCAACTTTTTCTTCGTTTAGAAAAATTGTTATCTAAAGGTTATCAAGAGTTCCGTTTATTTACTCAGGTTTCAATGGGAGAGTTTTTAGAATCAATAGATAAAGAGGCCCATTTTGCGATAAATAGTAAACGAGTAGATTTTTTGATTGTAGATAAGAAAGGTTATGCCGTAATAGTAATTGAATATCAAGGGCAGGGACATTATCAGGATAATGCGGCGAAGCGTGATGCAGTAAAACGGGAGGCTTGTCGAAAGGCTGGGGTGATTTTTTTAGAATTTCAGCCAAACTATGGAAAAGCAGAATTAGAATTTGTTGGTGAAAACTTAAAACGTTATTTGATAAAAAATTAAAGTTTAGGTATTTATTGAGAAATAATTAAAATACTCAGAACAAAAAAGCTAAGACTGATATCTTAGCTTTTTTACTTTGTTCAAACTTGTGAATTATGCGCGTTTGAAGTCAATGTGAACCAATTTTGGTTTGAATGGGTGACGTTGCATCGCTTGTACTTTAACTGCAACTTCTTTACCATCGATCACTAAAGTGATCACTTCAGAATAGAAAGATTCATGTGCTTGCGCGTTGTTTAATTCATCGTGGTTTAAGATGATTGAAACTGGCTCTTCGCTGCCACCATAAACGATTGCAGGGATTTGACCATTGTGACGCAGGCGGCGGCTCGCACCCTTACCTTGCGCTGTACGAACTTCAGCGTTAAATTTAAATGCCATTTTAATGTTCTCTTTAAATTAATGTTAAAAGAAAGAAAATTGCAGGCGACCCAGCAATTTTCCAAATATTGCTCTCAAAGACAAGCACAGAGCGATGCTTTGAGACGGCGAATTATAGAATATCCCTCTTTTCAAAGCAAACTTTTTCTAGGTTTTTTACCCTGAAAAGATTAGAATGTTTAGCAATTTTTTACGATATTCATTAAAAAATAAAGTAGGAAGATTATGGAATTTCTAATTGGATTTTTTACTGAGTACGGCTATTGGGCTGTTCTTTTTGTTTTAATTATTTGTGGATTTGGTGTGCCGATTCCGGAAGATATCACGTTAGTTTCTGGTGGTGTGATTGCGGGGCTTTATCCAGAAAGCGTTAATTCACATTTAATGTTGCTCGTCAGTATGATTGGTGTACTTGCTGGCGACTCCACCATGTATTGGCTTGGTCGTATTTATGGCACAAAAATTTTACGTTTTCGCCCAATGCGTAAAATCGTGACATTACAACGTTTAAGAATGGTGCGTGAAAAATTCAGCCAATATGGCAACCGTGTGTTATTTGTCGCACGTTTTTTACCCGGCTTGCGTGCCCCAATTTATATGGTCTCTGGCATTACTCGCCGTGTAAGTTACATACGTTTTGTCTTGATTGATTTCTGTGCTGCTATTATTTCTGTGCCAATTTGGGTTTATTTAGGCGAACTTGGGGCAAAAAATTTAGACTGGTTACATGCGCAAATCCAAAAAGGTCAAATGGTGATTTATGTGCTTATCGCTTTACTTGCCCTATTCCTGTTCTGGAAATGGAAAAAATCGAAAAAATAAGCGAAGTCATCAAACAAAAGAGCGGTTAAAAAATCCTGTGTTTTTTAGCCGCTCTTTTATTTCAATAGACTATAAATTTCTCGCTTTTAGATAATTTTCCACGGTATCCACAATGGCTTGGGTCTGTGGATCAATTTCTATATTCACAATATCGCCCACTTTACGTTGTCCCATTAAGGTTCGTTGCAAAGTTTCTGGAATTAAATTTACGCAGAATTGCGTGCCTTTTACTTCGCCAATAGTCAGACTGATGCCATCTACGGCAACAAATCCTTTCGTTAAAATATATTTCATTACATCTGCGCTTGGCAGCTCAAACCAAATTTGTCGATTATTTTCACTGGCGATAATATTTGAAATGCTTGCGGTGCAATACACATGACCAGATAACAAATGCCCGCCAATTTCTGTTCCCATTTGCATGGCTCGTTCAATATTCACATGATCGCCTACTTTCAACAAACCAAGATTTGTAATTCTTAAGGTTTCTTGCATGAGATCAAAGCTAACGAGATCGCCGTTAATTTCAGTCACAGTTAAACATACACCGTTATTTGCCACCGATGCGCCAATTTCTAGGTCTTTACGCATTTCAGGTGGTAATTTTACCACTTGTGTTCTAAAATTAGCCTTTTCTGTTATTGAATGAATAGGCGCAGTGCCTTGTACAATTCCGGTAAACATATTTTCTCCTTTTCTAAAAATTTTTCTTAGTATATCAAATTTATGAATTTTCGTCTTTTATCCCAATATCACGCTGATATTAAAAAATTAATTAAAATCTCTTTACCCATTTTGTTAGCTCAAATCGCACAAAACTCAATGGGATTAGCGGATACCATTATGGCTGGTCGAGTGAGTTCCACCGATATGGCGGCAATTTCTGTTGGCGCGTCTATTTGGATGCCGTTGGTGCTTTTCGGTCAAGGATTATTATTGGCGCTTCCTCCGACAATTTCTTACCTAAACGGTTCAGGCCAACGCCATCGCATTGCTCATCAAGTTCGCCAAGGCATTTGGCTTGTGTTAGGCGTGAGTCTTCCTTTAGGCTTGCTGATTTATTTCTGTGAAATTCCGCTGCAATATATGCAAATGGAAAGCAA
The DNA here is from genome assembly GCF_001008275.1 of Haemophilus haemolyticus. GTDB lineage: Bacteria > Pseudomonadota > Gammaproteobacteria > Enterobacterales > Pasteurellaceae > Haemophilus > Haemophilus haemolyticus_P. Next base: position 10,966 of record NZ_LCTH01000026.1, read on the forward strand.
AATGTCAGATTTAGCACGCGATTATTTACATGCTATGTTGTGGGGATTACCTGCTTATTTGATGCTGATTAATTTTCGTTGTTTAAATGATGGGATTGCCAAAACCAAGCCAGCAATGGTTATTACCTTTTTAGGTTTACTGCTGAATATTCCGCTTAATTACATTTTTATTTATGGAAAATTTGGTATGCCTGCTTTTGGTGCGGTGGGCTGTGGTATTGCGACAGCTATTGTGAACTGGGCAATGTGCTTAATGATGATGTTCTATTCCTACACGAATGCTCAAGAACGTTCGCTAAAAGTATTTAGCCAATTAATTGAAATACCGAATCCCAAAACGCTTAAAAAGCTACTACGTTTAGGCTTGCCCATTGCGATTGCACTTTGTTGTGAAGTGGCGTTATTTGCTCTCACTTCGTTAATGCTTTCTCCGCTAGGCTCAACCATTGTAGCGAGCCATCAAATTACATTGAATACCAGCTCTTTCATTTTTATGTTCCCTCTGTCAATTGGTATGGCAACAACGATTTTAGTCGGACAAGCATTGGGGGCAGGTTCTCCACAAAATGCGAAAAAAATGAGCTATGCCGCATTATTATTAGGGCTGACTATCACAATCATTACCTCATTAATTACGATTTTCTTCCGTTATGAAATTGCCTCTATTTTCGTAACTGATGAAATTGTCATCGCCATGGCGGCAAATTTATTATTATTTGCCGCACTTTATCAATTTTCAGATACCGTCCAAATGGTGGTTGGCGGCATTTTACGGGGCTATAAAGATACTAAAGTCATTTTATATATTACCCTTTTCTCTTATTGGGTAATTGGTGTGCCACTGGGTTATACGCTCGGTCGTACAGATTGGCTTGTGCCACACATTGATGCGAAAGGTTTCTGGATTGCCTTTGTGGTCTCACTCACTTTCGCGGCGATCTTACTTTCTTTGAGAATGAAAAAAATGCAAGCCATGAGCGATAACGCCATTTTACAACGTTTAGAAAAACTCAAATAAGGAACTTTATGCAACTTCCAGCTTTACAATCGGCGACATTAATTCGTCGTTATAAACGCTTTCTTGCGGATATTGAATTACCAACAGGTGATGTTATGACAATTCATTGCGCCAATACAGGTGCAATGACTGGCTGCGGTGAAAAAGGCGACACAATTTGGTATTCACATTCCGATAGTCAAACCCGCAAATATCCTCATTCTTGGGAGCTTACTCAACTCGCAAATGGACAGCTTTGCTGTATCAATACGCATCGTTCTAATCAATTAGTCTTTGAAGCAGTACAAAATAAGCAAATCAAAGAATTGGCAATGTATAACGAAATTTATCCAGAAGTGAAATACGGCGAAGAAAATAGCCGAATTGATTTCCTACTGAAAGGTGAAGGCTTACCCGATTGTTATGTGGAAGTGAAATCCATCACCTTAGTGAAAGGAAATTTAGGTATGTTCCCCGATGCAGTGACTACGCGTGGACAAAAACATGTCCGTGAATTACTCGCAATGAAAAAACAAGGTCATCGTGCAGTAGTATTATTTGCTGGCTTACATAATGGTTTTGATCGTTTCAAGATCGCAGAATATATCGATCCCGAATACGATCGCTTATTAAAAGAAGCAATGGAACAAGGTGTTGAAGCCTATGCTTATGCGGGACAATTTGAAATTTCTAATGGAATTCCTACCGCACTTTCCTTAACAGAATCGGTGCCTTATATAAAATAATATTTTTTTGAGAATTATTTTCATTTACCTATTGACAAGGTTATTGATAACAATTATCATCTAACCATTCCAACAACAATATTAGATAATCACTCCAACATTCCCGCCTATTTCCCCACAAATAGGCGTTTTTTTTATTCACAAATCGCCAAGAATCCCTATAATAAAACCTTTCAAAAAACATAATTAGGAAATAATAATGACTGACATTAATACCGTTCTCGCGGAACTAAAGCGCGGTACTGATGAAATCCTTTCAGAAGCGGATTTAATCGAAAAACTGAAAGAAAATCGCCCATTAAAAGTAAAATTAGGCGCCGATCCAACCGCACCAGATATTCATTTAGGACATACCGTTGTATTAAACAAACTACGTCAATTTCAACAACTCGGTCATGAAGTCTATTTCTTAATTGGTGATTTCACTGGAATGGTGGGGGATCCATCGGGCAAAAACGCCACGCGTCCTCCACTCAGCCGTGAAGACGTATTGCGTAATGCTGAAACCTATAAAGAGCAAATTTATAAAATTCTCGATCCACAAAAAACCAAAATCGTCTTCAACTCTGAATGGTTAAGTAAACTTGGTACAGAAGGTATGATTCGTCTTGCAAGCAACTACACGGTTGCGCGTATGCTTGAACGTGACGACTTCAAAAAACGCTTTGGCAACAATCAACCCATTGCCATCCATGAATTTATTTATCCATTACTGCAAGGCTACGATTCTGTTGCATTAGATGCAGATGTAGAACTAGGCGGTACAGACCAAAAATTCAACTTACTTGTTGGTCGTGAATTACAAAAATCAGCAGGCAAAAAACCACAGGTTGCGATTACACTCCCATTACTCGTTGGCTTAGACGGCGAGAAAAAAATGTCCAAATCACTTGGTAACTATATCGGTGTAACAGAAGCACCAAGCGATATGTTCGGTAAAGTGATGTCAATTTCTGATGAACTCATGTGGGATTGGTATAACCTTCTTTCATTCCGTCCATTAAGCGAAATTGCACAATTAAAATCGGAAGTAGAAAACGGCAAAAATCCACGTGATGTAAAAATCTTATTAGCAAAAGAATTAATAGCCCGTTTCCACAACGAAGAGGCAGCAAACGCCGCAGAACAAGAATTCATTAATCGCTTCCAAAAAGGCGCAATGCCTGATGAAATGCCTGAATTTACGTTCTCTGGCGAAATGGGTTTAGCCACTTTATTAAAAGAAGCAGGTCTTGTTCCTTCCACTTCTGAAGCGATTCGCTCTGCTCAACAAGGCGGCGTGAAAATCAACGGCGAAAAAGTCGATAACGTAAAAGACAATGCACCGAAAGGTACAAATGTTTACCAAGTGGGTAAACGAAAATTTGCGCGTGTAACGGTTGAATAAAGTAGATACAGCTAAATAAAGTAAATAAAAAAATACCGCACTTTGGCAATAAAAGTGCGGTATTTTTTATCGAAGTTTTAATTTAGTTAAACATCGCAGAAATAGATTCTTCGTTGCTAATGCGACGAATAGCTTCTGCCAGCATGGAAGAAAGTGTTAATACACAAACTACCCAGAGCATCTTAAAATTCATTAAATATCAATATTTTAACTTCTTATCTTTACCTCCCATCTTTAGTGCAAATTTTAAACGGTCGCGAGGGAGTATACTCCCTCTTGTTCTCTCTTTACAGAGAGAACAAAACACCTTGGAGAAGAAATTTTTTCTCCAAAGTGCCTATATCTGGGATACTAAAGTTTATGTATTCATTAGAGGTAGGAAATAGTTGGTCGTAAGCCACAAAATATATTGTAGCTTGTGAAGTTTATTTTTAACTTAGAGGAGGATATTCTCATGAATAAACAATATACGTGTAGATACTTATTGGCAAAAGTGATACGGAGTAACGCTTATGAAAAGAAAAGCAAAAAATCGTTCTACACGTAAAGTAGAAAAATCAAAAACTGCATTTTCTAAAGAAAATGGTTCATTCGTTCTATGTGGCTTTAATGGTTTCTTCTTCTACCACAGAAAAGGAAAATCATTCCCTCTAGTTCTTTATTATGTCATTAAATATGCAGTCGGTTTTATAGGTTTTATTGGTGCAGCGAAAATTCTAGATTTATATCAAGTTTTCAGCTTATGCCCAATATAGCAAGAGAACCTAAGGAGTAAATAATCATATATTGCAATTATTTTAATTTTATCAAAAATGCAAAACGATCCTTGAGCCTGTATTTAGACACCTTTTCTAACTATTTAAGCCTGCGTTTTGTATCTAACGAAGCTGAAATTACTCACACTTAGACTAATTCTTTAACAAATTAGGAATGGTCTTAGCGACCGTAATTTCAGCTTTTTTACACTTAAATATCTTTATTAAATTAATCCAACATTACGCAGGCAACCTAAATGAACAAAATTTTTAAAACTAGATACAATTATCTCACTAAAAATTCTGTCGTGACATCAGAATTAGCGAAAAACAGAGGCAAATCTGGTTTGGTGAAAACCGCCTTAGCGATTGCAGCGTTGTCAACTTCCCATCTGGCAACCGCTGTAGACGATGATCAAATCAGTGGCGATTTGCATAAAAATGCAGATGGTACATTAATTTATTCAAAAAAAGGTGAAGAGATGTACACTTCTTATCATTTTGAAAAATTAGCTATTACAGCAGTTAATCCAAATACTACAGCATTGGCATTAGATTTAGATACAATTGGATTCACGGGTTCTTTTGGTTCAGTTATCTATACGGGTGATACTGCCGAACTTATTCCGATATATGGTTTTCGTCTTATATTAGACGAAGACAGTTCCATTAAAGCCACAGGTGAAAATGGCACAGCAATAAAAGTGTTGGATGAATTTAGAAATGATAGACATGACCCCGCATTTTTAGCCTTGTCCGATGAAGAGAAAGCCGAAAAAATTAAGGAACTTTATCAAAAGCTCTATGCCTTTATTAAGGTAACCAATTACGGTGCAATATCTTCCGAAAACGGCGATGCTATTGATTTCTCTGCCTTTAATCGTAAAGATTTATTTGGTAAAGCGATTGAAAATCTTAAACGCAACTCCACTACTGGAGTAAGCTCATATCTAGATATTTACGGTGTGATTTCTGCTCCAGAATATAAGGCAGCATTTATTGGTTCAGATCATTCAGATGGTTTTTTTTTGAATCCAGGTAGTAAAATTGAAGGCAATATTTACTTAGGTAAAGGTGATGATCAACTTTATTTATCGGGTAGTGATATATCTAAAGTAAAAGTATTAGAGGGCTCTTATAAAAATAACCCTGATGCTTTAGATAATGCGGAGAATAATGTTATTCAACTTCACCAAGAATTAACGGGAAGCAGTGAAAGCGTAGGCACATACGAAGATAAAGCAATTCGTAATTTTGGAAAAATTAGAATTAGGGAGAGAGGTATTTTAAATTTAACCGGAAATATGACAAGTAATTCTGGTAAAGTTGGTGATATTCAGATTGATGAAGATGCAGAGTTAAATATTGCCCCTAAAAATACCTCTTCAAATATTCGACTTGATTACGATATTTTAAATGGAGGCATCATTGATTTATCTAAAAATAATCTTCCAAGTGATACTTTAACAATTAGTGGTGATTATCGTGAACGTTATAGTTATGGAGAAAACACTGGCGAACTTCGCGTTAACACCTTCTGGCAAAACCCCGATATCCAACAAACCGATAAACTGATTATTGAAGGCAATCACGAAGGCACCAGCATCGTTAAAGCCTACTACCAAGGCAACGAGAGCATTTTCGGTGATGTAACCCGTTCGGATGTAGAGAAAAACGGTGGCTTATTAACCCCTGTGGTGGAAATTAAAGGCGAAGAAAAGGGCAAATTTAAAGGCACTGCCCCAACTACCAACGCAGGCGAAGCCCAATTAGTGCGACATGGCAATAAGTATTATTGGACGTTAACAGCATTAGAACAACCTGCACCGCAACCTGAGCCTGTGCAGCCTACTCCGCAACCAGAACCTGTGCAACCAGCACCACAGCCAGAACCAGTGCAACCAGTGCCGCAACCACAACCTGTTCAGCCAGCACCACAACCAGCGGTGCCAGCTAATAACGGTCCGATGATTTATGCGGAACAGATTGCTGGCTATGTACAAACTCAACGCATTGCTAGGGAGGCGTTATTGCAAGAAAACGGTAAATTGCAAACCCGAATGGGCAGCTTGCAAGCACCGTTAACACCGCAAACTTGGGCACGTGTGGGCGGTGGCTATACCCAAGAACAGGGCAAAGATCGTTTAGCTTATAAATCGAAAGCGAAATTTGTGCAAATTGGCTCAGATTTATTCGTGAACAGCAATGAAAATGGCGTTCGCCGTGGCGGTGTGATGGCATCGTTCAACCGTGCGGATAACAAATTCTACGACAAATACCACGCCCAAAATGGCTATATTGTGGCGGATAAATTGGTGGGTAAAGGCAAGTTAGAAACCACAACACTAGGCTTATATTCCACTTGGTATGGCAATAACGGCTTGTATTTAGATACCACCGCAAATGTGGGCTGGATTGGGGCGAAATACACCACACAAAACGGCAACAAAGCGAAAAATCACGGCTTCAGCTTTATGGCAAATACCGAAGTGGGCAAAGAAATTGCGATTTCTGCAGATGGCAGATGGAATTTTGTACCACAAGCACAACTCACCTTGCTTGAGACCAAAATGGGCGGATTTAATGACGGCATTCGTGATATAAAATCTACCCATCAAACCGTATTACGCGGACGTGTTGGGGCAGGTGTGAGCTTTAATGCCGAAAAAGGCAAAAACGCCAATAGCTTCTTTGCTTCACTGAATTTGGTGCACGATTTTATGGGCGCAAAAACCGAATTAGAGGTAGGGCGTGACCGTATTACCGAGCATTATGCCCCAACCTTTGGTGAAGTGAGCATCGGCGGCGTTTTACCATTGGGTAAACAGTTATCGGCACAGGCATATCTGAATTACACTCGTGCATTAAGCAAAACCAACACCTTGTTTAGCGGCAGAGGTAAGGAAGCTTATCAAGGATATGTTGGTTTGAAATATATTTGGTAATTGTCGTCGGCATATTTTCCAAAATGGAGGACGACAAGGTTAAAACAAGCGGTCAGAAAATTCTGACCGCTTTGTAAAATTAAGGGCTAAGTTCTGGCGAGCTTAGCCTTTTCTTTTCCTTTTTCTTCCCCCTAGGCTTTTCTTTGTCCTCTTCGATTTTATTCTAGAATAACGCCCAATTATCGAAAACGTTTATGCGAATGTTATGGAGTTTATTCCAATTTTAAAGCTAACATCAAATGGTACTACTGTGACGCCAACAGGTTCGGCAGGTGTAAAAGGGCATTTGGCGAGAGCGTATCGCACTTTTATCTGTCTTACGATCTGCCTGCTGCAATTGTTCGCTTTATTGATTTTGTACAACCTAAATTAATGATCGTGATTGAAACTAAACGTTTCCCATATAATCATCAGACATAATCCAAGATCAAGGATGTTTATACTGGCTGGAGTGTACATGGTTTATCTAAAGTATGAGCCATCAGGGAAATTGTTATGATAGTTCAGCTATTGAAAGTTTTCTGGGAAAAATACAGTCATTGATTTTTAATTATCTCTAAATTAGAGAAGGCATTACGTATAACGAGAAGCAGATAAAAGCAAGTTTAAAGAATTTGAGCTCTGCATTATACAGAGCTCAATATTTGAAGTAATTTATGAACAACCCACTTTATGGGAGCAGTTCAAAGTGCGGTATTTTTTATTGAAATTTTAATTTAGTTAAACATCGCAGAAATAGATTCTTCGTTGCTAATACGACGAATGGCTTCAGCTAGCATGGAAGAAAGTGTAAGCACGCGAACTTTACCGATAGCTTTCATTTCTTCTGATAGTGGAATGGTGTCAGTAACAACAATCTCATCAATGGCATCGCTGGCTAAGTTTTTGGCTGCTGCACCAGAGAAAACGGCGTGAGTTGCATAAGCAAAAACGCGTTTTGCACCACGTTCTTTTAATGCTTCAGCCGCTTTACAAAGCGTACCGCCAGTATCAATCATATCATCTACCAAAATACAATCACGATCTGCAACATCACCGATAATATGCATTACTTGTGCTACGTTTGCACGAGGGCGACGTTTGTCAATAATAGCCATATCGGTATCGTTTAATAATTTAGCTACCGCACGAGCACGTACAACACCACCAATATCTGGAGATACAACAATTGGATTTTCAAGATCAGATTTTTTCAAAATATCGTGAATTAAAACTGGAGAACCAAATACGTTGTCTACTGGAATATCAAAGAAACCTTGGATTTGTTCTGCGTGTAGGTCGCAGGTTAAGACACGGTCGATACCAACAGTTGAAAGTAAATCTGCCACAACTTTAGCGGTAATTGGTACACGAGCCGAACGAACACGACGATCTTGGCGAGCATAGCCGAAATAAGGAATCACGGCAGTAATACGACCAGCAGATGCTCGACGTAATGCATCTACCATCACAATCAATTCCATCAAGTTATCATTGGTTGGCGCACAAGTTGATTGGATGATAAATACATCCGCACCACGCACATTTTCATTGATTTGAACTTGGATTTCACCATCGCTGAAACGTGCGACCGTCGCATCGCCTAGCGAAATATATAAACGTTCAGAAATACGTTTTGCAAGTTCAGGTGTTGCATTACCCGCGAAGAGTTTAATGTCAGGCATTTTATAAAACCTCAGGTTTAGATTGTCGATGAGTATAAGTTGATGATAGCTGCTTCAACATTGCGTGCAAGGGAGAAACATTGAGTCCTTTCGCAACAAAGCCAAAAAATGCTTCTGGTTTTTGTCTAAATACCGCTTGCGCTTCTGCTTCATTATCAAATTCAGCAAAAACACATGCTCCCGTTCCTGTTAATCTTGCCGGCGCATATTGTAGCAACCAGTTTAACGCTTTTTCAACGTTTGAATAATGATTTACCACAACTTTTTCGCAATCGTTTACATAAGATTCACTCAAAAGTTGTTCAAGGGATTTTTTCGGTGTATTACGTGGTAAATTTGGATCTTGAAATATCACAGCCGTCGATATTGAATCATCAGGTTTCAATACAACAAACCATTTTTCTGGTGGTTCACAATAGGTGATTTTTTCCCCGACACCTTCAGCAAAAGCAGCATGCCCATGTACAAATATTGGTACATCCGCGCCTAGTGTTAATCCTAATTTTGCCAGTTCATCAATGGATAAATTGGCTTGCCATAAATAATTTAAAGCGACCAATGCGGTTGCTGCATTGGATGAACCACCACCGACACCGCCACCCATTGGAAGAATTTTGTCTAAATGAATATTTGCACCCAATTGAATATTGGCTTTTTCTTGTAAAAGTTTTGCTGCTCGATAAATTAGATTATCTTCCGTTTTTAGATTTGGAATTTCTGGCGTTAAAACAATTTGATTGTCTTCTTCACGAATACTCATTTCTAACCAATCGCCGAAATCTAAAAATTGGAAAAGTGTTTGTAATTCATGATAGCCGTTTGGCAATTTTCCGTTGATATAAAGAAATAAATTAAGTTTGGCTGGGCTAGGGAAGCGCAATGGTTTCCCATTTGATTGTGTTGTATTTTGACAAAGTGCGGTAGAAAATTGATGTGATTTCATTAATGTATTCATTAGTAAATCCACTCATCTACACGAATTTTTAGAGTTTGTTTCGTGCTATCATTTTTTAGCAGAATATTTTCAGGCATCGAATTATTAGAATGATAAGTGAGATAATCTGCAGTCCATTGAGAACCATCTACATGATAAGTAAATGCGCCAAGTAAATGATTGGTACCGACTTGATAATCTGCATTTATTGCCGGTTGACCTTTCAGCCAATAAGCTAAGTGTTCTAATGGCACATCCATGCCAATGATCTCTTGTAATAATAGTTTAGCATTGGCTGCAGATTGTTGATTGCCGTTGTTATCGGAAATTGTCATCCCACTTTGATGCATTTGAATCCAAAGGGTAGATTTACTGATTAAAGAATAGAGTTTAAGTGTATAAGATTTTGGATTTTGGTATTTCCATTCAAAGCGGCTAGAAAAACGTTCTGTAGGACTGATATAACCAATTTGTCCTTTAGCTTGATAGGATTGAATTTTTTGAATCTTTTGTAGATGCTGTTGCCATGTGGTATCCGTTTTATCGATGTATTGCACGTTAACTGGACGTTCAGCATCCATCGTACAGGCTGTAAGTATGCTGGCTACAAAAAGTGCGGTGAGGAATTTAAACGTTTTCATATTATTCATCAAGTTAATAAGCTCGCGTATTTTAAGGATTTAGTTGAATTGAGTAAAGTTACTTTTATTTGTTAATTTTTTGGTAATTAGCTTTTATTTGTTTAACTGCTAAGATTCTTCGTTTCGTCAATTCATTTCTGATTTCTTGTTTCTCAAATCCATCTGCAATAACTTGCTGTACATCTACTTCATTTGCCGAGTGTAATAATTGATTAATGTAATCTATTTGTGGATAGTCTTTATTTTCAAAACCAGTTCTACCTCGAGTATCAGCTAGACATACTTGTAGAAATTCTTGAAAGCGTTGTGGTTTTCTCCACACATCAAAACGATTAAACAGCGTTATGACTGTTTCAGCTCGAAGCTCAAAGGCTTTGTGAATATGCGTGTGAAATTCACAAGTCAGTTCTGCAAGTTCTTGAAAATAACTTGGAACCTTCAAGCGTTTGCACAATGATCTAGTCGGTTTTATACCGGCTTGTTCATGCCCATAATGATGAGGAAGAATATTTTTAGGTGTAAGAGCTTTGCCAAGATCATGACAAATTGTGGCAAAACAGACCGCACTTTTATTTAGGATAGGGTTATTTTCAGTCAAATTAACCGCTTGTTTTAATACCAACATGGTATGAATAAAACTATCCACTTCTGGATGATGTTTTACTGGATTGGGCACACCATAAAGGGCATCGATTTCAGGAAATAGAACTCTTAATGCGCCTGTTTTATGTAAGGTTTCAAAATAAATTTCAGGATTTTTTTCGTTTAAGGCTTTTTCTGTTTCTAGCCAAACGCGTTCCGTCGTGAGATGTTGTAATTCTCCCGATTGTGCAAGTTCTGCCATTAGGGATAGCGTTTCCGATGCGATTTTAAAACCGAGAGAATGATAACGGGCTGCAAAGCGTGCTACGCGTAATACTCGTAAAGGGTCTTCTGAAAAAGCGGGAGAAATATGGCGTAAAATTCGATTGTCTAAATCTTGTTTTCCGCCATAAGGATCGATAATTTCACCGTCTTCGCTTTGAGCCATGGCGTTAATAGTGAGATCTCGTCGAATTAAATCTTGTTCTAATGTAATTGTTGGGGAGAAATCACAAATAAAGCCAGTGTAACCTGCGCTAGATTTTCGTTCTGTTCGGGCAAGCGCATATTCTTCTTTTGTTTTAGGATTGAGAAAAACCGGAAAATCTTTGCCTACTTGTTGATAACCGAGAGATAGTAGCGTAGCGGGGGTTGCGCCTACTACAATCCAATCACGATCTTTGACTGGTAACCCCAATAATTGATCGCGAACAGCCCCACCAACCAAATAAACTTTCATTCGTGATTATGCCCAACCATCACGACGGCGACGTTTTGGTAACACATAAGGAATGAGCAAGCCGAAGAGTAAGCCTACGCCCAATACTGAACCGCCATAAATAAACCATTGGATCGCAATTTCTCGTTTACCTGCATCAAGCATCGCTTCTAAATCACGATTTTTATTTTTAGTCATTTCAAGTTCGCGTTTCAGTTGAGAATTTTGTTCTAAAAGATCCGCACTTTGTTGCTCAGCTTGTTTGGTTCGACGTTGCATTTCGACAGTACGTTGTTGCCAATCGCCATCTAAACGACTAAGTTTTAAGGTTAATTCTTGAACTTGAGCTTTTAATTTTGGATTTTCTTCTTTACTACTTGGCGTGTTGCTTAAGTCTGAATTTAAAATCCAAGCTTCACGATTTTTATTGTCGCGAATGAGTGTGTATTTGCCTTGACGATCTAATACATTCACCGCTTCTCCAGCTTGAATTGAACCTGCAATTTTAAATTGTTCACCGGCACCGCGGCGTAAGAATGTACTGAGATTTTCAGTAACATATTGCGTTTCTGCATGAGCAGTTGCAATACTTGTACCAAGTAAGGCGCAAGATAAAAGTGTATTGTAAATTTTTTTCATGCTTTCTCCTTAAAAATAAAAACAACAAAAGTGCGGCTGAATAAACCGCACTTTTTGTTGCAATAAATTAATTAAACACCGCACGCAGTAAATAGAAGATAATAATTGCGAAGAAGGCGCCGGCTGGTAAAGTGATTATCCAAGAACTAATGATGTTTCGGATAACCGTTAAATTGAGTGCCGCGATACCGCGAGCAAAACCGATACCTAAAATTGCCCCAACAAGTGTTTGTGTTGTTGAGATTGGCAAACCTGTACCCGATGCAACTACAACGGTCATCGCGGTGGCAAATTGAGCGGCAAAGCCACGGCTTGGCGTTAAATCGGTGATCCCAGATCCAACTGTCGCCATTACTTTTTGTCCCATAGTAATTAAGCCCACAGCAATACCTAATGCACCTAGTGGTAAAATCCACCAAGTTAAGGCTCCACCTGAAACAATTTTACCGCCTTCATTTACAATAGAGACCACTGCAGAAAGAGGGCCAATAGCATTGGCTACATCATTTGAACCATGAGCGAAAGCCATCGCACAAGCGGTTAATAACATTAAAATGCTGAAGACTTTTTCTACTGCACCAAAAGTACCTTTGCTTGCAGATTGAGTGAATGTTTTGCTTTTAAAATAGAAATGGAAAAACAGCATGCCTACAAGGCTAATGATAAGTGAAATGACCAAAGTTTCTTTATTGGAAAGATTTAAACCAACATGTTTTAAACCTTTTGTCATTGTTACGATACACAGTACAAATACGGTTATCCCCATGTAATAAGGACCATATTTTTGTGCATTTTTCAGTGGATGTTCGGTATCAAAAATAAGCTTTTGCGTACTTGCAAAGATTGCATAGGCGAGAATACCTGCAATGACAGGCGTGATGAACCAGCTACCAACGATGCTACCAATATTTGACCAATCTACTGCGCCAGGGCCAATCGTAATGCACGCAAACCCAATAATTGCACCGATAATAGTGTGAGTACCAGAAACTGGCCAGCCCATTTTCGTTGCGATAAATAACCAAGCACCAGAGGCAAATAAAGCAGAAAGCATACCCAGTGCTAAAATATCGGGCGTATCCACAAATTGCATTGGATCGATTACGCCACTTTTAATGGTTTCTGTTACTTCACCACCAGCTAGATATGCGCCAGCAGATTCAAAAATTAACGCAATAATAATTGCTTGTTTGGCTGTTACAGTACCGGATCCTACGGATGTACCCATTGAGTTTGAAACATCATTGGCTCCAATACCGAAAGCCATGAAAAAGCCGAAGGCTGCTGTAATCCACACCAACCATGAACCATATTGACTAATAACTTCCATAGTTAATTTCCTATGTTTTGTTGATTATGAACGCGCCAGCATTAATTCAATGCGTGAGCCAACACGTTGTGCTTGGTCAGCCAGCACACCAACCCATTCAATAATTTTATATAAGAACATCACATCAATTGGGTTATAACGGCTTTCGATGGTGTAAAGCATTTTACGCAATTTGATCTGCATTTGGTCGGTATCATCTTCAATTGCATCGAGTTCTTGAATCATATCGTTAACTAATTTTAGTTCACGGCCTTTAAAACCGGTTTCTAAAAGTTGATCCATTTCTTCGATTACTCGATGAGCTTGATGAATGGCATCTAAACTACGTTTGACGTAATGTAAGAATTCTTCCTGCATTTCTTCAGGAATACCAAATTGACGACCAATCATACGGCCTGCAATATCTTTAGCAAAATTTGCTAATTTATCTTGTTGCGTGACTAATTCTAAGAGATCAGTACGATCGATAGGTAAGAATAAACCACGTGGCAATTTCAAACGAATCTCACGTTTCAAGCTATCCGCTTCACGTTCACGCTGAGAGATTTCTAAGCGTTTTTCTTCCGCTTTTTCCCAATCCTTTGAGAAGGTGGTTTCAAAAAAAGGAATTAAAAGATCGCTACATTCAGTGACTTTTTCCGAATGCTTTTGCAATGGTTTTAAAGGCGAATGGGCAAATAATCCGAGAATATTATTCATTGCCATAAGTGATTTACTCCATAAGGGGTTAAAAATTCGTGCGCATATTACCCGATTTTTATTAATAATTAAATGTATTTTAGGGGGCGATCCCTTCACTGAAAAGGAAAAGCCGAATTTTTCATCTTTTCAATGTATCATTAATATTTTTTACAACGCGATGAGCCGTATTTACTACCGCCAGGCAAGCATTCACAGGCTTCACCATCGCGATCTCGATCCAAATGATAAGCATGGTGGTTTTCATAATAGCGTTGTGCTTCTTCTTGTGTATTAAAATCTGAACAACGAACGCCAGCATTTATAGGTAATGTGATGCTTAGAAGCATAGAAAATAGAAACAATTTTCTCATAGAGATCCTTAATTAATTGGTTATTTAAAATTAAGTCAAATTATAGCTCTTTATATCTATTTTTCGACGTTTAAATTTAAGGAATATAAATCTATAAAACGCTTGATTTATCTATTTTTATCTGTATATTTGAACAGTTTTAAGTTGAAGGGAGTATAATTTTTTATGAGTAATGAAATTGAAATTAAATTAGCGGTATCTGACCAAGCGTTTAATGAATTACAAGAACATTTAAAAAACTTTACTTGTTTAGTGCATAAAAAACAGTTTCTGAGCAATACTTATTATGATTACCCTGATCATTTCCTTGCTAAACAAAAGATGGGATTACGTATTCGTCAAGAAGATCAAGAACTTACATTAACGCTTAAAACTAACGGCGAAGTTATTGGTGGATTGCATAGCCGCCCAGAATATAATTTACCATTAACCGAAAAAGAAACGCCAACTAATGCGCAATTAAGAGAGCTTTATCCTTTTGAACAATTACCTAGTTCTACGCTACAACCTATTTTCTCCACAGATTTTAACCGCACTTTTTGGTTAGTTGAATTTCAACAATCCAAAATTGAAGTGGCGTTCGATCAAGGCAAAATTATAGCAGGCGAATCTGAGCAGCCTATTTGTGAAATTGAGTTTGAATTGAAATCTGGCAATGTGCAGGATCTTTTTGATTTTGTGGAAACTTTGCCTTTCGAAAGAGATATTTATTTTAGTAGCGCAAGTAAAGCGAAGCGGGGTTATTTGTTAGGTTCAAAACAATTTTTGACGGATTGGCTAAATAAATGGCGTGATTTTTTAAAAGAAGAACGAGAAGAAAGTGCGGTAGATTTTTCTGCGAAATTTAATGCGGTGCTGAAAATGGAACAGAAACTTTTGGAAGAAACCCTATCATTTTCTTCCGCACTTTTTAGCCAAGATTTTATGAAAACAGTGGAGCGAGTGGGGGCATTTTTTAATCTTTATCATTATTATGATGAAAATGGAAAAATCCTAGAAACGGTGGCAACAGAAAAACAAAAAGAAACGCTCTTACCTGCTTTGTTAGAAAGCAATCAGAAAATTTTTGCTGAAATCCGTGATTTGATTCGTTTTCATAGTGAAACGAAAGACAATGAAAAAACTATTGAAAAATTGACCGCACTTTTGAAAAGTCGAGTTTATTTTGAGCGAATGATCAAATTAATGAGATTTTCAGCGTAATGCGAATCAACCGTGCAAATGGGTAAGCTATACTTCTAGGCATTATGTACGCTTGCCCTGAACAATATAATGATATTTAGCCGTAGGTATATGAATACTCGGTTAAAGGATGAGAAGGATAAAAAATGGCTAAAGCCCCGAAAACAGCTTATGTATGTAATGATTGTGGTGCGGAGTTTTCTCGTTGGCAAGGGCAATGTTCAGCTTGTAAAGCGTGGAATACAATCACGGAAGTGCGGTTAATTTCCACAGCAAAATCAAAAAATGATCGTTTTAGTGGCTACGCGGGTGAAACTCAGGCAAAAATTCAAACACTCTCTGAAATTAGTTTGCAAGAAACACCACGTTTTTCCAGTGGCTTTAATGAATTAGATCGCGTACTGGGTGGCGGAATCGTACCGGGCAGTGCGATTTTAATTGGTGGGCATCCTGGTGCAGGGAAAAGTACCTTGTTATTACAAGTCATGTGTGGTTTAGCGAAAAATATGACCGCACTTTATGTGACGGGAGAGGAATCGTTACAACAGGTTGCGATGCGTGCAAGTCGATTGGGATTGCCAAACGATCAATTAAAAATGTTGTCAGAAACCTCTGTGGAACAGATTTGTAATTTGGCGGATCAGTTAAAACCGCAAATTATAGTGGTGGACTCGATCCAAGTAATGCATTTGGCAGATATTCAATCATCGCCAGGCAGTGTGGCACAAGTGCGTGAATGTGCTTCTTTCCTCACTCGTTATGCGAAAACCCGCCAAGTCGCCATTATTATGGTGGGGCATGTAACGAAAGACGGTACGCTTGCAGGGCCGAAAGTGTTAGAGCACGCCATTGACTGTTCATTACTATTAGAAGGCGAAGCCGATTCTCGCTATCGTACTTTGCGTAGCCATAAAAACCGTTTTGGTGCGGTGAATGAATTAGGCGTATTTGGTATGACCGAGCAAGGTTTGCGAGAAGTAAAAAATCCATCTGCGATCTTTTTAAGTCGAGGGGATGAGATTACATCAGGCAGTTCCGTTATGGTACTTTGGGAAGGCACTCGCCCTCTTTTAGTTGAAATTCAAGCCTTAGTGGATCATTCAATGCTAGCGAATCCTCGCCGTGTTGCGGTGGGTTTAGAGCAAAATCGCTTAGCGCTATTATTGGCGGTGTTACACCGACATGGTGGCTTGCAAATGGCCGATCAAGATGTCTTTGTAAATGTCGTTGGTGGTGTAAAAGTCAGTGAAACAAGTGCGGATTTGGCTTTGTTGCTTGCGTTAATTTCTAGTTTCCGTAATCGCCCCTTGCCACAAGATTTAGTGATTTTTGGCGAGGTGGGATTAGCGGGCGAAATTCGTCCAGTACCAAGTGGGCAAGAGCGTATTAGTGAAGCGGCAAAGCATGGTTTTAAACGTGCGATTGTTCCTTTTGGTAACAAGCCGAAAAGTGCGGTTGAAAATATGCAAGTTTTTACGGTAAAGAAACTTTCCGATGCGTTAGCCGTGTTGGATAATTTCTAAATACTTCCATTAGAGATAATTAATAGCCTCAATGGAAATAAATTATCTAATTCCGTTGTAGTGAAAAAATTAGCAAAATTTGTTAAAATAAACATACTTTTTATTCAAAGAAAAATAAGAAAATGGAAAAAAAACTGAATAAAGCGCTGGATGCGATTGATATAAAAATTCTTAATGAATTACAACGCAACGGTAAAATTTCTAATATTGATTTGTCGAAAAAAGTAGGGCTTTCACCCACTCCTTGTTTAGAACGTGTTAAACGTCTAGAAAAACAAGGTGTAATTATGGGATATCGTGCATTGTTGAATCCTGAATTATTGGAAGCACCTTTGCTTGTGATCGTGGAAATTACGTTAGTTCGTGGAAAACCTGATATATTTGAGGAATTTAATGCTGCGATTCAAGAGTTGGAAGAAATTCAAGAATGCCATTTGGTATCGGGCGATTTTGACTATTTATTAAAAACTCGTGTTGCCGACATGGCCGAATACCGAAAATTGCTGGGGACGACATTATTGCGTTTACCTGGTGTAAATGACACTCGCACTTATGTTGTGATGGAAGAAGTAAAACAAACTAATTTCCTTGTATTAAAATAATATGATTAAACAAATAACAGAACGATTTACACCCAGACAGTATTTAGCTGAACTTTTGCTTGGATTGACCGCACTTTTCGGGCTTTATTTAATTATTGCTTGGTCAAGTTATACTCCGCTTGATAATTCTTGGGCAACGGCTGGTGCGCATGGTGAAACAATTAATAAAGTTGGTGCATTTGGTGCATGGATTATCGATCTTTCTTTTGTTTTCTTAGGCTATGTCGCCCATGTTATTCCTTTTACAGTTTTTTTGGTACCTGCTTATCTATTGAAAACAAAAGCAGTTAAAAACCTTTCCTGTACTCGAATTATTTTACGTAGTTTTGGTTTTATAATGCTGATTATTGGACTTTGCGTAATGACCATGTTGCTTTTGAAAAGCAATACCTTTTATTTAAGTGGTGGAGTTGTAGGTGGTTCACTTGTTGTAAATTGGCTTTATCCAGCATTAGGTAAATTCGGATCGGTTTTAATTGGTTTTACATTTGCTTTAATCGGTTTTATTTTCTGCTCTGGCGCCTCATTAATTCGATTGATTGTGGCCTTTTATCATTGGTTGACAATGAAAAATGAGCAGGAAGAACGTGTTGAGCAAGAAAAATCAACGGAAGAATTAGAGCAAATCGTGATTGTAAAATCAGATAGTTCAGAAACAGAAAATCTAGATCAAAATAATCTTAATGTGGAACAAAATAGTGAGATTGAAACTCAAAAATCATCTTTAGAGGTAGAAGACAACTCTGTTGAGCATCCTTCGCATTTAATTAATATTCATGGTTTAAACCCAGAGGTCTCGATTAAATCAGAATATGAAGTTTCTCCTGAAGAGAGTGTAAAACCTCAGTTTTCTCTTGAGTTTGAATCTGAAGCATTACCTAGCGTGAATTTATCGAGTGATTCACATGGACAAACAGTAAGTAAAAATGATTTTGTGCCAGTGTGGAATAAACCGATAAAGTCAGCCGTTCAGGATGATGTCTCAATGAATCAAAGTGAGGATGATTTTACTAAGGTGTCCTTGCTTACAAATGATGAAATGCCAAAGGTTTCATTAAAACCAATTAACGAATCCTTGAATACGGAAATGGCGGATAATAATTTTGATGTTCAAGCTGATGAAAAAGTCCGTTTGGGTGATGATGAACTAAAATTTAACGTATCCTTAGAGGATGGTATGGGGAATGTTCAATTAGACAAAAATCAAGAAGAATCACCTAACTATAAAGGTTATAGTGGCAGCTTGATTCATCCTGCATTCCAACAGCAAACAACTAAACGTGAAAAGCCTAGTACGCCCTTACCAAGTTTGGAGTTATTATCAAAACATCCCGCAGTGGAACAAAATATTACGCAAGAAGAAGTTTTTGAAACGTCTCAACGTATTGAGCAACAATTACGTAACTTTAATGTGAAAGCTACTGTAAAAGATGTGCTTGTTGGCCCTGTTGTGACTCGCTATGAATTAGAATTACAACCTGGGGTGAAAGCCTCAAAAGTAACGAGTATTGATACCGATTTGGCGCGTGCATTAATGTTCCGCTCGATTCGTGTGGCAGAGGCTATTCCTGGTAAGCCTTATATTGGTATTGAAACACCTAATCTTCACCGTCAAATGGTGCCATTACGCGACGTGTTAGATAGCAGCGAATTCCGTGATACTCATGCCACTTTGCCAATGGCTTTAGGTAAAGATATTAGCGGAAAAGCTGTGATTGTTGATTTAGCAAAAATGCCACATTTGTTGGTAGCAGGCTCAACAGGATCAGGTAAGTCTGTTGGCGTGAATACGATGATCTTAAGTTTGCTTTATCGTGTTCAAGCAGAAGATGTGAAATTCATCATGATCGATCCTAAAGTCGTCGAACTTTCTGTTTATAATGATATTCCGCACTTGTTAACGCCTGTTGTAACAGATATGAAAAAAGCCGCTAATGCGTTGCGTTGGTGTGTAGATGAAATGGAACGCCGTTATCAGCTGCTTTCTGCTCTCCGTGTACGCAATATTGAAGGCTTTAACGAAAAAATCGATGAATACGAAGCAATGGGAATGCCTATTCCAAATCCAATTTGGCGACCTGGTGATACAATGGATGCAATGCCACCTGCATTGAAAAAATTGAGTTATATTGTGGTTATTGTCGATGAGTTTGCTGATTTAATGATGGTCGCGGGTAAGCAAATTGAAGAACTTATTGCTCGATTGGCACAAAAAGCGCGAGCTATTGGTATCCATTTAATTTTGGCGACACAACGTCCTTCTGTAGATGTGATTACAGGTTTAATTAAAGCGAATATCCCAAGTCGTATTGCCTTTACTGTTGCAAGTAAAATTGACTCACGTACTATTCTTGATCAAGGTGGGGCGGAGGCGCTTTTAGGTCGTGGTGATATGCTTTATTCGGGGCAAGGCTCATCGGATTTGATACGTGTTCATGGTGCTTTTATGAGTGATGATGAAGTTATTCGTATTGTAGATGATTGGCGAGCACGCGGTAAACCTGATTATATTGATGGTATTTTAGAAAGTGCTGACGATGAGGAAGGTACAGAAAAAGGGATATCAAGCGGTGGAGAGTTAGATCCACTTTTTGATGAAGTAATGGATTTTGTTATTAATACCGGTACAACCTCAGTATCTTCTATTCAACGTAAATTCAGCGTAGGTTTTAACCGAGCAGCGCGTATTATGGATCAAATGGAAGAACAAGGGATTGTCAGCCCAATGCAAAATGGTAAGCGTGAGATTTTATCGCGTCGTCCGGAATACTAATTTAAAAGGAAAGTAAAATGAAAAAAACAACGTTAAAATTTGCTGCACTTGCCTTACTTGGTTTGAGTAATTTGGCATTGGCTGATGCGGCAAGTGAATTACAAATGCGTTTAGCTAAAGTCGATGTATTAAGTGCAGAATTTGTGCAAACAGTGACTTCTGGAAGTGGCAAAAATGTTCAACAAGGAAGTGGCAAACTTCAAATTAAACGTCCAAATTTATTCCGTATGGATACTAAAACCCCTCAAGAAACCCAGATTATTTCTGATGGTAAAACCTTATGGTTCTACGATCCATTTGTGCAACAAGTAACAGCGCAATGGGTTAAAGATGCGGTAAATAATACACCTTTCGTCTTACTTACAAGTAACGATAAAAGCCATTGGGATCAATATTCGGTCATGCAACAAGTGGATACTTTCGTATTGAAACCTAAATCTTCAAAAAGTAATATCAAGCAATTTGATATTCGTGTCGATGCCAATGGAGTACTAAGAAATTTCAGTACGACCGAGAAAGATGGGCAAACCAATCTTTATGTTTTACGTAATATTACTAATCAAACTTTGTCTGATAGCTTGTTCCAATTCAAGCCAGAAAAAGGCGTTGAAGTGGATGACCAACGTAAAAAATAACAAATGATTATTTGAAATAAGGGCGTAGAAATACGCCCTTCAATTTTGTGAGAAATAAACATGTCGAACCTCAACTTTGATTTTGCCGAAAATGATTTTCGTCCACTGGCAGCCAAGATGCGTCCAACGAGTCTAGAGAAGTATTTTGGGCAAACTCATCTTATTGGTGAAGGTAAGCCGCTGCGTAAAGCTATTCAAGCAGGGCATATTCATTCTATGATTTTTTGGGGGCCTCCAGGTACTGGAAAAACAACGCTCGCAGAAATTATTGCGCAACGTATTAATGCAGAAGTTGAGCGAATTTCTGCTGTGACGAGTGGGATAAAAGAAATTCGAGAAGCGATTGAGCGAGCAAAACAAAATCGTCTTGCAGATCGTAAAACTATCTTATTTGTGGATGAAGTCCATCGTTTTAATAAAAGCCAGCAAGATGCATTTTTACCACACATTGAAGACGGAACCGTTATTTTCATTGGGGCGACAACAGAAAATCCCTCTTTTGAGCTAAATAATGCGTTGCTCTCTCGTGCTCGAGTTTATGTGCTGAAATCGCTCACAACGGCTGAAATTGAACAAGTTTTGCAGCAAGCTGTAGAAGATCCTGAATGTGGATTGGGTAAAGAGCGGTTAATTTTAGAAGATAATTTAGTGAAAGTACTTGCCGAATATGTTAATGGGGATGCACGATTAGCTTTGAATTGCCTCGAATTAATGGTGGATATGGCAGATGAAACGGAAAATGGAAAGAAAATTGACCGCACTTTATTAAAAGAAGTCTTAGGCGAACGTCAAGCGAGATTTGATAAACAAGGTGATCGTTTCTATGATTTAATTTCTGCGCTACATAAATCTGTTCGAGGTTCTGCTCCTGACGCTGCATTGTATTGGTATGCACGAATTTTGACAGCGGGTGGAGACCCTTTATATGTCGCTCGCCGATTACTTGCTATTGCTTCAGAAGATGTGGGAAATGCGGATCCTCGCGCCATGCAAGTTGCATTGGCTGCTTGGGATTGCTTTACTCGCGTGGGGGTTTATGAAGGGGAGCGAGCCATTGCTCAAGCCATTATCTATCTTTCGGTAGCGCCAAAAAGTAATGCCGTTTATACCGCATTTAACACTGCGAAACAGCAAGCGAAAGATTTGCCAGATTACGATGTTCCACCACATTTACGCAATGCACCGACTAATTTAATGAAAGAGCTTGGCTATGGTGCTGAATATCGTTATGCTCACGATGAACCTAACGCTTATGCGGCAGGTGAAAATTATTTCCCACCTGAATTAAAAGACACTCAATATTATTTTCCGACAAATAGAGGTATGGAAATTCAGATTAAGGAAAAACTAGAACGATTACGCGAGCAAGATAAAAGTGCGGTGAAAAAACGGTATAAATAATTACTAGTAAGTATTTATCAAATAGTAGTACAATAGTAAAGCTTTTATTGCATAAAAATGTAAAAAATAAAAGCAAGTTAGATTTATATTTTACTTCAATATAAAGACAGGAGATCTTTTATGAAAAAATTAACTTTTGTTGCTAGCCTGGTGTTTAGCGCAAGTATAATAATGAATGCATCAGCGTATGATGGTGTTGTAAGTTTTACTGGAAAAGTTGTTGATCAAACTTGTACAGTTAAAACTGAAAGTAAAGACTTAAAAGTTAAGTTGCCAACAGTTTCTAAAAAACAATTAGATACAGTTGGTAACACTGTGGGTAAAACTGCTTTTAATATAAAAGTAGAAAATTGTTCTGCAGCATCACCTGAGGCATCTAAGGTTGCGGCTTATTTTTTACCTAATGCTGAATATATTGATGAAAATACGCATAATTTAAAAAATACCGCGACTTCTTCTAAGGCAGATAATGTGCAAGTTAGATTGCTTGACAATAATTTCCAACCTATTCAAGTTGGGGAAAATATTGATACTCAATATCCAGCAAGCTCAAATAGTTTTTCTACAATCAATGGTAACGCAGCATCTGTTAGATATTATGCTGAATATATTGCAACTGGTAGTGCAACACCGGGTAATGTGACAGCCAAAGTTGAATACGATATTGTTTATAAATAAAAATGAAGAAACAGGCTATTGAATTAAGTTTTTCATTAGCCTGTTTTTAGGAATATAAAATAGGTTAAGAAAATAATGTTAAAAAAATCTCTTTTATTTTTAGCCGTTTTACCATTATGTTCTTATGCTAATGTGGTGATTACCGGCACTCGAATTATTTACCCTTCTGAGCAAAAAAGTATTAGTGTACAGTTAACCAATGTAGGAGATTCTCCATCCTTGGTGCAATCTTGGCTAGATAGGGGAGATTTCCGTAGTAATCCAAATACGGAATCGGTTCCTTTCATTATTGCACCGCCAATTACTCGTGTAGAAGCTAAAGCTGGTCAAACTTTACGTGTCAACTTTACTAATACTGAATCTTTAGCTAAAGATAGAGAATCTCTTTTCTATTTTAATTTGCTTGATATTCCGCCAAAACCAAGCGATAGCGACTTACAAAACAACCCAAATTATTTACAACTTGCTATTAGAAGTCGTTTAAAATTTTTTTACCGTCCAAGTGGATTGAAAATTACGCCATCTGACGCTTATAAACAGGTTAAGTGGAAAATTCAATCTAATGGGATAAATATTGATAATCAAAGCCCATACTATATTACTTATAATCATTTTCAAATAGGTGGGCAAACAGTTCATCCGAAAGAGATGATTCCTCCTTTCTCTCAGCATTTGTTTGAGGCTAAAGGCATAAAACCAGGTTTAACAGTGAAATGGAGTGTAGTGAATGATTATGGCGGCGATGAAACTGGCGAATCTCCATTACAATAAAATAAATAATTATAAATGCATGGTAAATTATGCGTTGCAAAAATATGTTTTTTAGACGAACTCTATTGTCTCTTCTTATTGGCTATTTCAGTTTACAGCAAGTAATAGCAAAAGATGAATTTGACAGCGATTTTCTACGGCATAGTGAAGATGATAAAAACATTGATATTAGTCGTTTTAATCATAAAAATGGTGTATTAGCAGGAAAATACCCAGCTGATGTCTATGTCAATGGTAAAAATAAAGGAAATTTATCCCTCACTTTTGCTGAGCAAAATAAACAAGTTGTTCTTTGTCTTACACCTGATTTGGTCAATTTATTAGATTTAAAAAAAGATGCCTATACTCAGCCACTTGAAGGTGATTGCGTAGCAGCTGAAAAAACACTCAAAGGCAATTTTTCTTTTGATACTAGTTTACTTAAATTAGAGGTTAATTTACCTCAAGCATTAACTATACAGCACCCAAGGGATTATATTCCATCAACACTATGGGAAGACGGTGTTGCAGCAGCATTTGTAAATTATGATGTCGATAATTATCACTATCAATCTCAAGGTAGTCGATTTGAGCAAACTTATTTAGGTATTCGTGCTGGTGCTAATCTAGGTAGTTTGGCATTACGTCATCGTGGCTCACAATATTTTTTTAAAGAAAAAGATAGTCAGGGAAAATTAAGTTCTGAGAAGAGTCACTATAGCAGTAGTGAAACCTATCTGCAGAAAGATTTTGCAACTATTCGTGGTTTAGTTACTTTAGGTGATTTTTTTACTACAAGCCCAATTAATGAAAATATGGCATTGCGCGGTATCCAGGTTGCTTCAGATGATAGAATGTTACCGGCTTCGCAAAGAGGATATGCCCCTGTCATCCAGGGAGTTGCGAATACTAATGCTAGTGTGGCAATACGCCAAAATGGCGTAGTCATTTATCAAACTACAGTACCAGCTGGTGCTTTCGTTATCTCTGATTTATATCCTAGCGGTTCAAGTGGTGATTTATCTGTTGAAATTATGGAAGCAAATGGTCAAAAACGTATGTTTATCGTTCCTTATGCTTCTGTTGCTCCATTAATTCGATTTGGACAATTCCGTTATCATATGTCGGCTGGCCGTTATCGTTATGGCAAGGATATTTACCCGGATAGAGTAGCTCAATTCTCTTTACAATATGGTTTATTAAATAACTTAACTCTTAATAGTGGTTTGGTTTTACATAAAAATTACCAATCTGCTTTGGTGGGGGCTGGCTTTAATACTCCAATAGGTGCATTTTCAACTGATGCAACCTTTGCAAAAACCACGTTTTCAAACTCAAACCAAACGAAACGAGGATATAGTTTACACGCTAACTACAGCGTTAATTTGCTTTCGACCAATACTAATTTAACTTTGGCTGCTTATCGTTATTCTTCTAAAGATTTTTATACATTAAGGGATACTATTTGGGCAAATCATAGTGATTTTATTGATGATGAGAGCATTCAATATATTGAAAATTTCCGCCCTAAAAATCAGTATCAAATATCAATTAATCAGAGTTTAGGGGAAACTTTAGGATCGCTTTATCTGATAGGTTCTACTTATCGTTATTGGAATAAGACTGGTGCAAGAAATGAATATCAGCTTGCCTATAACAATAATTATAAGAGTGTCAGTTACCAATTCGGTTTTTCTCAATCAATTGATCTTGATACTAAGAATCGAGAAAACAGTGTGTATTTAAGCTTATCGATACCGTTTGGAGAGAGTAATTCAAGTCTGTCAACTAGCTTGACACATAGCAAAGAGCAAAATAGCGTACAAACTACCTTTAGTGATGCAATTGGGGAATATAACCAATTTAACTATAGCCTATCAGCTAGTACCAATGATCGTCGCGAACGTACTCTTTCAGCTAATGCTTATTATCGTAATAATTTTGCTGAATATCGCAGTACAATTAGTCAAGATCAGGATAAAAATCTTCAATATTCATTAGGTTTGAGTGGTTCAATTGTCGCACATCCTCATGGCATCACATTAGGTAATTCTGTGAGTGATAGTTTTATGATTATTCATGCTAAAGACGCGGCTGGTGCATTAGTTACCAACACAGGTCAAGGGCAAACTTTAGATTATTTTGGTAATGCAATCGTGCCTTATTCTACTCCTTATAGCATAAACTATGCTGGTATTGATCCTACAAATTTGCCAATTAATGTGGAATTTTCAGCGACAGAGAAACAGGTGATTCCAAGGGCCAATAGCATTAGTGTTGTCAATTTTGATTCTCGTATAAATACCATGGTGTTATTTAAATTACGAGATCAAGATGGTCTAATACTTCCAATGAGTGCAGAGGCTAAAGACGACGTTGGTAATATTGTAGGTTATATCGCACAAGGCGGGATTTTATTTGCCAATAATCTCAGCAAGGAGAAAGGAAAAATTACTGTTATGTGGGGAATGGACAGTAAGGCACAATGTCATTTTGACTATGTAGTGAAGTTGGATAAAAAATCGACAGAAATGAAACAGATTGATGCAATCTGTCATCGATAAAAAAGGATAAAAAATGAAAATGAAATCCATTGCATGGCTACTAGGATTTATCAGTTTAGATGCCATAGCAGGCATATGTTCATTAGAGAGCTATGGTTCGCATGATTATTTTGCACATTGCGGGATTAATCCCAATATAAATCTTATTGCTAATAATCCTAGTGCTATAGGTTTTTTTGCAAGAGATCATTTACCATTTCCATTAGTGAATTATAAACGTACCTTAACAGGTAGTCCGGTGGGGATTTTAGACCAGCGCTTAGCTCGACGAGGCGTTTGTTTTGCACTTGTGGTAAAAGGTTTTTCAAATCGTTTAAAGCAAGATGTCCTTATTAACGAAGAAGGAAAAATGAAACGAGTTTATCGTATTGATAACTCAAATGTTGGGGTTATTATTGAGGTGGGGGATGGTAAAGATTTTACTGCGATCGATCGAATTAATAATAAGGATACTTATGCCACAAATAGTTTTTGCACAAGAGATGGTATAAATATTCAAGCAAGGCTTACCCCCGTACTTTTATCAACTCAACCAATAGCAGTAGAAAAAACTATACATAATATTAGTAATGCGGCTGTAATAGAGGTGGTTAGAGCACCTTATGCTAGACCTGGTTTTGAAAGAGATTTCTCTAATTTCAGAGGCTTTAAAGGTAATACTAGAATAAATATTTCATTAACTGGTTTTTCTTTTCAGTTACAACCTCAAACTTGTAAAATAACTAGTCCGAATAATATTAATCTTAATTTACCAACAGTAGCAGCAAAAGATATTAAAGCGGGAAAACGTTATGGCGGGAAGTTTAATATTCGTATGGAATGTCCTAGAGATGTTAACGAGAAATATATTTCCACCTATATTACTTTCACAGATGCGACTAATCCTAGTAACAGAGGAAATATTCTAAGTTTAACCAAAGATTCAAGTGCTAAAGGAGTGGGAATTCAACTTTATCAAGGGGATAATCCAATCCCAATTAGTTATGGCGCGGATAGTTCAAAACGTAATAATCTAAATCAAATATTGCTAGGTAAGGATATAGATACACGCACACCACATAGCACATTTTATGCATATTATGCTCACAGCGGTGGTGTAATTACGCCTGGTACGGTAAAAGCAATTGCAACTTATACTCTTTCTTATCAATAAAAAATGGAGTAATAGTTTATCATCAATTACATTCTATGGTTCAACATTGTTCAATCTTATTAAGTCTGTATTAATTGATTTAAATAATCTATGTTTGGGTTGATTATATTTTGAGATTTTATATGTAATGGATATTAATTTGGGGGCTAATTAATTCAGTCCCTAACAAAATAAGTGCGGTTAATTTTGAAAACTTTTTTGAAATTTACCGCACTTTTTTAATTTAATCTCTTAAGCAAATTTTCTCAAATTCACTAAAGAATGTTGGAAAGGTTTTGGCAGTACATTTGGGATCTAAAATTGTCACTGGTGTATTGGACAGAGCGATTAGAGAAAAACACATCGCCATGCGGTGATCGTTATAAGTTTCAATATCAGCATGTTTAAACTGATTGAGTGCAAGCGGTTGAATACGAATAAAATCTTCACCTTCTTCGACTTCTGCACTGACTTTACGTAATTCGGTTGCCATTGCCGTTAAACGATCTGTTTCTTTCACGCGCCAGTTATAAATATTTCGGATGACGGTTTCGCCATTAGCAAAAAGTGCTGTGGTTGCTATCGTCATTGCGGCATCTGGAATGTGATTCATATCCATATCAATGCCATGCAATTCAGAACGTTCGGCTTGAATAAAATCCTCTCCCCAAGTAATTTTTGCTCCCATTTTTTCTAAGACATCAGCAAATAAACGATCGCCTTGAATAGAGTCTTTGCCAATTCCCGTTACTTTCACTTTTCCTTTAATGGCGCCAGCTGCGAGAAAGTAAGATGCCGATGAGGCATCGCCTTCTACCAAATATTTTCCAGGTGAAATGTAGGATTGATTTCCCTTAACTTGAAATTTTTGGTAGTGATGGTTTTCAACGTGAACACCAAAATCTCGCATCATTGCAAGGGTGATGTCAATATAGGGTTTAGAGACTAGTTCACCGATAATTTCGATTTCTGTGTCATTTTCTGCAAGTGGCGCAGACATTAAAAGTGCGGTCAAAAATTGGGATGAAATAGAGCCGTCAATTTTGACATTTCCACCTTTTATTCCTTTGTTGCGAATTGCGAGTGGAGGATAACCTTCATTTTCTAAGTAGCGAATATCTGCACCAGCTTGTCGTAAAGCATCGACTAAATGGAGTATTGGACGCTCTTTCATACGAGGCTCACCCGTTAAGATGATTTCAACTTCGGAGGTACCTTTTAAGCAAAGCGCAGCGGTTAGAGGACGCATTGCCGTCCCCGCATTGCCAAGAAAGAGTGAAAGATTGTTCTGTATATTGAATGCTCCACCCAATCCCTCTATTTCACAAATAGTTTTGTCATCAGAAAGTTGGTAGCGCACGCCTAATGCTTTGAGGGCGTTAAGCATATGTCGAATATCATCGCTATCTAATAAATTGGTTACTTTTGTTGTGCCTTTGGCTAAGGCGGCTAAAAGTAATGCGCGATTCGATAAACTTTTAGAACCCGGTAAATTAATTGTTCCTTCAACCGCACTTATTGGCGCAAGGGTGATTTTTTCCACTACAACACCACCGTTTTATTTTTATAAACAAAAATTCTATCGTGTAAAGCAAGATCAAGGGCGCGACTTAACACTGTTTTTTCCACATCACGACCAGCACGCATCATCGATTCAGCATTATAAGTATGATCAACATTAATGACATTTTGCATAATGATCGGACCTTGATCCAATTCATTATTAATGAAATGCGCTGTTGCGCCGATAATTTTTACACCTCGTTCATAGGCTTGTTGATAAGGCTTGGCACCAATAAAAGCAGGTAAGAATGAATGATGGATATTAATCACTCGATTTGGATAACGAGCAACAAATTCAGGATTTAGCACACGCATATATTTAGCGAGAACAATATAATCTGGCGTATATTCATCAATTTTTTCAGCTAATAATTTGTCGTGCTTAATACGAGTTAAGCCTTCATGGCTAACTAAATGAAATGGAATATTGAAGCGCTCAACGAGCTCGCGTAAATTATCATGGTTGCCGATTACTGCTGCAATTTCTACATCAAGCGCTCCATAATAATTTTTCATTAAAATATCGCCGAGGCAGTGAGCTTCCTTTGTGACTAAAATAACAATTCGTTTACGTTTTGCACTAATTAATCGACAATGTGTTCCTTCGGGTAAGCTATATTTTAGATCTTCTAATAAGGTAGCTTCGTTAAAAATACCTTCCAATTCTGTACGCATAAAGAAATGCTTGGTTTCAAAATCTACAAATTCATTATTATGCAGAATGTTTAGTTGATGTTTGTAACAGATATTGGTTATTTTAGCTATTAGGCCTTTATCATCGGGACAATCGGTGAGTAATATTTTTTTTTCGATCATAATGTTGTGTGCTACGTTTAGATAAAAAAATAGAACCCATAAAAATGGGTTCTAGTTTCAAATAGAAAAATTAAATTTCGAAATCAGATAATGATTTACCAGAATTCAATGCATTTTGAATTGGGCGTGGTGTGCGACCTTGGCCAGTCCATGTTTTACGCTCGCCATTTTCATCAATAAATGCATATTTTGCTGGGCGAGGTGGACGTTTTGCTCTAGCAGATGTTGCTGCTGTACCAAAGATCTCTTGTAATTCTTCAGGTGTAATACCTTCTTTTTCCATTAATTCTTTATATTTAGCTAAGCGTTCTTTTCGCTCTGTTTCTGCTTTAATTAATTCTGCTTCATTAGCACGTTTCTCTTCAACAGCAGTTTGTAATTTTTCAAGAGCACTTTCCGCTTGTTCTAAAGTTAATTCGCGCACTGCCGCACGTAAACTACGAAGATTTGTCAAACCTTTTGCTAATTCGCTCATAATAAACCTCGATAAAATAATCTTGTATGTGGAAAAACTTATTTAATAATAGGGAAAATAATATTTATTGTAAATATCTATTTTAAATAAATGGTCGGAGCAGGTATATATCTTTAAATTTCTTTTTGTTTATTTTTTATATTTTTAATTCAATCTAATAAAATTTTTTATAAAACTTGTTGGCATTTGGATTTTTTTACGGTAATCTCTTGAATCACTACAAAAGTAGAGGTGCAATCATTATAAGTATTTTTTCAGAGTGGATAACGATGAAGAAAAAAGAAAGGAATGATTGCCGAAATCAAACAAAAGTCGTTTTGTTTGGTTGGTGGCGTACTTGAAAGGGGCGACACTGTCATAGTTTTTTGATTAACTATGGAGCGCTACGGTTGTTCTGGTCTTATTCTGTCCTTTGCTTTCCGTTCTCTCCATTAATTGTAGGTATCTCTTAATGGAACTTATCGATTTTTCATCCTCAGTTTGGTCAATCATTCCAGCTTTATTGGCGATTGTCTTGGCCATTGCAACTCGTCGTGTATTGGTGTCTCTCAGTGCAGGGATTATTGTTGGTGCGTTAATGTTAGGTGGCTGGAATATTGGCTCATCTTTCAGTTATCTATCAAGCAACGTGATTTCACTTGTTTATGCTGATGGCGCAATTAACTCTAATATGAACATTGTCTTGTTCTTATTATTGCTTGGTGTTTTAACCGCACTTTTAACTGTATCAGGTAGTAATCGTGCGTTTGCTGAGTGGGCACAAAACCGTATTAAAGGTCGTCGTGGGGCTAAATTATTAGCTGCATCATTAGTTTTTGTTACTTTTATTGACGATTATTTCCACAGTCTTGCTGTAGGCGCAATTGCTCGTCCAGTGACAGACCGTTTTAAAGTTTCTCGTGCGAAACTTGCTTATATTTTGGATTCAACGGCTGCGCCGATGTGTGTAATGATGCCAGTTTCAAGTTGGGGCGCATACATTATTACCTTAGTAGGCGGTTTATTAGCGACTTATTCGATTACTGAGTACACACCAATTGGTGCATTCGTGGCAATGAGCTCAATGAACTTCTATGCAATTTTCTCAATTATCATGGTGTTCTTTGTGGCATATTTTTCTTTCGATATTGCTTCAATGGCACGTCATGAAAAATTAGCTTTGGAAGATTCTGAAGATGAATTAGAAGAAGAAACGGGCGCAAAAGGTCACGTACGTAATCTTGTATTACCTATCTTAGTTTTAATTTTTTCAACGGTTACAATGATGATTTACACCGGTGCATCAGCATTAGCAGCCGATGGTAAAGAATTTAGCATTTTAGGTGCATTTGAAAATACTGTTGTTGGAACTTCTTTAGTTGTGGGTGGTGCTTGCTCAATTCTAGTTTCTACTTTATTGATTATTCTTGATCGTCAAGTCAGTGTTCCAGAATATGCACGCTCTTGGATTGCAGGTATTAAATCAATGGCTGGTGCAATCGCAATTTTATTCTTTGCGTGGACCATTAATAAAGTCGTTGGGGATATGCAAACTGGTAAATATTTATCTTCTCTTGTTTCTGGTAATATCCCAATGCAATTCTTACCAGTAATTTTATTTATTCTTGGTTCTGCAATGGCATTCTCAACCGGTACTAGCTGGGGGACATTTGGTATTATGTTACCAATTGCAGCGGCTATGGCTGCAAATGCGGCACCAGAATTATTACTCCCTTGTTTATCAGCAGTAATGGCGGGAGCTGTATGTGGTGACCACTGTTCGCCGGTATCGGATACAACTATTTTGTCTTCAACTGGTGCAAAATGTAACCATATGGATCATGTGACTACTCAGCTTCCTTATGCAGCGACAGTTGCAGCCGCAACGGCTATTGGTTACATCGTGGTAGGCTTCACTTATTCAGGTTTATCTGGTTTTGTGGCGACAGCGGTTGCATTATTTTTAATCGTATTTGCAGTGAAAAAACGTTAAAAATGTGATCTTGCTCAAAAATCTAAATAAAATATAAAATTTTGATAAATTTATAAAATGCGACATAAGGTCGCATTTTTTTGTTTTTTAGTTTTATTTTTTTTATAAAAATCTAATTTTGTGTAATTATTTGATTTTTTATTCTGTTTTGTTGGTGTTTTTATCCGTTATATAGACTAGACAAAAACTTTTTGCTTAGTATTATGTAAATCATTGATACAAAGCATGGGCACTTTTGAAAGTGCGGTTCGTTTTAGGAGTAAAAAATGAAGAAATTATCTGGCGCAGAGATGGTGGTTCAATCTTTACGCGATGAGGGCGTAGAGTATTTATTTGGTTATCCAGGTGGGGCAGTATTAGATATTTATGATGCAATCCATACACTGGGTGGTATTGAACATATTTTAGTCCGCCATGAACAAGCAGCTGTGCACATGGCGGATGGTTATGCTCGTTCAACAGGTAAAGTTGGATGTGTGCTAGTGACTTCTGGGCCAGGAGCAACAAATGCAATCACAGGGATTTTAACGGCTTATACAGATTCCGTTCCAATGGTCATTATTTCTGGTCAGGTAATGAGTAATTTAATTGGCCGAGATGCGTTCCAAGAATGTGATATGGTGGGAATTTCTCGTCCAGTTGTGAAGCATAGCTTTATTGTCAAAAAAGCGGAAGATATTCCATCTATTTTGAAAAAAGCTTTTTATATCGCCTCAACTGGTCGTCCAGGGCCTGTTGTTGTAGATATTCCAAAAGATACTGTAAATCCGAATTTTAAATATCCTTATGAATACCCAGAATCTGTAGAGTTACGCTCTTATAATCCAACAGTAAATGGGCACAAAGGCCAAATTAAAAAAGCATTAAAAGCACTTTTAGTAGCGAAGAAACCGATACTTTTCGTCGGTGGTGGCGTGATTGCTGCTGAATGTAGTAAACAATTAATTCAGTTTGCACAACGTTTAAATTTGCCAGTTACTTCATCATTAATGGGATTAGGTGCTTATCCAAGTACAGATAAACAATTCCTAGGCATGTTAGGGATGCACGGTACTTTCGAAGCTAATACGGCAATGCACGAAAGTGATCTTATTTTGGGGATTGGTGTTCGTTTTGATGATCGCACAACAAATAATTTAGAAAAATATTGCCCAAATGCCAAAGTGATTCATATTGATATTGATCCAACCTCGATTTCTAAAAATGTTCCAGCAGCGATTCCAATTGTCGGAAATTCGAAAAATGTATTGGAAGAATTTTTGAGTTTATTGAATGAAGAGGGATTGAAATCTCAAACGGATCTTGAAAGTTGGTGGCAAGAAATCAACCAATGGAAAGCAAAAAAATGTTTGGAATTTGACCGCACTTCTGGCGTGATTAAACCGCAACAAGTCATGGAAGCGGTATATCGTCTTACTAAAGGACAGGCGTATGTGGCTTCTGATGTAGGGCAACATCAAATGTTTGCTGCGTTACATTATCCATTTGATGAGCCTCGTCATTGGATTAACTCTGGTGGCGCGGGTACTATGGGATTTGGTTTACCCGCTGCATTAGGCGTGAAATTGGCTCATCCGGAAGGAACAGTTGTTTGTGTGACTGGTGATGGAAGTATTCAAATGAATATTCAAGAGCTTTCTACCGCAACCCAATATGGCATTCCTGTTGTCATTATTTGTTTGAACAATCATTTTTTGGGAATGGTAAAACAATGGCAAGATTTGATTTATTCAGGTCGCCATTCGCAAACCTATATGAATTCCTTGCCTGATTTTGTGAAATTGGCAGAATCTTACGGTCATGTTGGTATAAAAATTGCTACGCCAGATGAACTCGAAAGCAAATTGCAAGAAGCATTTAGTATTAAAAATAAATTAGTATTTGTTGATATTAATGTAGATGAATCTGAGCATGTGTATCCAATGCAAATTCGTGGTGGCGCAATGAATGAAATGATTTTAAGTAAACCTCAAGAGGAGACAAACTAATGCGTAGAATTTTATCTGTTTTACTCGAAAATGAGTCTGGTGCTTTATCGCGTGTTGTTGGTTTATTCTCCCAACGTGCTTTTAATATTGAAAGTTTGACGGTAGCGCCAACGGACGATCCAACGCTTTCTCGAATGACTATTGAAGCGGTGGGCGATGCTCAAGTATTGGAACAAATTGAGAAACAACTCCATAAATTAGTGGATGTGTTTAAAGTGATTAACTTGAGTGAACAAGAGCATATAGTCCGTGAAATTGTTTTAGCGAAGGTGAGAGCAGTGGGTTCATCTCGCGATGAGATTAAACGTTTAGCCGATATTTTCCGTGGTCAAATTGTAGATGTCACACCAAAATCTTATACAATCCAATTAAGCGGTACTAAAGATAAAATTGATGCATTTATTTCTGCGTTGAAGGAGGAAACCACATTGTTGGAAATTGTTCGTTCTGGATTGATTAGTGTGTCTCGTGGAGAAAAGAATATTCTCTAAAGTTGAGGAGTAAAGTGCGGGGATATTTTCGTGAAATTTCAACCGTACTTTATTAAAAATATATTTGTTTTTAGCTTTTTTATAAAAAAATCGTGACCAAGTTCACAAATCTAAAAATATGTATTTGCATAACTGATCGGATTTCTTTATCCTGAAACCACTAAAAACAAGTGCTATCTCAAATAGCCGACATCTATTTTGCTTTCCGAGTAGTGCCCCATTGGGGCACTTTTTTTATGCTTATTTACAGAATAAAAAATCCCTTTCGTAAGAAAGGGATTTTAATTATCTAAATTACATTTTTTCTACGGTTTTAATACCGAGTAACTCTAAACCTTGTTTTAAGGTTTTTTCCGTTAATAATGCCAATTTCAAACGGCTTAATTTTACGGACTCATCTTCAGCATTTAAAATTGGGCAATGTTCGTAGAATGACGAGAATATGCCTGCTAGTTCGTATAAATAAGCACAAAGCACGTGTGGTGTGCCTTCTTTTCCGACAGTTTGCACCGCTTCCTCAAATTGTAGAAGTTTAATTGCAAGCGCTCTTTCTTTATCATCTTTAAGCGTTAAAGGTGCAGCCAAAAGTGCGGTCAAATTTATATCTGTTTTATTAAAGATCGAACGAATTCGGGTATATGCATATTGCATATAAGGCGCAGTGTTGCCTTCAAAGCTTAACATATTATCCCAATCAAAAACGTAATCCGTAGTACGGTTTTTGGATAGATCTGCATATTTCACCGCACCAATACCGACAGCCTCAATCACGGCTTCTTTTTCATCATTAGATAAATTTGTATTTTTTTCATTAATTAATACAGTAGCGCGTTCAATTGCTTCATCTAATAGATCGGCTAATTTCACCGTGCCACCGGTACGGGTTTTAAATGGTTTGCCATCTTTACCAAGCATCATCCCAAAGTTTTTATGCTCCAAAGAGAAACTGTCTGGTACATAACCTGCTTTACGAGTAATTAACCAAGCTTGTTGCATATGTTGGCTTTGGCGAGTATCTGAAAAAACAAGTGCGCGATCAGCTTTTAATGTTTCATAACGATATTTTGCTGCAGCAATATCGGTTGTAGTGTAAAGGAACCCACCGTCTTTTTTCTGAACGATCACGCCCATTGGGTCACCTTCTTTATTTTTGAATTCATCTAAATAAACAACCAATGCACCATCATCTTCTACAGCTAAGCCCTGTTTTTTAAGATCTTCTACGATGCTTGGTAACATAGGATTATAAAGACTTTCACCCATCACATCTTTTTCGGTTAAAGTCACATTCAAGCGATCATAGTTGTGTTGATTTTGTTGCATCGTGATGTCAACTAAACGTTTCCACATCGCTCGACAATATTCATCACCGCCTTGTAATTTCACGACATAATTACGCGCTTTTTCTGCGAAAACTTCATCTTCATCGTAATGTTTTTTGGCTTCGCGATAAAAGGCTTCAAGATCTTGCAATTCCATTTCACTCGCATGCTCGTTTTGCATTTTTTCAAGATAAGCAATAAGCATTCCGAATTGTGTTCCCCAGTCACCAACATGGTTTGCTCGAATGACATTGTGACCTAAAAATTCTAGGGTTCTCACAACCGCATCACCGATGATAGTGGAGCGCAAGTGACCAACATGCATTTCTTTTGCTACGTTTGGTGATGAATAATCAATTACAACAGTTTGTTTATCCGTAGCTTGAATGCCTAAATTCTTTTGGGAAAGCGCAGTTGAAACCTCTTTTGTTAGCCAAGCTGGATTTAAGAAAATATTAATAAAGCCCGGACCTGCGATTTCTAATTTTTCTGCAATATCAGATAGTTGAGCATTATCTAAAACTTTTTGAGCAAATTCTCGTGGATTTAAACCTAATTTTTTTGCCGCAGCCATAATGCCATTGGCTTGATAATCGCCAAATTGTGGTTTTCCTGATTGACGAACAAGCGCATCGCAAGATTGATCTGCTCCAGCAAGAATCATAGCTTGTTTGATTTTGTCGGATAAAATAGATTGAATATTCACGTTTTTTCCTATGTTCAAATTGAATAATGAAAATAATCGGCTATGATACCGTTCTTTATGAGTTTCTCAAAGGGACAAAATGACAAATTTACAGGAAAAATCACCCGCACTTTTTTCTGATTTGGCGGAATTTGAAAAAAAAATTCAACAATTAGCTCAAATGATGTCAATCGATTTTTCAAATTATGAGATCGATCACCTTGCCGTGCGTGTAAATAATGAACAAAATGCAAAAAACTGGCTGACACTTTTATTGAAATACGGTAGAATTTTATCCGATAACATTGTCAACGGACGTAAGATTTATCTAATTCAGTTAGAAAAAGCAGTGAAGTTCGCTAATCAGTTCGTTGATGTTATTGAACTACCGTTCCCTAAAAATAAGCAGTATCCTGTAGAAGGTTGGGAGCATATTGAGGTTGTAATGCCATTTTTACCGAATGAATCGATAAATGAATGGGTACAGCGTATTAATATGCGTTTTTTATGGGGCGAATTAACTCAATTAACCATTAAAGTGAGCGAGCCTAAAGTGGATGGCGAGAGATTGCCTAATCCATCTATTGCAGTAAGTTTTGTTGATAAGACATCAAATCATACTTGTATTAAGGTTCATCCTTATTCTATAAAGAAAATACTCGAGGTTTAGCAAAATGAAAAAATTATCTCTTGCATTAGCGGTTTTAGCAGCTGTAGGTTTAAGTGCTTGTTCTTCTTTCCAAAAAGATGAAAATGCTTATAAAGGTCAAATCGTTTTTAGCCAAATGGAAGGTGAAAATCTTAAATTAACCATCCGTAAAAATGATTGTTCAGGTCGTCAACAAGATGGTGAGCAAGTTGTGCTTACTCACAAATATGATTCAACCTT
>NZ_LCTH01000027.1:0-39572 GCF_001008275.1 Haemophilus haemolyticus
TTTTTATTTATTGTGGTAATGCGCCACTTCCCCAAGTTTGCACTTCTTCAGGGCGTTTTATCTGAAGTAAGAAACGTTTGTTTGGTTGCGCCTGTGGTTGAATTTCTTTTTCTGCTGGTGTGGAGAAAGAAATACCACCTTTTAGCAACTGTTGAACACTTCCTGTATTAAATGTCGCCCCTTTCCAGCCTAAGGTAAAATCATAGCCTGATGCAATCCAAAATTCTGTATTTTGTCGAACAAGATGACTATATTTCGGCATAATTGCAATATGCACTAAGACGCGATCACCCAGGCTGTTAAGCTCAAATTTTTTCACTGTACCCACTTCTACGCCTCGATAAAGAATTGGTGAACCTTCACTTAAATTCATTGCATCACGTGTTTCTAAAATAAATGGCGTACCATTACTAAATTTATTACGTTGTAGAGCTGTTTGAGCTAAATTGAACTGTGTTTTTGGTTTACCATTCCCAATTTCAATATCGATATAAGGCTGTAATAAGCTATCAAGGTTATCTATTCCACCTGCTGAAATTTGTGGTGAGATAATCGTAAAGTTAGAACCTTCTTTTGCAATCATATTCATATAATTAGGATTTATTAACGCTTTTGCAGTGATGCGTTTAGATTTGGCATCAAGCTGAATACTGTCAATTTGCCCTACGTCTAAACCCAAATAGCGTAGACTCATTCCTTTGCTCAGATTGGTTGCATCATCTGCCGTTAAGGTGATTGCAAGTCCGATGGATTTTGCATAACTTTCATTTGCATAAAGTGTTCGATTATTGCCCGAACCACTATTATCAAAGCTAATCGCACCTTTTAAGGAACGCGCAAGTGGCGTCGCTTGAATGCTAATTCCTTTAGGTGTGATATCAATTTTCGCCGCACTTTCTACCCAAAAGCGGCTTTTATCTGTCAACAAATGTTGATAGGCAGGGTAAATATAAACTTCTACATCAAAGCTATTAATTTTAGGTTTAATATTTAAAATTTTTCCCACTTCAAATTGACGATATAGTACGAGAGAGCCTTTATCAATGCTTGGTAACGTTTGGGTTTGTAAGGTTATCGTTGGAGTAAGAATATTTCCTATGATGCCATGTTCAGCATTGCTAATATTTTGATAAAGCGGATAGCTATCTTTAGCTTTTCCCTGACCTTGTTTCGTTAGTACTCGTACGCCACCTTGTAACCATTTTTCCGGTGTCGCAGACTCAAAACGCAATCCGTCTAGTCCAACGCTGATATCAAAGTTGGTTGCTGCGACAAATTGTGTGTTTTCGTGAATTAAATTGCGATATTCAGATGCAATTGCTGCCTTAAATTGTACGCCATTTATATCCACTTTTTGTGAAACAATTTGTCCGATTGGCATGTTGTTATAAAACACATTTTGACCTTCACTTACACCATAATTTTCTGGTGCGGTGAGTGTTAAAACTAATGTATTAGGTGCATTGAGTAATAACTCATTTTCTTTAATGACATCAAATTGATGCTTAGTTTCACCATCTCCAGCAATGACATCAAAATATTCGCCACGAAAGAATTTTTTGGGATCTGCTAAATTACCAAGATCTGTTTTTTTATTGCGAAGTACGATTTTGCTATTCGCTTTAAATAAAGAGGCTTGGTTTGGATCGATTAATAAACTGCCTTCTAAAATTTCATCGTTATTTTCAACCGCACTTATTTTAGAAAGAATCCCGATAGGATTATCTTGAGAATAAACTTCGGTCTGTCCTGCAATGAGACCAGCAGATGCGGGGATATTTACGTTGACTTCAATTCCACGTTTTGCGGCTTTTAAATTGGTATAGAGTGTGAAATGACTATTTTCATCTGCTTTTGGGCTGTCAGCTGGAGAGTCAAAAGAAACAGCACCTTGTACAACCGCATTTAAACTTTCTACATTTAGATTTAAACCTGACGGGCTAATGTTGGCGTTAATGCCGCTTATGTTCCAAAAACGTGAATCTTTTTTCACAAATTGTGCATAGGCTTTATCAATCACCACATCTATTTGTACTTTATTGTCTTTATTAATGCGGTAATCGTAAATTTTTCCTACAGGTAGTTTTTTAAAATAGACGGATGCACCGATGGAAATTGAGCCTAAGTCATCAGAAATTAAGTGAATCAATAAATCTCCAGGCGAAACTTGGGCAATGGGGCCTTGTTCTTCCGCAATAAATTCATCTTCGCGATCACCATCACCCGGTTGAAGAGTGATGTAATTGCCTGATACGAGAGAATCTAAACCTGAAATTCCTGCAAGTGAAACATTTGGTTGAACAAGCCAGAATTTTGTATTTTCACGCAAAATACTTGACGCTTCAGGATTGATATTGGCAACAACTTCCACTTTTTGCATGTTGTCTGTGAAATTTACTTTTTTCACCACACCAATTTGCAACCCTTGGTAGCGAACTTGTGTTTTATCCGCAACGATACCAGAGCCATTGGTAAAGGTAATCGTGATGCTTGTGCCACGTTCCTTAACAATTTGGAAGAATAAAATTGCCCCAATACATAATGCAATAAAGGGAAGTAACCAAAATGGAGAAATACGACGAGTTTTTTGTACTGCCGCTGTCATTTCTGTATGTTGATCTTTCATTGAAGAACTATTTTTCTCTGTCATAAATTTTCCAAATTAATCGACTATCAAATTGTGAGGTTGAAATCATGCTGCAAAATACGGCAGCACCGAAGTAAAATGCGCCGGGACCAACGGTAAAATTAATAATTTCACCGCGTGTTACTAGTGACATCATTAAGGCTAATACAAATAAATCGAGCATCGACCAGCGCCCAACAAAATGTACAATATGCAATAAACGTATTTGCCATTTTATAGAATGTCTCCATTTAAAATGAACACAACTTAGTAAATAAAGTAAAATTGCAGCTTTACTGATTGGAACAAAAATACTCGCAAAGAATACCACGAAAGCAACAAAATAACTGCCCATGTTAACAAAAGAAATTACACCAGATATTAATGTATCTTCAGAGAGCGAACCTGTTAAATAAATGCCTGATATGGGTAATAAATTTGCTGGGAAGAGCATAATAATCCCTGCAATTAAACTTGCCCAAGTGCGTTGTAACTTAATATTATCTGAAATATGAACAGGCGATAAACAGCGCGGACATCGTGGGTTGTTCTTTTTATCGTAATGAATACCATTTTTTGAAAATGTATAGTTACAAGCATCACATAATTCTATGTTATTTGCATCATAAGCGGGTTCATTTTCGGGATAAAACTCTTTCCATAATGCTTTAAGGTTTAATTTGATAAAAAGTAAAGTTGTTAAAAGTGCGGTGAAAATAAAAGGAATTAAATAAACATTAATTTCCAGTGTTGCATATTCACGTACTTTGAACATTGTTACACCTAGTGCGACTAAATATACATCAAACATCACCCAGGGTTTTATGTAACCTAAAAAAAGTAAAATACTACGTGGTTTTATATGCAAAATTTTTGCAATCCAGAGCATGATGACTAAAATTGCAAATGTAATTGGCATGACAACGGCACAAATAAACACCATAAAGGCAGTGTATTCATAGCCTGCCACTGACATTTTCCAAATA
Organism: Haemophilus haemolyticus; assembly: GCF_001008275.1. GTDB lineage: Bacteria > Pseudomonadota > Gammaproteobacteria > Enterobacterales > Pasteurellaceae > Haemophilus > Haemophilus haemolyticus_P. The sequence goes on from NZ_LCTH01000027.1 coordinate 3,613, forward strand.
CCTTCCCAAATAGATGCGTCAATTTTGACACCTAATAAATGAAGACTTAATAGGGGATAACTCAAGGCAAATGGCATCAAAATAAGGATCGATAAAGCAACCATAGCGCAACGATGAACAGACCAACGCCCACCTGTCGCTAAATGATGATGGCAACGTGGACATTCAGCTTGTTCATCTTTATTTAATATTAAAGGTGTTTCTACGCTAGCATCACATTCTTCGCATTTTATAATTTGAAATGATTTTTGTGTGAGGTTTGATTCTTGCACGAAAGATTATCTTTTATTCGGTTGTTAAAAACGGGGCATTTTAGCCTTGTTTAAGTATATATGGGAAGTGATCTTGACTATTTTTGTGTAAAATTTATTCACAATGTTTTGATTAATTGTAAATTTTGTAAAAAGTGCGATAAACTAAGTCGGTTTATATTTACCCTAGGATAACTAACATGACTGATTCTCAATCTGGCGTTCAGACCACTGATGCGCAAGTAAATTCACAAAAATTAACCAATACAAAAGATATTATTGCGTATTTGGCTGAAAAATTCCCACTTTGCTTTATTTTAGAAGGCGAAGCAAAACCATTAAAAATTGGTCTGTTCCAAGATTTAGCGGATGCATTACAAGATGATGAGCGTGTAAGCAAAACTCAGTTGCGTCAGGCTCTTCGTCAATACACATCAAATTGGCGTTATTTACATGGTTGTCGCGAAGGTGCAGTGCGCGTAGATTTACAAGGTAATCCAGCCGGCGTGTTAGAAGCAGAACATGTAGCCCACGCAGCTCAACAGCTTGCAGATGCAAAAGCGCGTGTTGCTGAAAAACGTAAAGCAGAGGCCGCCGCGAAAAAAGCACAACAAAAACAACGCCCACGTAAACCTGCAAATAAAAATGCTAAACATTTCAATAAGCCATCATTAAGTGCGGTTGATTTTTCACAAATTTCTGTTGGTTCTGTGGTGAAAGTGAAAGCTGGTGATCATGCGAAAAAAGCAACAGTAGTGGAAGTGCTAAAAGATTCAGCACGTGTTGAGCTTGAAAACGGTTTGGTTATGAGCGTAGCTGCAGATCGTTTATTTGCATAATGATTTAATTCTACTCGGGAAAGGTTATGAGATCTAATATTTCAAAAAATGTGATTACTAGCGCATTGTTATCGGCATTGTTAATCGGCTCTGTGCCTGCTTTTGCTGTGCAGCCTAAATTAAAACTGAGCGATATTACTATTCCAGCAGCAAGCGAAGCGAATCAGTTGGCGACTAAGCGTGCAACGACTCGATTAACCCAATCGCATTATCGAAAGATCTCATTGGATGATGCTTTTTCTGAAAAGATTTTTGATCGTTATATTAAAAATATTGATTTTAGCCATAACACCTTTTTGCAATCTGATGTAGATGAACTTCGTCAAAAATATGGCGCTAAGTTAGATGACCAGTTAAATCAAGGTGATCTTTCTGCTGCTTTTGATATTTATGGTGTAATGATGAAGCGTCGTTATGAACGTTATGCTTATGCGTTGTCTTTATTAGATAAAGAGCCTAATTTGAATGGACAGGATCAAATTGAAATTGATCGTGAAAAAGCGACATTTCCGAAAAACGAAGAGGAAGCCAATAAACTTTGGGAAGAACGAGTAAAAAATGACATTATCAATCTTAAATTAAAAGATAAAAAATGGTCAGAAATTAAAACAAAACTCACCAAACGTTATAATTTGGCAATTCGCCGTTTAACTCAAACGAAGGCAGATGATATTCTTCAAACTTATTTGAATGCATTTGCTCGCGAAATTGATCCTCATACAAGCTATCTTGCACCAAGAACCGCGAAAAGTTTTAATGAAAGCATGAATCTTTCGCTTGAGGGGATTGGAGCAACGTTACAATCAGAAGATGATGAAACAAGCATTAAATCACTTGTTCCTGGCGCACCAGCGGAGAAAAGTAAAAGATTACATCCCGGAGATAAAATTATCGGTGTGGGACAAGCTACTGGCGAGATTGAAGATATCGTTGGCTGGCGTTTAGAAGATATCGTTGAGAAAATCAAAGGTAAAAAAGGCACAAAAGTGCGGTTAGAAATTGAGCCGTCTAAAGGTGGAAAATCCCGTATTATTACTTTAGTGCGCGATAAAGTGCGTATTGAAGATCAAGCTGCAAAATTAACCATGGATAAAGCAGATGGTAAAAATATTGCGGTAATCAAAGTGCCAAGTTTCTATATTGGTTTAACTGACGATGTTAAAAAATTATTGGTTAAAGCAGAGAAACAAAAAGCCGATGCGTTAATTATTGATTTGCGTGAGAATGGTGGTGGCGCATTAACAGAAGCGGTTGCTTTAAGTGGTTTATTTATTACTAATGGTCCTGTTGTGCAAGTACGTGATGCTTACCAACGAATTCGTGTACATGAAGACGATGATGCCGAGCAACAATATAAAGGCCCTTTGTTGGTCATGATTAACCGTTACAGCGCTTCTGCATCAGAAATTTTTGCAGCGGCAATGCAGGATTACAATCGCGGTATTGTTATTGGGCAAAATACTTATGGTAAAGGTACCGTTCAGCAAAGTCGTCCTTTAAATTTTGTGTATGATTTGGATCAGACGCCGTTAGGTTTATTGCAATATACCATCCAAAAATTCTATCGAATTAATGGTGGGTCAACTCAGTTAAAAGGTGTGGCGGCAGATATTAATTTCCCTGAAATTATCGATGCGAAAGAGTACGGTGAAGATAAAGAAGATAATGCATTGCCGTGGGATAAAATTCCATCCGCAACTTATAAAGAAGTTGGTAATGCGCGCAAAGACGTTGATGTATTAAATAAAAAACATCTTGAGCGTATTGCTAAAGATCCTGAATTTGTTGCATTGAATGAAGATTTAAAAATCCGTAATGAGCGCCGTGATCGCAAATTCTTATCGTTGAATTATCAAACGCGTAAAGCTGAAAATGATAAGGATGATGCAAGACGCTTAAAAGATATTAATGATCGTTTTAAACGCGAAGGTAAAAAAGCATTAAATGATATTGATGATTTACCGAAAGATTATGAAGCGCCAGATTTCTTCTTAAAAGAAGCAGAAAAAATGGCTGCGGATTTTGTCATGTTGAATTCAAGTGCGCAAGATGTTGGTAAAGAAGCTCAGAAACCAACAGAAAAAGTAGAAGAGAAAAAATAAAATTATTTTAACCGCACTTTGTTTTAGAACTTAGATAAAGTGCGGTTGTTTTTAGGAAATGTTTAAGGAATGGCTATGTTTAAAAGCACTGCAAAGCTCTCAGTATTTGTGTTGTCATTGTCAATGATGACATCAGGATGCGCTTTAGCAGATTTTGCAAACAATGGGAAATCTGCGCAAATTCATGGAATTGATGTTTCGCATTTATCTCCGGAAGAAAAACAAAAGCTCGAAGAAGAAATTAAATTAGATCAAGCGCGCTTATCACAGGAAAAGCAATCGATTTTAGAGATGTCTCTCACCCATGAAATAGGCGAGCATGCTTTACAGTTTAAGCCTTTGTTAGCTCGTTTATATGCAGAACGTAAATATACACCATTATGGAAAGATAATGCTGCGGCTCGCCAATTATTACAGGATTACGCAGCAATGGTGGCTAGTGGTATTTCTAAACGTTCAGCAAAATCCTTAGAGTCCTTTGAATTGATCGAACAACAAGACGGGTTAGCTTATGATGTTTTATTGAGCGATATATTGCTAGATTATTTGTATTATACTCAAAATGTGGGCGCGCAAGCTCAACGCTGGCTTTATTCATCTAGCGCTTATCAAGTTCAACAACCTGCAGATGAGCATATTCAACGTTGGTTAAGTGCGGTAGAAAATGGCCAACTTTTAAGTTTTGTACAAAGTTTATCGGGTGATAATCACTTATATCATCAAACTGTTAAAGCTCTGTCATCAATGGTATCTGCATCAGGCTTATCAGAGGTTGGGCAGAAACTTGCAATTAATGCACAGCGTTTGCGAGTAATCCCTGATTTTCATAATGGCATCTTTGTAAATATTCCAAGTTATAAATTGCAGTATTATCGTGATGGTAATTTAATTTTGGAGTCTCGTGTTATTGTTGGTAAGGATGAACGACGTACGCCAGTGATGTATAGCAAATTGAGTAATGTTGTTGTTAATCCACCTTGGAATGCACCAACTCGGTTGATTAATGAAGATTTATTGCCAAAAATGAAAGCGGATCCAAATTATATTGCAGAACATAATTATTCAATTTTAGATAGTCAGGGAAATGTTGTTGATCCAGCTTCTATTGATTGGGCATCTATTGGTAATAAATTCCCTTATCGAGTTCGACAAGCAGCGGGTGATAGTGCATTAGGTAATTATAAATTTAATATGCCAAGCTCAGATGCTATTTATTTACATGACACGCCGAATCATGGGTTGTTTAGCCGTAAAGATCGCGCATTAAGTTCTGGTTGCGTACGTGTTGAAAAATCCGATCAACTTGCTAGTATTTTATTGAAAGAAGCAGGGTGGTCTGATGAACGTAAAAAGAATGTTTTAGAGAGTAAAAAAACGGTTTCTGCCCCAATTCGTTCGGAAAACCCAGTGTTTATATACTATGTGACATCTTGGGTTGAGAATGGAAATATTCAGGCATTGCCAGATATTTATAAATATGATGGATTGATGAATTTCAGTGGAATTAACTGGAATGTCGTTAAAAAATATCTCTAATAATCCATTAAAAAATAGAAAGGAGAGATGATGCACAAAGTTGATAAACAGAAACGTAAATGGCTGTCGCTCGGTGGCATTGTTTTAGGCGCATCAGTTTTACCAAATTCTGTATTAGCAATGGTTTCAACACCTAAGCCTCGTATTTTGATGTTCCGTAACATTAATACGGGAGAGCGATTAAGTGCTGAGTTTTCTGCACAAAAAGGTTTCGCAAGTGCCACATTAAAAAAATTAGACCATTTTATGCGCGATAAACGAACAAGCCAAGTTCATAGAATGGATCCAAATTTATTTCACAAGTTTTATAACATTCAAAGCAATTTGGGACTACGCAATGCTGAAATTGAAATTATTTGTGGGTATCGTTCCGCTGCAACAAATGCAATGCGCCATCGTCAAAGTAAAGGCGTAGCAAGTAATAGTTATCATATTAAAGGAAAGGCTATTGATTTCCGTATTGCGGGTGTACCTTTGATTAAAGTGAAATCTTCCGCAGAAAGTCTTCGAAATGGTGGTGTCGGTTATTATCCAACAAGTAATTTTATTCATGTGGATACAGGCCCTGTTAGAACCTGGAAAGGGGTATAAAATAAATTTAAAATTGACCGCACTTTTGTGCGGTTTTTCATTGGAAAATACTATGCTATTTGACAGTCATCTTCATTTAGATCAACTCTCTGATGAGAATATTCAGAAAACACTTGGTGATTCGAAGATTACAGGTATGCTTGCAGTAAGTACGAATCTAAAAAGTGCTAAAAAACTATTGAATTTAAAACAGGCTTATCCCGAGAAAGTTTATATTGCAGCTGGTTTTCACCCTGAACAGCCCTTGCTAAATTTAGAAGAGCGAGAAGAATTATTTCAATGGATTGATGAACATCATTCATCGATTTCTGCGATTGGCGAGGTGGGGTTGCCATATTATTCTAAACGTGAAAATTTAAATTTGGATTACACACCTTACATTGAATTACTGGAACGATTTATTCTGATAGCGAAAAAATGGGATTTGCCGTTAAATTTACATATTGTGCATAATGATGTGGATATTGCCCTTGAATTATTACAGAAACATAATATTCAACGTGCCCATTTTCATTGGTTTAAGACAGATGAAAAATCTTTTCAGAAATTTTTATCTACACCATATTTTGCGAGCCTAACGCCTGATATTTTATGGAATCCTAAAACGCAATATGTTGCTCAACATTTATCGTTGAACCGTTTGATGATTGAAACGGATAGCCCTTGGCCACACGAAGGATTGGAAAGTGCGGTAACTTCCGAGCAATTATTCGCAGTAGTGAAGAAAGTAGCTGAATTAAGATCTTTGCCATTACATTATGTTCAAGAGCAAATGCTTTTGAATACTCAACAATTTTATCGATTATAAGGAGCAAACATGAATATCGAAATTATCCCAGTCACCGCATTTCAACAAAACTGTTCTTTGATTTGGGATGACGACAAAAATGCAGCAATTATTGACCCAGGTGGCGAAGCCGAACGCCTAATTCAACGTATTGAAGAACTGGATTTAAATCTCAAAGTGATTTTGCTTACCCATGGTCATTTAGATCATGTTGGCGCAGCCATGCAATTAAAACAACATTTTGGGGTTGAAATTTGGGGCTCTCATGAAGAAGATAAATTTTTATTTGAGAGTTTACCAGAACAAGCGCAACGTTTTGGTTTTCCAAATATTGAAGCCTTTTTACCTGATCGTTGGTTTAATCAAGAAGGCGAAATCTTAAAATTAGATGGCTTTAATTTCGAGATTTTACATTTACCAGGACATACACCAGGGCATATTGGTTTTATTGAACATGAGAAAAAGGTGGCATTTACAGGCGATGTATTATTTCAAGGCGGAATTGGTCGTACCGATTTCCCTCGTAGTGACTATGAAACATTGATTTCTTCAATTCGAACAAAACTATTACCGTTGAATGATGATCTTATTATTATTGCTGGGCATGGGCCTTATACAACTATTGTTCGAGAAAAACAGACAAACCCATTTTTAAATCGTTAAAAGAGCGGTGAATTTTATTCTTATTTTCTAAAAGAGCTGATTTTTTATTGGCTCTTTTTATCTGAAAAAGGAAAGAGTTTGAGTCAGATCACAAATCTGTAACAATTTTTGATAAGAGGCTTATTTCCTTTTAAATCCTATGTATAATGCATAAAAAATGGAGCGAAAAATATCGTTCCAAATAATCATAATAAAGAGGTAATTATGCAGCAAAACAAGGCATTTGATGATTGGTTAGCCAGTACAGCGTTAGGCGGTGCAAATCAATCTTATATAGAAGAACTTTATGAAAGCTATTTGAATGATCCGCAGTCTGTGGAGGAAAGCTGGCGAGCCACTTTTGATTCTTTACCAAAAATGACCGCACTTGAACAGCCCCATACACCAGTGCGAGATTATTTTCGTCGCTTAGCACGAGAAAATCATAATGAAGCGGTGACAGTGATAGATCCTGCTGCTGGTGCAAAATTGGTGAAAGTTCTACAATTTATCAATGCCTATCGTTTTCGTGGCCATTTAGAGGCTAATCTCGATCCCCTCAATTATTATCGTTGGAAAGTATCTTCCGTCCCTGAATTAGATTATCGTCATCACGGTTTTACTGAACAAGATCTCAACGAAACCTTCAATATTAATCATTACGTTTACAAACGCGATACCATTAAGTTTGGTGAGTTAGCTCAAATGTTGAAAGAGACATATTGTGGCTCAATTGGCTTAGAGTTTATGCATGTGCAAGATATGGCACAGAAAACTTGGCTTCAGAGCAAAATGGAAAGTGTGTTAGATAAACCGCTTTTTACATCTGAAGAACGTGTTAATTTTCTTCGTGAACTTACCGCCGCAGATGGTTTAGAGCGCTATCTAGGGGCAAAATTCCCAGGGGCGAAACGTTTTTCTTTAGAAGGAAGTGATGCGTTTATTCCATTGATGAAAGAAATTATCCGTCATGCTAGTCGCAAAGGAGTAAATGATGTGGTAATGGGAATGGCACACCGTGGGCGTCTGAATATGCTCGTGAATGTATTAGGTAAAAAGCCTGAGGATTTATTTGATGAATTTGCGGGTAAACATTCGAGTGAACGTACAGGGGATGTGAAATATCATCAAGGTTTTTCCTCTGATTTTGCAGTGGATGATAAGCGAGTTCACTTAACTTTGGCATTTAATCCATCTCATTTGGAAATTGTAAGCCCAGTAGTGGTGGGCTCTGTGCGTTCAAGACAGACTCGTATTAATGATACAACGCGTAGCCAAGTTTTAGCGATTACAGTACATGGCGATTCCGCCGTGGCAGGGCAGGGCGTTGTTCAAGAAACATTGAATATGTCAAATGCCCGTGGTTACAGTGTGGGCGGTACCATTCGTATTGTGATTAATAACCAAATTGGTTTTACGACATCTAACCCGAATGACACGCGTTCTACAGAGTATTGCACCGATATTGCAAAAATGATTCAAGCGCCGATTATTCATGTTAATGGTGATGATCCTGAAGCGGTTGCTTTTGCTGCTCGTATGGCGGTGGAATATCGTAATTTATTTAAACGAGATATTTTTATTGATTTGATTTCTTATCGCCGCCATGGTCATAACGAAGCTGATGAACCATTAGCTACTCAGCCAATGATGTATAGCATCATCAAAAAACATCCTACCCCTCGTAAAGTTTATGCAGATCGCTTAGTTGCAGAAGGCGTGATGACTGAAGAACAAGTCACCGAGATGGCGAATGATTATCGCGATGCACTAGATAATGGTGATCGAGTCGTATCAGAATGGCGAGAAATGGATACGGCAAAAATGGATTGGTTGCAATATCTCAACTATGATTGGACTGCGCCGTATGAAAGCAAGTTTTCACAGGAACGTTTTTTAACGCTTGCTAAACGTGTGTGTGAATATCCAGAAAGTTTACGTGCTCATCCTCGTGTAGAAAAAATCTATAATGATCGTAAAGCAATGTATCAAGGCGAAAAATTGCTCGACTGGGGCATGGCTGAAACCATGGCTTATGCCACTTTACTTGATGAAGGTGTTAATGTTCGTTTATCAGGTGAAGATGCGGGGCGGGGAACCTTTTTCCATCGTCATGCCGTTGTGCATAATCAAAATGATGGTACGGGGTATGTACCATTAACACATTTGCATGCTAATCAAGGTCGTTTTGAAGTATGGGATTCGGTACTATCTGAAGAATCTGTTCTTGCTTTTGAATATGGCTATGCAACAACGGATCCTAAAACTTTAACCATTTGGGAAGCGCAATTTGGCGATTTTGCTAATGGTGCACAAATTGTTATCGACCAATTTATTAGCTCCGGCGAACAAAAATGGGGCAGAATGTGTGGTTTAGTTATGTTATTGCCTCATGGCTATGAGGGACAAGGTCCAGAACATTCTTCTGCTCGTCTTGAACGTTATTTGCAACTTTGTGCTGAACAAAATATGCAAGTCTGCGTGCCATCAACGCCAGCACAGGTGTATCACATGCTTCGTCGTCAATCGTTGCGTAAGATGCGTCGTCCATTAATTGCTATTTCTCCAAAATCTTTGCTACGTCACCCATTAGCTGTATCCAGTTTAGATGAGTTGATTAATGGAGCCTTTCAAACGGTAATTGGAGAAATTGACGAGCTTGATCCTAAAGATGTAAAACATGTGGTAATGTGTTCAGGTAAAGTTTATTACGATTTACTTGAACAACGTCGTGCGAATAATCAGAAAGATGTAGCGATTATCCGCATTGAGCAACTTTATCCGTTCCCGCATGAGGATGTGAAGAAAGTGCTTGAGCCTTATGCACATGTCACGGATTATGTATGGTGCCAAGAAGAACCACTTAACCAAGGGGCTTGGTATTGCAGCAAACATAATTTTGAATCAGCAATTCCAGAATCCGTTAAACTCAAATATGCAGGGCGTCCAGCTTCAGCTTCGCCTGCTGTGGGTTATATGTCGCTTCACACTAAACAGCAAAAACAGTTAGTGGAAGATGCGTTAACCCTATAAAGTGCGGTTAAAAATTAAGATACTTTTATAAATTTACGGGTGTACTTGTTGCATCATGGATAAAAAGTAAAAGAGTAATTCAGTGCAATAAGTTGCACTTTAAGAGATAAGGAAAAATAAAATGACCATTGAAATTCTTGTTCCAGACCTACCTGAATCAGTTGCGGATGCAACCGTTGCGACTTGGCATAAAAAAGTAGGTGATACCGTTAAACGTGATGAAGTTATTGTAGAAATTGAAACAGATAAAGTCGTGCTAGAAGTGCCCGCACTTTCTGATGGCGTACTGGCAGAAGTTGTTCAAGCTGAGGGTGAAACTGTGGTGAGTAAACAGTTGCTAGGAAAAATTTCTACGGCTCAAGAAGGGGATGTTAGTTCTGCGACGTTAAAAGCAACGAATGAACCTACACCTTCTGATCGCCAAAATGCAGCGATTGAAAATAGTCATAATCACAATGCGGATCAGGGTCCTGCGATTCGTCGTTTATTAGCAGAACATGATTTACAAGCAGAGCAAATTCAAGGTTCGGGTGTTGGTGGTCGTTTAACGCGTGAAGATATTGAACGTGAAATCGCAAAACGACAAGCGCTGCAAGCGAAACAAGAAGCGGCCACTGAGCAAAATACAATTAGTACAGTAGCTTATAGCGCACGTTCTGAAAAACGTGTGCCAATGACCCGTTTGCGTAAACGTATTGCTGAACGTTTACTTGAAGCCAAAAATAGTACAGCAATGCTTACTACTTTCAATGAAGTGGATATGCAGCCGATAATGACTTTGCGTAAAACCTACGGCGAAAAATTTGAAAAACAGCATGGTGTCCGTTTAGGCTTTATGTCTTTTTATATTAAAGCGGTTGTGGAAGCATTAAAACGTTATCCTGAAGTGAATGCTTCTATTGATGGGGATGATGTTGTTTACCATAACTATTTTGATATTAGTATTGCGGTTTCTACTCCTCGTGGATTAGTCACACCAGTGCTTCGCGATTGCGATAAGCTCAGTATGGCAGAGATCGAAAAACAAATTAAAGCATTAGCTGAAAAAGGTCGTGATGGAAAATTGACAGTAGAAGATCTCACTGGCGGCAATTTTACCATTACAAATGGCGGTGTGTTCGGCTCCCTTATGTCCACCCCAATTATCAATCCACCACAAAGTGCGATTTTAGGGATGCACGCAATTAAAGAACGCCCGATTGCGCTTAATGGTCAAGTTGTGATTCGTCCGATGATGTATCTTGCCTTATCTTACGATCATCGTTTAATTGATGGCCGTGAATCTGTTGGTTTCTTGGTAACGATTAAAGAATTATTGGAAGACCCAACAAGATTATTATTGGAAATCTAAGAAATAAAAGGTTTTCTGTGTTAGAAAGCCTTTTAAAATGAACAAAAAATTAACCGCACTTTAAATATTTAAAAAGAATATTCCAAAGTGCGGTTATTTTCTTATGTGTTTTTAATTATAGATCGAAATCCCCAAAATCATTCGTATCAACTTTTGAGTCAATTTGACCTACAAGGTAAGAACTTACTTCCACTTCTTGTGGTGCCACTTGTACATTGTCAGAAACAAGCCATGCGTTAATCCATGGAATTGGGTTAGAACGAGCACCAAATGGCAATGGAAGACCAACTGCTTGCATACGGATATTGGTGATGTATTCCACGTATTGCACCAAAATGTCTTTGTTCAAACCGATCATAGAACCGTCTTTGAACAAGTAATCAGCCCAGTCTTTTTCTTGTTCCGCAGCGGCTAAGAATAAATCATAGGCTTCTTGTTTACATTCTTCTGCAATCTCTGCCATTTCTGGGTCGTCTTGACCTACAGCCATAATATTTAAAATGTGCTGCGTACCAGTTAAATGTAATGCTTCATCACGTGCAATAAATTTAATGATTTTCGCATTACCTTCCATTAATTGACGTTCTGCAAAGGCAAATGAGCAAGCAAAGGATACATAGAAACGAATCGCTTCAAGCGCGTTCACGCTCATTAAGCAAAGGTAAAGTTGTTTTTTCAAGTTTCGTAATGTCACCACACATTCTTTTCCATCCACGGTGTAAGTGCCTTCGCCGTATAGGCTGTAAAGTTGGCTGTCGCGGATTAAATCGTCGTAGTAAGAAGAAATATCGCGTGCACGTTTGATGATTTCTTCGTTAGTTACGATGTCGTCAAACACGATAGACGGATCGTTCACGATATTACGAATAATGTGCGTGTAAGAACGAGAGTGGATGGTTTCAGAGAAGGTCCAAGTCTCGATCCAGGTTTCTAATTCAGGGATAGAAACAAGTGGAAGTAACGCCACGTTTGGACTACGACCTTGAATAGAATCGAGCAACGTTTGATATTTTAAGTTGCTGATGAAAATGTGTTTTTCATGTTCAGGTAACGCCGCGTAGTCGATACGGTCTTGCGACACGTCCACTTCTTCAGGTCGCCAGAAGAAAGAAAGTTGTTTTTCAATGAGCTTTTCAAAAGTCTCATATTTTTGTTGATCGTAACGCGCAACGTTTACGTTTTGACCGAAGAACATCGGTTCTTTGAGTTGGTCATTTTTGTTTTGTGAGAAAGTAGTGTATGCCATGATTAATGTCCCAGTAAGTTTGTTAAAGCAGGTATAAATGGTGCTAGAGTAGTGAGTATATTCGCATGATTACTAATTAACTCAATAAAATTTTTATATTTTTCGCTAAATGTCTGTTTATTATTACTATCTTTCATCTGAAGTAATAATTTTAGCAATTCAGATTTCAACGTTTCATCAATACTAGATATTGAATTGATAGCATTCTCTATATTATTGAACAATTCATTGCTATTTAGTTGAATATCTTGAGAAAATTCCTTGCTATTTGTGGCAACATTTTGCGTTCCTCCATAGAAATTAAAGGTATTTTGAACAATTTGCTCAACTTTCTTTATATCTGGAGTATTTATCATGGGATGCTCTCCTATGTTTGGATATTCTTGTTCTATTTTTAAGCAGAAATCAAGAATTATACTTCGTACTTTTTCTAATATTTCAGTAATTGCAGATAAAGAGATTTCTTGCCATGCATATAAACAAGTAGCATCTTTATAAATTTTACGTCCCTCTAGAACAACCAAATTATGATCCCAATCAGCCATTAACATATCTGAAGTTGAATTATTAAGTAAATGCTCTAAAGTCGAGACTCCTCTAGACATGTAGCATATGTCTACATATTCTCTAAACTCTTCTCTTATCGCAGTAGAAGGTATATTCAAGTTTTTAACTAAATGGGCTGAAAATTGAAAGTCGCCTTTTGAATGTGCTGGAATTATACGATAAGAAGGGAAACTATCTTTATTGTCATATCCATTTATTTCTCTATTGACCCAATTTTTTAGCTCTTCATTTTTTAAGCGATAAGCAAGAATTTTGCATTTCATTAAAGTTTCATTTAATGAAAGGCTGTGATTTACACAGCCATTAATAATTTCTTGCAACAGAGTCATATAATTCCTTTAAATCTTACAAGCGCCGCCTGCACAGCCATCATCTAAATCTTCTTGGCTGTCTTCCGCACCATCACGGGTGTTTTGATAGTAAAGAGTTTTTAAGCCGTATTTGTAAGCGGTTAAAAGATCTTTTAACAACACTTTCATTGGTACTTTACCGTCTTCAAAACGTTTTGGATCGTAGTTGGTGTTTGCAGAGATCGCTTGGTCTACGAATTTTTGCATGATGCCCACTAAGTGTAAGTAACCATCATTACTTGGAATATCCCAAAGTAACTCGTAGTTATCACTTAAGTTTTCATAATCCGGTACAACTTGTCTTAAGATACCATCTTTTGATGCTTTAATACTTACATGACCACGTGGCGGCTCGATACCATTTGTTGCGTTAGAAATCTGTGAAGAGGTTTCTGACGGCATTAATGCGGTTAAGGTCGAGTTACGTAAACCAAACTCTTTGATTTCTTGACGTAACGTTTCCCAATCATAATGCAATGGTTCTTGCGTTAAGCTATCGATATCTTTCTTATACGTATCGATTGGTAAAATACCTTTCGCGTAATTGGTTTCATTGAAGTATTCGCATGCACCTAATTCTTTTGCTAAGTTCATGGAAGCTTTCAATAGATAGTATTGAATCGCTTCAAACGTGCGGTGAGTTAAATCGTTCGCTGAACCATCAGAATAACGTACACCATTTTTCGCAAGGTAATAAGCATAGTTAATGACACCGATACCTAATGCACGACGAGCAAGTGAACTACGTTTTGCCGCCACAACAGGGTAATCTTGATAATCTAATAATGCATCAAGTGAACGCACAGCAAGATCGGCAAGTTCTTCTAATTCATCTAAGCTTTCAATCTTACCTAAGTTAAATGCGGAAAGTGTACAAAGTGCGATTTCTCCATTTTCATCATTAATGTGCTGAAGTGGTTTCGTTGGTAACGCGATTTCTAAACATAAGTTAGATTGGCGAACTGGTGCGACTTGTGGATCAAACGGAGAGTGAGTATTACAGTGGTCTACGTTTTGAATATAGATACGACCTGTTGATGCACGTTCTTGCATTAATAAAGAGAAAATCTCAACAGCTTTAACGGTGCGTTTACGGATAGTTGGATCTTGTTCGTATTTTACGTAGAGTTCTTCAAATTTATCTTGATCCGCAAAGAATGCCTCATAAAGCCCAGGTACATCAGATGGACTAAATAAAGTAATCTCACCACCTTTAATTAGGCGTTGATACATTAATTTGTTTAACTGGACGCCATAATCCATATGACGAACACGGTTGTCTTCTACACCACGGTTATTTTTTAATACAAGCAAGCTTTCCGCTTCTAAGTGCCAAATAGGGTAATAAAGTGTCGCTGCGCCGCCACGAACGCCACCTTGTGAGCAAGATTTCACCGCAGTTTGGAAATATTTATAGAATGGAATACAACCCGTATGGAATGCTTCACCGCCACGAATCTCACTGCCTAGTGCACGAATTGCACCTGCATTAATGCCAATCCCCGCGCGTTGTGAAACATATTTCACAATAGCTGATGCCGTTGCATTGATTGAATCTAAGCTATCATCACATTCAATTAATACGCAAGAGCTGAACTGACGAGTAGGTGTGCGCACTCCCGCCATAATTGGTGTTGGTAAGGAAATTTTGAAGGTAGATGTTGCATCGTAGAAACGTTTTACATAATCCAAACGCGTTTCTTTTGGATATTTAGAAAATAAACTAGCGGCAACGAGTAAATAGAGGAATTGTGCTGATTCGTAGATTTCTCCCGTCACACGGTTTTGAACTAAATACTTACCTTCTAATTGTTTTACGGCAGCATAAGAGAACGTCATATCACGCCAATGGTCGATGAATCCGTCCATTGTGTCCCATTCTTCACGGGTATAATCATCCAATAACGCATGATCATATTTGCCTATGCGCACGAGTTTTTTCACATGATCGTATAAACGCGGCGGATCGAAATGACCGTAAGCCTTTTTACGCAAATGGAACACCGCAAGGCGCGCAGCAAGGTATTGATAATCCGGAGAATCTTTGCTGATTAAGTCCGCAGCTGCTTTGATAATTGTTTCGTGAATGTCTGAAGTACGAATGCCTTCATAAAATTGAATGTGTGAGCGAAGCTCAACTTGGGAAACAGATACATTGTCTAGACCTTCTGCTGCCCATGTAATAACACGGTGGATTTTATCAAGATTGATTTGTTCCTGCGTGCCATCACGCTTGGTTACCATTAAGCTTTTATTCATTGTACGACCCTTGTTATTATAGCAATGTTAAACACAAGATATAGTGTTTGTAATAAAATCTAGCACAAGGTAATGTGTTTATTGCTTGAGATCAAGCAATAAATTTTTTGATTGAATTATTGACAATAGGTAACTTATTTAAAAATAAATGGTTTTTTCGAATAGCAAAAAAATCAAATTTTTTACTTGTAAAAATGAGAAAAGTGCGGTTGAAATTTATCGGTATTATGTAGTAGTTGAATGAATTATAGTAAATTTATGGATCTCTAGCCTGATATATCTTATCCTTTATATAAAGGAGATTTAGTCGACTAGTTTTAGATATCACATTATTTTTTCAGTGTGTCTGGCTGCTTTTTTGGTATACTAAAGTTAATACTACTCAGTAATAAATTTAATTTTAGGGGCTGTACTAGATAACCAGACCAAACTACCCTTAACTAATTGTTTTAAAATGGATATTTGAGATTTTATTTCACTGTTGTTAAAACGCCATTTACATTCCTTTAAATATAGCTCAAAATGCTCTTTGGGAATGCCATTAAACTTGCGTAAATGGCGTTTTGCTTGATTCCAAAAATTCTCAATTCCGTTTATGTGGTTGTGATTTTCAGCAAAATGCATGCTGTTATTGATGCGAAAATGGCTAAATTCACTGACATCAAGCACATCATAACTACGAAAGGTATCCGTATACACAATGCTGTCAGGCTTAACGTTCTCTCGGATAATTGGCAATAATGTCGCTGATTGCGCATTACAACGACGGTATAAACCTTGCCATTTCGTTTGAGAAGCCCGAATACTGCGACTTTTCCCACGGCACCGCGACCACGTTTGCCTTTTCGAGTACCGCCGAAATAGCTTTCATCGGCTTCAATCTCGCCTTCAAACATTTCCAAATGTAGGCTTGTTTGATAGATGAGTAAGCGTAATCGATGAAAGTAATAAGCGGCTGTATTTTTGTTTACATTAACCAATTCACTGGCTGTTCTTGCTGTGGCACCTGCGACAAACAGTTCAATGAGTTTATTTTGTTTATGCTGACTTAAGCGATTTTTTCTCATTGGTTTATTCTAACCTAAATGGGATTTTTAGTCGTTATCTAGTACAGCCCCTAAATTTTTAATCTTTATTACTTATTCACAGTAAAAATATGAAAAAACTAACCTATTATGTACTTTATTCCGCACAAAGGAATGAAAATTTATCTAATTTTTTATCTCAAAAAAATTCTCATTTATTTTCAGCTATTCCCGTTTTAGAACCAGTACAAGTTCTTGCATTTGGTTTAAATGAGGATATTTTTAATGTAGACAAAGCCTTTAAAAAACTGAATAGAGATGTTACAAGCGAGGAAATTGCTATTACACTTTCACATATAAAATGTTGGAAGAGTCTGGCTGAAAATGAGTTGTTAGACGATGAAGACTTTGCACTTGTGGCGGAGAGTGATATCAATTTGGTAGCTGATTTTGAGCAGCTAGCTTTGGGGTATGCGAATAAATATCCGTCCTATGGTATTATCAAATTGTCACTCCCACAGGAACAGTATAAGTATAATGATCTATATGAACAACGTTTGTATAGAGTTGGTGATGAGCTAGAGGCCATTATTTATAGTGATATACAGAATTATAATTTCTGTTGTTCTCTTTATTTAATACGTAAAGATTTAGCTAAGAAGTTAACTATATTTTTGCAGGAGTCTAAACCCTATTGGCTTGCTAATCAATTCACTGAATTTCACGATCCTAAAAATATCGCACAGGCTTGTTATTTATTGGGAGAAGTTCCACAAGAAAAATTACAAGAAAAACTTGAAAATCCTTTATTTAGCATTATTGTGCCAATCTATAATGTTGAATGCTATTTAGAGCAATGTATTGAATCTGTGATTTCACAAGATTATCAAAATTATGAGTTAATATTAGTAGATGATGGTTCACAAGATAATTCGATTGATATTTGTATTAAATATGCGAAGAAATATAAAAATATAATATTTATTCATAAAACTAATGGTGGATTATCTGATGCAAGAAATGCGGGTATTCAAATTGCCAGAGGAAAGTATTTAATGTTTTTAGATGGCGATGATTATTGGAATGGAAAATATGTACTTTCTGAACTTTCTGAAATAGCGAGAGATAATGTTGATTTAATAATTAATGATGCTACTTTCTTATTTAACAATGGGGAAGTAGAAAATTATCCGATTAATAAAAATGATTTAACTTTCAATTATTCATGTGATTTTGAACTATTGGTTACAAAGAACATTTATAGACCAGCAGCATGGACGAAAATTGTTCTAAGAGAACTTATTTTAGAACACCAGTTAATGTTTCCAAAAGGTAGAAAACATGAGGATCTATATTGGAGTTTCGATTTATCAGAAAAAATAAAAACTTATACCATTTATGATAGTTACTTTTATATTTATCGAACAAAGCGTAAAGGCTCGATTACTGAGTTTGTAAAAGTTGAAAATACTGAAGACTTGTTGGATATAGCTATTGATAAAATTAAACAAATTTTGACACATAAAAATACACAACTTTTAAATGGATTAAAGAGATTTATTTTAAATCAAAAAAATTATATTGTTGATTGTTTTGAGTTTTTATCAAATAAAGAGAAAAAAATGCTCAGAGAAAAATATGAGACATTCAAACTACTAATAGATAAATTAGAAGAATCTTGATTTACATAATTTGGCCCTACTTATTAGGGGGGGTATTAGATAACAATTTTGAAAAGATTTATGAAGCCTTATGATTGGAATAAGGCATAATGATATCCCCTTTACCTTGCATTATAACTAAAATTTAGATTTGTATCCTAGCATGAATACAATATTATTCCTCAAACATTATAAAAACACTATTTTTCAATAGTGAATTCTTTTTTGATGTATATAATTACTTCGATTATATGAGGAAAAATAGATTTTATTGAGATAATATTTAAAATATATGGTGAATTATTGTTTATTATTAATCTGGTGATCGACTAAACGATCACCTGTTAATTGAAATCGACGTTTATACAAAATTTTAGTTACAACGTGGTCTAGTTTGGTGTGCTATTTAATTTAGATATTTGAAAACTTTAATTACTTTTTTCACGCCACTGATTTTGCTCGCAATATCTGCAGCTGCATCAGCTTGAGCGTGAGTCACTGTACCGAGTAGGAAAACTTCTCCATTTTCGCTAATAACTTTTACATCTGTCGCTTTAACTCGACCATCGACTAACATTTTTGATTTGACCTGAGTGGTAATCCAACTGTCTTTGCTAATTTGTGCAAAAGAGATTTTCGGGCCAATAGTCAGTTCGTTATAAATATCATTGACACCTTCAACGCCTTTTGCAAGATCTGCGGCTGTTTCTCTTACGCCACTATTGGGAACTTGACCGATTAAAAGTACTCGACCATTGTAAGACACTGCATTTACACGACCTTCAGTTTTGATTTGAGCATCTTTTTCAACGGCATTTTCGACTTTGAATTCGAGTGTTTCGTCATCAACTTGTGTGCCAGCTGTTCGAGGATCGGTACCAACTTTAGCTGCTGCGGCGCCACCACCAAGAGCGGCAACGATACAGCCTTGTAAAAAGAATGTTGTGCTAAGCACGATAGCCAGTTTTTTTAACGGGGATAATGTCATAATTAACTCCTTTTGAGATTAAATTACCGCTAGTTTGAAATTGATTTATTTTGCTGTCAAGCACTTGGGAACAAGGTGTGGTCAACTAATTCACAAAGGGCATTGATAACAAAAAGATGGTTTTCTAAGACTCGACTTTCTTTCGTTGCTGGAATCGATATTTCTAAATCACTATCGGCTAAAATTCCTTGAATTGCATCGTTACTAGAGCCAGTTAGTGCAATGACATTAACTTCTTTATTTACTGCATGAGAAATAATGTTTAGTACGATCTTCTCTGTTCCCAAAGGCGCAAAAGCGATAAGTAAGTCACCTGGTTTGGCAACGGCATTAAATTGGTGACAATACAATTCCTCAGGCGAGTGTTCAAAAACAAGAGAAGAACCCACCGCACTTTCTAAACTTAAGAGCACAGAGGGAAAACTCGGTCTTGCTAAATCATATCGATTAAGCAAGTTAGATACGAGAAACTGTGCATTGGCATAAGAACGCGAGACGCCACAAGCGATCACTTTATTGCCGCCTAGCAAACATTGCATCACCATTTGGGTAGCGTTAGCAATATTTTCCGAAAGCATGCTAGACGCAGCAATTTGAATTTGAATACTTTCGCTATAAATATCTTTTACTTTTTGTAACATCATAAAAAGCCATTAATCGAGAAAATTAGGAATCCATTGAATATCTTGGGGCGTTTTGCCAAAGGCGATTAAATCAAAACGACAATCGGCATCTTCTAAACTCATATTTTGTTTCATTAGCCATAAATTTGCAGCATCCAACCATTTTTGTTGTTTTTGCCAATCTACACTTTCTATTGCCGAGCCAAAGGCATGATTAGAACGTTGGCGAACTTCAACAAAAACGATGGTTCCTTTGTCACTCATAATAAGATCAAGTTCACCACATTTGAAATTTTGATTAGCCGCAATAAATTTTAAGCCTTTTGATTCTAAAAAAAGGCGAGCTTGATGCTCAAAGCTCGCCCCTTGTTGACGTTTTAAAGAAAACATTAGTTTGCGACCGGTACAATTGCACCATCTTGATATTGATACCAAGTCATATCACGTTCAACATTACAATTTGTACCTGCACTTAAAACACCAGTTAAACCACTTAAGCGATATCCTGGCACTTGGCGCAATTCATTAAATTGATTGATGAGTAACCAAGCATCCGCACCCATTGCGTATAAACGCATTAATTGATATTCACCGCCAGTTGTTTTGGCGAGTTTTTGATATTGTGGTGAATTGGTTTCTTTAAAAAATGGAATATCACTAAATTGAACACCATTCATTTGAGCGACAAACTCAGGGTTGTTGCTTGCAGCATTGGAGCTTGAGCGTGAGCTTGCATAAATACGTAAATTTGGTGCGCTATTCGTTAAATAGCCTTTCATTTCAACTAACTCATCTGGATTGGCGACCACGTAAAGTGCGGTTGAATTTGAACCATTTTCTTGAAGGAAATAAGTGACATCCGCCGGTAAATTATAGTAACGAATATTCGCATCTGTGCCCGCTAATTGTTGCCAACGTACATTAAAGGCATTACCTACGCGTTGCCCTAAATCATTTTGCGGCATGGCAACCAGTGGACTACGAATTCCATCGTTCCACATTTTATTGGCTGCTGACTCTGCTTCATCTTCTGGTGAAAGTCCATAATAGCAAAGTTGACCAATTGCACGAGAATTTGGCGTGGCATTTAATGTAAGCACATCCATACCTTGAATTTGTGCAGGATCCGCTAAAATCACATCAAGATTTTGTTTTAGTAATGGACCCACTAAGGTTTTAATCCCCGCTTGTTTTGCTTGTGCAATGATATCTTGTACAGAATTCATTGAGGTATCAAATACTTGCACTGGAATGGTTGAGTTACCTTTCGCGTCGTTGAAACCCGATTGAATGGTTGTACCAAGAATTTGTCCGTCACCACTTAATGGCAATAGTAAACCAATTTGTGACACATTCGTTTGTTGGAAATTAAGCAATGTAAGCAATTCTTTTGGGAATAACGTTGCGGCTGCATGATTTGGATAAGCATTTTTCCAACTTTGTAATGCTTGGCTTAATTGTACAGGCTGACGAATATAATCATTGTAGGTTTTGATTAAGTTTAACCAACCGCCTAAAGCCGCGTTGCCTTCATCTGAAGCATTATTGATTACACCAGTATTTGCTGAACGTAACAATGCCCAAGTTTTATCAACGTTATCTTGACGACGTTGTATATCTGTTAAATTCTCATCAATTTTTACCCGCGCTTTTACGGCTTCAATGATGTCTTTACGGTTTTCTGCAATAATAGCTAAGGTTTCGTAATAACGAGATTTTTGTGACGGACTTAATTTATTTAAATCCAATGCACGTAATTGATTTTGAGCGATGTCATTGACATTTTTTGCAGCAGAAATTCTCGCTTCAATTAATGCACGATCTAATTTTTGCTCATCATTTAATTCACCTAACTCACTTAATAAAGCTTCTGATTGTTCAACTTTATTTTCGCTTATTAACACGCGAGCTGCGAGCAATTTATAGGTTTGTTGATCTTCAAGTTCTTGTGCTTGTCCTAATTTATTCATATAAAATTCAGAACTTGCATTCGCATCTTGTTGTAAAGTTTGCGTAAAACTGCTGCCAAGTAGATTTGAACAGCCAGCTAAGGCCATTGACAATAAAATTGGCATTAAACGTTTTTTAAAACGTCCGCCTTGTAATAGAATAGACATTCTCGCTCCATCATGAACAGACAATAGTTGTGGCAGATCTTACTTATCTCATAACTTAAAAGCAAACAAAAATGACTGATTTAACCGGAATTTTATATATTGTTGCCACACCGATTGGCAATTTACAGGATATTACCCAGCGTGCTTTAGATACTTTTACTCAAGTGGATTTAATTGCAGCAGAAGATACTCGTCATAGTGGCCTTTTATTAAGCCATTATGGTATCAAAAAGCCCTTTTTTGCTTTGCATGATCACAATGAACAAGAAAAAGCGCATATTTTGGTGGAAAAACTCAAGCAAGGTAGTCATATTGCTTTGATTTCTGATGCGGGGACGCCATTAATTAGTGATCCTGGTTTTCATTTAGTACGCCAATGCCGTGAAGCAGGCATTCGTATTGTTCCTTTACCAGGGGCATGTGCGGCAATTACCGCACTTTGCGCATCGGGGATTGCTTCTGATAGATTTTGTTTTGAAGGTTTTTTACCTGCGAAAAGTAAAGCCCGCAAAGATAAATTAGAAAATATCGCAGAAGAAGACCGCACTTTGATTTTTTATGAATCCACTCACCGGATTTTAGATACGCTAGAAGATATGCAATCGGTGCTGGGGGAAGAACGATATATTGTGTTAGCCCGCGAAATTACTAAAACTTGGGAAACGATTACGGGTAATACGATTAAAAATTTACGGGAATGGCTTTTAGAAGATCCCAATCGTACAAAAGGCGAGATGGTTTTGATTGTTGAAGGCAAACCAAAGTCTGACAATAACGATGAAATTTCTCCACAAGCGGTGAAGGCACTTGAATTAATTGCAGAAGAATTACCGCTAAAAAAAGCGGCTGCTATTGTTGCTGAGTTGTATGGTTATAAGAAGAATGCTTTGTATCAATTTGGATTAGCGCATTTGGAAAAATAACCTCAAAATTAACCGCACTTTATTCATCCGATTTTAATCTGTGCTGTTGCACTAAACGGACACAAGCTCTTACAATATATTTACTTTTAGACTGGAAAAAATATGTTAAACCAAGTTTCAAATACATTACTGACACCAAGTAATCTTTCAACTAAAGCATTGCTCAATATTTTCGATATGATGTCGCATCGCAATATTGATTATGCTGATCTGTATTTTCAACTTAGCCAAGATGAAAGTTGGGTATTGGAAGATGGCATTATAAAAGAAGGCGGTTTTCATATTGATCGTGGTGTTGGCGTGCGGGCAGTTTCTGGTGAGAAAACAGGCTTTGCTTATGCCGATCAAATTAATCTTGCTTCTTTGCAGCAATGTGCGGAGGCGGTAAAGGGAATTGCGCAAGTCAAACAGGGGAATTTGATTTCCCCATCCGCTTTTAATGTTGTAAATCCTATTGCTCGTTATGCAGCGATTAATCCTTTGGAAAGTTTGACTAAAGAGAAAAAAATTGAGCTATTACATTTAGTTGATCGTACAGCACGCGCGGAAGACCATCGCGTAACCCGCGTATCAGCAAGTCTTAGTTCTGTTTATGAAGAAATATTAGTCATGGCGACGGATGGTACGCTAGCTGCAGATATTCGTCCTTTAGTTCGCTTATCTATTTCTGTGTTAGTAGAGGAAGATAGCAAACGTGAACGAGGCAGTTGTGGTTCTGGTGGGCGTTTTGCTTTAGATTGGTTCTTTGAAGTTGTTGATGGCGATATTAGAGCAGTAGGATTTGCTAAAGAAGCGGTTCGTCAAGCCTTAGTAAACCTTAGTGCAGTTGCAGCACCAGCAGGATTAATGCCTGTTGTATTAGGTGCTGGTTGGCCAGGTGTGCTGTTACATGAGGCGGTAGGGCATGGTTTAGAAGGAGATTTTAATCGTAAAGAAAGTTCACTTTTCACAGGCAAGATTGGTGAACAAGTGACTTCACCGTTATGTACGATCGTGGATGATGGCACGATTGAGAATCGTCGAGGTTCATTAACTATTGATGATGAAGGTGTGCCAAGCCAATGCAATGTACTCATCAAAGATGGGATCTTGCAAGGTTACATGCAAGATAAAATGAATGCTCGTTTGATGGGAGCCGCACCGACAGGGAATGGCCGACGTGAGTCTTACGCCCATTTACCAATGCCTAGAATGACTAACACCTATATGCTTGCTGGACAAAGTCAGTTTGATGATTTGATTGCTTCTGTAGAACAGGGGATTTATGCACCGCACTTTGGTGGCGGGCAAGTGGATATTACGTCTGGTAAATTTGTATTTTCCACTTCAGAAGCTTATTTAATTGAAAAAGGAAAAATCACGAAACCAGTTAGGGGCGCAACCTTAATTGGCAGTGGTATTGAGGTTATGCAAAAGATTTCTATGGTTGCAGATAAATCAGAACTCGATTTAGGTATCGGGGTTTGTGGTAAAGAGGGGCAAAGTGTGCCAGTCGGTGTTGGACAGCCCGCACTAAAAATTGATGAAATTACCGTTGGTGGTACAAATTAAACCGAAATTGTGCAAAAGATCACAAAAATCCAATTAGAATTGGATTTTTACTGGCAATCTTATTCAAATTTTGATAGTCTCGGGCAGAACTTTATTTTATATCTTTTAATTATTTTAAATTATGTTAAAAAGAATTTTAGTTATTATTGGTTTAGCGACACTCGCAACCGCTTGTTCTAATGGCCTACGAACGGCAAATCATCAGGCTATTTCTGAAAGTGATGATGCTCAATTAACGGGTTTGATTAGTAGTTTAGAAAAAGGTAATCGTTCAGGGATTTTCCATAAAGTGAGAACAAACCGTTCATCAGCTTTAATGGGGGATAAGGCTTTAGCTGGTGTGTATAATGAATGGGTGGGAACCGCTTATCGTATGGGCGGTACAACCAAACGTGGTATTGATTGTTCTGCATTTATGCAAACAACTTTTTCTGAAGCATTTGGTATTGAATTGCCTCGTTCTACTGCTGAACAGCGTTATTTAGGTAAACAAATTAGTAAATCAGAGTTGAAAAAAGGCGATTTAGTTTTCTTCCGTAAAAATAACCATGTCGGTGTTTATATTGGTAACAACCAATTTATGCATGCTAGCACAGGGCAAGGTGTGACGATAAGTTCCCTTGATGAAGAATACTGGGCTAGAACTTATACTCAATCGCGCCGTATCATGTAATGAAAAAGAAAACCGAACACTAAGTTCGGTTTTTTTGATCAGTTTATTGATAAAAATCTCCTCTTTTAATTAAGGAGATTTTTATTATTCTTTAAATTCTTCCATCATTTCTTGCGCTTTTTTCACCATATCCTCTGAACCAACAAATAATGGAACACGTTCATGAAGTGCGGTTGGTTCGATATCTAAAATTCGACGATAACCATCCGTTGCGACACCGCCCGCTTGCTCCGCTAAAAATGCAATTGGATTGCCTTCATATAATAAACGGAGTTTTCCATTTGGATAGTTGGTTGCACTTGGGTAAATATAAATGCCGCCTTTTAATAAGTTGCGGTGGAAGTCTGCTACAAGTGAACCAATATAGCGAGAGGCGTAAGGACGATGAGTCGCTTTATCTTCTTCTTGGCAATATTTAATATATTTTTTCACACCTTGTGGGAATTTGAGGTATTGCCCTTCATTAATGGAATAAATGCGGCCAGTTTTTGGCATTTGCATATTTTCGTGTGACAGACAGAATGTACCGATTGATGGATCATAAGTAAAACCGTTAACCCCATTACCAGTGGTATATACCAACATAGTTGATGAACCGTAAACAATATAACCTGCGGCAACTTGTTTATTCCCTGGTTGTAAGAAATCTTCTAAGGTGACTGGTGTGCCAATTGGAGATACGCGACGGTAAATAGAGAAAATCGTACCGACGGATACGTTTACATCAATATTTGAAGAACCATCAAGGGGATCAGTTAAAATAATGTATTTTGCATTGCGTCCACGTTCTGTATCAAATGCGATAAAACTTTCTTCTTCTTCAGATGCAAATCCAGCCACTTCTTCACGCGCCATTAATGCCGCTTTCATCGTGTTATGGGCGAATAAATCAAGTTTCATTTGACTTTCGCCTTGTACGTTTTCAACACCAGATTGGCCAAGAATATTTGTTAAGCCTGCTTTATTAATATCTCGGTGAATAATTTTCGCTAAAAGACGAATTGACGACAAAATACCACTCAATTCCCCTTTTGCATTTGGGTATTCTGCTTGGCGTTCAACGATAAATTCACTCAATGTTTTCATAATTTTCCTTTTAGTTTTTCATAATACGTTGGTTAATTATAGGGAATTTGGAGTGTAAACTCTAATGATAGATTATCAGAATGAGATCTTTATCACAAAAATGTCACATTTATTGCTGTAATTTTTGGAAGCTATCACTTATTTGTTAA
Organism: Haemophilus haemolyticus; assembly: GCF_001008275.1. Taxonomy (GTDB): domain Bacteria; phylum Pseudomonadota; class Gammaproteobacteria; order Enterobacterales; family Pasteurellaceae; genus Haemophilus; species Haemophilus haemolyticus_P. The sequence continues at coordinate 29,963 of NZ_LCTH01000027.1, forward strand.
TAAATTCTGGAGCGATTTTGTGAATTTGCGCTCCAAATAAACTTGAGCTACCATAACCGCACTTTATTAAGCCAAAAGGTAAAAAATGAAAATCGCATTAGGCATTGAGTATAACGGGCAAAATTATTATGGTTGGCAGAGACAAGAAAAAGTCCGCAGTGTTCAAGAAGAATTAGAAAAGGCGCTTTCTTGTATTGCGAATGAAAAAATTGACATATTTTGTGCTGGCAGAACAGATTCTGGTGTGAGTGGAACGGGGCAGGTTGTTCATTTTGAAACGAATTCGGTTCGTCCAGATAAGGCTTGGGCTTTTGGTACGAATGCTCATTTACCTGATGACATTGCGGTGACTTGGGCAAAACAAGTCGATGATGAATTTCATGCTAGATTTTCTGCAACAGCACGCCGTTATCGCTATATTCTTTATTGTAATAAATTACGCTCTGCGATTTTAGCGGGAGGAATGACTCATTGCCATTTAGATTTAGATGCCGAAAAAATGCATCAGGCTGGGCAATGTTTATTAGGGGAGCATGATTTTTCCTCTTTCCGCGCTGCACAATGTCAGTCTCATACCCCTTGGCGTAATGTGCATCATTTGAATGTGTCTCGTATCGGAAAATATATTATTGTTGATATTCAAGCAAATGCTTTTGTGCATCATATGGTGCGCAATATTGTGGGAAGTTTGATTGAGGTCGGCGCTGGAAATCAGTCGATTGAATGGATGCAATGGCTACTTGAGCAGAAAAATCGTCAGCTTGCCGCACCAACAGCAAAACCCGATGGATTGTATTTGGTTGATGTGATTTATCCACAAAAGTTTGATATTCCTAAACGCCCAATTGGTCCTTTATTTTTAGAGGATGGTTTATTAAATCGTACTTTGAAATAAAGCGTAATTTCATGTCTTAAATAACTATATCTGAAAATATTCTTCATAAAAAAAGACCGCACTTTAAAAGTGCGGTCAATCCTAAGTGAATTTTATATTAATTTTGATATTCCATAGTTCAATAAAAATCCACCAACCACTAGCCATAAATAAATCAGTATCCCTAAAATCAGAGGTTTTAATCCTGCTTTCTTGATTGCACTTACTTGCGTAGTTAAGCCAAGCGCAGCCATCGCTGAAATTAATAAGAAAGAATCGATTTCGACTAATAATTTCACAAGTTCTTTTGGTAATAAATCAAAAGAATTAAAAATGGCAACGCCGATAAAAAGTACAGCAAACCAAGGAATTGTAATTTTGTGTGATGTATTTTCTGATACTCCATTACTACGTGTTAATAACCAAGAAAGCATTAATAAAAATGGTGCAAGCATCATAACTCGGATCATTTTGGTAATGACGGCTGTATTCGCCACGATAGGATCTATATTTCCCCCGATGGCATAAACTTGAGCCACTTCATGTACGCTAGAGCCAACATAAATACCGAATTGATGAGCGTTAATTAAATGTTGTGACCAAGTGTAGAAAAATGGATAAGTAAAAATAGAAAGCGTCCCGAAAATGACCACTACGGCAATCGCCACTGAAACTTTATGAGATTCTGCTTTGGTAACAGGCTCTGCTGCCATGACAGCTGCTGCACCACAAATACTACATCCAGCCCCAGTGAGATAAACCAGTTGCTTATCCATTTTTAGATAACGAATGCCCAAAAGTGCGGTAAGAAAAAAGGTTGAAATCAGCATGATTGCATCAGTGATGACAGCATTTAAGCCAACATCGGCGATATCGCCAAAAGTGAGACGAAAACCATACAGCACAATGCCAGTGCGAAGAAGAGGACCTTTCGCAAATAATACACCTTTTTCCACTTGTGCAGAAAATTGCGGGTAAATGGTATTTCCGATTACCATTCCCAGCAAGATGGCAATAATTAAGGCACTGATATGATAGTGATGAGAAAGGTCGGTACTCCCTAAGTAGCTAGCAAGTACAGTGATAATCGCGATAAATATAAGTCCGAAATAAAGGGGACGAGTGTTCATTTTTTCTTTCCTTAGTTAGTATGAGTTTCCTTTACCCAGGCACTTTCATCCAAAATTTTTCCAAAATAACTTTCCACTAAACGGCCAGTTACATCTGTTTGTGGATCGGTAAATAGCGTTTTAGGCTTACCGCTCTTTATCATTTTCCCTTTATCCATCACAATGACTGTGTCTGCAATATGTTTAATCACGCCGAGGTCTTGCCCTACATAAATGTAAGAGATACCTAAACATTGCTGCAGATCAAGCGTTAAATTTAGTAATTGAATGCGCACCGAGGCATCTAGATTGCCAAGCGCATCATCTATAATAATTATTTCAGGTTCTAAAATTAGGGCACGAGCCAGAGCGACACGTTGTTTTTGGCTGATCGAAAGATTTTTAATTTTTAGATTTGTGTAATCAGGATAAAGTCCTACAAGTAATAGTGTTTCAAAGATTTTCTGATTGCGACGTTCTTCATCCCAATCGGTTGCTAAACGTAGCGGGGCATCTAATGCTTCACCGATGTTTAGTCGAGGATTAAACGCTGAATTCGCATCCTGGAACACCATTCGAATATGTTGCGCGCGGTATTGAAAATCCTCGAATTGCAATTCATGATCGTTAAATAAAATTCTGCCAGAAGTGGGCTGTGTAATGCCCGCGATCATTTTTACTAACGTTGATTTCCCAGAACCATTTTTGCCGATAATCGCCAAAGTTTGTTGACGTTCAAGAGAAAAACTCACGTTTTCTACCGCATTAAAGTCACTCGTACCAAATAAACGCTTGCGGCCTTTGAAGGTTTTAGTCAAATCTTCTACTTGTAATAACGGCATTATTCATTTCCTTTGCTTGCAAGTGTTAATGGTGCGCTCATTGCTTTTTCTTTGAATGTTTTCTCGCGTAAATTAATTGGATAATGGCAAGAAAATTCATGTTGTTTTATTTTGAATCGGGTTGGTTTTTCAATACATTTTTTCTGTGCAAAAGGACAACGAGGACCAAGACGGCAACCAATAGGCATTTGTTCTAAAATTGGCACGGTACCTTCTAAGGTGCTTAGTTTGCTTTTAAATCCTAAGGGCTGCGTAAAATCAGGCACGGCATTAATTAACGCTTGCGTGTAAGGATGATGAGGACTTTCAAGCAACATTTGCGTTGGACCTGATTCCGTATTTTGCCCGCAATAGAGTACAGAAATCTGATCGCACCATTCACTAATACTTCTGATGTCATTGCTAGCCAATAAAACGGTTGTGCCTTGGTTTTGGTTCATACTAGAAAGTAATCGAAATACCTGTAATGCTGTTGTCGCTTCTAATGCATTAGTCGGTTCATCGGCAATGAGCAAGCGGGGTTGATTTGCCACTGCGATAGCAATCATGACTTTTTGTCCTTCGCCTTCCGTTAATTCATTAGGATAGCTTGCCATAATGTCTTTGTGTTCTTTTATCCCTACACGATGCAATAATTCAATGGCACGGCGTTTTTTCCAACCAAACCATTGCCACCATTTGCCTTTAAATGTCCAATTGGGGATATTTTGGATTAATTGTTTACCTATTTTCCGGCTTGGATCAAGACAAGAAAGAGGATCTTGGAAAATCATGGATATTTCTTTCCCCACCAATTTGCGGCGTTTATTGGGACTAAGTTTTAGTAGCTCTACATCATGAAAGCGAAAGCGATCTGCGGTAATAATCCAGTTTTCTTTGATGGCATTACAAATTACTTTAGCGATTAAACTTTTACCAGAACCTGATTCGCCAACAAGCCCACAAATTTCCCCTTCATTAATCGATAAGTTTACGCCGTCCACAATCTTAACGAGGCCGTTTGAGGTTTGTATTTCGATATTTAGGTTACGGATGTCTAGTAGTGCCATAAATTATTCGTAATATTGGTTGATAGCTTTAGTTAAGCCATTGCTAAAAATAATGCTTAATAAAATAGTAAAAATAATTGCAAAGCCTGGGAGTAATACTGTCCAAGGTGCAAGATAGAGTAGTTCTAAAGAATCTCGAATCATTGCGCCCCATTCTGGGGTTGGTCGCTGTGCGCCAAGGGAAATAAAACTCAAGGCGCTAATATCCAATATGGCGACAACAAATGCGCGTGCAATTTCTTGAACATAGATTACGGTGATATTAGGCAAAATGGTACTTTTTAATAATTCCCAGTTAGAAATGCCTTCAAGTTTTAACATGAGTACGTAATCTTTTTTCAATTCTTGTTGAATCGCACGATAAATTGCGTGGATGAAATACGGCAATATGGCTAAAAGTGTTGCGAACATTGCATTCAATAAACTAGGTTCCATCAAAGTGGAAATCACGATGGCAATGAGCAAAATAGGGAGCGATAAAAAGGCATCGAAAATATGGCCGACAAAACGCGCTTTTAAGCCTTTCAACATACCCGCAACAATGCCTAAGGTTCCACCAATTAAGGCAACTGCAAGTACGACTAGCAATGATGACCCAATAGTGTAACTTGTGCCCATAATTAGTCGGCTTAGTACATCACGGCCTAAATCATCAGTACCAAAGAAAAAGGCAATTTGACCTTTTTCGCCCCAAGATGGTGGCATTAATTCTTGCCCGACAAACTGCATATTATGAGCATAAGGTGCGATCCAACCGCTGAAAAGTGCGGTTAGAATTAACAACGTTAATAAATAAAAGCTGAACAACGCAACGGTATTTTTGCGAAATAGTAGCCATATTTGGAATATTGAGGTATTTTCTCGAAATTCTTCAGGTTCTTTATCTTGCATACCAACCTTTCTTTTTAAATGGATCGAGCACGAAAGTAAGTGCTTTAATGAATGTGTCGATCAAAATAATGCAAACGCCAATGACAACTACACCCGCAGAAATGCTATTGTAATCTTGTTGTGTTACGGCATCGATGAGCCAGCGTCCAATTCCTGGCCAGCCCAAAGCAGTTTCTACCAACATACATTGAGTTAATACTAGGGTAAACACGCGGGGTACTTGTGGAACAAGCAAAGGAAACGTATTACGGAATACATATTGATGGAGAATTTTCCATTTTGACCAACCCCGTGTTGTGGCAACTTTGGCAAAATTTTGGTTCAAAACATATTCTGCTCGTTGTTGAATAATTCGGATAATTTCCATTGTTGGCAAAATGCAAAGCACTAGTGTCGGTAAGGCTAAATGTTGCAAAACATTTTGTACAATTTTGGTGCGATAAGGCACATTCATAAACCAAACATCAATGACAGGGAAACCAGTAATCGGTTTTATTTCATAGAGTAAATTGTATTGCCCAATAGAGGCAATTTCCCAATGATTTACCGCTGCGACATAAAGCAAAATCGGTGCGAGCCAAAATATTGGGATCGACAAACCAACATAAGATAAACTTTTTAAGCTCTTTGCAAAAATATGCTGAGAATTTACCGCACTTATAATGCCAAGCGGCACGCCGAGAATGAATGCCAATAAAAGTGCGGTAAAACAAAGCTCTAATGTGGGTGGAAGCACCGTTAGAATTAGATCTATCAGCGATTTCCCACCGTTATAAGTAATGCCAAAATCACCATGTAATAAAGTGCTTAAATAATTAAAATAACTGGTGTAAATATTGTGAGTGACGAGATCAGCATTAAGCGGATCTCGCAATAAAATCACGAAACTTAGCAAAGATAACACGAGCAAGAGCAAGGTTACCCAAAGGGTATGGCGAATAACAGACCACAACATTAGGGTTTCTCCTTGTGTAAGCGTAAGTCAGAAAAGTTAAGACTACCAAAAGGTGTCATTTCCACGCCTTTTACTCGGCTATTTGCCACCAAAATGCGTTTTACATTCGCGATAGGGATAATCGGTAATTCATGTAGAATCAGTTCTTGAGCGTCATTATAAGCACGCGCTCGTTCAGATAAATTAGAGGTGGCAATCGCGCGATCCATTAAATTATTAAATTCTTCGTTACACCAGTTAGATAAATTTGTGATTTCATTTTGCGTATTACAGCTCAAAATAGGGCGCATAAATCCGTCAGGATCAAGATTTCCAGCTAACCATCCTGCTAAAATTAAATCGTAATTTTCTGATTTATTGCGAAGTTGCTCACTCAAAAATGTGCGTGTTACTGTCCGCACTTTTACTTTCACGCCGACTTGATCCAGATCGGATTTAATCATTTCCGCCATTTTAAAAGGGGCTGGGTTATACATTTGTTCTTCATTAATCACCCATAAATTGAGCGAAAGATGTTTATTTTCTAATTTTTTCTTCGCGACTTTTGGACTGTAATCAAAGTCAAATTCTGGCGTGTTTACGCTAGAAGCCCAAGATATTTCAGGAATAATGTTATTTGCCACTGTCGCAGTATTGTGATAGATGTTGTGAATAATACGTGCGCGGTTCAAACTTTGTGAGATAGCTTCTCGAATAGTGCGATCCTGCATCAATGGTTTTTCAAAATTGAAGGCAAGATATGCCAAATTCATTCCGTCAGTTGATTGCATATAGTAGTGCTTATCATCGCTCTTTAATAAGCCAATTTGGCTCACTTCAGGATAAGAGGCTATTTGACATTCATTATTGAAAAATTTGACGAGTCGCCCATTTCTATCAGTAGATAAATCCACGATAATATTTTGAATTTTTGCTTCTTTTTTCCAATAGTTTTCGTTACGGACTAAGCGAACATATTGGTTATACACATAATCCTTTACTTGATAAGGCCCGGTGCCCACGGGGTGAGTATCTAATTGAGTGAGATTATCATCTGCGCTTAATTGATAGGCATATTCTTGTGAAAAAATAATGGCATATTGGCTGGCAAGATGCGACAAGATCGATGAATCAGGCTCAAACAATTCAATTTTCACTTGGTAAGGTGAAAGTGCGGTCACTGATTTGATTTTTTCATTAAGTTTAATGCTATCAAAATAAGGAAAGCGAACTTTTCTTGCTTGCTCGTGAAACACTTTATATTGTGGGTTTTTATAGGTAATTGCGGTTTCCGATAAGGTTGGCAAGTAAGTATCATGACCCAACACACGATTAATTGAAAATACCACATCTTCCGCATTAAAATCGCGTGTTGGGGTAAACCATGGCGTTTGGTGAAATTTAACACCACGACGCAAATTGATTAATATTTCTTTTCCATCAGGTGAAATAGTATAAGACTGAGCAAGAACAGGCGTAACATTTGCACTATGGTTTTTTATTTCAAAAAGTTTATTATAAATTTGCTCTGTGACGACATTCATACTTGTGCCAGCGTCAGCAGTTTGTGGATTAAAAGAAAATCCAGAGGCATTAGTACAATAAGTTAGTCCGTTTTCTGTTAGGTGTTCTGGTACGCGCGGAGCCGCTTGAAGTTGAGAGTTCAAGCCAATACCAAATAGAAAACAGAAAAACGTAAGATTTTTGCGTAACATAACAAATGCATTGTGATAAATTATGTGCCAAATTGTAAGGCATATTAGTAAAAATGGCTAGGATATTGAATGTTTAATAGGGTTCAAAACGAAATCAATCAAATCATTAATCGTGGTTTTGACCGCACTTTGCGCTTGGCGGTAACAGGGTTAAGTCGGAGTGGAAAAACGGCGTTTATTACAAGTTTAATCAATCAACTTCTCTCCATTAATCAAAATTCATCACAGCATTTGCCACTATTTGAAGCGGCTAGAAATGGTGCGATCTTGGCGGTGAAACGAGTATCCCAACAAGATCTCAGCGTGCCACGTTTTGATTATGAAAGTAATTTAAATGATTTATCACAAAATCCGCCTCAATGGTTTCAGTCTACTCGTGGTGTGAGTGAAACACGTTTAGCAATTCGTTTTCAACGTCAATCTGGCTTGCTACGTCATTTGAAAGAACGTGGCACGCTTTATCTGGATATTTTTGATTATCCGGGTGAATGGCTGCTCGATTTGCCGTTATTAAATCTAGATTTTCAACAATGGTCACAAGAGCAAATCAAGGTCACAACTGGCGTTAGAGAAGAATTGGCGCAGAATTGGCTTTCCATGTTGCAGGATTTAGATTTAAGTGCGGTCGCAAATGAAGATGTTTTAGCTAAGATAGCGAAAAGTTATACGGATTATTTACATCAATGTAAAACGCAAGGCATGCAATTTATTCAGCCTGGGCGATTTGTGTTACCGAGTGACTTAGAGGGGGCGCCCGCATTACAATTTTTCCCATTAATTCATCTTTCAGAAGAACATTGGCAAACCTTGAAAAAAACTGCCAAATCGAATAGCTATTTTGCCGTGCTGACAAAACGTTATGATTATTATCGCAATAAAATTGTGAAAGGTTTTTACGAAAATTATTTTTCTACCTTTGATCGTCAAGTTATTTTGGCTGATTGTTTAACGCCTTTAAATCACAGTCAGCAAGCCTTTTTAGATATGCAAATGGGCTTAAATCAGTTATTTAATAATTTCCATTATGGAAGCAGAAATTTTCTTCATCGTTTGTTTTCTCCGCGAATTGATCGATTAATGTTTGTTGCCACTAAAGCCGATCATATTACTCGTGATCAAATTCCTAATTTAGTGAGTTTAATGCGCCAAATTGTGCAAGAGGGCGGTCGCCATGTAGAATTTGAAGGAATTGATACGGAATATACCGCCATTGCGGCAGTTCGTACCACAAAGCAAGTGATTGTGAATCAGCAAGGAAAAGAAATAAAAGCAATTCAAGGGATTCGTTCTATTGATAAACAACCGATTACGCTTTACCCAGGAACGGTGCCGAGTAAATTACCTAGAACAGAATTCTGGCAAAAACAACCGCACTTTGATTTCGATAGTTTTGAACCTCAGCCTTTAGGACAAGGGGAGAGCATTCCTCATTTGAGAATGGATGCGGTTTTACAATTTTTATTAAGTGATCGATTTGAATAAAAAAGTGCGGAAAATTTTCCGCACTTTTTTCATCTTTCTAGCCTGTATTGCGCATCCCAGCCGCGATACCTGTGATGGTAATCATCAATGCTTGTTCCACATCGGGATTGACTTGCTCTGGATTTTCACGGAAACGGTGAAGCAATTCCACTTGCAGTAGATTGAGTGGATCTGTGTAGATATTACGCAATGCGATTGAATCTGCAATCCAAGGTAAATCAGACATCAATTTACTTTGGTGAGAAAGTGAAAGGACGGTTTGAATATCATCTTCAAGTTGCTTACGTAAATTTTCGCCTAAATACCAAAGCTCTTTTTTCACTAATCGTTGATCATATTGTTGGGAAAGCCAGGTATCCGATTTACTAAAGACCATTTCCAACATACCGATTCGAGTTGAAAAGAACGGCCAGTTTTCGCACATTTCATGAATAATATCGCCTTTGCCTTGTTCAATAATCTGACGGACAGAGGCACCTGCGCCTAACCAAGCGGGGAGCATTAAGCGATTTTGCATCCAGGCAAAAATCCAAGGAATCGCGCGTAAACTTTCCACGCCACCATTTGGATTGCGTTTTGCAGGGCGAGAGCCAAGTGGCAGTTTGGATAGCTCTTGTTCTGGCGTCGCACTGCGGAAATAAGGAACAAAATCCTTATCATCACGTACCACGCCACGATAAATATCGCAAGAAATAGTGGAAAGCTCGTCCATTA
>NZ_LCTH01000028.1:0-21341 GCF_001008275.1 Haemophilus haemolyticus
GTTGGTTGGTTGGTTGGTTGGTTGGATAATTCATCAGTATAAATTCCTTTCATTTTTACAATAACCTTTGACTAACACAAAATACACTGAATTTTTTAATTTTAAATGTATGCAACGATAAACATAAAGTCTGCAGATAATAGCATTTATAAGATTTTTTTCACTTTATTTTTGTAAATTCAATTTAAAATAAAAAAAACAAGTTCTTAGAAAGGTAGAACTTGGTTCTTAAATCTGTCTAGCTTTGTTGAGCTAGACAGATTGCAGGTTAGTTTTCGTTAGAGTTGAAATTTACCCATTAAGCATGGCAGGTTTGGCAAGCTGCTTGGAACATCCATACCAATTTTTCTTGTTCTTTAATGTAGTCACTCATTTGTGATGCAGTACCTTCGTCATCAGCATCGCCTGCAAGAGCAAGAATTTCACGTTGTTGGTCGAGTAATGTTTTTAAGCCTTGTAATGTGCCTGATAAACATTCTTGTGCGCCACTTACTGCGATATCTTCTTTAATACGAGATACTTTTAAGTATTGGCTATATGCGTTATTTGGTGTGTAACCTAAAGTTAAAATACGTTCAGCCACTTCATCAACTTTGGTGATTAGATCTGTGTAGATTTCTTCAAATTTTGCGTGTAATGCAAAGAAATTCACACCTTTAATGTTCCAGTGGTAACCACGTACATTAGTATAGAATACTTGGTAGGTTGCAAGTAATTCATTAAGTTTATTGGCTAATTCTGCTGATTGAACTTTGTCTAATCCGATAGATGTTTTTGACATAATAATTTCCTTTTTCTAGTTAAATAATTGAGCTAATGCCCTGCCTTTGATATGGGTATTATACGTTTCTAGAATTTGCTGTGAAATTGTTCTATTCAATAAAATTGATAGCCTTTGACTATATGTTAATAAATTGTAATAATTTTAATCTATCAAAATAAGTGATCAGGATCACAGTTATAAGGAATACTTTGGTAAAGGGTCGCAGCTGACAGTAAATTTTGCTTTAATAAGTACAGTTATAATTTTTAATATTTTAAGGATGTCTTATGCAAGAACTTATTAAGCACGCATTGCCACAAGATGATGCACTCAATCAAGCTATTGTTGATGAAATTCGTTTGCAAAATTGGGCTGGCTTTTTAAATCATTCCCAAGTGGATCAGCTTTGTCGTGATTTTGAACTTACGCCATTAAAATTAGCTATGCATTTGTTACCAATTGCGGCGAGTTATAGCCATACCGCTATTTCTCATTTTAATGTGGGGGCCATCGCTATTGGTGAACGAGGTGATTTTTATTTTGGTGCGAATCAAGAATTTTCTAATTCAGCCATTCAGCAAACGATTCATGCAGAGCAAAGTGCTATTTCTCATGCATGGTTGCGTAATGAACGTCGTATTTCAGAAATGGTGGTTAATTACACGCCGTGCGGGCATTGTCGTCAATTTATGAATGAATTGCATGGAGCTGAAAAAATTTCAATTCATTTACCACATAGCCAAAATAATCCGTTACATTCTTATTTACCAGATGCTTTTGGACCGAAAGATCTCGATATTGCGGCGCATCTTTTAGCGGAAGAAAATCATGATTTAGTGGCTGATCACCAAGATGATTTGGTTAATCAAGCTATTTTGGCGGCAAATCAATCTCATTGTCCTTATTCAAATAGCCCGCATGGTATTGTGATTTTATTTAAAAATGGTGATGTAGTGACAGGACGTTATGCAGAAAACGCCGCATTTAATCCGAGTTTGCCAGCGTTGCAAACTGCACTTAATTTTGCGTATTTAAATGATAAAAAATTGACTAATATTGAGCGAGTTGTGATGGCTGAAAAAGCATTAAAACTAAGCCATAAAACGATGGCTGAAGCGCTGCTCTCTACATTAACATCAGTGAAATTAGAGTATCATTCATTGTAAGTATGAAAGATTCTTGATGGAAAATAAAAAAGGGAATAATTTCCCTTTTTTATTTGTTCGCTAAAATTACCGCTCTTTTCGGTGCTTGATAACCTTCAATGGTTTTACAGTGATCATTTGGATCTAAGAAATCAATCAGGCTTTCATTTTCCAACCAATCAGTTTTACGCTGTTCTTCTAATGTAGTTGTCGCAACATCCACACAACGTACGTTGGTAAAGCCAACTTTTTCTAGCCAGTTAATTAGTGCGGCGACAGAGGGGATAAAATAAACATTTTTCATTTTCGCATAGCGATCTGCTGGTACGAGCACAGTATTTACATCGCCATCCACTACTAACGTTTCTAATACCAATTCACCACCTTTTACTAATTGATTTTTCAACTGACTTAAATGATCTAATGGGGATTTACGATGATAGAGTACGCCCATTGAAAATACAGTATCAAATGCCGCTAATGGTTGCATTTGCTCAATACCAAGCGGGATAAGATTGGCTCGACGATCATTATTAAGCAGCTTGCGTACTGCTTCAAATTGGCAAAGGAAAAGCTCGGTAGGATCAATCCCGACGACCATTTTTGCGCCTTCACCTACCATTCTCCACATATGGTAACCGCTGCCACAGCCCACATCTAAAATAGTGCGGCCTTGCAGTGGAGCTAAATGAGGAAGAACACGATCCCATTTAAAATCTGAACGCCATTCACAATCTACATGAATGCCAAAAAGATGATAAGGCCCTTTTCTCCATGGCATTAATTGTTTTAAATGATGGATAATTCGTTGTTTTTCACCTTCTGAAAGGGGAGAAGTGCGGTCAGATTTCACCGTACTTTTGAGATCGATTTCATCAGCATGTAAACCAGGTAGGAAATCAACAATTTTGCTCCATTTCGCATAATCGCCATGAGTTTGAGTTTCCCATTCTTTCAATTGGAGCGGTAAGGTCTCTAACCAGTCTGATAAATTTGTAGTCGCAATTTGTTGATAAAAAGGGCGAAAGTCGATCATTTTGCTTCCTTATAGGCCTTTTCTGCTTTGTCAAAGGTATCTAGAACATTTTTTTCTGGTTTGCTAGACAGCAATGAGACAACAATAATTGCAAGGCTACCGAAAGCAAAACCAGGGATCATTTCATATACTTTAAACCAATCGGTATCCGCTGGAATAACTTCTTTCCAAGCAAATACTGTTACTGCGCCTACAAGCATACCTGCCATCGCGCCTGATGATGTCATTCGTTTCCAGAAAAGAGAGAAAAGTACAACAGGGCCAAAAGCACTACCAAAACCAGCCCAAGCAAATTCGACAAGTTTTAATACTTTGCTGTTTTCATCTTGTGCGATCCAGATAGCAAGTGCGGCAATAACTAACACCATAATTCTTCCAAGCCATACGAGCTCTTTTTCAGATGCGTTAGGGCGAATGAAACCTTTGTAGAAATCTTCTGTAATTGAGCTAGATGAAATTAACAATTGCGCGCTTAATGTACTCATTACAGCGGCTAAAATAGCTGAAAGTAATATGCCTGCGATCCAAGGATTAAATAAAAGTTTAGCGAGTTCAATAAACACTTGCTCTGGTTCGTTATTGACTGTGCCTGCAATGTTTGGATTGGCAAAGAAATAAGGAATCGCGAAGAAGCCAATACCAATTGCACCACCTAAGCAAAGCATCATCCATGTCATACTAATACGGCGAGCTTTGATAAGTGATTTAACAGAATAAGCCGCCATAAAACGCGCTAAAATATGTGGTTGCCCAAAATATCCCAATCCCCAAGCAGCAAGGCTTAATAGACCAAGTGGCGTAGTTGCAGTAAATAAATCTGTAAAATCTTTATTGGCAGCCGCTTCAGCTTGCGCTAAGACCGAGGAAAATTGAGCGGTATCGCCAATGCTTAATAACACAAAAATAGGCGTTAAGAGCAGCGCAAAAATCATAAGAGTTGCTTGAATGGTATCTGTCCAACTTACTGCTAAAAAACCACCGATAAAAGTGTAAAGAATGGTGGCTAATGCTCCGTACCAAAGTGCGGTGGAATATTCGACTGAAAATAAATTTTGGAATAATTTTGCACCTGCCACGACACCTGAAGCACAATAAATAGTGAAGAATACTAAAATAATCGTAGCAGAAACAATTTTTAATAATTTATGTGATGTGGCAAAGCGGTTGTGGAAATATTCTGGAAGAGTGAGGGCATTATTATTTAATTCAGTATAAACACGTAAACGACCAGCCACCAGAAGCCAGTTAAAATAAGCGCCAAGCGTTAAGCCGATAGCAATCCAGCCTTCAACTAAGCCTGATAAATATACCGCACCAGGTAAGCCCATTAAAAGCCAACCAGACATATCTGAAGCACCAGCAGACATTGCCGTGACAAAGCTGCCTAAACGACGTCCACCGAGAATATAATCTGATAAATTATTCGTATAATAATAGGCTAGTACGCCAATTAGCAACATCCCGAAAATATAAATAGTAAAAGTAACAAGAGTTGGGTCGAATCCAAACATTTAATAAGTCCAAAATGGGTTAAAAATTTCATAAAGGGTGCATTTTACCTTATTTCGGGCTATTATTCTATTTAGACTGAATATTTGATGAAATTTAAGAAATTAGGAATATAAAATGGATGCTGTAGAGTTATTGATGAACGTAACTCCTAACGAAACACGCATTGCGCTAGTAGAAACAGGAATGTTGCGCGAAGTGCATATTGAACGCCAAGCCAAACGAGGAATTGTCGGAAATATTTATAAAGGTCGGGTGACTCGAGTGCTACCAGGAATGCAGTCGGCTTTTGTTGATATTGGTTTGGAAAAAGCGGCTTTTTTGCACGCTGCTGACATTGTATCTCACACGGAATGTGTAGATGAATGCGAACAAAAGCAATTTAAAGTTAAGAGTATTTCGGAATTAGTACGCGAAGGGCAGGATATTGTCGTACAAGTGGTAAAAGATCCGCTAGGTACAAAAGGCGCACGTTTAACAACAGACATCACATTGCCATCGCGTCATCTTGTTTTTATGCCAGAAAATAGCCACGTAGGCGTTTCACAACGCATTGAAAGCGAAGAAGAACGAGCCCGTTTAAAAGCATTAGTTGAACCATTTTGTGATGAACTCGGCGGTTTTATTATTCGTACCGCCACAGAAGGGGCAAGCGAAGAAGAATTACGTCAAGATGCTGAATTTTTAAAACGCTTATGGCGTAAAGTCTTAGAGCGTAAATCTAAGTATCCAACCAAATCAAAAATTTACGGCGAGCCAGCGCTTCCACAACGCATTTTGCGTGATTTTATCGGCACAAACTTAGAAAAAATTCGTATCGACTCTAAACTTTGCTTTGGTGAAGTGAAAGAATTTACCGATGAATTTATGCCTGAATTAAGCGATAAACTCGTTCTTTATTCTGGCAATCAACCTATTTTTGATGTGTATGGGGTTGAAAATGCGATCCAAATAGCGCTAGATAAACGTGTTAATCTCAAATCGGGTGGCTATTTAATTATCGAGCAAACAGAAGCCATGACCACCATTGATATTAATACAGGCGCATTTGTGGGACATCGTAATCTAGAAGAAACCATCTTCAATACCAATATTGAAGCAACTAAAGCCATTGCTCAGCAACTCCAACTACGTAATCTTGGTGGCATAATCATTATTGATTTTATTGATATGCAAACAGATGAACACCGCAATCGAGTACTAGAATCTTTATGTGATGCGCTTTCTAAAGATCGTGTGAAAACCAATGTGAATGGCTTTACGCAATTAGGCCTTGTGGAAATGACCCGTAAGAGAACTCGTGAAAGTCTTGAGCATGTGCTATGTGATGAATGCCCAACTTGCCATGGCCGCGGTCGAGTGAAAACGGTCGAGACAGTTTGCTACGAAATTATGCGTGAAATTATTCGGGTTTATCATTTATTCAGCAGTGAACAATTTGTTGTTTATGCCTCGCCAGCGGTTTCCGAATATCTTATTAACGAAGAATCTCACGGTTTGCTGCCAGAAGTAGAAATGTTTATTGGCAAACGAGTAAAAGTAAAAACAGAACAGTTTTATAACCAAGAACAGTTTGATGTGGTGGTGATGTAAACTCCAATTCAACAAAGTGCGGTGAAAAATTTTGAGATTTTCACCGCACTTTTATATAACTAAGAATTGAGGAAATAACTATGCAAGATCAACAAATCGATCAGCTTTTCAATAATCTTAAACAAGATAAAACGCAAATGGCGTTGGCAGAACAAGCCGAAAATGCACTTTTTACGAATGATGATGCGAAGAAAAATACCTTTCAAACTATTAATGCGTTCTTAGATGATTATCTGATTAATGGTCGCAATCAACCGATTGATCAGTGGCTGAAATTCCGTTTTGACCAATGTCCTGATATTTGGGAAAGTGAGCAAGAGAAAATCGACACGGCAAATACCATTATTAGCACGATTGAAAGCCTTGCAACCAATCAAGTAGCATTAGAAAAACATCTTGAGAAAAGAGGCAAAACGGTAGAAGGTTTTTACAAGAATAAGATCAATGAAATTGCACAAGAATATCAGCTTGATGCAACAGAATTAGCCCAAAACATAGACAGTTCTTTAGCGGAGGCTAACCGTAATCAATTGGGTGTGCTAACAGGGCAAGTGATAGATCTTCCTGCTGAAGAGAGTGCGATTACAGAAAAAAGCATCAAACGAGCAAAACTAAATGCCCAATTAAACCTAATGGGCTATGGTTTAAAAAGTGCTGGTGCTCGTTTAGCGAATGGGTTTTTGGGTAAGGAAAATCTTTCGCACGCAGAAGAATTGCAGAAAATTATTCGTGGAGCGGTGGATAGTGCTGAAAATAAAGGTGTGCAAATTGCAGTTTCAGGTGGTGTGGTAATTTCTGCCAAAAAAGGTTGGATTAAAGATGCTTTTGCAGGATTAGATAAATTGGAAGAAGTTGCGGGTAAAGCAGGTGCGATTTTAAGTCGCGTGCAAGATCTTACCTTAAATGTGGCAAATGGTTGGGACGATATTCGCTTATTTGATAAAGTTGAGCAAGGTGTTATTTCTGCAACAGAGGCAACCGCAGAAAAAGCAAAATTTGTGGCAGCTCAAACTATTACCAATTTGGAGAAAAAGGCGGATCTGTTTTTACGCCAAAATGGGGCGAAATTAGGAACAAAATTAGGTGCGGTGGTAGGTTCACTTTTTAGCCCAGCAGGTGCGGCAATTGGTGGCATAGTTGGTGGTTTTCTTGGAGAAAAAGCAGGTGGTTGGGTTAGTGACAAGGTGGTTAAACCAATGGCAGAAATGGCAAAGAAAGTTGCGGATAAGGCAATTGATTCAGTAAAAGACGCTGTAAAAACAACGATTTCTAAGGGAAAAGAGGTTATTCAAGATACTTGGAATGCGGTAAAAGAAAGTAAATTAAATCCTCTTAATTGGTTTTAATGGATAGGGTGTGTGGATTTGTTAAAATCTACTCACGCTTTGCAAATTACCTTTAAATATACTGCTTGTGTGCTTGACATTTCATTTCACATACCCTACGAGGAAAAATATGAAAGAACAAAATTTAACACAACAAATTATTGATTATATTCAAGCAGGCTACACTGCCTTTTATTTAAAAACGAGCGAATTAGCTCGTGCGGATAGATTAATTGGTGAGGTGGCTAATCAGCTTCGATTTAATGTGATCGAATATAATTTAGCTTACGGCAGAGTGAAATTTGAGAATAAAGAAAGTATTGATGACAGCCTAACCAGTTTTGAGAAGATATTTAATCATCTTCGCTACGAAGATTTAGAAAATAATCTCATTTTAATTAAAGATGCTAAATTAGGATTAGAAAATAATCCTGTGGCATTAGCCCGTTTAAAATATCTATTAGATACCTTGAATGATTATAAAGGCGAGAGTGCAGTAATTTTACAATCTGCCGATGTGTATTTGCCTAATGAAATTGAACCGCTTGTGACGCTTTTAGAATTGCCATTGCCAGACCAAAACCAAATACAAGCGGTCTTAAAACAAGAAAAAATTGCGAATGAATTAACGGATCGATTAACTACCGCACTTTCTGGTTTAAATGAATTAGATATTCAGCAATTATTAAATTTACTCAAAAATAAATATGGTGAATTAACCGTAGAAAATGAAAAAGTCATTCTTGCTGAAATTCAACAGCAAATAGAGCAAATTATTGCGAAAAGTGGCGTGTTAGAAATGGTGAAAGTGAATGAAGAAATTGAGGATATCGGTGGTTTAGAAAAGCTCAAAGCGTGGTTGCAAGATCAAAGCTATATCGTGAAAAATCTTCAAGCGGCAAAAGAGTTTGGCGTAAAAGCCCCAAAAGGCACGCTAATTGCAGGGATGCCTGGTTGCGGTAAATCGCTCACTGCAAAAGCAGCGGCAGCATTATTCCAACAACCTTTGTTGCGTTTAGATATTGGTTCGTTACTGGGTAAATATGTGGGTGAAAGTGAAACCAATATGCGAAAAGCGTTAGCGATGGCAGAAAGCATCAGCCCGTGCGTGTTGTGGGTAGACGAACTGGAAAAAGCCTTTGTAGGGATGACAGGTAACAACGCTTCTGAAGTTAGCTCGCGTCTGCTCGGCTATTTCTTAACTTGGTTACAAGAGAAAACTGCACCAGTATTTATTATCGCGGACTGCCAATGATATTACCGCACTTCCGCCAGAATTATTACGCAAAGGGCGTTTTGATGAGATTTTCTACGTAGGCTTCCCAACCAAAAAAGAGCGGAAGAAAATTATTGAAATTCATCTTGTAAAAGCAAAACAAGATGCAAGCCAATTTGATATTGAGGAGTTAGCCAAAGAATGTCGAGATTATGCGGGTGCTGATATTGAAAATGCGATTTTTGATGCGGTGAAAAAAGCCTTTATTGGTAATGATAAAATCCTCACGCAAGATTTATTATTAGAAGCCATCCGCAAAAAACCACGCCACTGCGTAAAACCTTAAAAGATAAAGTGGGTGAATATGAGAAAAAATTTGATGAATTGTATTTATCGCCAGCGTCTGAGAATGATGGGCTAAGTATTGCTCAAATGGTAAAAATGGCAAAAGATCCGAACTATCTCACCCGTTTAAATGTGGCAAACGATGAGAATGTCACGGAAGAAATCTTAGAACAATTAGCAAAAGATGATAATTTAGAAGTGCGTAAAGCAGTCTTTAAAAATATTAATTGCCCAACGAAAGTATTAGATGAACAATTATCTTTAGAGGAAAATCATGAACGTTATGATGAAAAATTCCTTGATATAATTTATCAAAACAAAAATGTTTCCTTTGCACTAGCTCTTGATAAATGGAAAGAGGATATCAAAACCCGTTCGCGTATTGATCATTTATTTAAAAATAACGATATTAGTTTGTTGGAAAATCAAGAGGCTATTTTAGAACGAGGGGGAGCTTATCCAAAAGTATTATTAGCTAAATATCCGGAAAGTGTGAATTATTTAGCTCAGAAAGGTAAATTTAAAGATATTAAAGTTCCTGATATAGGAAGTAATAAGGGTAAAATAACCCAATGGTTCAAACACCTAGGAGATTATATTTCTAAAGGAGACAGTATTTGTGAAATAGAGGGCGATAAGGCATTAATAGAAATCCCATCTGAATTTTCAGGAGTGTTACATCAAATAATAACTCCTGTTGGTTTAGAAGTAATGTCTTATGATGTTATAGGTAAAATGGTGGTGGATTAAAATCCCTGATCTGCCCCCAAAAGTTGGACAGGTTAGTTAACTTAAATATTGAGCTCGGTATTGCACTGGGCTCAATCCTTTTAAACCAAATTTAATTCGTTTTTGGTTGTAATACACTAAATATTCTTCAATTTCAGCCTGTAATTCAGCAATTGAATGATAAGTCCGAGAATAAAAGCACTCTGATTTTAATATTGCAAAAAAGCTTTCAATCGCCGCATTATCGTAGCAATTTCCTCGGCAGCTCATACTTTGCACTGCTTTACCCTCCAACATTTCCACCCATTCTGCCGTGCCATACAATACACCTTGGTCGCTATGAATAATCGGGCATTCTGTCGGTTTAAGCCGACTAAGCCCTTGTGCTAACATCTTTTTTACCAATGAAAACTTCGGGCGTGTCGCAAAGTTATAGGCAATAATTTCTCGGTTAGCCAAGTCCATCAACGGTGAAAAATAAAGTTTTTCTTGCCCAACATGAAATTCCGTAACATCCGTTACCCATTTTTGATTGAGTGCCGTTGCGGTAAAATCACGATTCAGTAAATTCGGGGCAATATGCGATGTTTTTCCTCGTTTTCCATGTCTTTTCTTGCGTAAAATGGAATGAATACCTAACTCGTTCATCAGCTTTAACACCGTTTTATGATTCAAATGAAAACCCATTTGGCGTAATTTACACGTCATGGGGCGATAACCATCTCGTTTTCTGTTCTTTTTATACAGTGATAAGATAGCCTCTTTTACCTCGTGATAATTTCGCTTAATCTCTTTATAGTAAAAGCTTGAGCGAGGCATTTTTGCCACATGAAGTAAATCATTTAACGCGTGGTTTGGCTTCAATCTTTCAATGATTTTTCTTTTTTCTGTCGTTGTTTTTGACGGTCGAGCGCCTCCAACTCCTTTAGGTAAGCAATCTCCGCACGAGCCAAGGCGAGCTCTCGTTGTAACTTTTTAAATGCTTTAGGTGAAAAGTCTGTAGTTTCTGGAATTTCAATGTCTTTCTTTTTCATCTTTGGCTTCACTATTTTCGGTGTTTGAAGGTTTGTATGAGGTGATTTTACGCCATCAAGCCCTCTTTCCCGAAATGCTTTTAGCCAATAAATGACGAGAGCATGGGAAATTTGATGAAGTTTAGCCACCTCACGGATACCATAATCCTGTTCGGTGACGAGTTTGATAATTTTCAAACGAAATTGATAAGAGTAAGACATAATCTGTACCTCAAAATAGGTGTCCAGATTTTGGGGTGCAGATCATTTACTCTTCCTAGCTATCTGCGGCAGGGTATTTAATAAAATCAAAATATTTAGCTAAACTAAGTAATAAAGAATTTAAGTTTATAATGTCATTTAGAAAATCATCTTCATCTTTTATTGCTTTATACACCATATCATAACGTTCTTGTGGAGTGGTGATACCTGTACCATTTTTCCCTTTTTTCTTAGAATGGGCAAGATAAGAATTTCGATAGTTTTCTATACCCTCTTTATATTTACTAAGAATTGAGTCTATATCTTTTTTGTATCTTAGAAAATACTTACTGAAACATCCATCTCTTTGTAATAATTCATTAACTCTGTAGACGTTTAGAATTATCCCGTTAATTGCGAATCTTCTAAGATACATTTTGGATTCTCTTTCATTAAAAATGGAATCTTTCTTTTCAATTAGTTTACAAGCTACTTGAATTTCAGTTGCACAGTCAATTATATAAGAGAATATATTGTTTAACTCTTTATAATCATCAGAATCCTTTTCTAAAGGAATATCTGGAACAATATTAATTATCATCATGAACCTCACTTCCAGCAAATTCAAGTCCATATTTTCTATGGCAGTCATCGCAAGCATAATCCTCATCAGTACCAGCAATTAAGAAAATTTCATCACTTTCGTTATGACCACAATAAATACAAGGCATGTTTCCTCCTAATAATTTCAGATTATTTGCATAGAAATATCCTATGATATTTCTATGCAAGATATATAACTCTGAAACTGATTTTTCAAGTTTAGGTCGCTATTTGACTTAGGCATATACTCAAGTCTATGTCAAACAAGGAGTATAAAATGGAAAAAGCCGCACGTTTATTCCGTAATGGTCGCAATCAAGCAGTTAGATTACCTGTGGAATTTGAGTTTGATGTAACGCAAGTCTATATCTTTAAAGAAGAAAATGGTGATATTACGCTTTCAACTCGATCGCGTAGTCAACAAAATTGGCAGAAGGTGTTTGAATTACTGCCTACTATTCAATGCGATGAAAGTTTCTTATCAGAGGAAGAACGTAAGCAAGAAATTGCCTCTCGTGATCTTTTTGAGGGTTTCTAAATGTATATGTTAGATATCAACACGGTGAGTTATTTCTTTCGACAAGAAAAATCGGTGGTAGAACGATTACAGCAGTTAAGCCTTGATATTATCTGCATTTCTTCCGTTACGGCTGCCGAATTATTTTATGGGGTGGCAAAGCGTAATAATCAGCAACTTTCTCGCTTTTTAGAAGTATTCTTATCAACCATTACGATTCTGGAATGGGATACTAAAACCGCTGAAATTTATGGAACATTGCGAGCTGAAATGGAAAAAAAAGCAAAGTAATGGGCGAACAAGATCAGATGATTGCAGCTCACGCTTTAGCTAATAAATGTGTTTTAGTCACGAGTGATAAAGCTTTCGAGTTTTTACCCAACTTGATTTCAGAAAATTGGCGTAGTGTTTAATTTAGCAAGCAGCCAAATTTCGCAAAAGTTTTACAGAACTTGGCCGTTTTTATTTCATTCCGCGTTCTGTTGGTATTGAAAGTGCGGTAAAAATTTTCGGTATTATGTAGCAGTTACACAAAGACCGAAAATTGACTAATTTACCGCATAAATTTGAATGCCTTTCCGAATAAAATCGTGAAAGACATTTCTTTTAACTAAAATTCTAACTTCAACCTCACAATTTTTCCACCGCTTGTAACAGCATTTCTTGCACTAACCTGCCATTTGGGCGATGACTTAATCCATAAGCAATCAGTTCATTATTAAAGCAATCTAAAATCGAGGAAAAATAGAGCTTTTCGTCTTTCACTCTAAATTCGGTAATATCGGTCAGCCACTTCTCATTCGGTTTACTCGCACTAAAATCCCGTTGTAACAGGTTCGGTGCAATTTTTCCTTGTTCACCTTTATATGAACTATATTTACGCAGTTTCTTCGTACGAACTTGTAAACCCATTTCTTGAATCAAGCGTTGTTCGCGCTTATGGTTCACCCCCACGAGCTTCACACTGACTCGCCGATAGCCATAATTAGGCTCTGCCTGCTTAATATCTCGAATTCGGGCTTTTAGTGTGCTATCTCTATCAGGTTTGGATTGGCGATGATAGAAGAAGGTACTTCGAGCTAATTTCGCTATAGGCAAAAGTATCTCTAACGGATAATGCTCTCTCAAACTTTGGACTGTTTCTGCCGTTTGGCTTCGTCCCTTTTGATTATTTCGTCCAACTTTTTTAGAAAAGTAACCTCCGCTTCTAACCCAAGGAAGCGTAGGCGTAAACGTTCTTCTTCTGTTTTTGGTGGTGGAGGCATTTTAGCGTATTTGGGTTTCATACTTGGACGACTTTTGGGTTTGGGGTGGAGCCTATTTATACCGTTTTTCCGAAAGGCTTTCAACCATTGACTAATAGTCCCACTACTAGCGATACCAAAATTTTCCATCGAAAATCTGCCAGAGAGAATGGTTTAAACAACGCTATGTTTAAATTCAGGAGAGTAAAGTCTTTTGCGGTGTAATACCGCTAATCCATTAGTGCCTGAATATTTGTATTGTGCAATCTAACATCTAACGGTTTTGCCGCTAAGTTGAAATGCTTCAGTGTGAAAGCAAGGTTTTCGTGATGTTCGAAATAGAAATTCGCGACTTGTTGTTTGAAAAGTTGATTGTATTTATTCATAAAAAAACCTGCACCTTAATCAGTTAGAAGTTTAGTTTAACTTTTGGGGTGCAGATCATTATTTGATGTACCATGTTTCTTTATTTTTGTACTTTGGCAAAAAGGACTGTTTTTTGTTCATATTTCAAAAAGAGTGATTAACGCCTTGTACTATGAGGCTTTAATCACATTTTTACTAACTATTTTGTCCTATATACCTTTTAAAATCAAAGCTTCTGAATAATTATTAGCAATCTTTATTAACTAACTCTAAGTCTTATCCTGAAAAATTATTTTTTTGTAAATAATTTTCAGCATGAGAAGACAATAAAATACGGTATGTTGTAAAGAAAGAATGGTATTTATTATTCTTTTTTGCTAGGAAACGGCTACATAGTTCTTGGAAAATAGCTGAGTTTTCATTTTTCTTAGCTATATTAATGAGATTATTATAATTTTTAATGTGGGCTTTTCTCTTCTGTAATAACCGTACGCAATTCAAATTTAATACTCTTATAGTATTCTCAACAAGTTCTACTGTTGTTTTAAAATTATTTATGTTAAAATTAACTTTTTCACAATTTTTTTCATTTGCTAAAATATATCCCGTAACTTGATTAATTTTAAATAAACAAGGAAATGCTGGCATATCAATTGGGTTTATAAGATAACCTTCGACATTATTTATCTGAGGTAATGCGATTTCTTTATATTGATCACAACTTAAATTTTCAGGAGTAGGAAATGTAATTTTATTAGATTCTTTTCCTCCTGTACAGCAACCAAGTAAGTTATTCCAATCTAAAGCCCAATTCTTATTAGAACCAATATCTCTTTTAGGATGGAAATGTTCAATCATCTGAGTTATATAGTCATCATCTCCTTGTGAACAGGAAAAATCTTGTTCACAATAAGCACATATCCCTCCTTGATCTTTAAAAATTTGTTTTTTTACTCTTTTGTAAGATTTTTTATTTTCTCTGAAAGCTGTCCAAGTATAAGATTCACTTGTGCTTCTATAATTTAGTAAAACATTTGGTATGCTTGACTTATTGACCTTCTTCATATAAAGACTTTTCCCATTCTTTATTTTCGATAATTAACTTAGCTTCTTCTAAAGATGGTTCATTACCTTTAAAGTTTTTTTCTAATTCCTTCCTAAGCATTATTGCTTCTTCAGAAGTATATTGATTTTCATTTACTAAATATAAATACCGCTCTAATTTTTCTTTTATTTCATTATCTGATCTTGAATTTATATTATATAAGAGTGTATAGATACTAGCGTATTCAGCACCATATGTACCAAAATCAAGATGTTTACCTGCTATAATCTGATTATCTGTAATAAGGTAAAGATTTTCATTTATGATTGAACTAACAATAGTTGGAGTATGCGTAGTTAAAATAAATTTAGTATTTTTAAAGGTACGTTCTAATCTAGAAATAACTTCTTCTTGCCATTGTGGATGTAAGTGAAGTTCTAATTCATCAATAATAACAATCGCTGGAGTATCAAGAGGATTTTCTTTATGTGGGTTTAAGATAAGCATACGTCTAACAAGATCTCCCACTAAAGATATGATTGATTTTTCTCCTTGGGACAATTCTGACAAAGGAAATTGTGAACCATCTTGCTTTTTAACTATAAATGGATAGGAAAGATTTCTATCTATTTTTATATCTATGATATCTGGAATAAAATTAATAATAGTTTCTTTAATCTTCTGTAATTGTTTTCCTTTTTCTGTGTCTACTTCATTATTATTTTTTACGTTTTCTAGTTTAGAATAAATAGACGCTATTGAATTCATTTTTTTTAGTAATTCATTAGCTGCATTTAATCCAGTTAACATATCGTTGTCATATGAATCTAGTTCATTAACTTTCCCTTCTATATTAGCTAATTCACTTTTAACACTTTCTAATGCATTTACTAGATCTTGATTATTAGCATCATCTAAATACTTAAACCATAATAAAAAATCATTAAAATTTAATGTGCTTTTTAGTTTCTGTGGTATCGCATTTAATCTTTCTACTTTAGATATAAAATCTGCTTTATCAAATTTATCTTTAGTTTTTAACGATGAGCGTTCTACTCCATAAAATAAATAAAGAGGTAAATCTAAATTATCTTTAGCTAGTATATAGCTATATAGCGCACCTAATTTTTTCGCCTGTATGAGCGTGCTAGAAATTGTCTTAGGAGAGCCATTAGGTGATCTTGCAACGATAACTTCAGTTAATTTAGTTTTAGTATATCCTAAATTTAACTCTATTAAAGCCGGTTGATATGGATCATTTTTCTTGTTTATATCTCTTTCTTCTATTACATCACCTGAATCAGTATTCTTATTATAAATAGCACTATTAATTTTACTTAATGCTATAGCAATAGCATCAGCGATAGTTGTTTTACCACTAGCATTAACGCCCACAAATAAAATTGGTTTTTTATTATCTTCAAACTTAACTGATACTCTATCAGAAAATGCTTTGTAATTAACAATCTGAACATCAAGCAAACTAAATGGATTTTGAGAAACCAATTCCATTAGTTCATCTGGAGGGAGTGTTTCTCCATCCCAATTTTTATATAGTTCAAGAATGTCTTTATTTTTCATCTAAAATTCTCCTGATGATTTCTTTACCATATTTTAATTCTAACCTAACTATAAATGAAGGTTCTATATTTCTAGAGAATACTAGCAATCCTTTTAAACGAGGTATTAAATCTTTAGATAACTCGTTTATCTTATACTTATAAACTAGGCTAAAAATATATCTTTTACGTTTTCTACCGATGGATATACTCCCTTGTGAAGTAAGTGTAATGCCTGTAATAAATTTATTATAGCCAGGTGATATGATAACTGTTTTTAATTCGTTTAATATAATCCTTCCATTAAACAACTCGTTAAGTTTTTCTCGAATAACTGGAATTATAGTTTTTAATTCATTTTTATTATTCCCACTAATTGATATATCATCAGCATATCTACTATATTTCATTAATTTTGATTCGCAGTATTCTTCTATTTCTTTATCAAAGAAATACATGACGGCATTCGATATTGTAGGTGAGCTTGGAGCTCCTACGCTTAATATAAGTTTTTTGTGTGAATTGTCTTTTTTATTAGGATTCCAGAAAAAAATATGATTAATTAACCATTTGTCATCCTCATTATAATGAATACCTATTTTATCTAGATACCTAGTGAAGATAATGTTGTTTATACTATTAAAGAAATCATGAAAATCTAATTTTAATAGGAATTTATTTTCTTTATGAGTTTCTGCGTTTTGAGCAATATTTCTTCCTTTTCTATATGCATAGGCAGATTTATGAATTTGTAATTGTAGTAATTCTAAGAGTTTTTTTTGTATTTCTTTTAGTTTTTTGGTCGGGTGAGCTATTATCCTACGCCCCCCTTTTTTCTTGGGTATAGAATAAACTTTATAAGATATAGGAGCTGTAGGCGTAAGAGCTATCAACTCATTAAGTTTAGAAGAAAATCTTTCGCCTTCGTGTAATTTATAAAATAGCTCAAATTTCCGTTCGGATTTCACTAGATACTCTCTATTGTATATAAAAAAGGGGCCTTAGCCCCTTAACCTTTTACTAATGGAAGCGAGACAAATGTCAAGCAACTTATTCTGAGTTGCTTGACATTTGTCTCGCAACCCTTATCTGCCCAATATAAATACGTTGCGGCTAAACACCGAACTAAAGCTAAGCTTTCATAGACATACGCTAAAAGGTGTTCTTAGTATAACAACTTCCTAGGTTTTCGGCAAATTTAAAATGATCTGCCCCCAAAAAGTTAGACTGTTATTTAAAGGATTGCTTTCGATATTATATCGGACTCAGTCCTTTTAATTTTAATTGGATTCGTTCTTCATTATAGTACCGCACATAATCATTGATAACCTTTTCGAGCTTATCAATGCCAGTAAACGATTTTCCGTGAAAACACTCCGTTTTCATTCGCCCAAAAAAGCTTTCCATTGCCGCATTATCCAAACAATTTCCTTTTCGAGACATACTTTGAGAAATCCTATTTTTCGCTAATAGGCGTTGATAGCTAAGCATTTGATAATGGATTCCTTGGTCTGAATGTAATTTTTAAAAGTATCTTTTTACATTTTTTCTTTTGTCATTTTCATTTTTTTATTTGATTTCATCTTTTTATCAGATTTCATTTTCATATCAGATTTCATCATGTGGTCAGAGTGCATTTTCATATCATCTGATTTCATCATTTTTTTCATTGGGGTATTCATCATCGGTTCTGATTTCATTGGCATGGCATCAGATTTCATTTCTTCTGCATAAACGGTTGTCGCACCAAATAACATAGCCATACCTAAGATTGCGCTTTTTAATGTAATATTTTTCATTTTAAATTTCCTTGTTTAAGTGGTAAAAATAGTATTGAAAGAAATTGTTTCTTTCATGTTATTAGACGAAAAACTCTTTCATTTCTTACAAAAAAAATTTAAAGGAATTAAAATGACCGTCATTTCAGAAAGGGAACTTGAGCAAATCCGTGCACAAATGCTGAAATTTGCCGAATTACAGTTGCACCATGCCGATCTTGCTGAGGATTTAGTACAAGAAGCATTTTTAAGTGCATTTAACAATCTTGCGAATTTTAAACATCAAGCCGCTTTTAAAACTTGGGTTTTTGCCATTCTAAAAAATAAAATTATTGATTACCTTCGCCAGAAAGGACGCTTTGTATTAGAAAGCGAGATTGAAGATGAACAGTCAACTAATACATTTTTTGATGATACAGGGCATTGGAAAATAGAATATTATCCGAGCGAATTACAGGGCGAAGAGGAAACGGTGTATTCTGATGAGTTTTGGTTGATTTTCGAAACTTGCCTGACTTGTTTACCCGCTAAACATGCCAAAATTTTTATGATGAGAGAGTTTTTAGAATTGTCATCGGATGAAATTTGTCAAGAAACTCAACTTACCACCTCCAACTTGCATACCACACTTTATCGGGCTCGTTTGCAGTTGCAAAATTGTCTATCAAAAAAACTTTAGGAGAAAATTATGCGTTGTATTCAAGCCACTCGAATAATTTCTGATTCTCATGAGCGATCATTAGAACTGCAAGAAAAAATGGGTTTAAAAATGCATTTGTTAACTTGTCCTCATTGCCGTCGTTTTCAAAGAAATTGCAAAACTTTAAGTGAAATGATGAAGAAATTTAAAGATTCACATTAGGAATTTTTGACGTAGTGAAAAACACCGTTATTTTTCACCGCACTTTATTGAGCCAGCTATAACCTAATCGTACTGAATTTCATATTCTTATAAATAAAGTGGTTTATTTCTTCATTTTCGCCAATAAACTCACTGCCCCTACAATTACAATTGCACCGAGCCAAAAATAGAGATTAGGTGTATGATGCCAAAATAGCCAGTCAAATACGCTAGAGAAAATCACACCGGTGAAAGCAAATGGGGTAATGACATTGGCTGGCGCATATCTGAAAGCGCGAGTGAGCAATAATTGGAAAATCAATCCAAATCCGCCCACTAATAGCAATAAACCAAGCTCGTATAAATTAGGGATTTTCCATTGGTTAATAAAGAAGATTGGTAACATGAAGGTACCAATCAAGTGAAAATAAAATACGATATTTTTTGGTGTGTTGTATTTGTTTAATTCTTGTAAGCCAATAAATGCCATTCCTGCCAATACAGCACCAGATAATCCAATCAGCACATAAATAGGATCAACATTGCCATTGTGATTGGTAAGTAAAATAATGGAAACGCCAAAAAAGCCAATTAAGCTACACAAAATCACATTAATCGGTGTTTTTTGATGGAAAAAGAGCAATAAAATCGGGATAAATAGGGCAGAGGTATTCATTAATAAGACAGCGATGGAGAGAGGTAAGAACTTCACAACATAAAAGTTAATCAACATACTCGATACACCCGCGGCATTTCGCAGGATTAAAAATTTCCATTGACGGGTATCTACTTTAAAATCGCGATCTTTAATTACAAAAGGCAGTAAGAAAAGCAAGCCGATTAAAAAGCGTGAAAATAAGGTTTCACTTGCGGGGATTGTTTGAGACGCGGTTTTGACAAATACATTCATCAAGGTAATGGAAAAGTACGCTGATACCATAAAACTAATCGCTTTGTGATAAAGCGAAGGAGTGGAATGTGATTGCATATAGATTTTTTTACCTTAGAAAATAGCGTGTTTTAACGCTTTATTATTGGTTATAACAATGGATTTTAGTCAATTTCTTTAAAAATTTTACAAAAATCTGTAAGAAATAGAATTATCAGCCGTCTAACCTTATGTAACGTTAATTTTTACATCATAAGGAAAAACAATGAAACTATCAAAAACATTTCTATTCATTACCGCACTTTGCTGTGCAACACCAACTTTAGCAATACAAAATTCAACATCATCATCTGGAGAACAAAAAATGGCAATGGAAAATACGCAAAATATTCGTGAAATTTATCTTGCTGGTGGCTGTTTCTGGGGTATGGAAGCATATATGGAGCGTATTCACGGTGTGAAAGATGCGATTTCTGGCTATGCCAATGGTAATACGGAGAAAACTAGTTATCAGATGATTGGGGTAACCGATCATGCAGAAACGGTAAAAGTCACTTACGATGCAAATCAAATTTCTCTCGATAAATTATTGCAATATTATTTTAAAGTGATTGATCCAACGAGTGTAAATAAACAAGGCAACGATCGGGGCAGACAATATCGCACAGGGATTTATTATCAAGATGGGGCAGATAAAGCAGTGATTGAACAAGCTCTCGCCCAGCTTCAAACCAAATATAAAAAACCAGTACAAATTGAGGTGCAACCGCTTAAAAATTACATCGTAGCGGAAGAATATCATCAAGATTATTTGAAGAAAAACCCAAATGGTTACTGCCATATTGATATTACCAAAGCAGATGAACCTGTGATTGATGAGAAAGATTATCCGAAACCGAGTGATGCAGAACTCAAAGCGAAATTAACACCATTGCAATATTCCGTTACTCAAAATAAACATACTGAACGCTCTTTCAGTAACGAATATTGGGATAATTTCCAACCTGGTATTTATGTTGATGTCACCACAGGCGAGCCTGTTTTCTCTTCAAATGATAAATTTGAATCAGGTTGTGGCTGGCCAAGTTTTACGAAACCGATCATTAAAGATGTAGTGCATTATGAAACCGACAACAGCTTCAATATGCAACGTACCGAAGTATTAAGTCGTGCGGGCAATGCCCATTTGGGTCACGTTTTTGACGACGGCCCGAAAGATAAAGGCGGTTTGCGTTATTGCATTAACAGCGCATCAATTAAATTTATTCCGTTAGCTGAAATGGAAAAGGCAGGATACGGATATTTGATTCAATCCATTAAAAAATAAGAAGGTGTAGGATGTTAGATCAACAACTCCTTATTGGAACCGTATTTTTAGCGGGGCTTGCTTCTTTTCTTTCGCCTTGTATTTTCCCGATTATTCCAATTTATTTTGGTATTTTGAGTAAAGGCGGTAAAAAAGTCTTAAATACTTTTTTATTTATTTTAGGGCTTTCCCTTACATTTGTAAGTTTAGGCTTTAGTTTTGGCTTTTTAGGGAATATTTTATTTAGTAACACCACCCGCATTATCGCTGGCGTTATCGTGATTATTTTAGGTATTCATCAACTTGGCATTTTCAAAA
>NZ_LCTH01000029.1:0-119161 GCF_001008275.1 Haemophilus haemolyticus
TTAGGTGGCCTTGGCGGTTTAGGCGGAATGTTTAAACGATAATTTCAGAAGATAAAAGTGCGGTTAAAAAAGAAATATTTTTACCGCACTTTTATATTTTACGCTGGATTATCTATATCTTTAAATTCTACATCAAAGCCATATTCTTTCGCCAACCATTCACCTAATGCCTTGATGCCATATCGTTCAGTTGCGTGATGACCTGCAGAGAAGAAATGTAATCCTTGCTCACGGGCAGAATGAATTGTTTGTTCTGATACTTCACCAGTAATAAATGCATCGCAGCCTTGTTCTGCAGCAAGATCAATATAACCTTGTCCGCCACCAGTGCAGATACCAATTTTTCGGATTAAGTGTGGTCCGTTTTCAATGCAAATTAACGGTTTTCGATTTAACACTTTTTCTATTTTTTCTGCAAAGTCTTCACCTGTCATCGGTTCTTTTAATTCGCCCCAAACAGGAATACTCACAGCACCTTTTTCTAATGGTTGTAAATTTTCAATGTCTAGCAGTTTGGCTAATTGTGCATTGTTGCCTAATTCTGGGTGCACATCTAATGGCAAATGATAGCCATATAAATTAATGTCGTTCACTAAAAGCGCTTTAATTCGCTTGCCTTTCATTCCTCGAATACAAGGGTTTTCACTTTTCCAAAAATAGCCATGATGAACCAAAATCGCATCAGCATTTTGGCTGATTGCGTAATCAATTAGAGCTTGACTTGCCGTTACGCCAGTAATGATTTTTTTGATTTCTGTTTTACCTTCGACTTGTAAGCCGTTGGGCGCATAGTCATTGATTTTATCGGAAGAAAGTTTTTGATTAATGAGTTGTTCAAGTTTGAGATTATTCATAATGGATCGTTGATTGGAAAAAGTTGAGATATGGTACAAAATTCCAAAAAAAATGGCTAGTGCGAAGGAGTGGGGGAATGCACTAGCCAAGTTTCATTACTATTAAATTACTATCTAGTATCTAAAACAGAATTCATTATATACACAAATTTATATCGATCAAGGGGAAATAAGAAATTTTTATTTTACTTAAAGTGCAGTTTAAATTTCTTACGTTTTTTAATAGTTCAATAAGTCAAATTTATCAGTAAAGAAGGGGAGCTTGGCTTTGGTGAGAGGGGTTAATGATGGCAAGGAAAGCAAAATATTTTGTTGGGATGTGGCGTCGTTGTGCTACAATTCACAGGTTTTTTAATTTAGCAAAAAGGTTTACTTATGAAAAAATGGTTATTGATTATCGCAGGCTCGTTGATTATTTCAGCTTGCGCAAATAAGGATGTGTATTTTAACGGCGCAGAAGGCTCTCATTCAGGTGTTAAATTTGATAAAGATGCTCGCCAATGGGGATTGAACCCATAAAGTTTGGTAGATTTTAGTCTAATTTCTATTCAAGAAAGTGCTGGTTTCCCAGCACCTTTTTATCCACATTTATTATTTATATTGAACCGCAATATCGCTTTCGCTGACGCTATCACCATAAACAGGCAATAATGTTTTTTCATAGGCTTGTTTTAATTACGCCTTCTTTAGAAAGTTTCACAATTTCAGTATTTAACCAATTGAGTAAATCTGGCGCATCTTTGCGTACTGCAGGGGCAATAACATCTTGATCGCCAAAACTTTTTACGCCTACTGTGTAGCCTGGATTTTGTTTTGCCCAAGCAAATAAGAAGGTATTGTCATTAGAAAGTGCATCACCACGTCCGTCACGTAATGCTTCAAAGGTTTCGGTATTTTGTTCAAATTTAAGTAATTTTATGTTGGGGTAATTTTTGGTAAAGAAAATATCAGCGGTAGTCCCTTTATCCACAATCAGGGTTTTATCTTTTAATTGTTCAAGGTTTGTGATGACTTCACCATTTTTAGACACCACGCCAAGTGCAACTTTCATATAAGGGTTAGCAAAATCGACCACTTCTTTACGTGCTGCGGTGACAGTAAAATTTGCTAGAATAATGTCTACTTTTTTGGAAAGTAAATATTCGGCGCGGTTTGCCGCATCTACAAGCACAAATTCCACTTTATTTTCATCGCCTAATAGATCCTTCGTAATCGCTTTACCGATTTCCACATCAAAACCTTGGCTTTTTCCTTGGGCATCTACATAGCCAAATGGCGGTTTATCACTGAATACGCCAATGCGTACTTTGCCTGCTTGTTTGATTTGTTCAATTGCAGAAGCTTGTTTCGTTTCTTTGACCTGTTCTTTATCGTTACAGGCCGATAATCCAAAAGCAAGTGCTGCCGTGGCAAAAAGTGTGGTTAATTTTTTAAATGTTTTCTTCATAGTTTGTCCCTCTTGGTTCATAGTTTAAGATGTTTAAGAATGTTTTCGCCCGATCCGTGGTCGGATTCGTGAAGAAATCTTCAGGCTTGGCTTGTTCGATAATTTGACCTTTATCCATAAATACAATGCGATGTGCGACTTGACGTGCAAAATTCATTTCATGTGTCACAATCAACATTGTCATGCCATCTTTGGCTAGACCTAAAATAACATCGAGTACTTCGCGTACCATTTCTGGATCCAATGCAGCGGTCACTTCATCAAATAGAATAATTTCAGGATTCATACATAGGGTGCGCACAATGGCTATGCGTTGCTTTTGCCCACCTGAAAGCTCGCGTGGATAGGCATTTTTACGCTCATATAATCCCACTCGTTTGAGTAATTCATCTGCTTGTTTTTCTGCTTCAGCACGATCGCGTTTTTGTACTTTTAATGGTCCAAGTAGAATGTTGTCGATCACCGATAAATGAGCAAATAATTCATAACTTTGAAACACCATACCAATACGTTGGCGCGCTTTTACCCAACTGATGTCTTTGCCAAGTATGCCTGCATTTTGCAGTAATAATTGACCGCTCTTTATTGGTTCTAAGCCATTTAGTGTGCGTAGAAAAGTGCTTTTCCCACAGCCAGATGGCCCTAAAATTACGACAACTTCCCCTTTTTCGACAGAAAGACTTATTCCTTTTAATGCTTCTACGTCGCCATAATTTTTAACAAGATTTTTGATTTCTAGTAATGCCATTTTGGTTCCTTAATTTTCCCAACGCGCTTCTAAATAGCGAGAAAATAATGAAAGTGGATAACAAATTACAAAATATAAACAGAAAATTACACCGTATATCCAAAGAGCAGCGGATTGATTAGTGAAAAGAGAATGTTCAATAATTTGTTGGCCAACTTTGATAACTTCAACCACACCAATTAACATGGCAAGTGAACTGGTTTTTATCATACGTGTGAATAAGTTAATCATGCTTGGTGTCACTCGTTTTAGGCTTTGAGGAAGTAAGATATAAATGAAGGTTTTCAAGGGCGTTAAGCCTAGGGCGTAAGCCGATTCAATTTGGTGC
Source organism: Haemophilus haemolyticus (assembly GCF_001008275.1). Taxonomy (GTDB): domain Bacteria; phylum Pseudomonadota; class Gammaproteobacteria; order Enterobacterales; family Pasteurellaceae; genus Haemophilus; species Haemophilus haemolyticus_P. The sequence continues at coordinate 3,378 of NZ_LCTH01000029.1, forward strand.
TTTTCAATGGAGGTGAGCGCACCACGCACGAGATCCCCCATTTCTGCAGTTCCCCAAAAAATAAAGACAAGAATACAGACGGTGACACTATCTAAATGGATATCAAACCATTTTGCTAATCCAAAATAGGCAAGAAACAACAACACTAATAATGGAATAAGGCGTACAAATTCAAGATAAATGCCTGTAATTGCTTTGATAATATTATTTTTACTTGTCATCAGTACGCCTAAAATAATCCCGAAGAAGCAAGCAAAAAATACTGAAATAAATGCAATTTCAGCGGTAATCCAAAGCCCATGGAGTAAGCGGTTTAATTGGTTACCTTGGAATAATAATTCAAGCCCCATATTTTGCTCTCCGAGTACGTTTTTCTAAATAGCGAATCAAAATTGACATCGGTAATAAAATAATTAGATAAAATATAACCAATAAAAATAAGGACTCATTTGTTTTGTAATCCATACCAATGATTTCTTTTGCAATAAACATTAATTCTGCGACAGCAACTGCGCTGATAACGGAGGTTTCTTTCATTAAAAATAAACAGTTTGCTCCAATAGCTGGTATAGAAATGGCAAAGGCTTGAGGTAAAATCACATAGCGGAAAGCTTGAAAAGGTGTTAAACCGATGCTGAGTGCAGATTCTATTTGCCCTTTTGAGACTGCTTCTAATCCCCCGCGAATGGCCTCAGCCATATAGCTCCCACCTAAAAAAGCTAATCCAATTACACCACAAGTGAATCCATCTAATTTAATGCCAACTTTAGATAAGCCGAAATAAAGGAAAAACACTTGAATTAAAAGTGGGGTATTACGAGAAAGCTCAATGTAGCTTTTAACTAGCCAATTTAATGATTTCACTTGGTAAATACTTATCACTGCACAAATTGTGCCGATAATCAGCGAAAGTAAGATTCCCCAAAAGGAGAGAGCAAGTGTCATTAATGTTGCATCTACAAATCGCGGAAAAACGTTAATGATATAATCCCAGTTCATTTTCTTTTTATGAAAGCATTGTCTGTAAAAAGATAATAAAAGAGATTTTTTATGTTGAAAAAGAATTGAAACGAATGATTTATAGCAAAATGGAATAAGATGAAAAAAGAAAATGCGGTGAAAATTCACCGCATTTATTTATTATTCTACTTTCACAATCCAGCCTTCAGGTGCTTCGATATCACCGAATTGGATGCCTGTGAGTTCTTCATAAAGGCGACGTGTTACTGGGCCAACTTCAGTTTCAGAATAGAACACATGGAATTTGCCTTTATGTTGGATTCCGCCAACGGGTGAAATGACCGCTGCAGTACCACAGGCACCCGCTTCAGCAAATTGATCTAGCTGATCGATATAAACATCGCCTTCAATTGCTTCCATACCTAAACGCTCTTTTGCGATATGTAAAAGAGAGTATTTGGTGATACTTGGTAAAATAGATTCTGATTTTGGTGTGATGAATTTATTGTCTTTTGTGATCCCAAAGAAGTTTGCCGCACCGACTTCTTCAATTTTAGTGTGAGTTTTTGGATCTAAATAAATGGCATCAGCGAATTTACGTTCTGGCGTACCTTGTTCTGCCGCTAATACATGTGGCAGAAGGCTTGCAGCGTAGTTACCCCCCACTTTTACGCCACCTGTTCCCATAGGTGCAGCACGATCGTATTCGGTGGTAATAAAGTTAGATGGTGTCAAACCACCTTTGAAATAGGCACCAACTGGGCAGCAGAATACAGAGAAAATAAATTCTGGCGCAGCTTTTACACCGATGTTTTCACCCACACCAATTAAGAATGGACGTAAATATAGGGTTGCACCAGAGCCGTAAGGGCCGACCCATTCTTCGTTCGCTTTCACCACTTCTTTACATGCACGGATAAATAATTCAGTGGGAACTTGTGGCATGAGTAAACGATCTGAAGTATGTTGCATGCGCTTTGCATTTTCTTGTGGACGGAATAAGTTGATTGAACCGTCTTTGCAACGGTAAGCTTTTAAGCCTTCAAAGCATTGTTGACCGTAGTGAAGTGCGGTAGAACCTTCGTGAATATGTAAGGTATTGTCTGTGGTGAGTTTGCCTTCGTCCCATTTACCATCTTTCCAGTGAGCAATGAAACGGTAATCTGTTTTAATATAACTAAAACCAAGGTTATTCCAGTCTAAATCTTTCATTTTACTTCCTTAATATTATTTTTTTGAATGAAATGTTGTTTAATCTACACCATTCCGGAAGTGATTTAAATAATAAATTCTCGAAATTATGCAATTTTTAGCCAATTAAAAAGGAATAAGGAAATTTTGGAAACAGGGCAGGAAATAAAGATATAGTTATGCTAAAATCGGGATGAAAAAAACGCCACTCAATGAGAGCAGCGTTTAACCAAATCGGTTTAATAATATACAGGAAGTAAATGAGTAACATATTTGTTACTCAAGTTCGGTTACCCGAACTATATGCAAACACAACATCATACTTAAGTCCGAAACTCATTAACTAGTAAGGAATTACCAATCATTAAGTATGGTTGTATTGTAAGGAAAAAGGGTTGGAAAGGACAAATGACGTTTTTTTATTTGAAGTATTAGAAAAACTAATCCGAATTAAATCTTGTCTATTATAGACAAAAATTTTATGAATGGAAATACTTATGTATAAACGTTTGCCACCATTGAATTCGCTAAAATCTTTTGAGTCGGCTGCTCGCCATTTAAGTTTTACTAAAGCTGCAGATGAGCTTTGTGTCACACAAGCGGCAGTTAGTCACCAAATTAAATTATTAGAAGAATTCTTAGGAATTGGATTATTTAAGCGAAAGAATCGTTCTTTAGAATTAACAGAGCTTGGAAAAGCATATTTTGTTGATATTAATAAAATTCTACGTCGTTTAAATGAAGCAACAGAACGATTATTAACGTTAAAAACGGATCCGCATTTAAATATTAGCGTACCACAAACTTTTGGTATTCAATGGCTCGTGCCACATTTAAGTGAATTTAATCAGCTTTATCCGCAAATTGAGGTTCGTTTAACAGGTGTGGATCAAGATGAAGGCTTGTTAAATAAAGAAATTGATCTTGCTATTTATTATGGTTTGGGTAATTGGCAGAATCTACAAGTTGATCGTCTTGGTGAAGAAAATTTATTGATTTTAGCCTCGCCCGAATTGTTAGCGGAAAATCCAATTATTCAGCCTGAAGATTTAAAAAAACACACATTAATTCACATTCATACACGTGATAATTGGCAAGCGATGGCAAATCATTTACAGTTAGATGATTTAAATATTCAGCAAGGGCCGTTATTTAGCCATACATTTATGGCATTACAGGCCGCTATTCATGGGCAAGGCATTGTATTAGCTAATCGCTTATTAGCCTTGCAAGAAATTGAAAATGGCTCATTAAAAGTGATATTGCCAACCAATTTACCTGATCCAAAATCATTTTATGTGGTCAATCATCTTGATCGCCTAGATGATCAAAAAATTCAAGCATTTCGTCAGTGGATTATTAACTCAATTAAACAAGAAGAAAATGAATAAACTCGCATTATATTGTCGTCCAGGTTTTGAGAAAGAAGTCGCCGCAGAGATCACCGCTCAAGCAAGCAATTTAGGTGTATTTGGCTTTGCACGAGTACAAGATAATTCGGGCTATGTCATTTTTGAATGTTATCAACCTGATGAGGCAGATCGCCTTGCTCGAGACATTCCTTTTAACCGTTTGATTTTTGCTCGTCAGATGATAGTTATTTCCGATTTATTGGAGGATTTAGATCCTGCTGATCGTATTAGCCCCATCGTGGCGGCGTTTGAAGAATTATCACAACAAGTTAATTTTGCTCAATCTAGCGAGCTTTTTGTCGAAACTGCAGACACAAATGAAGCGAAAGAGCTTTCCACTTTTTGTCGTAAATTTACCGTGCCTTTACGTCAGGCATTGAAAAAACAAGGTTGGCTTTCGGCAAAGGCGAGTCAAAAGAGCGGTCAATTTTTACATTGTTTTTTTGTAAAACCGAATTGCTGCTATGTGGGATATTCTTATGTGGATAATCATTCCCCCCATTTTATGGGAATCCCTCGTTTAAAATTTCCGGCAGATGCGCCGAGTCGCTCCACGTTAAAACTAGAAGAAGCTATTTTGACTTTTATTCCGCGTAAAGAAGAGAATAAACGTTTAAATGAAAATATGATTGGCGTTGATTTAGGGGCTTGTCCTGGCGGTTGGACGTATCAATTAGTCAAACGCGGTTTATTTGTTTATGCTGTTGATCACGGAAAAATGGCGGCGAGTTTGCATGATACGGGGCGCATTGAACATTGCGCGGAAGATGGTTTTAAATTTCAGCCTCCCAAAAGGAAAAAAGTGGATTGGTTAGTCTGTGATATGGTGGAACAACCAAGTCGTATTTCGTTATTGATTGGTAAATGGTTGTTGAATGGTTGGTGCCGAGAAACGATCTTCAATTTAAAATTACCCATGAAAAAACGTTATCAAGAAGTGATATTATGTTTAGAAAACTTAGCTGTTATGTTGGCTGAGCAGAATTTGAATTTTGATATTCAAGCAAAGCATTTATATCACGATCGTGAAGAAATCACGGTTCATATAGCATTAAAATCTTGAGTGAATTGTTTTCATAACCAAAAAGGACGTCGCGAATGAATTTACACGAATACCAAGCAAAACAACTATTTGAGCATTATGGACTACCCGTAAAAAATGGGGCGGTCTGTCAATCTGTTGATGAGGTAGATTTGGTACTGGCTCAACTTTCAGGCGATAAGTTGGCGGCGAAATGCCAAGTTCATGCGGGTGGGCGTGGTAAAGCAGGTGGCGTTAAATTAGTGCGCGATGTAGAGGAAGCAAGAGCTTTTACAGAAAAATGGCTAGGACAACGTTTAGTCACTTTTCAAACGGATAAATTGGGTCAGCCAGTAAACCAGATTTATTTTGAAGAAACTTGCGATATTGATAAAGAATTTTACTTAAGTGCGGTTGTTGATCGCGCCTCTCAAAAAGTTATGTTTATTGCTTCTCCTGCTGGTGGAATGAATATTGAAGAAGTCGCGCAAAATTCACCGCACTTACTCCACAAAGTCACCATTGATCCTTTATTTGGAGGATTGCCTTATCAAGGCCGTGAATTAGGGTTTAAATTAGGGTTAAGTGGTACGCAAAACAAACAGTTTACCGATATCTTTATGGGATTATCTCGATTGTTTCTAGAAAAAGATTTATCTTTAGTGGAAGTCAATCCGCTTGTTCTAACTAAACAAGGCAATTTGGTTTGTCTCGATGCCAAAATATCTGTTGATGATAATGCTTTATTCCGTCATAAAGATCTCTTAGCACTGCAAGATTTAACTCAAAATGATGCCCGTGAAGCAGAAGCTGAAAAATTCCAGTTAAACTATGTGGCTTTAGAGGGCGACATTGGTTGTATGGTAAACGGGGCAGGGCTTGCAATGGGCACCATGGATATTGTGAAACTCTATGGTGGGAAGCCTGCGAATTTTCTTGATGTGGGTGGTGGTGCAACAAAAGAGCGGGTTGCTGAAGCGTTCAAAATCATTTTAACTGATCCTTCCGTGAAGGTGATTTTAGTGAATATTTTTGGTGGCATTGTTCGTTGTGATTTGATTGCTGAAGGCGTGATTGCTGCTGTAAATGAAGTGGGCGTGAGAGTGCCTGTGGTTGTGCGATTAGAAGGAACGAATGCTGAAATCGGTCGCCAAATTTTAGCGGAAAGCGACGTTAATATTCTTACCGCACACAGTTTACAACAAGCCGCAGAATTAGCCGTGAATGCAGCAAAAGGAGAACACTAATGGCGATTTTAATTGATAAAAATACCAAAGTGATTTGCCAAGGTTTTACTGGTGGACAAGGGACTTTTCATTCTGAACAAGCATTAGCCTACGGAACGCAATTAGTTGGTGGCGTATCACCAAATAAAGGTGGAACTACCCATCTTGGTTTGCCTGTATTTAATACAGTTCGTGAAGCTGTCGAAAATACGGCGGCAACAGCGACGGTCATTTATGTGCCAGCACCATTTTGTAAAGATGCGATAATTGAAGCCATTGATGCAGGGATTAAGTTAATTGTCTGCATTACTGAGGGCATCCCTACATTGGATATACTTAAGGTGAAACAAAAATTAAATGAAACAGGCGTTGTGATGATTGGGCCAAATTGCCCGGGTGTGATTACGCCTGATGAATGTAAAATCGGCATCATGCCGGGACACATACATAAAAAAGGTAAAGTGGGGATTGTTTCTCGTTCTGGTACTTTAACGTATGAAGCGGTAAAACAAACTACAGATGAGGGCTTTGGACAATCTACTTGTGTGGGTATCGGTGGAGATCCTATTCCAGGTTCTAGTTTTATTGATATTCTTGAAAGATTTCAACAAGATCCTGAAACAGAAGCCATTGTGATGATTGGCGAGATCGGCGGTTCCGCAGAGGAAGAAGCGGCAACCTTCATTAAAGATAAGGTCACTAAACCCGTGGTTGCCTATATTGCGGGTATCACTGCGCCAAAAGGTAAACGGATGGGACATGCTGGTGCCATTATTAGTGGCGGAAAAGGTACTGCCGCAGAAAAAATAGCAGCGCTTGAGGCCGCAGGTGTGACCTGTGTAAAAAGTCTCGCTGAAATTGGTGCAGCCTTGAAAAAGGTATTAAAATAATTTCAAAAAATTAACCGCACTTTAGTTTGACAAGGCGTAGATTGACTCTCTACGCCTTTATTTTTATATGCTCGCCATTATAAAGTGAGCGCAAAACTGCTATAATCAGCGCACACTTTTTAAGGAAGAAACAGATGAGCCAATTTTTTTATATCCACCCTGAAAATCCACAAGCGCGCTTGATTAATCAAGCCGTAGAGATTTTACAAAAAGGCGGTGTGATTGTGTATCCGACGGATTCGGGATATGCCTTAGGCTGTATGATGGGCGATAAACATGCTATGGATCGCATTGTAGCAATTCGTAAATTGCCTGAAGGACATAATTTTACGTTGGTGTGTAGTGATTTGTCGGAACTTTCAACTTACGCAACGGTGAGCAATACTGCGTATCGTTTGATTAAGAATAATACGCCAGGGCGTTATACTTTTATTCTTACTGCAACGAAAGAATTACCGCGTCGTTTAATGACATCAAAACGTAAAACCATTGGTTTACGCGTACCAGATAATAAAATCGCTTTAGATTTACTTTCAGCCTTAGGTGAGCCGATTTTATCTTGTTCGTTAATGTTGCCAGGTGAAGAACATACCACGCAATCTGATCCTGAGGAAATTCGAGATCGTTTGGAGCACCAAGTCGATTTAATTATTCATGGTGGATATTTAGGGCAAGAGCCTACAACAGTGGTGGATTTAACGGAAGAATCACCAGTGATTTTGCGCGAAGGAAGTGGAAGTACTTCTCCTTTTATTTAACTTATAGACGCTTGTGAAAGCGACCTTTCCATTATTTAAGGAAAACAATGAAACCTAGTCAAAAACAAACTCAAAGACAACCGCACTTTTCCAAAGATTCAGCAAAGAAAAGTGATTTTTCAGCTAAAAATGATAGACGTTCAGTGTCTCGTACTGCTCGCGTAGAAACAGCAAATACGAAAAAAAGTGCGGTTAATTATGACAACAAATTTTTAGCTAAGCCAAAAGCGAAACCTGTTTTAAAAGCCTCAAATCAGCCTAAAGTAGAGGGCGAAAAATTACAGAAAGTTTTAGCGCGTGCTGGACAAGGCTCTCGTCGTGAAATTGAATCGATGATTGCCGCCGGCCGAGTGAGTGTAGAGGGTAAAATTGCGACTTTAGGCGATCGTATTGACGTACATTCTGGTGTAAAAGTGCGTATTGATGGTCAAATCATTAATCTTAGTCAGGCACAAAAAGAAATTTGCCGCGTGTTAATGTATTACAAACCTGAAGGCGAACTTTGTACTCGTAGCGATCCTGAAGGGCGTGCGACAGTGTTTGATCGTTTGCCACGTTTAACAGGCTCTCGCTGGATTGCAGTGGGGCGTTTAGATATTAATACATCGGGTTTGTTGCTTTTCACTACTGATGGTGAGCTGGCAAATCGCTTAATGCACCCAAGTCGTGAAGTTGAGCGTGAATATTCGGTGCGTGTATTTGGTCAAGTTGATGATGCAATGTTAGCGCGTTTACGCAAGGGAGTTCAGCTTGAAGATGGCCCAGCCAACTTTAAAGAAATTAAATTTACAGGCGGTGTGGGTATCAACCAATGGTATGACGTAACCTTGATGGAAGGACGTAACCGTGAGGTCCGCCGTTTGTGGGAATCCCAAGGAATTCAAGTCAGCCGTCTGATTCGTATTCGTTACGGCAATATCAAACTGATGAAAGGTTTACCTCGTGGTGGTTGGGAAGAAATGGATCTTGAAAACGTCAATTACTTGCGTGAACTTGTGGGATTACCGGCTGAGACTGAAACAAAATTAGATGTTACACAGCCACGTCGTCGTCCAAAATCAGGACAAATTCGTAAAGCGGTAAAACGTTATTCTGAACTGAGCAAACGTTATAAAAAATAAGGACTTTTTTTATGAAAATGCAGCAACTGCGGTATATTGTTGAAATTGCTAACCATAATTTAAATGTAACTGAAGCGGCTAATGCGCTTTATACATCACAGCCTGGAATTAGTAAGCAAGTGAGGTTGCTGGAAGATGAATTAGGTCTAGAAATTTTTGAACGTCATGGCAAGCATATAAAATCAATTACGCCAGCAGGGAAAAAGATTATTTCGATTGCACGCGAGTTACTTGTTAAAGCGCAAGGTATCCGTGCCGTTGCCGATGAATATACTCAGCCGAATCACGGTGTATTACGTATTGCGACGACAAATACTCAGGCACGTTATATGCTGCCAAGCGTGATTGAACGTTTTTCTAAAAAATATCCTGATGTAAGTTTGCATATTCACCAAGGTTCGCCAACACAGATTCATGATGCATTAATGTCGGGTGAAGTGGATTTGGCGATTACTACCGAAGCGCCTTATTTATTTGATGATTTGGTTCAGATTCCATGCTATTGGTGGAATCGCGCAGTGATTATTACGCCCGAGCATCCGCTTGTCAAAGTGAAAGAACTGACGATCGAGGAATTAGGTAAATATCCGCTTGTGACCTACACGTTTGGTTTTACAGGTGTTTCTGATTTAGATTACGCATTTAATAGCGCAGGAATTTTGCCGAATATAGTCTTTACTGCTACCGATGCCGATATCATTAAGACTTATGTACGCTTAGGCTTAGGGGTGGGCATTATGGCATCTATGGCTCATACACCGTCAGATACGGATCTTGTGGCGATTGATGCCAGTCATTTGTTCCGCCCGAGTATGACGAATATTGCATTTAAACATAGCACGTTCTTACGTAATTATATGTACGATTTTATGGAATATTTTTCACCGCACTTAACTCGTAGTGTCGTGGAAAAAGCAGAACGCTTGCGTGATAACAGTTCAGTGAAAAAATTATTTGAAGGCATTGAATTGGAAACAAGATAACAATGTATAAATGAAGTGCGATTGAAATTTAATAAGAATTTCAACCTCACTTTTTTATACTAAAAATAGAACTGGAACAAGGTTCATCACACCGATTGTCGCGATAGAAAGTAATAATCTTGATGTGCCGAAAATAAAACCACGATTATTGCCATTATCAAATTTCACTAATAAGTTTGCCATTGCCGTGAGGGCGTACACTTCAATGACGGTAAAAATGATGAGATAGGCATAGGCAGAAAATACGGAAAGATAACGTAAGGTGATAAACCAAGGTACGATAATTCCAATAGCTAACAGAGGGGCAACCCATGCTGCTTGTTTGATTGTTAAATTAATTTTTCGGGAAAAATAGCTTTGTAATAGCACGGTGAGTAAGCCATTGCCAAATAACGCTATCGGTGAATGTTCAGGCATGCCAAGTTTATTGTTAAATAAAAAAGGAAAAATGACAAAGAAAGAGCTCGCAATGGCAAGAGGTAAAAATAGCATTAAATGCACCATGAGAAATTCTTTTGTAATAATTTCTTTGATTTGTGTAAAGCGAAATTTTACCAACGTTTGTAAGGTTTGAATTTGATAGAAAGGCTTCACCATTAAGGCGAATAATACGGCTTCCATTGAAAAACAGACCCAAATGAGCAAGTCGATATGTTCGTATTTAATAAATGGGATGACTAAAAGTGGCGCAAACATGGATGACATGGATGTCACTTTTAGGTATTTCCCTTGCAAGCGCGTTTTTTCTTTGTATTCATTCCCAGCCAGCACAAGTAAGCAGGCTTTGGCGTTGGTTCCAAATAAGCAACTACCTAAACCAAAACAAGTGGTCGCAATAAGGAGTAATAAATAATTATCTGCCGCGAGAAAGAAAACATAAGCTATTACATCTAAAAAACAGCCGAGCAACATCATTTTGGCTAAACCATAACGATCGCCCCAAATACCAGCAAGAATGGAAAGGGCTTGGTTTGAGAAAAAGAGCAGTGATAAGGAAAAGGCGATTTCGCTGTTGCTCAATCCTTTACTTTGTAGATAAATCAGAAATACCGTTTGCACAGAAAAAAATGTAAGGGTGGAAAAGAAACGCCGAGTAAGTAAAAGTTTTTGTAAATTCATAGAGTCAAATGATAAAAAAGAAAAGCATGCGTTGAATAACGCGCGCCATGAGTTTTACAAGTGCGGTTGAAATTGATACTAAAATTTTACCGCACTTGAAAGATTAAAACAGATCGTGATATTTCACTAAATCTTTACGCTGAATAGCAAATACGCCTAATCCGCCATTCTTAAGTTCTACCCATTCAAATGGTACATCTGGATATTGCTCAATTAAGCTCACCATGCTATTGCCCACTTCACACACTAATACGCCATTTTCGGTTAAGTAATCTGGCGCTTGTTTCAAAATTTGTTTGGTAATGTTTAAGCCATCATGGCCAGAACCTAAGGCTAACTCTGGTTCAAAATGGAATTCTTCCGGCATATCGGCGAGATCTTCTTCATCCACATAAGGTGGATTGGTCACGATAAGATCGTATTTTTGTCCCAAAATATTTTCAAATAAGTTTGATTGAATCGGGAATACGCGATGCTCTAATTGATGGCGTGAAATATTGATCTCCGCGACATTAAGTGCATCAACCGATAAATCGACAGCATCTACTTCCGCATTCGGGAAAGCATAAGCACAAGCAATGGCAATACAGCCACTGCCTGTGCATAGATCGAGAATATGATTTGGTTCTTGTGAAATTAAATCTTCAAAGCGATCTTGAATTAAAGCACTAATTGGAGAACGCGGAATAATAGTTCGTTCATCGACATAAAATTCATGACCGCAGAACCAAGCACTATTTGTTAAATATGCCACTGGTACGCGTTGTTCGATTCGGGTTAATACAAGTTGAACTAAGGTTTCTTTTTCAGATGGGGTTAATCGACTGTTAAATAATTCGGTAGGTAAATCAATCGGTAAATGTAAGCCACTTAAAACGAGTTGCAGGCTTTCATCCCAAGGATTATCGTGCCCTTGCCCGAAGTAAATATCAGATCGATTGAGAATGCTATACGTCCAACGCAGAAAATCTTGGATGGTTTGCAGTTCGTTTACAACATTATCTTCCAAGATAGTTGCAACTAATTCTTGGTTATGTGAGGTTTCCATCGCATTTCTCCATAAAAGTGAGTAGAAAAGTTAGCATAAAATTCGGTATGAAAATTTGGCGTAGTTATACCACAGATGAGAATGTAGAACTATGATATGATACGCAAAATTTGAAATTAATGAGAAAAAATGCAAGACGAACTTGATTTATTCCGTGCGGAAACCAAAGGCATTAAGCCAATTAAACAAGATACTTTTGTTGCCCCTCGCCAAAAACGTGATCAGAAAAAAATAGAATTGAAAGAATTACGAGCTAAAGAAGATACATTGTTCTATTTTTCTGATGAATATGAGCCGTTACTGAATGAGCATGATGGTGTTGTGAAATATTTACGTGATGGGGAAGATTCCCATTTATTAAAACAACTTCGTCGTGGAGATTTTCCGCCAGAATTGTTTTTAGATTTACACGGTTTAACCCGTGAACAAGCTAAGCAAGAATTAGCCGCACTTTTACTGGCTTGTGAAAATGAGCATGTTGATTGTGCCAGTATCATGACGGGCTATGGCACCTTTACATTGAAAAAACAAATTCCACGTTGGCTAGTACAACACCCTAAAGTTCGGGCATTACATCAAGCACCAAGGGAGTGGGGTGGCGAAGCCGCAATTTTGATTTTGGTTGATTTGTAAAAAACGTTATAAAAAAATACCGCACTTTTACTGCCAGTGGCAAAGTGCGGTATTTTCTTTTATATTTTTACTTGAGCTATTGTGTCGCTTGAATTGCGGTTAAGGCAATTGTGTACACAATATCATCAACTAAGGCACCACGAGATAAGTCATTGACTGGTTTGCGCATACCTTGAAGCATTGGACCGATAGACACTAAATCTGCAGAACGTTGTACTGCTTTGTAAGTGGTATTACCGGTGTTCAAGTCAGGGAATACGAATACCGTTGCTTTACCTGCTACTGGTGAATTTGGTGCTTTAGAGCGAGCTACATCTTCCATTACAGCTGCATCGTATTGTAATGGGCCATCGATTAATAAATCAGGGCGTTTTTCTTTCGCAATACGGGTTGCTTCTTTCACTTTTTCTACATCAGCACCGCTACCAGATGTACCTGTTGAGTAAGAAATCATCGCGACTTTTGGATCAATACCAAATGCTTTTGCAGAATCTGCAGATTGAATTGCGATTTCAGCAAGTTGTTCTGCAGTTGGATCTGGGTTTACCGCACAGTCACCATAAACAAGCACTTGATCTGGTAATAACATAAAGAAGATAGAAGAAACAATTGAACTACCTGGTGCAGTTTTGATGATTTGCATTGGTGGGCGAATGGTATTTGCAGTCGTGTGAACAGCACCAGATACTAAACCATCCACTTCATTTGCTTCTAACATCATGGTACCAAGCACTACGGTGTCTTCTAATTGTTCACGAGCTGCGGTTTCTGTCATACCTTTAGCTTTACGTAATTCAACTAAACGAGCAACATAGTTTTCACGAACATCTGCTGGGTTTATGATTGTAATTCCTTTACCTAATTTAACACCTTGTGCTTCAGCTACACGTTGAACAGATGCTGGATCTGCTAAAAGCACACATTCCGCAATGCCACGTTCTGCACAAAGTACGGCTGCTTTGATTGTACGAGGTTCATCACCTTCAGGAAGCACAATGCGTTTTTTCGCAGCACGAGCAAGTTCAGTCAATTGGAAACGGAACGCTGGTGGGGATAAACGACGTAAACGAGTAGAATCCGCAACTAAGTTATTGATGAAGTCAGCATTAAAGTGCTGGCTTGTGTATTGTTTGATGTTTTCAATACGCTCTTTATCATCAACGGGCACTTCAAGGTTGAAGTTTTGTAAATTTAATGCTGTTTGCCAAGTATTACCTTCAATACGGAAGATTGGCAATTTTGCTTTTTCAAAAGCTGGGTAGCAAAGTTTATTGATTTGAGCATCAATTTTGTAACCGCCAGTTAATAAGAGACCGCCGATTTCAATACCATTTGACGCTGCGAGAGCGGCTGCCACAAGTACATCTGGACGATCTGCTGAAGCGACTAATAAGCTGCCTGCACGGAAATGCTCAACCATATTTGGCAAACTTCTTGCACAGAAAGTGATACCACGGATACGACGGTTAATATCTCCTTCAGTGATAATTGATGCACCTAAGTATTTCACTAAATCGATAGCACGTGTTGCGATTAAATCTGCAGACCAAGGCACGCAAGCTAATAATTTGATTGAGCTATTTGCAAATAATTTGCTCACTTCTGCTTCACATGCATGGCTGTGTTGGAATGAATCAAAGATTTCAGCAAGATCAGGGCGTGTACGGCCAGATTCATCAACGGGTGCATTAAATTTGTTTACAACCACGCCTAAAAGATTTGGATTATTTTTGCCACCAAATAAAGAGGCTGCTGCTTCTACGCGATCTTTTAATTCGGTTGGGGTTTCAGTTGCAGGTGCTGCAACTAATACAATTTCCGCATCTAATGCTTGTGCAATTTCATAGTTGATGCTATTTGCGTAACCGTGTTTTCTTGTTGGAATTAAGCCTTCAACTACAACGATATCGTTGTTTTTAGTTAATTGTTGGTGATTTGCCACAATTTTTTCTAACAATACATCAGACTGATTTTGCCCAATCAATGATTCCGCAACGCTTAACATAAATGGTTCAGAAGTTTCAAGGGTAGTGCTGGTGCGAATGATAGAGGTTGTACGATCCAGTTTATCTTCACCTGTGCTTGGTTGAGAAACCGGCTTCATAAAACCAACTTTTGCGCCTTTTTGTTCAAGAGAATGGATTAATCCCAGACTAATGCTAGTTAAACCCACACCTGTGCTTACAGGGATAAGGATAATCGTGCGAGACATAGTTAAACCTTAATGTGTATATGTTATAAATAAAAACTGCCGGAAAATTCGGCAGCTTGTTGTTAAATTAGAAACAAAGTTTTGCGGTATCTTGTGCGATAACTAATTCTTCGTTAGTTGGAAGAACAATCGCTTTAAATGCTGAATCATCAGTGGTGATTACGCCATCTTTACCGAAACGTGCCGCTAGATTGCGTTCGTTATCTACTTTAATACCAAATAATTTTAAGTGATTTAATGCTAATTCACGAACGTGTGCTGAGTTCTCACCAATACCACCAGTGAAAGCAATCGCATCTAAGTGATCATCATCTAATACAGCCATATAAGCACCGATATATTTCGCTAAACGATAGCTGTATACATCTAAAGCGCGTTTTGCTTCTGGTTTAGATGCGTCATCGTAGTTATCTTCGGCATAACGGCAGTCGCTTGTTACTTCAGTTAAACCTAAAAGACCAGATTTTTTCACTAAAGTCTCTTCAATTTGTTCCATAGACATACCTAAAGTTTTGTATAGGTAGAATACGATTGCAGGGTCGATATCACCACAACGAGTGCCCATGACTAAACCTTCTAACGGAGTTAAGCCCATTGATGTATCGATACATTTACCGTTACGCACAACAGAAACAGAACCACCATTACCTAAGTGACAAATAATCGTATTGACTTGGTCTGCAGGTTTTCCTACATATTCAGCGACTTCACGAGAAACGAAGTAGTGGCTAGTACCGTGTGCACCGTAGCGACGAACGCCATGTTCTTTATATAAAGAGTATGGAAGGGCATAAAGGAATGCTTCTTCAGGCATGGTTTGGTGGAATGCTGTATCAAAAACTACTACGTTTTTATCTTTTAAGTGCGGGAATGCGTTGAATGCTTCGCGAATACCGATTAAGTGTGCTGGATTATGAAGTGGTGCAAATTGTGCAGCATCTTCAATACCTTTAACAACTTCATCAGTTACGATAACAGATTGGGTGTATTTTTCACCACCATGTACGATACGGTGACCAATTGCCGCGATAGAGTTTTTAAGCTCATCTGTCATGATATTAGACGCGATAAAGTTAAGCGCTTCAGTATGAGCTGCGCCTGCGCCTAAATCTGCGTTACCTTTCTCACCATTGAGTTTCCATTTGATACGAGCTTCTGGTAAGAAAAATGCTTCCGCTAAGCCGGATAATTTTTCTTCACCTGTTGCAGGATCAAGAATTGCAAATTTTAGTGAAGAACTACCACAGTTAAGGATAAGAACAAGTTTTGACATGGGAACCCTATATTTGATTAAAGTTAATGGAAATCCACCATCGTAGATGGATTGAAAAAATCTGGCATAGGATACACCTTTTGATAAACAAAATAAATTCATCCCAGTATAAAAAGACAACGATTTATGGAACTTTTTGAAAAATTAAACTTTTTCAGTAAGGTGACAATTTCAGGCAAACTGGGGTATGATAAGTGCGGTTGTTTTTTAAAGGTGTTTTTATGGCATTTTTTTCCATTTTAAAACAGGGACAAATTTATCTTAATACTTGGCCACAGGAGGCTAAGTTAGGGATTATTTTCCCTGAAAACCGCATTATGAAAGCCACGAATTTTGCACAAAAATTCATGCCCTTTGTTGCTGTATTTGCAGTGGTGTGGCAACAGATTTATGCAAAAAATGATTTGATGGCCTTTTCTATTGCAATTTTGACCGCACTTTTTGCCTTGCTTATTCCTTTTCAAGGTCTTTATTGGCTTGGTAAGCGTGCGAATTCGCCATTAGAAAATCAAAGTGCGGTGTGGTTTTATGATATTTGCGAACGCTTAAAAAAACTACATGAACCCTTGCCTCTTGTGCAAGATCAACCGACATACCAACATTTAGCAGAAGTCTTAAAGAAAGCTCAAAGCAAATTTGAACGTGCTTTTTGGCAGGAAATTTAGTTTACGCAAACGTTTTCTTTTTGGCTTTATTTTTGTAGAATACCTCGGTCGTTTTAAACGGCCGTTTTTCATTGAGAGATTTTTTAATGATCGATTACATTATTATTGGCATTATCGCTTTTTCCATTCTTGTCAGTTTATTACGCGGTTTTGTACGCGAAGTGCTTTCACTCGGTAGCTGGGTTGTGGCATTTATTGTAGCAAGCCAGTTCTATCCTTATCTTGCAGCTTATCTTACGCAAATTGAATCAATGTATATTCGTAATGGAACCGCAATCGGGATTTTATTTGTACTGACTTTAATCGTGGGTGCCATAGTAAATTATGTGATTAGTCAATTAGTAGATAAGACGGGTTTAAGTGGCACAGATCGTGTGTTAGGTGCGATTTTTGGTTTAGTGCGCGGTGCGCTGATTGTCGCTGCGTTATTATTTTTCATGGATACCTTCACCAATTTTGAACAAACTGATTGGTGGAAAGAATCTCAATTAATACCGCACTTTGGTTTTATTATTGAATGGTTCTTTCAACAACTTCAGGCTAGTTCAAGTTTTTTAAATCCAACGCTTAATCAATAAGGAACACAAAATGTGTGGTATTGTCGGTATTGTTAGCCAAAGTCCGGTTAATGAATCTATTTATGCAGCATTAACTCTTTTGCAACATCGTGGGCAAGATGCTGCGGGCATTGTGACGGTTGACGATGAAAATCGTTTCCGCTTACGCAAAGCTAATGGTTTAGTGAGTGATGTGTTCCATCAAGAGCATATGCTACGATTGCAAGGAACTGCTGGGTTGGGGCATGTTCGCTATCCTACAGCGGGGAGTTCTAGCGTCTCAGAGGCGCAGCCTTTTTATGTGAATTCCCCCTATGGTGTCACTTTGGTGCATAACGGCAACTTAACCAACTCAGTGGAGTTAAAAGAAAAAGTCTTTAAAACAGCTCGCCGCCATGTAAATACTAATTCAGATTCCGAACTTCTTCTTAATATTCTCGCTAACCATCTCGATCATATTCCTCAAGATCACCTCGACCCACAAGATATTTTCTATGCCGTTCGTAAAACTCACAACGATGTTCGTGGTGCTTATGCTTGTTTAGCGATGATTATTGGGCATGGCATGGTTGCGTTTCGTGATCCTTTTGGTATTCGTCCTTTGGTGCTGGGTAAACGCGAAGAAAATGGCAAAACTGAGTATATGTTTGCCTCTGAAACAGTAGCCTTAGATATTGTGGGTTTTGACTTTGTTCGCGATATTGCCCCTGGTGAAGCCGTTTATGTGACGTTTGATGGCGAGCTTTATTCGCAACAATGTGCCGAAAGTGCGGTGTTAAATCCTTGTATTTTTGAGTATGTTTATTTTGCACGCCCAGATTCAACAATTGATGGAGTCTCTGTTTATGCGGCACGTGTTCACATGGGCGAAAAACTCGGACAAAAAATTGCAAAAGAATGGGCGGATGAAATTGATAATATTGACGTGGTGATTCCCGTTCCTGAAACCTCCACAGATATTGCGTTACAAATTGCCCGTGTACTAGGGAAACCTTACCGACAAGGATTTGTGAAAAATCGCTATGTTGGCCGTACGTTTATTATGCCAGGACAAGCACAGCGTATTAGTTCGGTTCGTCGCAAATTGAATACTATTAAAGCTGAATTTAAAGATAAAAACGTCTTATTGGTGGACGATTCTATCGTTCGCGGTACAACTTCTGAGCAAATTGTTGAAATGGCTCGCTCAGCTGGCGCGAAGAAAATTTACTTTGCCTCAGCAGCTCCAGAAATTCGTTATCCGAATGTATATGGTATTGATATGCCAAGTCGCGATGAACTGATCGCTTACGGTCGAAATGTTGATGAAATTGCGCATTTGATTGGCGTAGATAAGCTAATTTTCCAAGATTTGACCGCACTTACCGAATCTGTTCAATTAGAAAATCCGTCTATTCGAGGGTTTGATTGTTCAGTGTTCACAGGCGAATATATTACAGGTGACATCACGCCAGAATATTTGGAGAAAATCGCAAGTCAACGGAACGATAGTGCAAAGAAAAAACGTGAAAAACAAGCATCTAATCTTGAAATTTATAATGAACAATAAATTTCGATAAGGCGAGATATTTAGTCCGATAAAAAATCACCGCATTAAAAAAGTGCGGTGATTTTTTTATTTGTTTTTTAGGATGTCTTTTAGATAGTTTTCGCAATCAGAATATTTAAATTGGAATCCAGCATTGAGTAATTTTTCAGGCACAACATTTTGGCTTTCGAGTAATAGATTCGCTCGTTCGCCAAGAATGAAATGTAATATCCATTTTGGAATGGTTGCAAAGGCCGGGCGCTTTAATATTCGAGCTAAAGTGCGGTTAAATTTATGCTGTTTTATTGGGGTAGGGGCTGTGAAGTTAAATGAGCCTTCACATTTTGAATGATCGAGTAAAAATAAAATGCCATTTACCATATCTTCTAAAGCGATCCAAGGGAAATATTGCTCTCCCTTGCCTAGTTTACCGCCAAGTCCCCATTTATATAAAGACAACATTTTTGCAAGCGCGCCCCCTTTTTTAGAAAAGACCATGCCTGTTCGAATCAAACAAACCCTCGCATTAGCTTGTCGCGCAATATTTTCCCAATCTTGGCATAATTGTGCGGTGAAGGTTTCTGCTGTTTTTCTTGTTTCGGTAATTTTGTGTTCGTCTTGATCGCCGTAAATTCCAGTCGCTGAACCTGAAATAAAAATAGGGTGTTGCTGATATTGATTAATGAATTCAACCAGTTGAGTAGTGAGGCTTAAACGACTTTCTCGTAAAATAGATTTTTGCTTTGTCGTCCAAACTTTATGAAAAATCGGCTCACCAGCAAGATTGATGATGGCATCAAACTGTTCTTGTAAATCGAGTTCTGAAAGTGCGGTAATAAATTTGATGTTTTTTTGCTTTGAGATAGTACGCGGCGTACTTGAGCGCGTTAAGATCGTCACTTGTTCATTGCGTAAGCAGAGTTGTTCAACAAGTGCTTTGCCGATAAGTCCCGTACCCCCAGTTAATAAAATGTTCATTACAACGCGTTTTCAAATAAACGTTGAACATTTTTGAGTAAATCGACAATTTTTGTGCCACGTGTTGGTGTGATAAAAATTGTGTCATCGCCTGCGATAGTACCTAAGATACCTTCTGATTTTCCAATTGAATCGAGTAAGCGAGCGATGAGTTGTGCCGCACCCGGAGAAGTCTTAATGACAATTAACATATCATTGTAATCAACGTCTAATACAAGATTTTTTAATGGACTACTGGTATTAGGAACACTTAATTCACCTGGTAAGCAATAGACCATTTCCATTTTGGTATTACGGGTGCGAACTGCTCCAAATTTGGTGAGCATTCTGGATATTTTTGATTGATTTATGCCTGTAAAGCCTTGTTTTTTTAAGGCATCGACAATCTCACTTTGAGAGCCAAAGCGTTCTTGATTGAGTAATTCTTTAAAAGCGCGAGTTAAATTGTCAGTCATTTTATTTTTCAACAGTCAAAATTTGCATAAGAATTGCATAAAAATTCATTTTCAGCAACTTGAATGTGAATAAAAGCAAAGAGAAGGAAAAAATTGCCTCAGAAATGTGAACTAGATCATAGAATGATATTTCTCTGTTTGTAATTGTGAGATGAAAATTTTAAAATCAGGTCATCTTAAATTAACTAACACATAAGGAGTATTTATGAAAGTTGCAGTATTAGGCGCCGCAGGCGGTATTGGTCAAGCATTAGCGTTATTACTAAAACTTCAGTTGCCTGCTGGTTCAGATTTAGCATTATATGATATTGCCCCTGTTACCCCAGGTGTTGCAGTGGATGTGAGCCATATTCCAACCGCAGTGAATGTGAAAGGTTTTTCTGGTGAAGATCCAGCTCCTGCACTTGAAGGTGCGGATGTTGTATTAATTTCTGCTGGTGTTGCACGTAAACCGGGTATGGATCGTTCAGATTTATTCAATATTAATGCGGGCATTGTTCGTGGTTTAATTGAGAAAGTCGCGGTTACTTGCCCAAAAGCTTGTGTTGGTATCATCACTAACCCAGTTAATACTACAGTTGCAATTGCGGCTGAAGTATTGAAAAAAGCAGGCGTTTACGACAAACGTAAATTATTTGGTGTGACAACTTTAGACGTGTTACGTTCTGAAACCTTTGTGGCTGAATTAAAAGGTTTAAATGTTTCTCGTACGAGCGTTCCTGTTATTGGTGGTCACTCAGGTGTGACTATTCTTCCATTACTTTCTCAAGTTCAATATGCTGAATGGAATGAAGATGAAATCGAACCATTAACAAAACGTATCCAAAATGCAGGTACAGAAGTGGTCAATGCAAAAGCGGGTGGCGGTTCTGCAACGCTTTCAATGGCGCAAGCTGCAGCGCGTTTTGCTCGTTCTTTAGTGAAGGGATTGAGTGGCGAGACAGTTGTTGAATGTACTTATGTTGAAGGTGATGGTAAATATGCTCGTTTCTTCTCTCAACCAGTTCGTTTAGGCAAAGAAGGTGTAGAAGAAATTTTACCAATTGGTCCATTAAGCAATTTTGAACAACAAGCCTTAGAAAATATGTTACCGACTTTACGTGCAGATATTGAATTAGGTGAAAAATTTATTAATGGTTAATCATTAAAAAAGAAGCGAGCATTAGCTCCCTTTTTCATGTTTCGATAAAAAAGCCACCAAATGGTGGCTTTTATTTGTGTCTTTATTATTTCTGACGCATTGCAGGGAATAAGATAACATCACGAATTGACGGTGCATTTGCATAAAGCATCGCTAAACGATCGATACCTAAACCTTCACCAGCTGTTGGTGGTAAGCCGTGTTCTAGCGCAACAACAAAGTCTTCATCTTTAAACATTGCTTCATCATCACCCGCTTCTTTCGCAGCCACTTGTGCATCAAAACGTTCATTTTGGTCTTCCGCGTCATTTAACTCTGAGAAACCATTACCGATTTCACGACCACCGATAAAGAGCTCAAAACGATCTGTTACATCAGGATTTTCATCATTACGACGTGCAAGTGGCGAAATTTCCGCAGGGTGAGCCATTAAGAATGTTGGTTGAATTAAGTGATGTTCAGCCACTTCTTCAAAAATTGCATTGACAATGCTGCCTAAACCCCAAGATTTTTGTACTTCAATACCTAAGCGTTCTGCCGTGGCTTTTGCACGATCAAAGTCATATAAATCTTCTTTTACGATACCTTTGTCTGCACCGTATTTAATGGTTGCATCGTGTAACGTAATACGTTCGAATGGTTTACCAAAATCAAATTCGTATTCGCCGTATTTCACAATAGTAGTACCAAGAATATCAATCGCTAATTTACGAAGAAGTTCTTCGGTGTTATCCATTAAATCATGGTAGTCTGCATACGCTTGGTAGTATTCAAGCATGGTAAATTCTGGATTATGGCGAACAGAAACCCCTTCATTACGGAAGTTACGGTTTAATTCAAATACTCGTTCAAATCCACCAACGACTAAGCGTTTTAAATAAAGTTCAGGTGCGATACGTAAATACATATCCACATCTAATGCATTGTGATGAGTCACGAAAGGACGCGCAGATGCACCGCCTGGAATCACTTGTAACATTGGTGTTTCCACTTCCATAAAGCCTTTAGAAATGAAATATTCACGAATACCCGCGACAACTTTAGAACGAATAATAAAAGTGCGGCGAGATTCTTCGTTAGAAATTAAATCTAAATAACGTTGGCGATAACGAACTTCTTGGTCGGTTAAGCCATGGAATTTATCTGGTAATGGGCGAAGTGCTTTAGTTAAAAGTTGAACTTCAGTGGTTTTAACGGTGAGTTCATCGGTTTTTGTTTTAAATAGAGTGCCTTTAACGCCAACGATGTCACCTAAATCCCAAGTACCAACGTCATCTTTATAAACGCCTTCAGGCAAATTATCGCGTGCAACATAAAGCTGGATTTTACCGCTCATATCTTGAATGGTGATAAACGTCGCCTTACCCATTACACGGCGAGTCATAATACGGCCAGCAACTTGTACTTCAACGCCTTTCTCTTTTAAGATTTCACCGTCTTCTGCATCATATTGATTGTGCAAATCTTGTGCGAGCGCATCACGACGAAATTTGTTTGGAAATGCATTACCTTTTGCACGTAATGCGGCTAATTTTTCACGACGAACGAGCATTTCGCCATTGAGATCTAATTCTTTAACTTCTTGTTCTGACATATTGTTTACCTTTAATTTTAACTTTAAAAATATCTTCAAAAATAACCGCACTTTGGGGTTATTTCTTATGATGGGATAAGTAACGCATCTTTACTCATCCAGCAAATCATGCTTAAAGCCCAGCTTTTAAACTCGCTTCAATAAATCGATCTAAATCACCGTCTAATACGGCTTGGGTATTACGGTTTTCCACGCCAGTACGCAAATCTTTAATGCGTGAATCGTCTAATACGTAAGAGCGAATTTGGCTTCCCCAACCAATGTCGGATTTATTATCTTCCATTGCTTGCTTATCCGCATTTTTCTTCTGTAATTCAAGCTCATACAATTTTGCTTTTAATTGTTTCATCGCTTGATCTTTGTTCTTGTGCTGTGAACGATCGTTCTGACATTGCACCACAATGCCACTTGGCATATGGGTAATTCGCACCGCACTTTCTGTTTTGTTTACGTGCTGACCACCTGCCCCTGATGCACGATAAACATCAATACGTAAATCAGCAGGATTGATTTCAATATCAATATCATCATCAATTTCAGGGTAGACAAATGCTGCACTGAATGATGTGTGACGACGGTTATTGGAATCAAATGGACTTTTACGCACCAAACGATGAATACCGGTTTCTGTTCGTAACCAACCAAAGGCATATTCACCGCTCACTTTAATCGTTGCCGATTTTAACCCTGCAACATCACCGTCAGAGACTTCCATCAGTTCTGTTTTAAAACCTTTGCTTTCAGCCCAACGGAGATACATACGGAGCAACATTTCTGTCCAATCTTGAGCTTCCGTACCGCCAGAACCTGCTTGTAAGTCCACATAGCAATCGCAAGCATCATGTTCGCCACTAAACATTCGACGGAACTCTAATTTTTCAAGTTGTTGTTCGAGTTCATCTAACTCAGCTACTGCCTCATTGAAGGTGTCTTCGTCTTCTGCTTCGATGGCAAGTTCTAACAAACCATCAACATCTTCTAAGCCTTGTTCTAAATTTTTGATGGTATTTACAACTTGTTCTAAAGAAACACGTTCTTTACCAAGCGCTTGGGCTTTATCCGGATCATTCCAAACATCTGGCTGTTCTAATTCCGCATTGACTTCTTCTAAACGCTCAACTTTGGCATCGAAGTCAAAGATACCCCCGAAGCACCGAAGTGCGGTCGGATAAGTCGGTGATTTTATTTTTTACAGGATTGATTTCAAACATAATAAATTCACTGTGTGATAAAGTGTGGAATTATATGCTATTTTCTGATTTTTGGATAGTTTGACCTTGCAGAAATTAGCAATCTCTCTATAATTTCAGACTTTCTTACTCAAGTAAATTTAGGAACAAAAAATGAAGAAAATTTTTACCGCACTTTTGTGCGTGGCCGCGGCTAATGCAATGGCAAACGATGCCACAATTAAAAGCAAGTTACAGTCTCTTGGCGCATCAAATATTGATGTGAAATCCTCGCCAATTTCAGGCATCAAAACAGCAGTAACAGATCAAGGCGTACTTTATGTGACGGAAGATGGAAAATATGCTTTCCAAGGTAAACTTTACGAACTCACAAATAATGGTCCTGTTGATGTAGCGGGTAAAATTTTAGTGGATAAACTTAATTCTTATAAAAACGAGATGATTGTTTATCCCGCTAAAAATGAAAAGCATGTTGTGACGGTATTTATGGATATTACTTGTCATTATTGCCATTTATTACATCAACAATTAAAAGAATATAACGATCTTGGTATTACAGTGCGTTATTTAGCTTTCCCTCGTGCGGGCATGAATAACCAAACTGCAAAACAAATGGAAGCAATTTGGACGGCTAAAGATCCTGTTTTTGCTTTAAATGAAGCAGAAAAAGGCAATTTACCGAAAGAAGTTAAAACCCCAAATGTTGTGAAAAAACATTATGAATTAGGCGCACAATTTGGCGTAAATGGCACACCAAGTATTGTTACCTCAACTGGTGAGCTTATTGGCGGTTATTTAAAACCAGCTGATTTATTGAGCGCACTTGAAGAAACAACAAAATAATTCTAGCGATATTCATATTTATAAGGGCATATCTTATATGCCCTTTGAATGTGATAAATTAAAACAAAATACACCGTGAAAAAACTTATCAAACGCCGTGAAATTCCAATTGGAAATTCTGTTTCAAACCATCCGTTATTAGATCGCCTTTATCGCGCACGCCATATTCAAAACACCGAAGAATTAGACCGCACTTTAAAATCAATGCTGAATCCAAATCAGCTATATGGTATTGAGCAAGCGGTAAATTTATTAGTGGAAGCTTACCAACAACAGCAAAAAATAGTGATTGTTGGGGATTTCGATGCTGATGGTGCAACTAGTACAGCATTGAGTGTGCTGGCTTTAAGACAACTTGGTTTTGCGGATGTGGATTATCTTGTACCAAATCGATTTGAACAAGGTTATGGTTTGAGTATTCCTGTGGCTGAAATGGCGATTGAAAAGGGCGTTCAGCTGTTAATGACGGTGGATAATGGTGTTTCATCTTTTGAAGGTATTGCATTTTTGAAAGAAAAAGGTGTTCGTGTTTTAGTGACGGATCATCATTTACCACCGGAAACTTTGCCGCCAGCTGATGCTATTGTTAATCCTAATTTAAGTCAGTGTGGTTTTCCTTCAAAATCCTTAGCGGGCGTTGGTGTTGCGTTTTATTTGATGTTAGCCGTACGAGCAAAATTTCGTGAGCTCGGTATTTTTACTGCAGAAACACAACCTAATTTTACAGACTTGCTCGATCTAGTGGCATTGGGTACTGTAGCGGATGTGGTGCCTTTAGATCAAAATAATCGTATCCTTGCTTATCAAGGCTTAATGCGGATTCGTGCACGGCGTTGCCGTCCCGGTATTGTTGCATTAGCAGAAGTGGCTAACCGTAATGTTGAACAGTTTACTTCAAATGATCTCGGTTTTTGTATCGGACCTCGTTTAAATGCAGCGGGGCGCTTAGACAATATGTCGATTGGGGTAGAGCTTTTACTGGCTGACGATATGCTAAAAGCCAGAGAATTGGCTTTAGATCTTGACCAACTCAATCAAACGCGTAAAGAAATTGAAGCAGGCATGAAGCTTGAGGCATTAGAAATTTGCCAAAATCTCACCGCACTTTTTAAAGAGTTACCTTCGGGGATTACACTTTATCAACCAGATTGGCATCAAGGTGTGTTGGGCATTGTGTCATCTCGGATTAAGGAGCAATATCATCGCCCTGTGGTTGCCTTCGCGAAAGATGGTGAGGGAGTTTTGAAAGGTTCTGCGCGTTCTATTGAAGGCTTACATATGCGTGATGCTTTAGAGCGTATTCATTCGCAACATCCTAATATGATTTTAAAATTTGGTGGCCATGCGATGGCTGCGGGATTAAGCCTCCGAGAAGAACACTTTGACGATTTCCAACATATTTTTAATCAAACCGTTGCCGATTGGCTTGATGAAGAACATTTACAAGGTGTAATCTGGACCGATGGCGAATTAAATTCAAATGAATTTAATCTTGAAACGGCAGAACTGATAAAATCAGCAGGCCCTTGGGGACAAGCTTTCCCAGAGCCTTGTTTTGATGGAGAATTTAAAATTTTAGACCAGCGTGCAATTGGACAAAATCAAAATCATCTCAAAATGTTAGTGGAGCCAAAACAAGGTGGACCTTTATTAGACGCGGTTGCGTTTAATATTGACACAAGATTGTATCCTGATCTTTCAATTAAACAGGCAAGATTTGCATATAAATTGGATGTTAATGAGTTTCGTGGTAACCGAAATGTACAGCTTTTAGTGGAATATATTGAAGCGATTGATGAGTAATATTTTGAAATTTTATGGATTATTCGTATTAGGTTTATTTGGGTTTACATCATCGGTTATAGCTGAAGTAAATCAAAAAGAATTTTCTACTCAAAATTCACCGCACTTACCATATTCTGATGTCATGCATTTTGAAGATGGGCGGGATTATTTTTCTTATCAAGAGCCTATTGATCAAGCGCCTAGAGCGGATAAAAAAATACGTATTCAATTCTTTTGGGATTACGATTGCCGCGTCTGTTCGTCAGCGCAAGATATTTTGGAGCTTTATAGTCAAATGCGTACAAATAAAGTCGCGTTGGAACAATATCCTATTGCAACTTCGGATAGCCAGTTTAGCGCACGCGTTTTTTATACCTTGCAAGCACTAAGTGCGGGTGAATTATCTAATGTTTTATTATTTGAAACTTCAGAAAAATCCCGTTATGGAGAATTATCTGCGACAAATAAAATTCAACAATGGGCGGAAGAACAAGGGCTAGATAAGCAGTTATTTATTCAGGCTGAAAATTCAGAAAGAGTAAAAGAACAAATTCAAGATGCGATTGAATTGACGGAAGAATATGGTGTTTTTACCTATCCTTACGTTGTCATTGGGGGGAAATATGTACTCACGGCGAGTACGCTTTATAACGATGATTATAGCGTGGCAGTGTTAGATTTTTTGGTAAATAAAATAGAACAGGAACAAAAGTGATGAAAATCGGAATTGTTGGCGCAATGGCGCAAGAAGTAGAAATTTTAAAAAATGTAATGGCAGAGAGAACTGAAACTCGAGTAGCAAGTGCGATAATTTTTGAAGGCAAAATTAATGGTAAAAATGTTGCATTATTGCAATCTGGTATTGGCAAAGTGGCTGCGGCAATTGGCACTACGGCGTTATTGCAATTAGCCAAGCCAGATTTTGTGATCAATACTGGTTCTGCGGGTGGGGTAGCAAAAGGCTTGAAAGTGGGAGATATTGTAATTTCAGATGAAACACGCTACCACGATGCGGACGTAACAGCTTTTGGCTATGAAAAAGGGCAGTTGCCCGCTAATCCCGCGGCATTTTTATCGGACAAAAAATTGGCTGACCTCGCTCAAGAAATTGCAGAAAAGCAAGGACAATCAGTAAAACGTGGTTTAATTTGCTCTGGCGATAGTTTTATTAATAGTGAAGACAAAATTGCACAAATAAAAGCTGACTTCCCGAATGTGGCGGGGGTTGAAATGGAGGCCACAGCGATTGCACAAGTTTGCTATGCTTTTAATGTGCCTTTTGTGGTGGTTCGAGCTATTTCGGATGGAGGAGATGGTGAAGCAAGTATGTCTTTTGAAGAGTTCTTACCGTTGGCCGCAAAACAGTCTTCGGCATTAGTATTAGGGATGATAGACAGACTGTAGTAATAATCTCTTAATAAGATAATAATTCTAAATTTGAATTGTAAACATTATTTAAAAAGGCATAGTTTATTAGCTATGCCTTTTATATGAACTCATTAGAACTTATAATTGAAACTCAGAATATAAGTTCTTCCACGTGCAAAGTTATAAAGTACAGATTTATCTTTTCCTCCATCTTCACAAGTATTATTTTTACTACAAATTGAATCATTTAAGCTTGAATAATATCGCTGTGAAGCAGCATCATTGCCTGAGTCTAAAGGATCAACATAACGTTTATCTAGTAGGTTTTGTACTTCAGCTTTGATAATTAAATCTTTAACAGGTTCATAACTTACATGCAAATCTAAAATAATCGGTTGTTTATTAATTTCCTCTGTTTTTTTGATTGCATAATAAGTTCGTTCATGGCTCGTATTTAATTCAAATTGAGAACCGTTAATATAATCTTCTTGAATGGTTGCACGTTTACTTTTTCCATAGTAACGTGCTGCGATACCAAGAGTTAATTTTTGATCAAACCAGCGAGATCCAAGTTCTAATCTTCCATAATCTTTAGGTAACATTGATATACGGGATAGACCATAACCTTGTTTCAGAATATCATCTTTTGATGCGTTGTTAGGACGTGGGCTTGCATCCGCATAATTGGTTGGTTGATTTGTTCGTTGGTATGCATAAGATAGATTTGCAAAGAAACGTCCCATGTCATAGTTAATTTCTAACTCGACGCCGCTCTTTTTCACAATAGGCTTATAATTTTGATGAGCAATGGTGAATCTAAATCCATTATTAGCTGCCCAGTCAGGAACAACGCCATCTCTCCACCATACACCATATACATTATGAATATAATTTTTGATAAAGCTGCGATAGCCTACTAGTTTTAAACCTAATATATCTTCTTTAGTGAAAACGCCTTTTTTATAGGTATTAAATCCAAGTTGATAAGTTTCAGCTCGCTCAGGTTTTAATGCCGTATTTACGCCAACATCAGATACTTGAGAGAAGAACATTTCTTGAATATTTGGCATTCTATGTGTGCGCGAATAGGTGAAAAACGGCATAAAATAATCATTGATATCTGCGCTAAGTGTTGCTGAGTGATTTATCGCTGTTTTATGTCCTGATTTATGCAAAATCGGTTCATTAATTTGATCCGCTGTATTTTCATATCCAACATACTCACCATTAAACGCATAATGGGTAAAATTCACGCTGTAATCTAAATGATAAATGCCTTTAGAAAGTGCGGTATCAAAATACACCGTTTTAAATTTCTGCTTACCTGAAGGTTGTAAAATAACTGAACGTTGTGGTAGTAAATTACGACTGCCTTTAAATCGTCCTAAATTACTGTAGTTACCTTGATCATGTGAAGCATCATCATAAAACAAACTTAATTCTTCTGGAAAACGGTTTTTACTGTATTCATTAGTAAAATAGTTAAACCCTAATGTGGTTTTTAAATCGATTTCTTTTGGCAATAAGAAGGTATAGCTGTTATTTATATCAACAATATTTGCCACATTCTTGGTAATAAGTTTGTCTGCAACTTGCCAACCAGCAAAAAAGCCACCCTTAGGATAAATGGTTTTACCTAAGTTATGTGCTACCATTAGATTTAGATCAAGATAGCGATTATTATTAAAATTATAATTTAATTGATAATTACGATTTTCGATTTTTCGAGAACCAATTTTATTATCAAGGGTACGTATTTGTGCACCTAAGGTATGGTTATCATCGCCATATTCAAATTTTAATAAATGGCTACGAGAACGAGATTGCAAACTGCCTGGCTCAATAGGGGCAACACTATATTGATCTTTATTGCGTTCAAATGAGTTATTTGTGGAATCTACATCATTTTGTAATTCAGGGATATTTTGAGGTTGTATACCATTTTCCAATTCTCTCAGAATTTTTCTTCTGGTTTCATTTTTATAAGTATTAAGTTGATAGCTAGATGTATTATAACGAGGCTCATTAGGCGTATCTTCTTCACTAACATACTCATAATTTTCTTCTTTTCTTTCAATCCGAGTAATACAACCTGGTGTTCTTGTTTCGGTCGCTCCAGTTAGCTCATCGGTTGTTGTAATTGGGTCTGTATTTCCATTAAATGTTGGATTGGGTGCGTTACAAGACCAATGGTTTTTGTTTAGATCAGGAGTCCACTGTCCAGCTGAATTTAAAATATAACCGGCATTGTGGAAATAGGCTTCTTTTTCTTTAGCAAGAATATCTTGTCCAAGCGAAGACAATCGTTCACCTCCACCGATACGATAATCTTGAGACACCTCACGTTGACTGTAACCATATACCACACCAACATAACCACCATTATCCAGCCATTTTCTGCCTGCAGCCATTGTCATAAAATTCGATTTAGTTGCATTGCTCCCCGTCATTCCTTTTACGATGAGCCCAAAAGGTTTGTCATCAGTAATAACATCATTAACACCTAATGTTCTAAAATTGGCACTACCAGATAAGGTATTTACGCCATTGGAACCTGAAAAGTTACTTTTATTGACATCGACACCAGCAATGAAGTTAGGATCAAGCGATGCACCGAATTGAGAATTACCACCTGATTGACCTGAGTCCATGGCAGTAGAGTAAAAAGTTTGAGTGACGCCATCGACCATTGTATTGACACGACCTAACCCATTTTCGCCACGAATATTAACAGAAACTACGCCAGATCCTTTGTCTTGTTGAGTAAAAGCACCTGGGATACTTCGAATAACTTGATCGATAGTCTGGGTTTCTTTAAAAATATGCTCTCGGGTACTTTTCGCTTTTGCTTCCGTAAAAGGTTTTTTATCGTTAGCGACATTTTTTTCTACTACATCAATTTGCTCTAGCGTTTCTTCTGCCTGAGCTTCCATAATAGATACACTTATTGTATTGATAAGACAAAATGTAATTAAATTTAATCGAATAACTTTCTGCATTATTACTTCCTTATTTTTTGAGAAAGATTCGTATTATCTTATTGTGTTTTGTAAAATTCAATAAATTTTTATTAAAATTAATATAAAACTCTAAAAAAATGAAAAAAATTAATTTATAAAAGAGGGCTCTTTAACTAAAAAGCTTATAGGTGCGCGTTTGTTATTTTTTACTCTTTGTTAGTGGATCTTGAGTTAAGTTTGAAAGGTGGCAATAGCGAAATAGAATGTTTATCTTTATAATACGTCAACTTTTGATAAGTAAAGGATAAGTTATATGGGAACGATTATTACCGTTGATGGGCCTAGCGGTGCAGGGAAAGGCACGCTTTGTTACGCTTTGGCTGAAAAGCTAGGTTATGCCTTATTGGATAGTGGAGCAATTTATCGCGTTACAGCATTAGCGGCATTGCAACGTAAAACTGATTTAACAAATGAATCGGCACTAGCTGAATTAGCTCGTCACTTAGATATTCAATTTATTCCTCAAAATGGCGAGGTGAATATTTTGCTTGCTGGCATGAATGTAAGCCATTTAATTCGCACTCAAGAAGTCGCTGATGCTGCATCTAAAGTCGCTGTGTTTCCAGAAGTGCGGTTAGCTTTGTTACAACTTCAGCAAGATTTTGCGAAAAATGATGGATTAATTGCTGATGGTAGAGATATGGGGACTGTGGTATTCCCAAATGCTCAAGTGAAGTTATTTTTAGATGCAAGTGCTGAAGAACGCGCAAAAAGGCGCTATAAACAGTTGCAAAATAAAGGAATAAATGGTAACTTTGAGCAGATTTTAGCCGAGATAAAAGAGCGTGATTTTCGTGATAGAAATAGAGAGGTTGCGCCTCTAAAACCGGCTGATGATGCTTTGTTATTGGATAGCACAACGTTGAGTATTAGTGAAGTTATTGATCAGGCGTTAGCTTATATTCAAGAAAAGGTATCAGTTTCGATTTAACTGTTTGTTCAAGGAAGAATAAGCATTTATCCTCAACCCCGCATTTTATGGATTTTAATGTGGATGTTATTAACTTAAATTAAGAAGATTATTTATATGTCAGAATCTTTTGCTCAACTTTTTGAAGAATCATTAAAAGGCCTTGAAACTCGTCAAGGTTCAATCGTTAGCGGTACTGTAGTAGCTATCCAAAAAGGCTTTGTGCTTGTTGATGCAGGTTTAAAATCTGAGTCTGCAATCCCTGTTGCTGAATTTCTAAATGCACAAGGCGAACTTGAAATCCAAGTTGGCGATACTGTAAATGTTGCATTAGATGCAGTTGAAGATGGTTTCGGTGAAACTAAACTTTCTCGTGAGAAAGCTGTTCGTCACGAATCTTGGATTGAATTAGAAAAAGCTTACGAAGAAAAAGCGACCGTTATCGGTTTAATCAACGGCAAAGTGAAAGGTGGTTTCACAGTTGAGTTAAACGGTGTTCGTGCATTCTTACCAGGTTCTTTAGTTGATACCCGTCCAGCGCGTGAAGCAGATCACTTACTTGGTAAAGAATTAGAATTCAAAGTAATCAAATTAGATCAAAAACGTAACAACGTTGTTGTTTCTCGTCGTGCAGTGATTGAATCTGAAAACAGCCAAGAACGTGAACAAGTATTAGAAAATCTTGTTGAAGGTTCAGAAGTTAAAGGTATCGTTAAAAACTTAACTGAGTACGGTGCATTCGTTGATCTTGGTGGTGTTGACGGTTTATTACATATCACCGATATGGCTTGGAAACGTGTTAAACATCCAAGCGAAATCGTGAATGTTGGCGATGAAGTTACTGTTAAAGTATTAAAATTTGATAAAGATCGTACTCGTGTATCTTTAGGCTTAAAACAATTAGGTCAAGATCCGTGGGCTGCAATTGCTGAAAATCACCCAGTGAACAGCAAATTAACTGGTAAAGTAACTAACTTAACAGACTATGGTTGTTTCGTTGAGATCTTAGATGGCGTTGAAGGTTTAGTTCACGTTTCTGAAATGGATTGGACTAATAAAAATATCCACCCATCTAAAGTTGTTAGCTTAGGCGATACTGTAGAAGTAATGGTATTAGAAATTGATGAAGAACGTCGTCGTATTTCTTTAGGCTTAAAACAATGCAAAGCTAACCCATGGACTCAATTTGCTGAAACTCACAATAAAGGCGATAAAGTAACTGGTAAAATCAAGTCTATCACTGATTTCGGTATCTTCATCGGTCTTGAAGGTGGTATCGATGGTTTAGTTCACTTATCTGATATTTCTTGGAATGTATCAGGTGAAGAAGCCGTTCGTAACTACAAAAAAGGTGACGAAGTTTCTGCAGTAGTATTAGCAGTTGATGCAGTGAAAGAGCGCATTTCTTTAGGTATCAAACAACTTGAAGAAGATCCATTCAATAACTTCGTAGCAATCAACAAAAAAGGCGCTGTAGTATCTGCAACAGTAGTTGAAGCAGATGCAAAAGGTGCTAAAGTTGAATTAGCGGGCGGTGTTGAAGGTTATATCCGTGCAGCTGATTTAACAAATGAAGTTGCTGCAGGTGATGTGGTTGAAGCTAAATACACTGGTGTAGATCGTAAATCTCGTATCGTTCACTTATCAGTGAAAGCAAAAGATCAAGCTGAAGAAGCTGCTGCAGTTGCAAATGTGAATAACAAACAAGAAGAAGTTGCTATTCCAAACGCAATGGCTGAAGCATTTAAAGCAGCTAAAGGTGAATAATTAATTCACGTAATAAGGCTGGGCTCATGTCCAGCCTTATTTTTAGGGCTTATTGCTAATACATTGAAATAATGTATTAGCAATAAATCTTAATTTGAATAATATTAAGGGAGAAAAGACGATGACTAAGTCAGAACTTATAGAAAAATTATTAGCGAAACATCCGACTTTACCCGTAAAAGAAATCGAAAATATGGTAAAAGATATTTTGGAGTTTATTTCTCAATCTCTTGAAAATGGCGATCGTGTTGAGTTGAGAGGATTTGGAAGTTTTTCACTGCATTATCGTAACCCTCGTTTAGGGCGTAATCCAAAAACGGGGGATTCTGTTAAATTAGAAGCTAAATCTGTACCGCACTTTAAAGCTGGCAAAGAATTAAAAGAGCGTGTAGATATTTATTAATAAAATTAAAATGCTCGAATATGCCTTTACAACTACAACGTTTGCCATTATTTAGAAAAGCCATATTTTAAGGAAATGTTATGATTAAATATATTTTAGGTATTGTGATTTTTATCGCTATCGTGTTGGTTGCAATTACCATTGGGGCAAATAACGATCAAGTTATTACATTTAATTATATTGTGGCGGAAAGCCAACTCCAACTATCCACTCTTGTTGCTATTTTATTTGGATTAGGTTTAATTCTTGGCTGGTTAATCACCGCTTTTTTCTATCTTAAGTTAAAACTTAAAAATATGGCATTAGCTCGTCAAGTTAAGCGTCAAACTTTACAAATCAACGAGTTGACTACTGTGCGCGATAAGGTCGCCTGATGCTAGAATTACTCTTTCTACTATTGCCTATCGCTGCAGCCTATGGTTGGTACATGGGGCAGCGTAGTGCAAAGAAAGATCAAGATGACATTAGTAATAAACTCTCCCGAGATTATGTTACGGGGGTAAACTTCTTACTTTCCAATCAAACCGATAAAGCTGTAGATTTGTTTTTGGACATGCTTCAGAAGCAAGAAACTGAAAACGAAATAGAAAGCCACTCCCAATTTGAAGCTGAGCTTACACTAGGCAATCTATTCCGCTCTAGAGGCGAAGTTGATCGTGCATTGCGTATTCATCAAGCTTTAGACCTTAGTCCTAATTATACATTTGAGCAAAAATTACTCGCAAAGCAGCAGCTTGCTAGAGATTTTATGGTGGTTGGTTTTTTTGACCGAGCTGAAAATCTTTATATTTTACTAGTGGATGAACCTGAGTTTGCAGAAAATGCTTTACAGCAACTTTTAGTGATTTATCAAAAAACTAAAGAATGGAAAAAAGCGGTTAATATTGCTGAAAAACTCTCTAAAATAAAACTACAAGAGAATAATATTGAACTTGCGCAATGTTATTGTGAATATTCACAAAGTTTAGAGCCTGAAAGTACGATTGAAAAACGCAGTATTTTACAAAAAGCTTTGTTGGTTTCTCCTACTTGTGTTCGCGCTTCTTTATTACTCTCAAATTTAGAAATGCTTGAAGGTCAATATCAACAAGCGGCAAAAATACTAGAACATGTTTTGGAGCAAAATCCAGATTATACTGGTGAGATTTTGTCACCTTTAAAACATTGTTATGAAGAATTAAATCAGTTAGATAACTTTGAGTTATTCTTAATTCGTGCTGGCCAAATTACTAATAATGATGAAGTAGAGTTAGCACTAGTCAAATTAATTGAAGAAAAAGATGGCAAGTCTGCTGCTCAGGCTAAGCTTTATCAGCAACTCACGAAAAAGCCAAGTACTTTAATTTTCCACCGTTTTATGCAGTATCAAATTGATGATGCAGAAGACGGGCGTGGAAAAGAAAGCCTAATTTTATTACATAAAATGGTGGGTGAACGAATTAAGCAAACATCGGCCTATCGTTGTACAAATTGTGGTTATCAAATCCATAAGCTATTGTGGAATTGCCCATCTTGCCGTCAATGGGAAAGTATTAAACCAGTTTCAAGTCAAGAACATAATTAATTGATACTCAGCGAGGTAACATTATGACAAGCAAAATTATTGTGGCATTGGACTATGAGAAAGAAGCAGAGGCTCTTGCTTTAGTTGATCAAATTGATCCGAGTTTGTGTCGATTAAAAGTGGGTAAAGAAATGTTTACTACACTTGGTATTAATTTTGTAAAACAATTACATCAACGTAATTTCGATGTTTTCTTAGATCTTAAATATCATGATATTCCAAATACTGTAGCAAGAGCGGTCAGATCTGCCGCTGATTTGGGTGTATGGATGGTAGATTTGCACGCAAGCGGTGGGCTACGAATGATGGAAGAAGCTAAGAGAATTCTTGAACCTTATGGGAAAGATGCGCCATTGCTTATTGCTGTGACGGTATTAACCAGTATGGAAGATTTGGATTTATTACAAATTGGGATTAATGCATCGCCAATGGAACAAGTTTTACGCTTAGCTCATTTAACCCAACGTGCAGGTTTGGATGGTGTGGTTTGCTCTCCGCAAGAGGTTGAAATTTTACGTAACGCTTGTGGAGAAGAGTTTAAATTGGTGACCCCAGGTATTCGTCCAATTGGAGCGGATTTTGGTGATCAAAGACGTGTGATGACACCTACTGCTGCGATTCGTGCTGGTTCGGATTATTTAGTGATAGGGCGTCCTATTACTAAAGCTGATAATCCTGCAGAGGTTCTTCGTTCTATTAATGCATCTATTGGGTAATTATGATGTCAGATTATGTTTTAGTGTATTCAACCGATTTGGGGAGAATTAAAGAGGAAAAGGCTTCTGTAGTTCGCCCAAAAGGAGACGGTGTTGTACGTATCCAAAAACAAACAAGTGGTAGAAAAGGTGCTGGCGTATCGGTTATAACTGGTTTAGATTTATCTGATGAGGAATTGAAAAAATTAGCTGCTGAATTAAAAAAACGTTGTGGATGTGGTGGCTCAGTTAAAAATGGAATGATTGAGATTCAAGGTGAAAAGCGTGATTTGCTCAAGCAATTGTTAGAGCAAAAAGGCTTTACCGTTAAATTATCAGGTGGATGATTAAAAAAGGCGCATTAGCGCCTTTTTTGTTAAAGATTTAAAATTTCTTTGACGAAAGGAATTGTAAGATTTCGTTGTGCTTGTAATGAGGCTTTATCTAGTAGATCAAGCGCTTCAAATAATGTGTGCATATCTCGAGCTAGTCGTGTAAGTAAAAAATTAGCTGTTTCATCGGGTAATTGAATTCCTCGTTGATAAGCGTTATGTTGTAGCACACTAATTTTTTGCTCGTCAGTTAGGGAATTTAATTGATAAATTTCACCCCAAGTCAAGCGAGAGTTCAAATCAGGCAATTTTACAGAAAGTGCGGAAGGCGATTTATCTGAACTAATAAGCAAAAGCGTTTTTCCGCTTGCTTTAATTCGATTGAATAGATCAAAAATAGCTAATTCCCATTCGTCATTGCCGATTACAGTTTGTACATCATCTAGACACACTAATTCTTGTTGTTCTAGATTTTCAAGAACTTCGGTAGAAAAATATTGAGATTTGCTGAGCGGTACATAAATAGCAGTACGTTGATTGATTAAATATTCGTTACTAAATGCTCTAAGCAGGTGAGTTTTTCCAGAACCTTTATTTCCCCAAATATAGAAAAACTGTTGTTTTAATTCAGATGAATTTTTGCGTAAAGAATCGAGCAATAAAAGATTATTATCGCCGTAAAAGTTTTCTAATGTGGCATCATCAATTTGATGAATGGGTAAGGGAAGCTGCTTATTCAAATATTTATGTGTTACAGGTTATAAGTAAGAAAAAGGGCTAAATTGGTATTTAACCCTCTTAAAAGGAGTTTCATTCTACTTCATTTTTTGCTTTCGGTAAAACAAGGTTTAATATGATAGCCACAATCGCGCATAAGCTGATACCTTTTAGTGATACGTTACCCACATCTACAAACATATTGCCGATACCAAATGTCATGACGACAGAAATAATACATAGATTACGTGCTTCGGTAACATCAACTTTGCCACGAATTAAGGTGCTCATGCCCACGACTGCGATTGAACCGAAAACAAGCATCATAATTCCACCCATTACAATAGTTGGAATCGTAGATAGGAATGCGCCTACTTTTCCACAGAATGAAATCGCAATAGCCCAAACCGCAGCCCAAGTCATAATATTAGGATTGAAATTTCGGGTTAACATAACGGCACCAGTTACTTCCGCATAGGTTGTATTTGGTGGTCCACCCACTAAAGATGCAGCAGCGGTTGCTAAGCCATCACCTAATAAAGTGCGATGTAATCCTGGTTTTTTTAAAAAGTCTTTACCTGTTACAGAGCTGATTGCCATAATGCCACCCACGTGTTCTACTGCAGGCGCAATGGCAATTGGTAACATATAAAGAATGGCTTCTAGGTTAAATTCGGGCGCAGTTAATTTTGGTAAGCTGAACCAAGGCGCATCAATCACTGGTTGGAAATTAATTAAACCTAGGAATAAACATAAAATATAGCCCGCAGTAATACCAAACATAATTGGGATGAGTTTCATCAATCCTTTGGCAAATACTGCCACAGATAAAGTAGTAATAAGAGTTACCATTGAAACTAATACCGCATCGTTATATGCATAAGCACTATTTTTACCTAATGACATATCAACTGCTACAGGCGCAAGCCCCATCCCAATGATAATGATCACTGGACCAACGACAATCGGTGGGAAAATGCGTTGTAATGCTTCTGTTCCACGTAATTTTACTAACATGCTTAGTGCTAGATATACAAGACCAGCAGATGCTAAACCTCCCATAGTGGTCGCAATGCCCCAAGTTTGAACACCATATTGAATCGGAGCGATAAAGGCAAAAGATGAGGCTAAGAAAATAGGAACTTGTTTGCCTGTGCAAAGTTGGAATAGTAGGGTTCCAACGCCTGCAGTTAATAATGCTGTATTGGAATCAAGGCCTGTAATTAATGGTACAAGAACGAGCGCACCAAATGCGACGAAGAGCATCTGTAGGCCAACGAATGATTGTTTTAATGTACTTTGTTTTTCCGAAGGGAAAGAAGAAGTTTGATTTGTCATTTAGTTTCAACTCTCTGTTTGAATTAACTTAAAGTGCGGTCAGTTTTTCTTGTGTTTCACGCACACAAAAAGACGGCAAGAAAATGCCGTCCATCTTTTATTTTTTGGGATTATTTGGTCCCAAAAATTTTATCACCCGCGTCACCTAGACCCGGAATAATGTAACCATGTTCATTTAAGTGGCTATCAATAGAAGCGCAGTAAAGTTCAATGTCAGGATGTGCAGCTTCAAGAGCCTTAATACCTTCTGGCGCAGCGACTAACACTAATACTTTGATATGTTTACAACCTTTTGCTTTTAAAAGATCAAGGGTTGCAATCATTGAACCGCCAGTTGCAAGCATAGGATCTACAACAATTGCAAGGCGCTCTTCTAAATCGCTAGCTAATTTTTGGAAGTAAGGGACTGGTTCAAGGGTTTCTTCATTACGGTAGATTCCCACTACGCTGATACGTGCGCTTGGTACATGTTCAAGTACACCATCCATCATACCTAAACCTGCACGTAAAATTGGGACAACCGTTACTTTTTTACCTTTAATTCGATCGATTTCTACTGGGCCATTCCAACCGTTGATCGTTACTTTTTCAGTTTCTAAATCAGACGTCGCTTCATAGGTTAATAGGCTACCGATTTCTGTTGCCAGTTCACGGAATTTTTTTGTATCAATCTCAGCTTCACGCATCACACCTAGTTTGTGTTTTACAAGTGGGTGTTTTACTTCAACCAGTTTCATTTTCACTCTCCTTTTGGCTTTAAAAAAACAAATTGACGAATTCTAGATTAAAAAAATATAAAATGGTAGAGGTTTATAAAAATATTCTGACTTGAAACGGGAGTTCTCAATACAATATTGTCTTTAAACTGGTCGAATGCTCTCTATATCTAATTTTGCATCAAATTCATTAAGCAGAATTTGTAATTTACTATCTTTTTGCAACTCATTTTGAGCTTTTTCCCGCAATGCTTGATAAATATTGCGGCGATATTCAATTGGAGTGGTGATATTGCTATCATCAATATTAATTGCTAATCGAATATTTTTACCTTGCAATTTGCTTAAAGCTTCAACTAAATTTTTTATGCTTCTGTCTTGGCGTAAATGGGATTTTTCTGAATGTAGTCCAAGATTAATTTCATCATCAGTTTTGCTTTGTAAGAAACAATTTAACGCTAATTCTTTGCTAAATCCTGTTACACCCGAACGCTCAACTATATCCGCCCATTCATCTTGTTGTTGAGTTTGGGTAATGATTTTTAAACGTAGTTCAGGCGTAATATCTTTTAAAATCGCCTGTTTTATATCAGAAGGACGAACGCCTGTATCGGCTTTAGCAAGTTCTGGATTGCTCCATTCCCAACGATAGGTATCAGCACTCAAGATTTCTTGCTCATCTTGAGCAATTTCTACATTATCATCACTTGAATTTTCTTCAGTGCTATTTTCTTGCGGAGCCTGTGCGGCATTTGATGGTGAGGTTGGCTTTTCTATGTGCTTGGGCTTCGGCTCAGTCATTTCTCGCACGGGAAGTGCGGTCATTTTTTTATGAGATTTTTCTTCATCCAGTTCTTGGATGTGATGTAAAGTTTCGCTTACCGCAGCTAATGATTCAGCTTTGTGTTCTAGACGTTCTTGGTTTTCCAGTTGTGTTAAATGTTCAAGCGCATTTAAAGCCGAAAGGCTTGCCAAATTTGGAATGCCCGTTTTATTTGGTTTTGCTTGAGAATAAGCTGATTTTATACTTTGCGACAGTACTGGTACATCGACATAATTACCTGTATTTTCAACCGCACTTGGAGTTGATGGCGGTGGAGTAATTGTAGTGTTAGCCTTTGGTACTGCCGTAAGGAACTTTGGGTGGAATGCCAATGCCCTCAATAATGTCATTTCTGTGCCAATACGATGGTTTGGCGCATTTGATAAGTCTTTTCTACCAGAAACAATGACTTGATAAAAAAACTGAACATCTTCTGGAGAGATATGTTTGGCTAAAAATGAAAAATGTTCATTGTCATCTGAAGATTTTTGTGGAAGAAGTTGCATGAGTGCAATTTGATGTAATTTTTCTGTACATTCGCCAAGTAATTTATCCCAATCGCCTGCTGCATCTGCAACTCTTTGCAGTGTTCGCATTAAGAGTTCGCCATTGCCTTGATGTAAGGCGTATAAAATATCAACAGAATAGTTATCGTCAAGTAGCCCTAACATATTGCTTACAACACTATTCGTAACTTGTCGGTCACCCATAGCAATGGCTTGATCGGTTAAACTTAAGCTATCACGAATACTTCCTTGCGCTGCTTTTGCAAGTTTAACTAATGCAGGCTCTTCAAAAGGAATATTTTCTTGCGTCAAAATACCGGCAAGATGCTGGGAGATTTGCGTTTCATCTAATGCTTTGAGATGAAATTGTAAACAGCGAGAAAGAATAGTTACAGGTAATTTTTGTGGATCCGTTGTCGCGAGTAAGAATTTTACATATTCTGGTGGTTCTTCCAAAGTCTTGAGCAATGCATTAAATGAATGACGAGATAGCATATGGACTTCATCGATTAAGTAAACCTTAAATCTGCCCACAACTGGTTTATATTGCACGTTATCTAATAATTCGCGCGTGTCTTCAACTTTTGTGCGGGATGCCGCGTCAATTTCAATTAAATCAATGAAATTGCCTTGCTCAATCGCTTTACAATTTTCACATTCACCACAAGGTGTAGCCGTTACACCATCTACGCAATTTAATCCTTTTGCGAATAATCTGGCAATAGAGGTTTTCCCTACACCACGGGTGCCTGAAAAGAGGTAAGCGTGATGTAGTCGATTATCTTTTAATCCATTTGCTAATGCCGTGATAATGTGTTCTTGCCCAACAACATCAGCAAATGTTTTTGGTCGCCATTTTCTGGCTAAGACTTGATAGCTCATCGAATCCTTAATTAATGACCTTCAAAATTGACGAGTGTATAGCAATCAACGCCCAAATTATTTAAGCGTTTTTCGCCACCTAATTCAGGTAAATTAATCACAAATGCAGCGTGTTTTACCACTCCACCTAAACGTTGCACTAACTTT
The DNA here is from genome assembly GCF_001008275.1 of Haemophilus haemolyticus. GTDB lineage: Bacteria > Pseudomonadota > Gammaproteobacteria > Enterobacterales > Pasteurellaceae > Haemophilus > Haemophilus haemolyticus_P. Next base: position 45,149 of record NZ_LCTH01000029.1, read on the forward strand.
ACTGTTGCTTCAACCGTGCCGCCTGTCGCTAATAAATCATCAATGATTAAAATATTGTCACCTTCTGAAATTGCATCAACGTGCATTTCCAAAGTATCTTGACCATATTCTAATTGATAAGATTGAGAAATGGTTTCGCGTGGTAATTTTTTAGGTTTACGTACTAATTCGAAAGGTAAACCTAGTGCTAAGGCAACGGGGGCACCAAAAATAAAACCACGAGATTCAGTTCCAAGCACTTTGGTAATTCCTTTATCGCGATATTGTTCCACAATAAGATCTATTGTTGCTTTAAAAGCAGCTGGAACTTCTAAAAGGGTAGTAATGTCGCGGAAGATAATGCCTTCTTTTGGATAGTTAGGAATTGATTTGATAGAAGATTTAATTAAATCAAGTTGTGTAGTCATAAATAATGCTCAAAAGTGCGGTAAAAAAAGAAACGTTTTTAGGGCAGTATCTTATCATAAAAAAATAAAAAGATAGGAAAATAAAAATCCCCAATTGGGGATTTTTATTTAGGTTTGAATTTATAATTTTAGCTGAATTAAAACTTCTTAAATAGAAATTATTTTTTCTTCGCTTTTGCATTTGGAAGGTCAGTGATTGAGCCTTCAAATACTTCCGCAGCTAAACCAACAGACTCGTGTAAAGTTGGGTGAGCGTGGATAGTTAATGCAATATCTTCTGCATCGCACCCCATCTCGATAGCAAGACCGATTTCACCTAATAATTCACCACCGTTAGAACCTACGATTGCACCGCCAAGTACACGATGAGTATCTTTATCAAAGATTAACTTCGTCATACCTTCTGAACATTCAGAAGCAATCGCACGGCCTGATGCTGCCCAAGGGAATTTAGCGACTTCGTAGTTTAAGCCTTCTTGTTTACATTCTTTCTCAGTTTTACCTACCCAAGCCACTTCTGGTTCAGTATAAGCGATTGATGGAATAACTTTAGGATCGAAGTAGTGTTTTTGTCCTGCAATGACTTCTGCAGCAACGTGACCTTCATGAACACCTTTGTGCGCTAACATTGGTTGACCAACAATATCGCCGATTGCAAAGATATGCGGCACATTGGTACGCATTTGTTTATCAACATGAATGAATCCACGATCATCTACTTCAACGCCTGCTTTACCTGCATCAATCAATTTGCCATTTGGTACACGACCAATAGCGACAAGCACCGCATCATAACGTTTGGTGTCGTTGCATGCTTTGCCTTCCATTGAAACGTAGATACCATCATCTTTTGCTTCAACAGCCGTCACTTTGGTTTCAAGCATTAACTTGAATTTTTTCTCGATTTGTTTGGTGTAAATTGCAACAACATCTTTATCCGCTGCTGGGATAACTTGGTCGAACATTTCCACAACTTCAATTTCTGAACCTAATGCGTGGTAAACCGTACCCATTTCTAAACCGATGATACCGCCACCCATAATGAGAAGTTTTTTAGGTACTTCTTTTAATTTAAGTGCATCTGTTGAATCCCAAATACGCGGATCTTCATGTGGAATGAAAGGTAATTGAATTGGGCGAGAACCTGCTGCAATAATCGCATTATCGAATTTGATTGTAGTTGGATGGCCATCACGGTCACGTGCGACTAAAGTATTTGGATCAGTAAATGCAGCTAAGCCTTCAACAACAGTGACTTTGCGTGCTTTTGCCATACCGGCTAAACCACCGGTTAATTTAGCGACAACCGCTTCTTTACCTGCACGAACTTCATCTAAATCAATTCTTGGCTCACCAAAGTAAATACCATTTTTACTTGCGTGTTTTGCTTCTTCAATCACTTTTGCTACGTGCAACAATGCTTTAGATGGGATACAACCTACATTTAAACATACCCCACCAAGAGTTGAATAACGTTCAACTAATACAGTTTCTAAACCTAAATCCGCACAACGGAACGCTGCTGAATAACCTGCTGGGCCAGCACCAAGTACGACGACTTGGGTTTTAATTTCTTTACTCATTTTTACCTCGTAAAAACGTTCAAAATATTGACCGCACTTTTTGCGATCATAAGGAATTTGCTAAAACGCCCTTTCTTCTAATTAGAAGAAAGGGGCGTTATTACATAATCAAACGGCGTAAATCTGCTAATACAGCACCGATATAGCTAATGAATCGTGCACCATCTGCACCATCAATGACACGGTGGTCGAATGATAATGACATTGGAAGAATTAAGCGTGGCGCAAATTCTTTACCATTCCATACTGGTTCCATTGATGATTTAGACACACCAAGGATGGCCACTTCTGGTGCGTTTACGATTGGTGCAAAGTGAGTGGTACCAATACCACCAAGACTTGAAATAGTGAAACAGCCACCTTGCATATCAGATGCAGTCAATTTGCCTTCACGTGCTTTTTTCGATACTTCCATTAATTCACGTGAAAGTTCGATAATGCCTTTTTTGTTCACATTCTTGAATACAGGCACGACTAAGCCGTTTGGTGTATCTACTGCGACACCAATGTTAATATATTTTTTCAGGATTAAGCGTTGTGCATCTTCGGTAATTGAGCTGTTGAAACGTGGATACGCTTCTAATGCTTTTGCCACCGCTTTCATAATGAACACAACTGGCGTGATTTTTACACCAAGTTTTTGTTTTTCTGCTAATGCATTCTGTTCTTTACGGAATGCTTCTAAATCCGTGATATCTGCTTTATCGAAGTGAGTAACGTGTGGAATCATGACCCAGTTACGATGTAAGTTAGCGCCTGAAATTTTATTGATACGGCTTAATTCGACTTCTTCTACTTCACCGAATTTACTGAAATCAACTTTTGGCCATGGTAATAATCCTAAGCCAGCGCCATTCGCTACGCCATTGCCAGCAGCCTGTGCTGTTGTACCGCTTTCATAAGCTTTAACTGCTGTCTTCACATAAGCTTCGATATCTTCTTTAACGATACGACCTTTACGACCAGAACCTTTTACTTTATCTAAGTTTACGCCAAATTCACGTGCTAAACGACGAATAACAGGGGTAGCATGCGCATAGCCAGCACTTGCCACTACTTGTTCTTGGCTTAAGCCAGATACATTGCCAGATTGAGCTGGTTGTGCCGCCGGCGCAGGCGATGCAACTTGTGGAGCTGGTGCTGATACTGCCACCGCTGGGGCTGCACCCGCTACTTCAAAGCGCATAATTAATGAACCAGTCGATACTTTATCACCTGATTTCACGAGAATTTCTTTTACTACACCGCCGAATGGAGCCGGAACTTCCATTGATGCTTTATCACCTTCAACGGTAATTAATGATTGATCTTCTGAAACAGTATCACCCACGGCAACCATGATTTCAGTCACATTGACTTCATCACCACCAATATCTGGCACATTCACATCTTTAATTGCAGATGTTGTAGCAGTTACAGGTGCCGCTGTTTGAGCTGGTGCAGCCGCAGCAACTGGAGCAGCTGATACTGTTTCAAATTTCATGATGAGTTTGCCGGTTGAAACTTTATCACCGACATTAATTAAAATTTCTTTCACCATACCTGCGATTGGTGCTGGAACTTCCATTGAAGCTTTATCGCCTTCAACATTGATGATTGATTGATCAACTTCAACACTATCACCCACTTTAACCATAATTTCAGTAACGTTTACTTCATCAGAACCGATATCTGGTACGTTTACTTCAACAACAGCCGACGCAGTTGGCGCAGTCGCAGCTACTGGTGCTGCAGGTGCTTCAGTCGCTGCTGCAGCGCCCGCAGTTTCTAATATGAGCATTGGGGTGCCTGTTGTGACTTTATCACCGACTTTGACTAAAACCTCTTTTACAACACCCGCTTCTGGTGCAGGCACTTCCATTGAAGCTTTATCACCTTCAACGTTAATGATAGATTGATCAACAGAAATGGTATCGCCTACGTTTACCATGACTTCTGTTACGGTAACTTCATCACTACCAATATCAGGAATTTGAATTTGTTTTGACATTTTTTTGTTCCTTTTAAAGTGCGGTCATAAAACACGATGTTTTTTGACCGCAGTTTTCATCAATTACGCGTAAAGCGGATTGATACGATCTACATTCAAACCGAATTTCGCAATCGCATCTGCAACAACTTGGTTAGATACTGTACCTTCTTTCGCTAATTGAGAAAGTGCAGCAACCACAACATAACGTGCATCAACTTCGAAGTGTTCACGTAAATTTGCACGGCTGTCTGAACGACCGAAACCATCTGTACCTAACACATGATAATGACGACTTGGTACGAATGCACGGATTTGATCTGCGTATGCTTTAACATAGTCAGTTGAAGCAACGGTTGGTAAATCAGCTAATACTTGAGCAACGTATGGTACGCGTTGTGTCTCTGTTGGGTGTAATAAGTTCCAACGTGCTGCATCGTGACCTTCACGGGCTAATTCATTGAATGAAGGCGCAGAGAATACATCTGAGGTGACACCATAATCTTTTGCAAGAATTTGTGCTGCTTCACGAACATGACGCATGATTGCACCAGAACCTAACAATTGAACGTGGCCTTTGCCTTTTTTACCTTCCACTGTTTCAAATTTGTATAAACCTTTGCGAACACCTTCTTCCGCACCAGCAGGCATTGCCGGTTGATCCATGACTTCATTTAATGTTGTCATGTAATAGAATACATCTTCTTGTTTTTCGCCGTACATGCGGTTAATACCGTCTTGCATAATTACAGCGACTTCAAATGCAAATGATGGGTCGTAAGTGACACAGTTCGGAATGATACCTGCTTGAATATGGCTATGGCCATCTTCGTGTTGTAAACCTTCACCGTTCAGGGTTGTACGACCAGAAGTACCACCCACCATGAAACCACGAGCTAATTGGTCACCAGCAGCCCACATCATATCGCCCACACGTTGGAAACCAAACATTGAGTAATAGATGAAGAATGGAATCATTGGTTGGTTATTGACAGAGTAGGAGTTCGCTGCAGCTAACCAAGATGCGGTTGCACCTAATTCATTGATACCTTCTTGTAGCACTTGACCATCTTTTGCTTCGCGGTAGTAAGCCACTAAGTCACGATCTGAAGGAACATAGTTTTGACCATGTGGGTTATAAATACCCACTTGGCGGAATAAACCTTCCATACCGAAAGTACGCGCTTCATCCGCAATCATTGGAACGATAGTTTTACCAATGTTTTTATCTTTTAATAAGATGTTTAATGCACGAGTAAACGCCATAGTGGTTGAAATACCACGAGGTTGTTCTTCTAATAATGCTTTAAATTCCTCTAATGCGGGAACTTTATATTCAACATCAAATTTAGTACGACGAGCAGGAACATAGCCGTTTAATGCTTTACGGTGACCATGTAAATATTCGTATTCAGGTGTGCCTTCAGCAAATTTAATGTATTCTAATTTTTCTACTTGCTCATCAGTCAATGGTAAATTGAAGTAGTCACGGAAACCTTTAAGGCTTTCATAAGACATTTTTTTAGATTGGTGAGCGGTATTTTTACTTTCCGCTTCAGGAATTTTATAACCTTTAACTTGATGCGCTAAAATCACAACTGGTTTCGTTGCATTTTGTGCTTTTGCATAGGCTGCATATAATTTTTCGCTATCGTGCGCACCACGGCGTAATGCCCAAATTTCATCATCCGTCATATCTGCAACTAATGCAGCGGTTTCTGGATAACGACCGAAGAAGTGTTCACGAATATAGGCACCGTCTTTAGATTTAAAGGTTAAATAGTCACCATCAACCACTTCCATCATTAACTGAGTTAATTTACCTGAAGTATCTTTAGCGAATAATTTATCCCAGTCGCTGCCCCATAATACTTTGATTACTTCCCAGCCCGCACCAGTAAATAATCCTTCTAATTCTTGAACGATTTTACCGTTACCATTAACTGGACCGTCTAAACGTTGTAAGTTACAGCTGATAGTGAAGATTAAGTTATCTAATTTCTCACGAGCTGCAAAAGTTAATGCACCTTTAGACTCAATTTCATCCATTTCACCATCGCCTAAGAATGCGTAAACTTTTTGATCTTTGGTATCTTTTAAGCCACGGTTATCTAAGTATTTTAAGAAACGCGCTTGGTAAATTGCGTTCACTGGGCCTAAACCCATTGAAACCGTAGAGAATTGCCAGAATTCAGGCATTAATTTAGGGTGTGGATATGAAGATAACCCATCGGTAAAGGCTTCTTGACGGAAGTTATCCATTTGTTCTTCAGTTAAACGACCTTCTAAGAATGCACGCGCATACATACCTGGAGCAGCATGGCCTTGGAAGAAAATTAAGTCGCCACCGTTTTTCTCGGTTGCTGCTTTGAAGAAGTGGTTATAGCAAACTTCATACATGGTTGCCGCAGATTGGAAAGTTGAGATATGACCACCTAAGTCAAGATCTTTCTTCTGACTACGCAATACCATAGCAATAGCATTCCAACGCACAGCAGAACGAATACGACGCTCAATAGCATGATCACCTGGGTAAGCAGGTTGTTCAGAAGCTGGAATAGTATTGACATAATCGGTCGTTACACCTGTCGGTAATGAAACACCGTTGGTGCGTGCTTGGCCGATAACTTGCTCAATAATATATTGTGCACGTTCTACGCCTTCTTCACGAATCAAAGAATCTAATGATTGTAACCAATCTTGAGTTTCGATTGGATCAACGTCATTTTTTAAAATCTCAGACATAGGTTTTCCTTATCTGTTAATTAAGTGAACATTAGTTTAGTAAACACTAAACACGAATATCAGAAATGCTTGCCTTTTTACAAACATTTAACAAATCTTGCAAATTTTAGAAGATTTTTTGAGAGAAAGATAGTAAATTTTCATTAAATATCCCTGTTGAGTACTGTGTTAATCGGTAATCTTTTGAAAGTGCGGTAATTTTTCTCGCCTTTTGTAAAGCCTATTAAAATCATAAGTAAAACATTGCATTCTGTAGGGCTTTGCTTTAAAGTTTTCAAACTTATTTCAAAAAGGAATCAATCATGCATATAACGACGCGAACGCTCACCCAACACAAACGTATTGCACTTGTGGCTCACGATAGCTGCAAAAAAAATTTACTGAATTGGACGCAAAAACACAAAGATGCACTTAAGCCTCATATACTTTATGCAACAGGTACAACAGGCCATATTTTAGAACGAGAAACAGGTTTAAGCATTCAATCTTTATTAAGTGGCCCGATGGGCGGCGACCAGCAACTTGGCGGATTAATCGCAGAAAAGAAAATTGACATGATGATCTTCTTTTGGGATCCAATGAATGCCGCACCACATGATCCTGATGTGAAAGCCCTCATGCGTATTGCAACAGTGTGGAATATCCCTGTTGCGATTAATCAAAGCTCCGCAGATTTCATGTTAACTTCAGTTTTATTTGAACAAGATGTGGAAATTGAAGTACCGGATTATGAAGGGTATTTAAAAGAGCGTTTAGCTTAAAAAGATAAGGAATATTTACCGCACTTCATGGTTAAACAGGGCGATAATTTATCGCCCTGTTTTTGTTATCATCCAAAGCCCCCCATCACAAGCATAAAGAGTACCATTTTCAACTGTTCTTCTGGGATTGGCTTACCATTTAGTTTCAATTCGTTATTCTCTAAAGCAAGCGTTAATGTGACGGTTTTATCGGTGTTTACGATAATGCCATTTGCTTCGTCTTCAGCAATTAATTCGTCCATTCTGTAAACTAAATCTTGTTTTTGATTTTCTGGTACAAATTTAGATAATAATGAAATCGCGGTTTCTTTATTCACATCAAAATTGATCGAAAAATCTTTGAATTGTTTGTATAAGCCGCTGCGCATTAAATCAAATTTAGGATTTGGCACTAAAGCAATATTCAGATCCAATGCCACTTTGCCTTTTTCATCAGAAATAGAAAGAGGGGCTAATTTAATTTGAGGCTGATTATTTGCAATGACCATGCCTGCTTGTTGTAATTTTTGTACCAATGCTTTAGGTAACGGCATATCTGAATCAGCCTTGCCTATTGCTACTAAAATGTTTAAAAGTTCTTGTAATGCATTGCCATCAATGTGATTCAATTCTAGGTTGTTGGTAAATTTCCCTAAATTTTTGCCATTAATATGTAGTTCATCCAGATTTGTTTTATTGATGATATTTACTGTATCACCTTCAACTTGTGTAGTTAAATTTGCTTGGCTGTTTTTCTGAATCAGAGAGAGCTTTTCTCCTGTCTCTGCAGACTCGGTATTTTGCTCAAAATAGCCTATTTTACTATTGATATTTCCACTATAAATAAATGGCCATTTTGTGCTTTGTAGTGAGCCTTGTACGACAAGATCTTTTATTTTAATTGATGAAGCGGTTGAAACTGCATGATTTGGGTCATTTGAATTAAATGCATCTACAGATAGCGTATAATTGCTTGGTTCATTTTTCTCTAGATCTACATTTAACACGACATTTGACCAATCAAAATCTGTCTTAGATTGCTCATTGTGATATTGCCCCGATGCAAGTTTTAATTCCGCATTACCATTTAATGCATAATTCATTGCGAAATTAAGTTGTAACGGTTTCTCTGATTTTGTGATGTCAAAGAGTGCTTGAGTTGTTGCATTTTTTCCTAACAAGGTTTGGCTTGAAAAAATGGTTGGAACGAAATTCAGTTTTGCCATACGATCAAGCGGCAAAGGTCCATGATAAAGTGTTGATGATAAAGGAATAATGATTGTTTCATTTGCCTTGTGGATTTCTATTTGATCTTGAATGTGAGAGGCAAATAATCCTCTTTCAAATTTTATATTTTTATAAAAAATTTTACTTTCTTCTAATACATCGGTTTTGGCAAATAGTTGATTTAACTGTTTGAGTTGATGTAAATATTCTTCTTCCGCTTTTTTCCCTGTAAACCATGCACTGGTACACCAAACGGCAGCAAGAGCAACGACTACGCCTGCAGCAATTTTTGATTTTTTCATTTATTTCTTTCCTATTTTAAAGTAAAAATTTTCGCCAAATTTATCACAAATCCCTTTTTCTTGCCTGAAAATTTTTGTTTTCCCCTTGAAGTTCGTCATTTGAGACTTATCTTGAAAACAAGAACGGAAATCACCGCACTTTAAGAAATAAAAAATTTTTAAAATTTTCTCTTGAAATGCGAAAGAATATCCACATCTTAAAACTCGTAATAAATTACCCTGAATTTTAAAATTTTTACTAGGAGTACAAAATGGGAAAAATTATTGGTATTGACTTAGGTACAACAAACTCTTGTGTAGCTGTAATGGACGGCGACAAAGCGCGCGTAATTGAAAATGCAGAAGGTGCGCGTACAACCCCTTCAATTATTGCTTATACAGATAATGAAACCTTAGTTGGTCAGCCAGCAAAACGTCAAGCAATCACTAACCCGAAAAATACATTATTCGCAATTAAACGTTTAATTGGTCGTCGTTTTGAGAGCGAAGAAGTACAACGCGATATTAAAATTATGCCTTTCGAAATCGTGCGTGCAGATAACGGCGATGCGTGGGTAAATGTAAAAGGCGATAAATTAGCACCACCACAAATCTCTGCTGAAGTATTGAAAAAAATGAAAAAAACTGCAGAAGATTTCTTGGGTGAATCTGTAACAGAAGCGGTAATTACCGTTCCTGCATACTTCAACGACGCACAACGTCAAGCAACTATTGATGCAGGTAAAATCGCAGGTTTAGACGTTAAACGTATCATCAATGAACCAACAGCGGCTGCATTAGCGTTCGGTTTAGGTTCAAGCAAAGAGAACCAAGTGATCGCAGTTTACGACTTAGGTGGTGGTACATTCGATATTTCAATCATCGAAATTGATAACTTTGATGGTGAACAAACTTTCGAAGTATTAGCAACTGGTGGTAACACTCACTTAGGTGGTGAAGACTTCGATAACCGTGTAATTGATTACATTATTGATGAGTTCAAAAAAGAACAAAACATCGATTTACGTAATGACCCAATGGCATTACAACGCGTAAAAGAAGCAGCAGAGAAAGCTAAAATTGAACTTTCATCAGCGCAATCTACTGAAGTAAACTTACCTTACATCACTGCAGATGCTACAGGCCCTAAACACTTAGCATTAAATATCACTCGTGCAAAATTAGAAGCATTAGTAGAAGATTTAGTGGCAAGCTCAATTGAGTCTTTGAAAGCTGTATTAAAAGATGCAGGTAAAGGCGTAAGTGAAATTCACGATATCATTCTTGTGGGTGGGCAAACTCGTATGCCACTTGTTCAACAAAAAGTTGCTGAGTTCTTTGGTAAAGAAGCACGTAAAGATGTGAACCCTGATGAAGCGGTGGCAATCGGTGCGGCAGTTCAAGGTGGTGTATTAAAAGGTGATGTAAAAGACGTTCTTTTATTAGACGTAACTCCATTATCTTTAGGTATCGAAACCATGGGCGGTGTGATGACCACTTTAATTGAGAAAAACACTACGATTCCAACTAAAAAATCGCAAGTATTCTCAACTGCGGAAGATAACCAAAGTGCGGTAACCATTCACGTTCTTCAAGGTGAACGTAAGCGTGCAGCAGACAATAAATCTTTAGGTCAATTTAACCTAGAAGGTATTAATCCTGCACCGCGTGGTATGCCACAAATCGAAGTAACATTTGATATCGATGCAAACGGTGTAATCAACGTATCTGCAAAAGATAAAAATACGGGTAAAGAGCAACAAATTCGTATTCAAGCATCTTCAGGTTTATCTGATGAAGAAATCCAACAAATGGTTCGTGATGCAGAAGCAAACGCAGATGCAGACCGTAAATTTGAAGAGCTAGTTCAAGCGCGTAACCAAGCAGATGGCATTGCTCACGCAACACGTAAACAAATTGCAGAAGCGGGCGATGCATTGAGTGCCGCAGACAAAGAGAAAATTGAAGCAGCAGTCGCTGAGCTTGAAACAGCGGCAAAAGGTGAAGATAAAGCAGAAATTGAAGCGAAAATTGAAGCGGTAATTAAAGCCTCTGAACCATTAATGCAAGCAGCTCAAGCAAAAGCTCAACAAGCTGGTGGCGAGCAACCACAACAATCATCAGCAAAAGATGATGGTGTGGTAGATGCTGAATTTGAAGAAGTGAAAGATAATAAATAATTCACCGCTCTTCTTAGCATAAACAAAGGGCGTGGAAACACGCCCTTTTGGTGTATATAAATGATCCCCCTCTTTAGAAAAGAGGGGTTAGGGGAGATTTGATAGCGATATCAAATTTTCTTATGAGCTAAATTTACTTCTGCCAAATCTCCCTCCCGCCCCTCTTTGCTAAAGAGGGGAGTATGTTATAAGCGCCCAAATTTACCCAGAATTTTGTAAATTTAAGGAATAGTTATGCCACTTATACTTTATCCACTTGCTACAATTCGTACGCATAACACAAAGGAAAATCCCGCAGAAAAGATTGGACAGCTTTGGCAGAATAATTTTGCAAAATTGCCTCAAAATGAGCCTTATTATGGTATTTATCTGAATTACGAATCGGATTTTACGGGCTATTATGATGTTGCTGTTGCTCAAGAAAGTAAACCTGAAGGCAGTTTTTCAACCATTGAAATTGAAGATCTGACTTGGTATGAAATCTTCCCCACGACTTATGAATCAGTAGTTCAAACGTGGCAACGCATTTGGAATAAAGAAAAGCAAGGCTTATTAAAACGTGCTTATAAAGTGGATTTTGAGAAATATTATCCAAATGGAAAAGTGGATATTTACATTTCAATTTGCCCACATTGCTAAAAATAGCGAATGTAAGCGGTCAGAAATGACAAAATATTTGCAAATAAAAATACGGAAACACTATGGCAAAAAAAGATTACTACGAAGTCCTTGGATTGAAAAAAGGAGCGAGTGAGAATGACATTAAACGTGCGTATAAACGTTTAGCGTCTAAACATCACCCTGATAAAAACCAAGGCAGTAAAGAAGCAGAAGAAAAATTCAAAGAAATTAATGAAGCTTATGAAGTATTAGGCGACGATCAAAAACGTGCAGCCTACGATCAATATGGCCACGCAGCTTTTGAACAAGGTGGTGGCGCTGGTGGTTTCGGTGGCGGCTTTGGCGGTGCTGATTTTGGTGATATGTTTGGCGATATCTTTGGTGATATTTTTGGTGGCGGTGGACGTGGTCGTCAGCGCGTTGTTCGTGGCGAAGACTTACGCTATGACTTAGAAATCACTTTAGAAGAAGCTGTAAAAGGTACAACCAAAGATATTCAAATCAATACTCTTGCACATTGTGATAGCTGTGGTGGTTCTGGCGCAGAAAAAGGCTCTAAAGTGGAAACTTGTCCGAATTGTCACGGTTCTGGTCGAATTCGCCGTCAGCAAGGTTTCTTTGTATCCGAAAGTATTTGTCCAACTTGCCACGGTAGCGGTAAGAAAATTGAAAAACCTTGTCGCAGCTGTCATGGCGAAGGACGCGTTCATAAGAAAGAAAATCTTTCAGTAAAAATTCCTGCAGGCGTAGATACGGGTAACCAACTTCGCTTAGCGGGCAAAGGCGCTGCGGGTGAAAATGGCGCACCAGCTGGAGATTTATATGTTGTGATTCACGTGAGAGAACATAACATTTTTGAACGTGACGGTAACAATTTATATTGCGAAGTACCGATTAGTTTTGCTACTGCAGCCCTTGGCGGTGAAATTGAAGTGCCGACCTTAGATGGCAGAGTGAAGCTTAAAATCCCAGCTGAAACGCAAACTGGAAAATTATTCCGCATGCGAGGCAAAGGTGTCGCCTCTACACGTAGTGGCTATGCGGGCGATTTGATTTGCCGTATTGTGGTAGAAACACCGGTTAATTTAACCAGCGAACAAAAAGAATTACTCCAAAAACTTGAAGAAAGTTTACAAGGTAAAGATTTAAGTAAACACGCACCAAAATCTTCAGGGTTTTTAGACGGTGTGAAAAAATTCTTTGATAATTTGGGTAAATCTGACAAATAAAGATAATGAAAAAGTCCGCATTTCGCGGACTTTTTTATATGCAAATAATCTCTTCTAAAAATTACCGCACTTTGGGTTTTATTTGCGAATGGTGTATTCGCCTTCACATACCCATTTATAACTTGTTAATGCTTCTAATCCCATTGGGCCACGAGCGTGAAGTTTTTGAGTACTCACGGCAACTTCTGCGCCTAATCCAAATTGTCCGCCATCAGTAAAGCGTGTGCTTGCATTCACATAAACGGCAGCGGCATCGACTTGATTAATAAATTGACGGGCTAGGTTTTGTGAGGACGTTAAAATACTTTCAGAATGTTGCGTACCATATTGGCGGATATGCTCAATAGCAGCATGAATATCTTCCACAACAACCACATTCAAATCCAATGATCCCCATTCTTCGCGTAATTCTTTTTCTGTCACTTCGCAGACATTCGCACCTGCTTGTTTCAATATATTAAGTGCGGTGGATTTTGCATGATATTTTACGTTTTTAGCGGAAAGGTGAGAGACAAGTTTAGGTAAAAATTCTTCAGCAATAGAATGTTGAACTAACAATGTCTCCAATGTGTTACAGGTGCTGGGACGTTGTGTTTTGGCGTTATCAATAACAAAAATTGCTTTATTTTGATCCGCACTTTCTTCAATGAAAGTATGGCAAACACCCACACCACCCACAATAACTGGAATAGTCGAATGTTGTTTACACAATTCATGTAAACCCGCACCACCACGAGGAATAATCATATCCACATAGCGATCTAGTTTTAATAATTGCATAACAAGTTCACGGTTTGGATCGGTAATGGCTTGCACTGCAAATTTTGGTAAGCCTGCTTGCTCTAAAGCATTTTGCACAACTTCGATTAAGATCTTGTTAGAAAACTGCGTTTCTTTACCACCGCGTAAAATCACTGCATTACCTGTTTTAAGGCAAAGACTTGCTACATCAATGGTCACATTTGGGCGAGCTTCATAAATTGTGCCAATGACGCCGAGCGGAGTGCGTACTCGTTCGATTTTAAGTCCGCTATCCAATGTACCGCCGTCTATGATTTTACCCACTGGATCTGCAAGTGAAATAACATGGCGTACATCATTAGCAATGCCTTGTAAACGTTCTTGCGTGAGCAGTAGGCGATCAATCAAAGCATCTGATAATCCATTTTGTTTAGCGAGTTCAATATCTTTTGCGTTTTCGGCTAAGATAAGCGGTGCTTGTTGTTCGAGTTGTTCTGCAATAATGGATAATGCACGATTTTTTTCAGCAGTGGTGAGTTGAGCCAAGATAAATGCCGCATCTTTGGCTTGTTTACCCATTTGTTCTAACATAGTTATTCCCTTTATTGTATTTATTTCTTTTTATTTGGCAGCTTATCTTGTTCTTCCGCTGTGAGTTCTTGGTAATTAAACACTGGCAACCCCCATTCGAAATGAATAGCTAAAAGACGTAAAGTAAAGCTGCTAATAAGTGTGAGTAACACAGCAAGTGTATGTTCTACTTGAAGTGTGCTTAATGCGTAATAAGTCAGCGTGGCAAATAGCGCAATGCTGGCATAGAGTTCTTTTTGGAACACGAGAGGAATTCGATTGCATAGCATATCGCGTAAAACTCCACCAAAGGCACCTGTAATACAGCCTGCAATACAAACAATAGTGAGACTATGTCCCATATCCATTGCAATTTGTGCGCCAATAATGGAATACACCACCAAACCCATCGCATCGAGCACCAAGAAAATAGTGCGAAAGTAGCGCATAAAATGATTGATGAATGGCGCAACATATACGGTAATTACCGCCGCACTTGCCACCATTAAAAAATATTCTGGGTGCTTAACCCAGCCGAGAGGATAATGCCCAAGCAGTACATCACGCACAGAGCCACCGCCAATGGCAGTGACGGATGCGATAATTATCACGCCAAAAATATCCATTTTTTCACGACCAGCCGCAAGTGCGCCTGTCATTCCTTCAGCAGTGATACCGATGATATATAAAATACTAAGTAACATTCATGTACCTAAGTGCGGTTAAAATTGGTTTCATTCTACTTTAAAATTTAATGAATTTTTAGCATAATGGCGCATTATTTTTCAGTCGTCAAAATTATGTCAGAACAATCTTCTAAATATATCGCGGCATTGCTTGCGATATTATCGATCTCAATGGTGCTTGGCATCGATCTATTTATTTTTTCTTTGCAACCTGAAAAGCAAACAATGCCTCATTTAGGTGTAGGCGTGCTGGTTGCACAGTTAATTTCTTTATTGGTTTTTTATCGAGGCGAAATTTGCCCAGGACAACGTGGTCGTTTAATCAAAGTTAATCTGACTTTTGCTATTTATTGGGCGGTGTGGTTGGTGATAAGTTTATTGCAGAATAATCACACGCTTACTAACGTGATGAGCGTATGTGGTCTTTCTGTCGTGTATTTTATTTGGAAACAACCAAAAACTGAAAAAATCCGTAACAGCTTTTTATTGATGGCTGCATTAATTGCGGGTTTAGGTTGCTTGAGTTATTTAATGATTTTTACCGTGCTTCCTGCGAGTGATTTTGCTGAATATAACCCTTTTGCACCGATTTTATCTGGCGTGATTTTGGCAAATCTTGCGCTTGTTATTGCACGAAATCGTTTACAAGGTTTTATTGCATTGTTGCCCTTAGCCATGATTATATTGTTAGCCCTAAATGCCTTGGCAATATTCTTATTTTTGCTTTTAAATGGTATGGAAAATGCGGTTAATTCTGACAGTATTTTCGCTTACAGCATTTATTTTGTTTGCCATTTTGTTATCGCGGCTATTTTGATTCTGCATAGTTTCCAAAAGTGGAAATTATCTGCCAATAGTTTATTTATCCTATTATTTATTGCTGTTTGCTTACCTTTATGGATGGTCTTCGCTTAATGGAAAAGCAAAATAATATTTCCTCTTTGATGTTGGTGGTAGGCTGTATTTTATTTGGATTAGGTAGTTTGATTGTTAAGTTTGTGCCTGTCGGTGCTTATGCAATTGCTTTTTGGCGATTATTAATTGCATCGGGCATTTTCTATTTTTTAATGAAATTAAAACGCCAACATTTTCCAAAAAGTAGAAAGGCTTTATTTTTCTCCGCACTTTCAGGGGTATTTTTAGCGTTTGATCTTGCCTTTTGGCATGAAAGTATTTACGCCGTAGGCCCTGGCATTTCTACCTTATTAAATAGCTTGCAAATTTTTTGTTTGGCTGCCATTGGTTTTGTCTTTTTTGCAGAATGTCAAAGCAAACTACAAATATTAAGTTTGTTTTTGGCGATAGTTGGCGTAGCGTTAATTTCTGTCGAAGAATTACAGCATAATATTGACGGAATTTATGGCATTGTGATTGGTTTAATTTCAGCGGTAATGTTGGCTGGTTCTATGGTGATGGTGAAAAAAGTTCATCAAGAAGAGCCAACAGCATTATTTCCGTTGATGTTAATGATCAGTTTTACAGGTTCTTTAGTGCTGCTTGTCCCATCTTTAATTTTCAATTCAAATAATCTTTATCCAACAACATGGCAGGATTGGGGATTAGTCGTCATTTACGGTGCAGTAATGCAGTGCGTAGCTTGGGGCATGATTGCTTATTCAATCCCTTTGCTTTCGCTAAGTGTTACAGGATTATTGTTACTCACGGAACCAATAGCTGCATTGTTGATTGATTATTTCTATTTGGATAAAGTAATTAATCCTTGGCAATGGCTTGGTGCATTGCTCACTTTATTTGCGATTTATCTAGGATCGAAACGTTAGAAATTAATGTTCCCTCACTAACATTGAGGGAACAATGATGAATTGTGAGCTTATTTTTTCTCAGATTTTTTAAGATTTCGGCTGGTTAGAAAGTAATATGCCAACACAGAAATCGCTACACATGCCCCCATAGTAAAGAGCATTGGTGCGGCGGTATCCATTTTCATTGACGCGACTAAACTTCCCATAATTGCGCCCACTGCAAAACGTACGCTGCCAATCAAAGAATTTGCCGTTCCCGCCATTTGAGGGCATCGTTCTAAAGCTGATGCCATTGCATTTGATGAAATCACTGGATTTGGACCGACAAAAAAGGCAACGCCAATTGCCATTGGCCAAAATCCGAGATTTAAAAGTGCGGTCAAAATTAGCCACATTCCAGAAAGGAATTGAATTGTGAGGGCTATCCGTAACATTGTTTCTGCGCCCACTTTAGTGACAAATCGGCTATTCAAAAAGGAGGCAAAGATCATCGTAACAATATTCATCATAAAGAAGTAACCAAACTGATCGACGGGAACGCCATAAATACCGATATAGACAATTGATCCTGCAGTAACAAAAGCAAACAATCCGCCAAATCCAAAAGAGGCGGCAAACATATAGCCAAGTACTTCTTTTTGCTTCCAAAGCAGAAGGAAATTGCGAGCGATAATATTTAGGCGCAGTGGAATGCGATTTTCTTTTTTATGGGTTTCTGGAATGATGAAAAAGACTAATGCAGCGGCTAATAATCCCACGAGCGAAATAACGTAAAAAATCGCATGCCAGTGGAAAAATTTAACGATGTAACCACCAATAATTGGCGCAACTAAAGGCGCAAGCATAAATACTAACGTGATGGTGGACATCACTTTGGATAGCTGATCTTTACTAAATAAATCACGCAATAATGCGCCTGAAAGTACAACTGGTGCGGCACCAAAGAAACCTTGCACAAAACGAAGTGCGGTGAAATTTCCGACTGAATTTATTTCGGTGAGTACTAAAGCTGTGAGCGCACCTACAATGACTCCGAGCAAAATGATCGGTTTTCGTCCGAAACTATCACCAAAAGGCCCCCAGAAAAGCTGACCAAACGCCATGCCATAAGCAAAAGAGGTGAGCGTGTGTTGTACTTGTTCTGGACTCACGCCGAGATCTTTCGCAATTTCTAAAAAAGACGGCAAATACATATCCACGCTAAAAGGCGGTAGCATGGAGAGAATACCGAGCGTAAGAATAAAGATAAAAGTAGATTTTTGCTGACTCATCTTATTTCACCAAACTTTCAATTTCGTTTTGAGTCAATGGGCGGAATTCGCCTTCTTCTAAGGATTCATCTAGTACAACATCCCCAATTTTCCAGCGATGTAATCCAACGACTTTATTCCCAAGTGCGGCAAACATACGTTTTACTTGATGATAGCGACCTTCAGAAATCGTCAGATTTACATTGTAATCATCTAAAATTTCTAATTTCGCTGGTTTAGTGGGTTCTTTTTCTCCGCGTAATAAAATGCCTTCCGCACAAGCCGTTGCGTAATTTTCTTCTACGGGATCAGCTAATGTCACCAAATAGGTTTTTTCACAATGATGTTTTGGGGAAGTGATGCGATGTGACCATTGTCCATCATCGGTAAGCAATACGAGACCTGTCGTATCCACATCTAAGCGACCTGCGCTATGTAATTTGCCCGCTAAAGGGTAATCAAAAAATTGATAAATAGTTGGATAGTCACCGTCATCATTAGAGCAAACACAGCCTTGTGGCTTATTCAACATAAAATACTGGCCTTCTTCCACCCAAGTTAATAATTCATCTTCAAAATAAATTTCGTCTTCTTGTGAAATTTGAACCGAACCACTTTTGACAATTTTACCATTAATTTTTACCGCATTTTGGCGGATCGCTTTTGTTGCCTGAGAACGCGTTAATCCCGTATTTTCAGCAATAAATTTATCCAATCTCATTATGTTTTCTCTTGTTAAAATTCGCTAGGCATTGTACAGGTTTTTGCTTTTAGAACGAAATAAAAAAGGCTGCAGATCAAATTGCAGCCTTTATCGATCAAGCTTGGTTAAACCACTTCACGTAATCAAATTGATCGTAATATTTTTTCCCATTCCAGCTAGAAAACTCAAAAATATCGCCCACCTGATTTTGCTTCTCGAAGCCTTTTATATAATAAGCCGATTTAAAAGCAGGGCAGGGCTTGTGAGTAAAAATCACTTTATTTTTGAAAGGGAGTTGATCAAAAAGTTGAATGTCTTTTTCGGTTACACCGTCTCGATCTGTCATCATAATAAAAAGATTATCGAAATTCATTCGTGACGTGCGAAGTTGCCATTTTTCATTGGCTTCTTGCTCACTGTGATAGTGCATAAAATGAATTTCAAGATCGGCAAGTTTTCCCACGGGATAACTTTTTTCTGTTTGTACGAATGTGAGAGGTTGAGTGCGGTAGAAATCTATATTTTGTAAATAACGCAAAAAATCCTGTGGCGAGAGATAGAGATTCACAAAAGGGGAATTAAACGGCTGGTGCAAATCATGTAAGATAAAAGCCCCAACGCAATTGGAAGAAATGACTGTCATGCCTTGGTTAGTCAATTTACGTTGTAATGAACGATTGATAAAAAATCTTTGGCATTTATTCACCGCACTTTTGATTTTTTGAAATGGATTCATTTTCTTATCCTCTATGATTTTCTTGTGAAAATCCTACCTTTTTTGCTGAAAAATGAAAAGTCTAGCTAATGCCTCGCATCAAAAAATTTTGTAATGATTTTGTGAAAATTTGCAGTCTGTCACAATTTTTTGGATAAAAAACCGCTATAATCGACGCAATATTTCAATCCTGTTTCAATAAAATGGAGCATTTATTATGAGTGAACAATTACGTCAAGCAGCCTTGGATTTCCATGAATTCCCAATTCCTGGAAAAATCGAAGTTACCCCAACAAAATCATTAGCAACGCAACGCGATCTTGCTTTAGCTTATTCACCGGGTGTGGCAGAACCTTGTTTAGAAATTGAAAAAGATCCTGCAGCCTCTTACAAATATACGGCGCGTGGCAATTTAGTGGCGGTGATTTCCAATGGTACAGCGGTACTTGGTCTTGGCAATATCGGCGCGCTTGCGGGAAAACCTGTAATGGAAGGGAAGGGCGTGTTGTTCAAAAAATTCGCAGGTATCAACGTATTTGATATTGAAGTGAATGAACATGATCCCGATAAACTTGTAGATATTATTGCCTCGCTAGAACCAACTTTTGGTGGGGTAAACTTAGAAGATATTAAAGCACCAGAATGTTTCTATATTGAACAAAAATTGCGTGAGCGAATGAATATTCCTGTATTCCATGATGACCAACATGGAACAGCGATCATCAGTGCTGCCGCGATTATCAATTCTCTTCGTATTGTAGGTAAAAAAATTGAAGATGTTCGACTTGTGGCGTCTGGTGCGGGTGCAGCATCTATTGCGTGCTTGAACTTATTGCTTTCTTTAGGTATGAAACGTGAAAATATCACGGTTTGCGATTCGAAAGGAGTGGTATATAAAGGCCGTGATGACAAAATGGATCAAACCAAAAAAGATTATGCAATTGAAGATAATGGCTGGCGTAAACTTGGTGATGCTATTCCAAATGCAGATATTTTCTTAGGTTGTTCTGCGGCTGGTGCGCTTACACAAGATATGGTGAAAACCATGGCTGCGCATCCAATTATTCTTGCTTTAGCTAACCCAAATCCTGAAATTACCCCGCCAGAAGCGAAAGCGGTTCGTCCTGATGCGATTGTATGTACAGGCCGCTCTGATTATCCAAACCAAGTAAATAACGTGCTTTGTTTCCCATTTATTTTCCGTGGTGCATTAGATGTGGGCGCAACCACTATTAATGAAGAAATGAAGCGTGCAGCAGTTTATGCCATCGCTGACCTTGCATTAGAAGAGCAAAACGAAGTTGTAACTTCTGCTTACGGTGGTGAAGGTGCGACTTTTGGTGCAGATTATGTGATTCCTCGTCCATTCGATCCTCGCTTAATTGTGCGTATCGCACCAGCGGTAGCAAAAGCCGCAATGGACTCAGGTGTGGCAACTCGTCCAATTCAAAATTGGGATGCTTATGTTGAAAAACTAACTCAGTTTGTTTACAAAACGAGCTTGTTTATGCGTCCTATTTTCAGCCAAGCAAAAGCGGCAAAACAACGCATTATTTTGGCGGAAGGGGAAGAAAATAAAGCATTGCATGCCACCCAAGAAGTGATTTCAATGGGCTTGGCAAATCCAATTTTAATTGGTCGCCGTAGCGTGATTGAAGAAAAAATTAAAAAACTTGGTTTGCGTTTAACTGCCGGTGTGGATTTTGAAATTGTGGATAACGAAGATAATCCACGCTATGAAGAATGTTGGAAACATTATTACGAGCTTACTAAACGTAAAGGCATTACACCTGCAATCGCAAAACGTGTCGTGCGTTCTAACACAACTGTATTAGCTTCTACGTTGCTTAGCTTAGGTTATGCAGACGCTTTAGTATGTGGTTTATTTGGTTCATACGGAAAACACCTTGCATCTATTCGCGATATTATTGGCTTAAAAGATGGCGTGAAAACTGCCGCTGCTTTAAATAGCCTTGTATTACCGACGGGTAACGTATTCTTAACGGATACCCATGTAAACAGTAATCCAAAAACGGAAGAATTAGCTGAAATTACTTTAATGGCAGCAGAAGAAATTCATCGTTTTGGTATTGAACCTGCGGTTGCATTGCTTTCTCATTCTAATTTTGGTTCATCTAATTCATTAGGTGCACCAAAAATGCGTGAAGTGTTACAGATCGTCAAAGAACGTAATCCGCACTTAATGATCGATGGTGAAATGCGTGGCGATTTAGCGATGAATGAAGCTCACCGCAAAGAAGTCATGCCTGATAGCCCATTGAAAGGAAGCGCGAATTTATTAGTATTCCCTGATTTGAGCTCATCACGTATTAGTTATAGCTTATTACGCGGCACTACTACGGCAATTACCGTTGGCCCGATCTTAATGGGGATGAACAAATCCGCGCATATCCTTAATCCGGGTGCGTCTGTTCGCCGTATTATTAATATGATTGCCTATGCTGCGGTGAAAGCACAACAAGGGTAATCGAAAAAGTGCGGTAAATTCCCGACGTTTATTTAATGAGGCCTCGATTTTTCTCGAGGCTTTATTTTTACTTTCTAGTGAATGTGATTAGATAAAATTGCGCTACACAGAATTCGGCATATTGTTTACATTTGAGATTAAGTAAAACTATGCGAAAATTGACCGCACTTTAAGACTTTTGTCATGTCGAAAAGGAACAGACCGATAGACAGTTGCCTATCTTTCTTCAATTTAATACGGCTTGGATGCCGTTTTGTTAGTGGTTTTTACAATGAAAAAAGCGCATTCCCCTTTATTCCCGATCTTCACTTTCGTGTTGATTAATCTCATTATCCTTTCCTTATCCCGTTTGGGACTTGCTGTATGGCAATCAGAGCGTGTATCTGCCGTAGATGGCTGGTTGCAATTATTTTTGCAAGGTGTACGAATGGATGTGGTGGCACTTTGTTATTTATTTGGTGTATCTGCATTGCTCACAACGTTATTTCATAGCAGTAAAGTTTGGGTAAAAATTTTACGCATTTGGTTAACCCTTGGTAGCGTGTTCATTATCTTTATGGAAATTGCCACTCCAGCCTTTATTGAAACCTACGATTACCGTCCAAATCGTTTATTTATCGAATATCTGATTTATCCGAAAGAAGTTTTTTCAATGCTGGCTGAAGGGCATTTAAGTGCGGTGATTTTTAGCCTTGTTTTCACGATTTTAGCTGCCGTGATTTATTGGAAAATTTCTGGTTGGGCAGTCAAAAATTTACGTTCAATGAGTTGGAAACTTCGCCCTGTGATTGCTTTGCTTGTTATTGTCGTGAGTTTCCTTGGAGCGCGTTCAAGTTTTCAACATCGTGGTATTAACCCCGCCATGGTGGCATTTTCTTCTGATGCGTTAGTGAATTCTTTGGTGCTTAATTCGGGCTATTCCGTCATTTATGCTGCTCAGCAATTTAAAGATGAAGAAAAATCTTCAGAAATGTACGGAAAAATGGATGCAGATGAAATGTTTCGTATTGTTAAAGCTAGTCGTGGCCGCCCAGACAGCGATTACATTTCAGATAAATACCCAACTTTAACGAAAAATGTCGCGACTTATCAGGGTAAACCTAAAAATATCGTGATTTTGTTACAAGAAAGTCTCGGTGCTCAGTTTATCGGAACGCTCGGTGGCAAACCACTTTCTCCAAATGTGGATCAGCTCGCAAAAGAAGGGTGGTTATTTGAAAATCTTTATGCAACAGGCACACGTTCAGTACGCGGTATTGAAGCAACAACCGCAGGTTTTACGCCAACACCAGCTCGTGCAGTGGTGAAACTTAATAATGCCCAAAGTGGTTTCTTTACTATTGCGGATTTATTACATAAACAAGGCTATAACACTTCCTTTATTTATGGCGGTGAAAAGCATTTTGACAATATGGCGAGCTTTTTCTATGGCAATGGCTTTAAAGATATTTGGGATCAACAAGATTATCAAAATCCAACATTTACTGGCACCTGGGGTGTGAGTGACGAGGATTTATTTGATAAAGCCAATGAAACTTTCACGAAATTACAAAATGAAGGTAAACCGTTTTTTAGTTTAGTGTTTAGCTCCAGCAATCACGATCCATTTGAATATCCAGATGGAAAAATTGAGCTTTATGAGCAACCAAAAGCCACTCGTAATAACGCGGCAAAATATGCGGATTATGCCTTAGGTCATTTCTTTAAAATGGCAAAACAGTCTAATTATTGGAAAGATACGATTTTCTTAATTGTTGCGGATCACGATTCTCGTGTAGGTGGAGCAAGTCTTGTGCCAATTAAGCATTTCCATATTCCAGCCTTGATTCTTGGTGATGGCATTACGCCACGTCGTGACAGCCGTCTTGTGAGTCAAATTGATATGCCAACTACATTACTTTCTTTAGCAGGCGTTAGTGGCAATTATCCAATGATTGGTTTTGATTTAACGCAAGATGTAAACCCAGACCGTGCCTTTATGCAATACGATCAAACTCAAGCAATGATGAAAGGCAATAATGATGTGGTGATTCAAATGCCAAATAAAGCGGCACAAGGTTATCATTATGATAAAGCTTCAGAAACTTTAACGCCAAAAGACGTACCCGATGCAATGAAAAAAGAGGCATTGGCTCACGCTTTATTAGGCAGTTATTTATATAAGAATCGCTTGTATTCCTCGGGTGAAAACAAATAAACGGAACGCCAGCTTAAGCTGGCGTTTTTTTAGTTTTCAAAAACAAACTGTTCACGTAATTGATGTAATTGATCGCGAATTGCTGCGGCTTTTTCAAATTCCAAATCTTGGGCAAATTTATACATTTGTTGTTCCAGTTTTTTGATTTGTTGTTGATATTCTTTGGCATTTTTCGGTGCATTATAAAGTGCGGTTGGTTCTGCTGCCATTTTTCCACGTTGTTTATTGGCTTTCGCTTTTTGATTTGCACCTTGTCCAATATCTAACAATTCACCGACTTTCTTATTTAATGCTTGTGGCACAATACCATGTTCTTCATTGTATTTACTTTGTTTTTCACGACGACGGTTGGTTTCGGTAATGGCTTTCTCCATCGATTTGGTGATGCTATCCGCATATAAAATCGCTTTACCGTTTAAGTTTCGTGCAGCACGACCGATGGTTTGAATTAAAGAACGTTCGGAACGTAAAAATCCTTCTTTGTCGGCATCTAAAATCGCCACAAGAGACACTTCCGGAATATCTAAACCTTCACGTAATAAGTTAATCCCAACCAATACATCAAATTCGCCTAAACGCAAATCACGGATAATTTCCACTCGCTCCACGGTATCAATATCAGAATGTAGATAACGTACTCGGATCCCGTGTTCATCTAAATAATCCGTTAAATCTTCAGCCATTTTCTTGGTGAGTGTTGTGACTAAAACGCGCTCATTTTTATCCGCTCTTTGGCGAGCTTCAGAAAGTAGATCATCCACTTGAATAGACACGGGACGAATTTCAATGAGTGGATCAAGTAAACCAGTCGGGCGAACCACTTGATCGATGATTTCACTGCCTGATTTTTCTAATTCATAAGGCCCTGGAGTTGCGGAAACATAGATGGTTTGTGGAGCTAAGCGTTCAAATTCTTCAAAGCGTAACGGACGATTATCCAAGGCGGACGGTAAACGGAAACCATATTCGACTAAGGTTTCTTTACGTGAACGGTCACCACGATACATTCCGCCAATTTGAGGCACAGTTACATGAGATTCATCAATAATTAAAATAGCATCAGAGGGCATGTAATCGAATAATGTTGGTGGTGGCTCGCCCTCATTTCTTCCCGATAAATAGCGAGAGTAGTTTTCAATCCCCGAGCAATAGCCTAATTCATTCATCATTTCAATATCAAATTGGGTTCGTTGGCTAATTCGTTGTTCTTCTAAAAGCTTGTGCTCTTTAATGAAGTATTCACGGCGTGATACCAGTTCTTTTTTGATATTTTCTATCGCATCTAAAATACGTTCTCTTGGCGTCACATAGTGAGTTTTAGGATAGATCGTAAAACGTGGTACTGCACCAAAACTACTGCCAGTGAGCGGATCAAATAAACTTAAACGCTCGATTTCATCATCAAATAATTCAATACGCACCGCACGATCATCAGATTCCGCAGGGAAAATATCAATAATTTCGCCACGAACACGGAAAGTTCCACGCTGAAATGCTTGATCATTGCGGGTATATTGCAATTCCGCTAACTTCGCTAAAATTTGGCGCTGATCGATAATTGCACCTTGTTGTAGATGCAACATCATTTGTAAATAGCTATCAGGATCGCCCAAACCATAAATTGCAGAAACGGAAGCTACCACGATGGTATCTCGACGTTCTAGAAAAGATTTAGTTGCTGAAAGACGCATTTGTTCGATTTGATCATTAATAGACGCATCCTTTTCAATGAAGGTATCACTACTAGGTACATAGGCTTCTGGCTGATAATAATCATAGTAAGACACAAAATATTCCACAGCATTTTCTGGAAAAAAGGCTTTCATTTCTGCATAAAGCTGGGCCGCAAGGGTTTTATTTGGTGCAAGTAACATTGCGGGTCGATTTAATTGAGCGATCACGTTGGCTATAGTAAACGTCTTTCCCGAGCCTGTTACCCCGAGTAAAGTTTGATGCGCCAAACCATCCGTTAAATTTTCAGCTAATTTTTCGATAGCTTGTGGCTGATCGCCAGAGGGACGAAAGTCAGAATACAGAATAAATGGTTTTGTGTTGATTTTTTCAGACATAAAGTGCGGTCGGTTTTTTCATAGTTTTGAATAATGTCTATTTTAGCATATTTACTGTGTAAAATTGATCAGGCAAAAATGTAAGTTTTACACAGGCTTAGCGATGTCAAGAGGAAGATGTCACAAATTCATAAAAAAAACTTTAATTTTTTACTAGACAAAACTTAACTTATTGATTTTAAATTAAAATTCAATTTTAGGCTAATCTGTAATCAAGATCGAATAATCCTTGTAAGAACAAGGGATCTGCAAAATTTTAAAAAGTTAATCCACAAAGTTATCCACAGGCTCTGTGGATAGAAAAATAAATATTAGGTGATATATAAAAGATGAGAAAATTTTTTGTTTTTTATGAAATTTTTTTAAATTTTTCATTGACAAGCTAACTATCGACCATTAAAATTCGCGCCCTGTTCCTTGTGATACAAAGTTTATTCCTCCTTAGTTCAGTCGGTAGAACGGTGGACTGTTAATCCATATGTCGCTGGTTCAAGTCCAGCAGGAGGAGCCAATTTTTCTTTTGGTTTAGAGTTTGTTTGTCTCCTTTTACAAATTCTAAATTAGCAACCAAAAGATTTTGAGCCCATCATGTTGATGGGCTTTATTTTTAACTTCAAAATAGGATTTTGCTTCCGCCAGTTGAGATGGTTGTGCCGTATAACAAGCTTAAGGCAAAAAATAGCATTATTCCGCCTGCTATTAATTTCACGATACTTTCGCTTTTTCCCTTTGTATGTTTTGAACTATACCAACGCCCTAAGTGAATCGCAGTATTTCGCGCATAACGTACAATTCCCGCGAAGGCTGACAGCATAAGTCCTGTGCCGAAAGACATAGCTAATACAGCTAAAATTCCCCAGCCATAAAGATCAAGCATATAAGCTAAAAATAAAACGAAAATTGCACCGCTACATGGGCGCATACCAATTGTTAAAATGACGAGAAATTGTGATTTTAGATTGGTTGCTTGTGCAGTTTGCGTGGAGCTTGGTAAATGTTGGTGTCCACAGCTACAAGTGTTTGGTTGAAAAGTGCGGTTATTTTTCACCGCACTTTTTTCGTGTAGGGGGAGGGGATTGAGGGATTTAATGGTTAATTTAGCTTTTTTACGATAGGCACGTAAACCTTGCCAAATCCAATAAGAGCCGAGAAATACCAATAATAGCAAGGCGGCTCGTTCTAACCAATGCTGACTTAATTTGAAATAACGTGATGATAGATTAAGTACCACAACGAGTAATGTGGTTGCTGTAATGGCGACAATGCCTTGCATTAAGGAAGAAAGCAAGCTCAAGATAGTACTTTGTTTTAATTGGCTTTCATGAGTGGAAAGATAGCTGGCGATAATAAATTTGCCGTGTCCAGGCCCGAGGGCATGGAGTACGCCGTAAACAAAGCTGGCAAAAATAAGCGTAATGCCTGCCTTGATACTATTATTTTGAATTTGATGTAAATTTTCCGAAATAAGTTGATTAAAATCTTTTTGCCATGCAGCAATATGTAAGAAAAACCAAGGGGAAAAATAGCCAAGTAAGGCAAGTGCAATCACTAATAACACGAGCCCAGTTTTATATTTTTTCATTTCTACTCACATTGAATTATTATTTTTTGCGCGAACATTACACCTAAGGAATCATCTTCGTTCTTTTGGGATTTATCAAGTGAAGATGCGTAGGTTTGGATTTTTTCATTCACATTAGGTTCAATTAATTTTCCTTGGCAATTTTTCGGAAGTGCGGAAAAATCTACCGCACTTTTTGAGGCGTAAGTCATCGCCACATAATAAGTGGGATCGTAAGTTTGTAAGCTAAATGTGTTTTTTTCTAAATTTTGAGAATGGGCGAGTGGCACATCAAAATAATATTGTAGCTGTAATCCTTGGATTTTTACGCCGTAATTTTTGGGGTGAGGAGAATATTTAATTTTGTTATTTTGAGCGTCATATAGATAGCTGAAATAATGTTCACTCACAACATTTCCCATGACATCATCGATGAGTTTTTGCTGATCATTTTTTGTTTTAGCCTGTTTCATATCATAAATAACTGCGGACGAACTTGGTTCATCCAATGTCCATTTCATTGATAAGCCGGTGAGTTGATTATTTTCTATGATAGGAGTGGTTTGCATATCTATAAATGCATGGGGATGAGCTAAAACACCACAACTAATGAATAGACCGAGTAATAATGAATACGTTTTCACAAAAAATCCTAATTATTTTGAACGTTAGCATTAGAAGTTGTTTATTCTACACGCAAAAAACAATTTTTCTGTTAAAAATGTTGATGTAAATCAAAAAAACTCTCAATAGCATTTCCTTTACCTTTCAATATTCAGTAACATAGTTCCGTCAAGTGATTGCTTGATATTCATAAAGTTCCTAAATAAAATAATCATAAATATAGCTAAACTACTTTCCTGCCACCCGTTTCGGGTGGTTTTTTTTATCTATTATTTGCCTATTGTTAGGCAAATAAAGAAACTTCAAGTAAAATGACCGCACTTTCTATTAGATAAAGGATAAATATGTCAACTCAATTTGTATATACGATGCATCGTGTCGGTAAAGTGGTGCCACCGAAGCGTCATATTTTGAAAGATATTTCTTTAAGCTTTTTCCCTGGCGCTAAGATCGGGGTTTTAGGTTTAAATGGTGCGGGTAAATCAACCCTTTTACGCATCATGGCGGGCGTAGATAAAGAATTTGAAGGGGAAGCTCGTCCACAGCCAGGAATTAAAATTGGTTATCTTCCGCAAGAACCAAAATTAGAACCGCAACAAACAGTGCGTGAAGCAGTGGAAGAAGCGGTTTTTGAAGTGAAAAATGCACTTACTCGTTTAGATGAAGTTTATGCACTTTATGCGGATCCGGATGCGGATTTCGATAAACTGGCAGCAGAACAAGCCAATCTTGAAGCCATTATTCAAGCACATGATGGGCATAATTTAGATAACCAATTAGAGCGAGCGGCAGATGCATTACGTTTACCTGATTGGGATGCCAAAATCGAACATTTATCTGGTGGTGAGCGTCGCCGTGTGGCACTTTGCCGCTTATTGCTCGAAAAACCAGACATGCTCTTATTAGACGAGCCAACCAACCACTTGGATGCAGAATCGGTGGCATGGTTAGAGCGATTCTTACATGATTATGAAGGCACTGTTGTGGCAATTACCCACGACCGTTATTTCTTAGATAACGTAGCTGGTTGGATCTTAGAGCTTGACCGCGGTGAGGGTATTCCTTGGGAAGGCAACTATTCTTCTTGGTTAGAGCAAAAAGAGAAACGTTTAGAGCAAGAACAAGCAGCTGAAAATGCTCGTCAAAAATCCATTGCGAAAGAGTTAGAATGGGTGCGTCAAAATCCAAAAGGCCGTCAAGCGAAAAGCAAAGCACGTATGGCTCGTTTTGATGAATTGAACTCTGGCGAATATCAAAAACGAAACGAGACTAACGAACTCTTTATTCCACCTGGTCCACGCTTAGGTGATAAAGTGATTGAAGTGCAAAACTTAACCAAATCTTATGGCGATCGCACTTTGATTGATGATTTATCATTTAGTATTCCAAAAGGTGCAATCGTTGGGATTATTGGGGCAAATGGTGCGGGTAAATCAACCTTATTCCGTATGTTGTCAGGTCAAGAACAACCAGATTCAGGCTCTGTGACAATGGGTGAAACCGTTGTGCTTGCTTCGGTAGATCAGTTCCGTGATTCAATGGATGACAAGAAAACCGTGTGGGAAGAAGTGTCTAATGGACAAGATATTTTGACCATTGGTAACTTTGAAATTCCAAGCCGTGCGTATGTGGGCCGTTTCAACTTCAAAGGCGTAGATCAACAAAAACGCGTGGGCGAATTATCAGGCGGTGAACGTGGTCGTTTACACTTAGCAAAACTTTTACAACGCGGTGGCAACGTGTTGTTATTGGACGAACCGACCAACGACTTAGACGTGGAAACCTTGCGTGCATTAGAAAATGCGATTTTAGAATTCCCGGGTTGTGCAATGGTTATTTCGCACGACCGTTGGTTCTTAGACCGTATCGCAACACATATTTTAGATTATGGTGATGAAGGTAAAGTCACGTTCTATGAAGGTAACTTCTCAGACTACGAAGAGTGGAAAAAGAAAACCTTAGGCGATGCAGCAACTCAGCCACATCGTATTAAATATAAACGTATTGCGAAGTAATTTATATTGAGAAAGTGCGGTTGATGTTAACCGCACTTTTCTTACTTTTTTGGGAGTGATTATGCTAGTTTATTTACATATTTTTTTCGCCTTTTTAAGTTTGGCACTGTTAGTAATTCGTGGTGCAATGCAGCTTAATGGCAAAAATTGGCGTTCGATAAAATTATTAAAAATTTTACCGCACTTATCAGATACCTTACTGATTGTTTCTGGTGTTGTCATTTTATATCTCTTTGTTTTTGATATTGAATGGTGGTTGGTAGCTAAATTCGCATTACTGATTTTGTATATCCTGTTTGCTGCGAAATTTTTCAGTAAAAAAGTTTCTCAACCAAAAAGCATTTTCTTTTGGCTTGCTTGCGTAAGTTTTATTGGTGCGATGTTAATTGCCTATTTAAAATAACACGA
Organism: Haemophilus haemolyticus; assembly: GCF_001008275.1. Taxonomy (GTDB): domain Bacteria; phylum Pseudomonadota; class Gammaproteobacteria; order Enterobacterales; family Pasteurellaceae; genus Haemophilus; species Haemophilus haemolyticus_P. Next base: position 75,921 of record NZ_LCTH01000029.1, read on the forward strand.
TGCCATCTCGCCAACTTCAAATTTTAATCAGTAAAACTTTGCCGCTTGTGCCTGATAACGTATTAATTATCGGTGAAAGCGGCATTGCTTTCTCTAAAGCAACGAATTTGCTCGGACAAGAATTTGAACATATTTTATTTGATGGACGAAATGGCATTCATCTTGAAGCGCTAGCTATTGCAGCAGGAACACTGAAAATGGGCGGAATGCTTTGTTTAGTGTTATCCGATTGGGAAAATTTATCTCAGCAGCCTGAGCAAGATAGTTTACGCTGGAATGGAAACCAGTCAGCAATTGCCACGCCTAATTTTATTGATCATTTTAAACAGTGCATTGAACGCTATCATTTCCCCATTTTAAGAGAGAAAAGTGCGGTTGAATTTCCTCCCATTTTTTATTCTAACGAGCATCACAAAAATGCCACGTTAGCGCAACAACAAATTATTGAGACTATTTTACAAGCCGAGCAGGATATTTATTTTCTAACCGCCAAGCGAGGAAGAGGAAAATCCGCATTATTGGGGATGCTTGCTAATCAAATTCGGGCGCCAGTTTATCTCACCGCACCGAATAAAAGTGCGGTGTATTCGGTTATTGAATTTTCAGAAGGAGGAATTGAATTTATCGCACCCGATGAATTGACTACTAGGTTACAAAATGAAGCAGAATTTAGTCAATCTGCTTGGTTGCTCGTAGATGAAGCCGCGATGATCCCATTGCCGTTATTGCAAGAATATTCTCAATATTTTCAACATATTGTCTTCAGTACTACAATTCATAGCTACGAAGGAACTGGACGTGGCTTTGAATTAAAATTTAAACGAAAAATTCACCGCACTTTTCAGTATTTTGAGCTTAAACAGCCCCTACGTTGGCAAGAAAATGATCCGTTAGAAGATTTTATTGATGCTCTTTTGTTGCTAAATGCTGAAGATGCTTTTCAGCAATTTCCTTTTCAGCCCCATCTCCCTTATCAAATTCGAGAAGTGCAAAAAACACAGCATATTGCAGAGTTTTATGGCTTAATGACATTGGCGCATTATCGAACGTCGCCACTCGATCTTCGTCGTTTACTGGATGGGGAAAATCAACGTTTTTATTTTGCCGAATATCAACAGAATTTGCTCGGTGCAATTTGGGCATTAGAAGAAGGAAATATGGCTGATGATGAGTTGATTATTCAAATTCAACAAGGCAAACGCCGCCCGAAAGGGAATCTTGTTCCACAGGCATTATGTTTCCATGAAAATTTATCTCAAGCCTGTAAATTACGATCTTTACGTATTTCTCGTATCGCAGTTCAGCCAAATTGGCAAAAACAGGGTATTGGTCAAAATCTAATGAAATTTATGGAAAATTCAGAAGTGGATTTTCTTTCAGTGAGTTTCGGTTACACTGACGAATTGGCAAAATTTTGGCAAAGATGCGGTTTTGTTTTGGTGCATTTAGGTGAACACCAAGAAGCGAGCAGTGGTTGTTATTCAGCGATAGCCCTTAAAGGTCTTTCCAAAGAAGGCTTGGCTTTAGTTGATACTGCGCACAAACAATTTCAGCGTAATATCCCTTTATCTTTTCATCCGTTCGCCATAAATTTGGAGCAAAATCAGCTTGATTTGCAGCTTGATGAGTTCGATTGGGTGAGCTTAAAAAACTTCGCTAATTTTCACCGCACTTTATTTTCTAGCCTTCCTGCGATAAGGCGTTTATTAAAATTAGCGGGCAAAGAAAATTTCCCATTAATTTCCGCTTATTTAACAAAAAAACAACTTCCCATTAACAAGAAAAAAGGCGTAGAATGTTTGCGTTTAGAAATTAAACAATATTTAGCGCGAGGAACTTCATGACAGAACAAACTGCAAAACCAAAAGGCTGGTTTAAACGCACACTTGAAAAATATGACAACTTCATTAAAGAATGGGGTTTAGATCAACCGAATTGTAGCTGCGTGCCTATGTCAGCAACAGAAGATGAAAATGGTAATTTGAAGAAAGAAGAATCTCCTTTAAAGAAATAAACATTAACTGTTTTTTTAAACAGTGAATTTATTGAAAAATAAGTCAAATTCCAGTACACTATGCGTCAATTTTTATACAAGATTGGCGCATTATTTATATTTATGAAAACGGCTTTTTTCGAACCTGATATTCCTACCCAACCCAATGATCACAAAATTTTAGGCAATGTATTACCCGGCGCAGATGCACTGGCGATTAGTGAAATTGCAGAGCAAAATCAAAATTTAACCGTAGTGGTGACACCAGATACACGAAGTGCAGTGCGTTTATCACGTGTTTTATCGGAATTAAGCAGCCAAAATGTATGCCTTTTTCCTGATTGGGAAACGTTGCCTTATGATACGTTTTCTCCCCATCAAGAAATTATTTCTTCTCGTTTAAGTGCGCTTTTCCATTTACAAAATGCGAAAAAAGGCATTTTCTTATTGCCGATTTCGACATTAATGCAACGCCTTTGCCCGCCACAATATTTACAACACAATGTGCTTCTGATTAAAAAAGGCGATCGCTTGGTCATTGATAAAATGCGCTTACAATTAGAAGCTGCGGGCTATCGTGCGGTGGAGCAAGTATTAGAACATGGTGAATACGCTGTTCGAGGAGCCTTGTTGGATCTTTTCCCAATGGGAAGTGCGGTGCCTTTTCGTCTCGATTTTTTTGATGATGAAATTGATTCCATTCGCACTTTTGATGTGGATACGCAACGTACTCTTGATGAAATTAACTCAATTAATCTTTTGCCAGCTCATGAATTTCCAACGGATGATAAAGGGATTGAATTTTTCCGTGCGCAATTTCGTGAAACCTTTGGTGAAATTCGTCGTGATCCCGAACATATTTATCAGCAAATCAGTAAAGGTACCTTGATTTCTGGCATTGAATATTGGCAGACGCTTTTCTTTTCTGAAATGGCGACTTTATTTGATTATTTGCCGGAACAAACGCTGTTTGTGGATATGGAAAACAATCAAATACAGGGCGAGCGTTTTTATCAAGATGCAAAACAGCGTTATGAACAACGTAAAGTGGATCCAATGCGTCCCCTTTTACCGACTGAAAAATTATGGCTTAATGTTGATGAAGTCAATCGTCGATTGAAATCTTATCCACGTATTACATTTAAAGCGGAAAAAGTGCGGTCATCGGTACGTCAGAAAAATTTACCTGTTGCCGCTTTACCAGAAGTAACCATTCAATCCCAGCAAAAAGAACCATTGGGACAATTACGTCAATTTATTGAGCATTTTAAAGGAAATGTACTGTTTTCTGTGGAGACAGAAGGTCGCCGAGAGACGTTGCTTGATTTGCTTTCACCATTAAAACTCAAGCCAAAACAAATTCAATCATTAGAGCAGGCTGAAAATGAAAAATTTAGCTTGTTAGTCAGCTCTCTTGAACAAGGTTTTATTATTGAACAATCGCTTCCTGTTGCGATTATTGGCGAAGCTAATTTACTTGGTGAGCGCGTTCAACAACGTTCTAGAGATAAACGTAAAACAATTAATCCTGACACGCTTGTGCGCAATCTTGCCGAACTGAAAATAGGGCAGCCAGTTGTGCATCTTGATCACGGTGTGGGGCGTTATGGCGGTTTGGTCACTTTAGATACAGGCGGCATTAAAGCAGAATATTTGCTACTAAATTATGCAAATGAATCAAAACTTTATGTGCCAGTGACTTCATTACATTTGATTAGCCGTTATGTTGGTGGTTCTGATGAAAGTGCGCCATTACATAAATTGGGTAACGAGGCTTGGGCGAAATCGCGCCAAAAAGCAGCGGAGAAAATTCGTGATGTGGCGGCAGAGTTATTAGATGTTTACGCACAACGTGAAGCGAAGAAAGGCTTTGCCTTTAAATATGATCGTGAAGAATTTCAACAATTTGCCGCAACTTTTCCTTTTGAAGAAACCTACGATCAGGAAATGGCAATTAATGCGGTAATTTCGGATATGTGTCAGCCAAAAGCAATGGATCGCCTTGTTTGCGGTGATGTGGGTTTTGGTAAAACTGAAGTGGCCATGCGCGCTGCGTTTTTGGCTGTGATGAATCATAAGCAAGTAGCAGTGCTAGTGCCAACCACACTGTTAGCCCAACAGCATTATGAGAATTTTAAAGATCGTTTTGCGAATTTGCCTGTGAACGTAGAAGTGTTATCGCGTTTTAAAACCGCAAAAGAACAAAAACAAATACTGGAAAATCTTGCAGAAGGGAAAGTCGATATACTGATTGGTACCCATAAATTAATTCAATCAGATGTCAAATTTAGCGATCTTGGCTTGTTGATTATTGATGAAGAGCACCGTTTTGGTGTGGGGCAAAAAGAGAAAATCAAACAGCTCCGTGCGAATATCGATATTCTTACGCTAACGGCAACGCCAATTCCGCGTACGCTCAATATGGCGATGAATGGTATTCGTGATCTTTCCATTATTTCTACGCCACCTGCTCGCCGATTAAGTATTAAAACCTTCGTTCGCCAGAATGACGATCTTGTTGTACGAGAAGCAATTTTGCGTGAAATCTTACGTGGCGGGCAGGTTTATTATCTTCACAATGATGTCGCAAGTATTGAAAATACAGCAGAAAAACTGACCGCACTTGTGCCTGAGGCTCGAGTGATTGTGGGGCACGGACAAATGAGAGAACGTGAGTTAGAACGTGTGATGAGTGATTTTTACCATCAGCGTTATAACGTATTAGTTTGTTCAACCATTATCGAAACGGGTATTGATGTGCCAACGGCAAATACCATTATTATTGAACGAGCGGATCATTTTGGTTTGGCTCAGTTGCATCAATTACGTGGACGAGTCGGACGCTCACATCATCAAGCTTATGCTTATTTGCTTACGCCACCGCCAAAAATGATGACAAAAGATGCCGAACGCCGTCTAGATGCGTTAGAAAATCTTGATAATCTTGGGGCTGGTTTTATCTTAGCTACTCACGATTTAGAGATTCGTGGCGCTGGCGAATTACTCGGAAACGAACAAAGCGGACAAATTGAAAGCATCGGTTTTTCGCTTTATATGGAATTATTGGATGCGGCGGTTAAAGCGTTAAAAGAAGGGCGAGAACCATCATTAGAAGAATTGACGCAACAACAAGCGGATATTGAATTGCGCGTACCCGCTTTATTGCCAGATGATTATTTAGGTGATGTGAATATGCGTTTATCCTTTTATAAACGTATTGCCGCAGCAGAGAGTAAATCCGAGTTAGACGAGTTAAAAGTTGAGTTAATAGATCGGTTCGGATTATTGCCTGATGCGACAAAAAATCTACTGCAAATTGCAGAATTGCGTTTGTTGGTTGAGCCGTTGAAAGTTGTGCGAATTGATGCAGGAACGCAAGGTGGTTTTATTGAGTTTTCACCAAAAGCACAAGTGAATCCGGATAAATTTATTCAATTAATTCAAAAAGAACCTATTGTGTATCGCTTTGATGGCCCATTGAAATTTAAGTTTATGAAAGACCTATCAGATAACAAAGTGCGGTTAGAATTTGTGGTAGATTTGTTGAAAGCAATTGCTTCATAAAAAAGAAGTCCGATCATCATGATCGGACTTTTTTATATATTAGGTGGAAGAATTATTGTACTAATAAGTAAAAATTGTTGTCTCCACGTAAAATATTTAAGGCTACAGCCGATGGTTCATCATCAAGTGCTTTACTTAATTCAGCCGTGTTTTCAACCAGTTGACGGTTTATACCAATAATAATATCGCCAGCTTTTAAACCACGTTGTGCAGCAAGCGAGTTCGGTTGAACTTTGGTGATTTCAATCCCTTTGATGCCTTTTGCATCATAGTTTTTCAATGTCGCGCCATCTAATGCAGGCAATTCCGTTTTAGAGGAAAGCTGATTTCCATCATCCGCTTGTAATTTCACTTTAACATCGTGAGATTTGCCATCGCGTAAGTAAGTTAAACTAATCTCTTTTCCTGCACCGGAGGTGGCGATTTTTGCACGCATTTCTGCGAAACTTGAGATTTTTTGACCGTTCATCGCCGTGATAATATCCCCTGCTTTAATGCCAGCTTTTTCAGCGGCTGATTTCGGCAATACTTCACTTACAAATGCGCCTTGTTGTGCGCTCACGTTAAAGGCTTTGGCTAAATCAGCATTGAGTTCGCCACCTTTAATACCAAGCAACCCTCTGCGTACTTCACCAAATTCTAAAATTTGTTGCACTAAATTATTTGCTTGATTACTTGGAATCGCAAAGGCAATTCCTGCATTACCACCGCTTGGCGAAATAATCGCGGTGTTGATGCCAATAAGTTCCCCATTTAGGTTGACTAATGCACCACCAGAATTACCGCGGTTTACTGCAGCATCGGTTTGAATATAGTTTTCATAAGCACCGCTATCAGAGCCAGTTGAGCGACCTAATGCAGAAACAATGCCTGATGTCACAGTTTGACCTAAACCAAATGGATTACCAATTGCAACAGTAAAATCGCCTACGCGTAATTTATCGGAATCAGCAAATTTGATTTCTGTTAAATTACTTGGTTTTTCAAGTTGTACTAACGCAATATCTGATTGCTCATCTTTACCCACTAATTTAGCTTTAAATTCACGCCCATCTTGTAATTGCACGGTAATTTTATCAGCCCCGTCAATAACATGATTATTTGTTAAAACATAACCTTTGCTCGCATTGATAATAACGCCAGAACCTAAACCACGGAAGTTACGTTTTGATTCACCGCGTCCACCAAATTGTTCAGCAAAACGATCACCGAAGAAGAATTTAAATTCCTCAGGAATATCGTCTTGAAAAGGAGAACGTGAATCAACTTTTGCTTTTCCTTCAACAGAAAGCGTCACCACCGCAGGTTGAACTTTTTCTAACATCGGTGCCAAACTATTTTGCTCTGAAATAAAACTTGGTAAATCAGCTTGAGCCACAAATGGTGTACTCAAGATACTTAATCCGAGTGCAATACTGCTTAATACAAAACGTGTTTTTTTCATAAAATACTCCAAAATAGATTTCAGATAACGTGCTCTATGAGACAAAGAAATAAAAAAAATGTTCAATCATGGATTTATTTCTAATATTTATTGAAAGTCCCTAAAGGAAATCGGAGCAGTACAAAAACGCCTTACAAGTAGCAAATTCTGCAAATTTATGGTCTAATACGCAGAATTTTCTAGTCAATAAAAAGGTCGAAAAATGAGCTGGATTAACCGAATTTTTAGTAAAGGTCCGTCTTCTTCTACTCGAAAAGCAAATGTGCCGGAAGGCGTGTGGACAAAATGTACTTCTTGTGAACAAGTACTTTATAGTGAAGAGCTTAAACGCAATCTTTATGTTTGCCCTAAATGCGGTCATCATATGCGTATTGACGCACGTGAGCGTTTATTAAAATTATTGGACGAAGGTTCAAGCCAAGAAATTGCGGCAGATTTAGAACCAAAAGATATTTTAAAATTTAAAGATTTAAAGAAATATAAAGATCGTATCAGTGCGGCGCAAAAAGAGACTGGTGAAAAAGATGCGTTAATTACCATGACTGGTACGCTTTATAATATGCCAATTGTTGTGGCTGCATCGAACTTTGCTTTTATGGGCGGTTCAATGGGGTCTGTAGTGGGTGCAAAGTTTGTTAAAGCGGCGGAAAAGGCAATGGAAATGAATTGTCCGTTTGTATGTTTTTCTGCAAGTGGTGGTGCACGTATGCAAGAAGCATTATTCTCTTTAATGCAAATGGCAAAAACCAGTGCTGTGCTTGCCCAAATGCGCGAAAAAGGTGTGCCGTTTATTTCGGTATTAACAGATCCAACTTTAGGCGGCGTATCAGCAAGTTTTGCGATGTTAGGTGATTTAAATATTGCCGAGCCAAAAGCTTTAATTGGGTTTGCGGGGCCGCGCGTTATTGAACAAACCGTACGTGAAAAACTTCCAGAAGGTTTCCAACGTAGTGAGTTTTTACTTGAGAAAGGGGCAATTGATATGATCGTGAAACGTTCAGAAATGCGTAAAACTTTGGCAAGTGTACTGAGTAAATTAACGAATCAACCTTCTCCTTTTGTAGAACCTGAACTCATTTCAGAAGATGAATAATATGCAACTTAAAGCCACTTCGCCACTCGCTGAGTGGCTTTCTTATTTAGAAAAAAGTCATTTTAAACCCATTGATCTTGGTTTAGATCGTATTAAATCCGTGGCAGAAAAATTGAATTTACTTCATCCTGCCCCTTATGTGATAACAGTGGGGGGGACGAATGGTAAAGGCACGACTTGTCGCTTGTTAGAAACGATTCTGCTTAATCACGGATTACGTGTGGGCGTGTATTCTTCGCCTCATTTACTACGTTATAACGAGCGAGTACGCATTCAAAATCAAGATTTACCCGATGAAGCACATACCGCCTCTTTTGCTTTTATTGATGAAAACAAAACAGAATCGTTGACTTATTTTGAATTTAGCACTCTTTCTGCATTGCATTTATTTAAGCAAGCGAAATTAGATGTGGTGATTTTAGAAGTGGGGTTGGGTGGCCGTTTAGATGCGACCAATATTGTGGATAGCCATCTTGCAGTGATTACTAGCATCGATATTGATCATACCGATTTCCTTGGGGATACCAGAGAAGCCATTGCTTTTGAAAAAGCAGGCATTTTCCGTGAAAATTGCCCTGTCGTGATTGGCGAACCTAATGTGCCACAAACAATGTTAGATCAGGCTGAAAAATTACATTGCCAAGTTTCTCGACGCGATGTGGATTGGTTATTTGAGCAAAATACTGAAAATTGGCAATGGCAAAATAAAAAAGTGCGGTTAGAAAATTTGCCGTTTTGTCAGATTCCATTGGCGAATGCGGCAACAGCTCTTGCAGCCGTTCAATGTTTACCTTTTGATATTTCAGAACAGACTTTGCGAAAATCTTTGCAAGAGGTGGAGTTGGTTGGTCGTTTTCAAGCAATAAAAGCAGAACGACGTGAAAAATTAGCGGATTATCTTGGCGTACCAGTTGAAACCTTGCCAACAATCATTGTTGATGTGGGGCATAATCCTCATGCTGCAAAATATTTATCTGAAAAATTGACCGCACTTAAACGTAACATAGAGGGCAAAATGATTGCCGTATGTGGGATGCTCAAAGATAAAGATGCAAATGGGGTATTTGCGCATTTAACGCCTATTATTGATGAATGGCATTGCGTAACCTTAGGTGGTTATCGCGGGCAGTCAGGCGATGAATTAGCAGAAAAATTGAAAAGTCATTTCCCACACGTTCAAGCTACATCAGATAATTCTGTCATGGATGGTGTGCGTACAGCACTCAAAAGTACGGTAAGAAATGATGTTGTTTTAGTCTTTGGATCTTTCCACACTGTAGCCGAATTTTGGTCGGTTGTAGAGTAAATATCAATTGATCTTATTTATCGGGGAGGGCAAAGGTTCTGGCTCTCCCAAGAAATAAGGCTCAACACCTAATATCAAATCGAAAACCGCTTTTATACGCGCAAAAACTTCTCTTATTCGAGTAGATAGATGTAATTCAGGTTGTTTTGCTACAAAACAAATTGCATCAATACCATGTGCTTTGGCAATTAAAAGTGCGCGTTCGCAATGAAATTTTTGGCTGACAATCGTAAATGTTTGTACTTGGAAAATTTTATCTGCGCGGATAACGGAATCTAGCGTACGGAAACCAGCAAAATCACGGAACATAGAGGCTTCAGATACGCCCATTTTTTGTAAATCACGAAACATTGCTCTTGGTTCGTTATATTGGACAGTGCGATTATCGCCACTTAATAAAAGGTAATTGACTTTTTGATGATCGATCAACTCTTTTGCAGCAGCTAAACGATACTCGTAATAAGCATTAGGTTTCCCACCAATAATATATTTCGATGTGCCCAGCACGAGAGCATATGCACGAGGGGGGAGTTCATCAATATTCGTGAATACCTTATCGCGCACATAAAAACTTACGCCTTTATCGACAAGCAAGCAAAGCATAATCAGTGCAAAGATTGTATAGAGCGATATACGAAAAAGTGCGGTTAATTTTGATGGTAATTTTTTTATTATCATGCCTGTAAACATAATGAAAAATTCCGCGCACTTCAAGGAGAATTTGATGGATTTTATGAATTGCATTGATGTGTGATAATTTAGCCGTTTAGACGGCTAAAATTTCTTGACAACCTAATCGACTTACTGATAGTTTAAGTGCCCTTCTCATTATTACAATAGGTTTCCAATGTCTGTGCAAAATGTAGTGCTTTTTGACACACAGCCTTTAACCATGACGCTTGGTGGCAAGCTTTCCCATATCAATGTCGCGTATCAAACTTATGGTACGCTCAATGCCGAAAAAAATAATGCGGTATTAATTTGCCATGCATTGACTGGCGATGCCGAGCCTTATTTCGATGATGGTCGCGATGGCTGGTGGCAGAATTTTATGGGCGCAGGTTTAGCATTGAATACCGATCGTTATTTTTTTATTAGCTCGAATGTATTAGGTGGTTGCAAGGGAACAACTGGGCCTTCATCAATTAATCCGCAAACGGGTAAACCTTATGGTAGCCAATTTCCTAATATCGTTGTACAAGATATTGTCAAAGTACAAAAAGCCTTGCTTGATCATCTTGGCGTTAGCCATTTAAAAGCTATTATTGGTGGATCTTTTGGTGGCATGCAAGCGAATCAATGGGCGATTGATTATCCTGATTTTATGGATAATATCGTGAATCTTTGCTCATCCATTTATTTTAGTGCTGAAGCCATAGGTTTTAATCATGTTATGCGTCAAGCGGTAATTAATGACCCTAATTTTAATGGTGGAGATTACTATGATGGTACACCGCCGGATCAAGGGTTGTCTATTGCGCGTATGCTAGGTATGTTGACTTACCGTACTGATTTACAGCTTGCAAAAGCTTTTGGACGGGCTACAAAATCAGATGGCAGCTTTTGGGGAGACTACTTTCAAGTTGAATCCTACCTTTCTTACCAAGGAAAAAAATTTTTAGAACGTTTTGATGCCAATAGTTATTTGCATTTGTTACGTGCGTTGGATATGTATGACCCAAGCATAGGGTATGAAAATGTCAAAGAGGCATTATCACGAATTAAAGCGCGCTATACATTGGTTTCTGTGACAACGGACCAGCTTTTTAAACCAGTGGATCTTTATAAAAGTAAACAGCTTTTAGAACAAAGTGGAGTCGATCTACATTTTTACGAATTCCCATCTGATTACGGACACGATGCGTTTTTAGTGGATTATGATCAGTTTGAAAAACGAATTATAGATGGTTTGGCGGGTAATTAGATATAAAAAAGTGCGGTGAAATTTGATCTTAACTTTAATTGTTGGTTTGTTTAGTCCAACTTTTAGGGTGCAGATCAGTTTTCACCGCTCTTTTATCTTATTTATTGCCTAATTGTGGCAATACTGAATCTTTAATTGCGCTTAATAAACCTGTTTGTGCATAGATGCCAAGTTTACCTCGGGTATCAGATACATCTAAATTGCGCATTGTTAATTGACCGATACGATCAATTGGATCAAATGGTGCATCTTCCACTTTTTCCATACTTAAACGCTCTGCTTCGTAGGTTAAGTTAGGTGATTCGGTATTTAAGATAGTGAAGTCGTTACCACGACGAAGTTCAAGTGTTACTGTACCTGTAATTGCTTTTGCCACCCAACGTTGTGCTGTTTCACGCAGCATTAATGCTTGTGGATCAAACCAACGGCCTTGGTATAACAAACGGCCTAAACGGATGCCATTAATACGATATTGTTCGATGGTATCTTCATTGTGAATACCGGTTACTAAACGTTCGTAAGCGATATGCAATAATGCCATCCCCGGTGCTTCATAAATACCACGAGATTTGGCTTCAATTATACGGTTTTCGATTTGGTCAGACATCCCTAAGCCATGACGTCCACCGATACGATTGGCTTCTAGAATAATATCAACTGCATTATCAAAACGTTTACCATTTAATGCGACAGGGACGCCTTCTTCAAAAGTGATGGTTACTGTTTCTGGTTTAATTTCTACCTTATCATCCCAAAATGCGACACCCATAATTGGTTTAACAATTTTCATGCCAGTGCTTAATTGCTCCAAGTCTTTTGCTTCATGGGTTGCACCCAGCATATTGGAATCGGTCGAGTAGGCTTTTTCAACGGACATTTTATAGTCAAAACCATGTTCGATAAGAAATTGAGACATTTCAAAGCGGCCACCAAGTTCTTCAATAAATTGCGCATCTAACCAAGGTTTATAGATTTTTAAATTCGGGTTTGTTAATAAACCATAACGATAGAAACGTTCGATGTCATTCCCTTTGAATGTAGAGCCATCCCCCCAAATATTTACATCGTCTTCTTTCATTGCTGCAACAAGCATTGTGCCAGTTACGGCTCGACCAAGTGGAGTCGTATTAAAGTAAGGAATTCCGCCTGTAGAAATATGGAATGCACCGCATTGAATTGCCGCAATGCCTTCATGAGCAAGCTGAGCACGACAATCAATTAAGCGAGCATTTTCTGCACCATATGCCATCGCTTTTTTAGGGATTGCGCTGTAATCATCTTCATCAGGTTGACCTAAATTGGCGGTGTATGCATAAGGTACTGCACCTTTTTGACGCATCCAAAGTAATGCTGCGCTGGTGTCTAAGCCGCCAGAGAACGCGATACCGACTTTTTGCCCTTCAGGTAAATGTTGTAGAATTGTATTTGACATATCTTTTCCTTGTTTATAATTTAGATTGAATAATTAATCATTTTATTTGAATAAAAAGTCACTTAAATATAACCGCACTTTTTATGTTTGTCTAGCCTTTTATGTATTAAGGCTGAAAATCTTTAGTTGTCATCATGCATAAAAATCCCTGCTATAAATAGCAGGGATTTTGATCTCTATTTTGTTAATAAATCCAGCGCTTCCTGATATTTATCAACTGTTTTCTGAATAATATTTTCTGGCACTTTCGGTGCTGGCGCTTGTTTATTCCACCCGCTATTTTCTAACCAATCGCGTACAAATTGTTTATCGAATGATGGAGGATTAATCCCTTCTTGATAAGTATCGATAGACCAAAAACGACTAGAGTCTGGTGTTAATACCTCATCCATTAAGGTGAGCGTGCCATTTTCATCTAAACCAAATTCAAATTTTGTGTCGCAAATAATAATGCCTTTAGTCAGTGCATATTCTGCAGCAGCAGTATAAAGTGTGATCGCTTTTTCTTTTACTTGTGCGGCTAAATCAGCTCCGATGAGTTTTTCACATTCTGCATAGCTGATATTTATATCATGATTGCCAACGGCTTCTTTACTTGATGGGGTGAAAATAGGTTCTGGTAATTTACTGGCTTCAACTAAGCCTTCAGGTAATTTTAATCCGCAGATGGTTCCAGTTTGTTTGTAATCTTTTAAACCACTGCCAGTTAAATAGCCACGTACGATAGATTCAATTTTAATGGGATTCAAACGTTTACACACTACAGCGCGATCTTTGATTAAATCGGCTTCTTCTTTTGGCAACACATCATAAACACTCTCACCAGTGAAATGATTCGGCATAATGTGAGCAAGTTTGTTAAACCAAAAATTGGAAATTTGAGTCAGGATTTTGCCTTTTCGTGGAATGGGATCATCTAAAATAACATCAAACGCAGATAAGCGGTCAGAAGCAACCATTAGCATACGTTTATCATCGATTTCATAGAGATCGCGTACTTTACCTGAATAGATTTTTTTTAGACTTAGAGTGGGGAGTTGTTGTGTCATCGTTTTGCACCTGTATGAAAGTAAAAACTGGCGCGTATTGTACCGCACTTTTAAAGCAAACGTTTGCTATTTTTTTAAAGAAATAAAAAAATCCCCTGAAATTTCAGGGGATGTGTAGTTTTTTCGCTTCAAAATATTTGCTTACTATTAGAAATATACCGCGATTAATTATTGTGCGGGTGGATTTGGGTTATCCAATACATCCCAGACGCTTTCTTGTCGAGGAGCAATTTCGGTTTCAGCTGGTGGAGTAGCTGGCGATGGAGACGTCGTTGATGTGCCTCCGCAGAAATTCTGCCCATTATTCACCCAAACTGGGATCACTCGATTGCTGTCACAATCCCAGCTGCCATGTTGGGTAATACCAACCCATTTTATATTCGCAGGTTTATTTAGCTTCAATTTCTCAATATAAGTATGGCTTAAATAATCTTTATAAATCTGTAATGCGCCTGATGCGCCAGTAAGTTTTGTTTCGCCATTATCATCTCGACCAAGCCAAACTGTGCTGATATTTTTTCCATCGATCCCCACAAACCAAGTATCACGCGCATCATTTGTTGTCCCTGTTTTACCGGCTAAACGTAAATCCGCGTAATCATTTTGTAAGCTACGAGCTGTACCACGTTCAACAGTTTGTTGCATCGCAAATAACGTTTGGAATGCGGCTTCTTGTGGAACCACTTGCTTTGCGGTTTTATCATGTTGATAAATGATATTTCCTTGACGATCCGCAATGGTATCGACGGTTGTGAGTTCAATCCGTCCACCTTGATTCGCAATAGTTTGATAAAGTTTAGTTACATCATAAGGTGAGATAGTATAAGCCCCGAGCAACATAGCAGGCACTTTTGGAATTTCCACATTATCCCATCCCATCGCTTTTTGTGTATCAATGACTTTGCTCAAGCCGACTTTCATCCCAATATTAACAGTCGGAATATTTAAAGAACGTGCTAAGGCATCCATTAACATCACTGAACCGCTATATTTTTTATCATAGTTGCGCGGCTGCCACGGCGGGCTACCTTTAACATTAATCGTAATTGGCTGGTTATTAATTGGGGTATTCAAACGGAACTGTTCAGGATTCGAAAGTGCGGTCAAATAAATAGAAGGTTTTACTAAAGAACCAATCTGACGTTTTGCCATTAATGCACGATTAAACCCCGCATATTGCGTTTGTAACCCCCCCACTACCGCACGAATTTCACCCATGCGGTAATCCGCAACAATCATGGCACTTTCTAAATATGGATTTTTAGTTTTCAGTTGTAGTTGTGAAACTGTATTCACCACTGCATTTTCTGCTTGGGCTTGTTGTTTTAAATCCATTGTGGTGAAAATCCGTGCGCCAAGTAAGCTAGATATTTTATGTTCGCCTAGTTCACGACGTAAATCTGCCTGTAAAGTTTGAATAAATGACGGATATTTACGGGAGATTTGTCCTTTTTGTTGAACACCTAAAGGTCGTTGGCTTAATAATTGGTAAAGTTCATCACCGATCATTTTATGTTCAAGCATGAGCTTTAAAACAACATTACGACGTTCTAAGGCGTTTTGAGGATTGCGCCAAGGATTATAAAGTGAAGGACCTTTGACCATCCCAACTAAAAGTGCAATTTGATCTAAGCTAATTTCACGAATCGAACGACCAAAATAGAATTGGCTAGCTAATTCAAAACCGTGAATTTGTGTATCGCCATTTTGTCCGAGATAAATTTCATTGAGATAGGTTTCGAGAATACGATTTTTATCATAACGCCAATCTAACACCAATGACATCAAGGCTTCGTTCGCTTTACGGGTAATCGTACGCTCGCTTGATAAAAATAAATTTTTCACGAGTTGTTGAGTGAGCGTACTACCGCCTTGTACCGTTTGCCCCGCACGGATATTGGTAATTAATGCTCGTATAATCCCCACTGGGTTTATACCATGATGATCATAAAAACGGCGATCTTCCGTTAAAATTAAGGCATCAATCAATAAGCGCGGGTAATTTTGTAAAGGAATTGCAAGGCGATCTTCATTATCAGATTCCAACATCGCAATCAATTTTGGTGCTAGGCGAAACTCATCGATAGCTTTTACGGCAACGAGATCTTCAATTCGATTAAGTTTGTTATCGACAAAACGTAAACGTAAAATTCGTTGTGGTTCTGGTTTATCAGGGAAAGGGAAAGCGCGGCGAAGAACCACAATGGTATCATCTTCTAATTTGAAATCGCCTGGTGCAGCTACCATGGTCGTTTGGCGATATTCGTTATCTAATAAAATTTGAATTATTTCATCGAAAGCGAGATTATCTGAAATTTTCACACTTTCAATACGGCTATACACTTCAGCAGGCAAACGCCAAATTTGTCCGTCCATTTTTGAACGGATTTGCCAATCTAAATATCCGCCATAAAATACGGTTAATACCGCACCAGTAAACGCGACTTTTAATAGAAAGCTTTTAAAAGAACTGCGTGTTTTAGGTGTTTTTTCTTCGGGACTTTTTTGAACGTTTTCGGTGGTCATAGTCGGTTAAGAGATAAAATCAACATAAGCTTCGAGGAAATGGATAAAATCTTGCGTGCCACAAAAAGCAACGCTTTCTTCATCATAATAATGAAAATCGTCTTCCAAAATTTCATCTGTTTCAATGGCGAGATTATTCGCTCGCACCATTACTTCATCAGCATCTAAAAACAAAGTATATTCAGCGCCGATTAAGATCTCTTCTTGATTTTCAGAGAGTGATTGCGCAGTAGAAAGTGCGGTCAAAATCGCCTTTGGATTTGACCGCACTTCTGTATTGAACCAGTTAGCAAGAGCAATGTGTTCCATCGAACATTTTACGGATACATTGCCTTGATAATGTGTAAATTGAAAATCCATCTTAGATACTAAAGGAGGAACCACAGCCACAAGTGCTGGTAGCATTTGGATTATTTACAGTAAAGCGTGAACCTTCTAAACCTTCTGTGTAATCGACGGTACCACCGATTAAATACTGTAAACTCATTGGGTCAATCACAAGTTGAACCCCAGATTTTTCAATCGTTAAATCACCTTCATTCACTTTTTCATCAAAAGTAAAACCATATTGGAAACCGCTACAGCCACCACCCGTGATATACACGCGTAATTTCAAATTAGTATTTTCTTCTTCGCTGATTAAACTTTTTACTTTATTCGCTGCTGCATCCGTAAATGTCAATGGTACTGCAATGTTATCTGTCATAATTATTTCCCGCTTCCCGAAAATTTGAATTCCGTTATTATCTAATAACCATTTACTCCATTCAAGTGTAATCCAGTTTTTTCCTAGAAATCGTGCTATAATCTGACAAAATTTTTTTCAAAAAAGGTGAAATAAAATGGCTATTCCAATTAGAACAGAAAAAGAAATTGTAAAACTACGTGAGGCCTGCAAATTGGCTTCGGATGTACTGGTGATGATTGAACCTTACGTAAAAGCAGGAGTAACCACAGGCGAGCTTGATCGCATTTGCCATGAATATATGGTGAATGAACAAAAGGTTATCCCAGCGTGTTTGAATTATCATGGTTTCCCAAAGGCTACCTGTATTTCCATTAACGAAGTTGTCTGTCACGGTATTCCAAGTGACGATAAAGTGCTAAAAAATGGCGATATTGTGAATATTGATGTCACGGTGATTAAAGACGGTTATTTTGGTGATAACTCAAAAATGTATATCGTGGGCGGAGAAACGAATATTCGTAGTAAAAAATTAGTGGAAGCGGCACAAGAAGCCCTATATGTGGGATTGCGCACAGTAAAACCAGGTATTCGTTTAAATGAAGTAGGTAAAGCCGTGCAAAAATATACTGAAAGTCAAACTTTCAGTGTTGTGCGTGAATATTGCGGACATGGTGTTGGTACAGAATTTCACTGCGAACCTCAAGTGTTGCATTATTACGCAGATGATGGCGGTGTAATTTTAAAACCAGGCATGGTGTTTACGATTGAGCCAATGATTAATGCGGGAAAAAAAGAAGTGCGTGTTATGGGTGATGGTTGGACAGTAAAAACCAAAGATCGTAGCCATTCAGCACAATATGAACATCAACTTGTTGTCACAGAAACTGGTTGTGAAGTAATGACTATTCGTGATGAAGAAATTGCAGAAGGTCGAATTTCGCGGATTATGGTGAATGTGTAATTGACATAAAATTATAAGATAAGGGCGTAGATATACGCCCTTTTTGTTTTTCTTTATAATAAAGCAACTTTGATTTAACAAAAGGCAATTAATATGCTGTTTTCTCCGACACTATCTTCTCCTTTAACACCAAATGCGGTCAAAATTGAGCGAGAAAATCTCAAGCAATTTGAGCTCGAGAATTTTTCTCGTTATTCCATTTTTGAGCTGATTGAAAATCGCAGTGATTTTTATGATGCATTATTGATTCAACTTTGGCAGGAAATGGGATTAAGTGAACAACTGGGAATTTCTTTAATTGCGGTGGGCGGTTATGGACGGCGTGAGATGTTTCCTTTGTCAGATTTAGATTTTTTAATTTTGGTCGAGCAAATACCTAGCCCAGAAATTGAAGAAAAAATCACTCAATTTATCCAATTTTTATGGGATTGTGGCTTTGAGGTGGGACATAGTGTTCGAACCTTAGAACAATGCGAATTGGAAGGAAAACAAGATATTACGATTGCCACCAATTTATTAGAAGCTAGATTTCTCACTGGAAATCGACCGCACTTTGGTGCGCTAAATGAATTGGTAAAACGTGCTGATTTTTGGTCGAAAGAAGATTTTTTTAATGCCAAAGTGCAAGAGCAAATAGAACGTTATCAGCGTTATCACAATACGGCTTATAACCTTGAGCCAGATATTAAGTACAGCCCCGGTGGCTTGCGTGATTTGCATTTGTTGTATTGGGTGGCGTTGCACCATTCGGGAGCGCTGACTCTTGAGGCCATTTTACAAAGTGGTTTTATTTATCCTCAAGAATATCAGCAACTACAAGAAAGTCGTGCATTTTTATTTAAAGTGCGGTTCGCTTTGCATTTGATTTTGAAACGTTACGATAATCGTCTGTTGTTTGATCGCCAAATTAAAGTCAGTGAATTGTTGGGTTTTCTAGGGGAAGGCAATCAAGCTGTGGAAAAAATGATGAAATGTTTTTTCCAAGCATTGCACCGAATTTCGCTGATTAGTAATTTGTTGATTCAGCATTATCGAGAAAATGTGCTTTCATCAAATCAGGACAGCGTGATTCATCAGTTAGACGATGATTTTCAACTGATTAACCAATGCTTATGTTTGCGTAATAGCCTTGTTTTTCAAGAAAAACCAGCGAGAATTTTAGATCTATTCTTTTATTTAACGCAGTACGAACAGGCCAATATTCATTCTGATACCTTGCGTCAATTACAAATTTCCTTAGAGCAATTACCACAAAAATTATGTGAAATTCCTGCTGCTCGGGAAAAATTTCTGCGTTTGTTTAATCAACCTAATGCGATTAAGCGTGCATTTATGCCGATGCACCAATATGGCGTATTAACAGCGTATCTTCCCCAATGGCAAGCCATTGAGGGCTTAATGCAATTTGATTTGTTCCATATTTATACGGTGGATGAGCATACATTGCGTGTGATGTTGAAATTGGAAAGTTTTCTGTCACAGGAAAGTGCGAAAGAACATCCCATTGCTCATCGAATTTTTAGCCAACTTTCTGACCGCACTTTGCTTTATATTGCGGCGTTATTCCACGATATTGCAAAAGGGCGGGGCGGCGATCACGCAGAACTTGGCGCAGAAGATGTGGCAGACTTTGCGCAATTACATGGTTTAGATCGCCGAGAAATTGATACCCTTGCTTGGCTCGTAAAATCTCATTTGCTGATGTCAATTACGGCGCAACGCCGTGATATTCATGATCCTGAAGTGGTTATGAATTTTGCGGAAGCCGTGCAAAATCAAGTTCGATTAGATTATCTCACTTGTTTAACGGTGGCGGATATTTGTGCAACCAATGGTAATTTGTGGAATAGCTGGAAACGTTCGCTTTTTGCCTCTTTATATGAATTTGCAGAACACCAATTTGCACAAGGGATGAAAGAATTGCTTGATTACTCAGAAAAATCGGCAGAAAACCGACAACTTGCACAACAAATTTTAACGCAGGATTATTCCCATATTGCACTAATCTCTATTGAGCAATTATGGACTCGTTGCCCTGAAGATTATTTTGTACGTAATACGCCAAAACAAATCGCGTGGCATACAAGTTTGCTGGTGGATTTCGCTGAGGCATTATTAGTGAAAATTAGTAATCGCTTTTCACTTGGCGGCACGGAAGTATTTATTTATTGCCAAGATCAACCGCACTTATTTAATAAAGTCGTGAGTACTATAGGCGCAAAAAAATTCAGTATCCACGATGCGCAGATTATTACGACACAAGATGGTTATGTTTTTGATAGCTTTATCATCACAGAACTTAACGGTGAATTAGTGGAATTTGATCGTCGCCGAGAATTAGAGCAAGCCCTAACAGTAGCCCTTCAAAGTGAAAAATTACCCGCACTTTCTATTGCGCCGAATCGTCAGCTTCAACACTTTACTGTACAAACCGACGTACGTTTTTTACACGAAAACAAAAAAGAGCATACTGAAATGGAACTGGTTGCGTTGGATAAACCGGGGTTATTAGCGCAAGTGAGCCATATTTTTAGTGAGCTAAATCTCAATTTATTGAATGCGAAAATTACCACTGTGGGCGAGAAAGCCGAGGACTTTTTTATTTTGACGAACCGATTTGGGCAAGCACTTGCAAGAGAGGAAAGGGAAAGATTGAACAGTGTTATTATTCAGCGAATTAGGTGAATATTTATACTCTCTAATAAAATAAAGAACAAAAAATATCCAATTGCACTTTTTCTTGTTTTTTTCGATTTGATTGATTTTTTTGTGTGATACAAATAAGATACTTTTCAGTTTGTAGGTGTACAACGAGTTTTGTATTGTTTGCTCATAACTGTTGTACTTAAATCTTAAATATCGGAGTTTATATGAATAATATTTATAAAGTCGTGTGGAACGCTGGTTTGCAAATGTTCCAAGTTGTATCTGAATTAGCAAAAGGAAAATCAAAATCAAAACGTTGTAGATCGCAAGTTTTGACACATTACCTCCCAGCCTTAACATTTTCTTCTCTTTTCTTATTTTCAACAAATAGTTTTGCTGCTGATTCTGAAATTGAGCAGTTAAAACAAGATATTGATACTTTAAAACAAGAAATTAATACACTTAAAACACAAAAAATTAAATATGTTAGTGTGAAATCAGATAATACATCGGAAGAAAGTAATGTTAATAATGATGGTGCGAAAAAATTGGGTTCAATTGCTATTGGCGATGGCGCATTAGCAAATATAGATAATAGTATTTCAATCGGTAAAAATGCTGGAAAAGGTTCATCCTCATCAGAAAATGGACAAATTGGAAACATTTTTTTAGGTTATGGTGCTGGTGAAAATAGTAAGGACTCTATCAATGTTTATATAGGTTATTCTGCTGGCTCTAATGCTTCAGGACATAATAATTTAGCTTATGGTAATACTGCGGGAAAAGGCATAAAAGGAGATCATAATATCGGAATTGGTTTTAATTCTAGTCTTTTGGTAAGTGGTAATAATAATGTCGCCTTGGGGCAAAATTCAGGTACAAATATTAAGGGAATTAATAATACTTCTATTGGCTCAATGGCTAATAATTTTAATAAAACTACTGAATTTAATTATTCAGTTGCTTTGGGTTTTCAAAGCGAAACTACAGCTTCAAAGGCTACAGCATTAGGACCTGCGGCGAAAGCTAAACAAGAGGGAGCATTAGCCATCGGTTTTGCAGCTAAAGCAAATGCCGTAAACAGTGTGTCAATCGGTACAGGAGCCTCTTCTAAAGAAAATGCAGTAAACAGTGTGTCAATCGGGACAAGCTCCTCTTCTAACATTGAAACCTCGGTTGCTTTAGGATTTGATTCTGTAAGTAATCGTTCTATAGATACGATTGGTTATGATTTTTCAGAAATAAATACTAAAAATGGGAGTTTCGTTGGAGATATAAAAACTGAAATAGATAGAGTTAATGGAGAAATTTCTCCTTTGGAAGAGAAAATTAATGAACTTCAAGCTGAACTTTCACAATTAGAAGATAAAAAGAAACAACTAAAAAATGAAAATAATACAACTGAGTTAGGCGTTGTTGAAAATAAAATTACACAGAATAGACAAGAAATAGCGGAAAAAAAGAAAGAACTAAATAAGAAACAAGTGGAAAAAAATAAAATTCGCTCTACTTGGAAAGGCACATTAGGTGCTGTTTCTATTGGTGATACACAATATGGTGAAACACGTCAGATTATTAGCGTTGCCGCAGGTACGGAAGACACCGATGCAGTAAATGTTGCTCAATTGAAATCATTAAAAAACGCAGGTTTAACATTTGCGTTGAATGATTATGATAAAGATCAAGCAGATAGTACCAAAGATAAACTAATTACAAAAGAAATTGGCAGTATTTTTCAGATTCAAGGCAAAAGTGATTTAGTTTATAACGATGCTAATAAAGCTAAGTACACTTCTGATAATTTAGTGACATTTAACGACGCTGGAGTATTGCGTATTGGAATGTTGAAATCTCCAAGTTTTACTGGCGTTACATTGGGAGAGGGCGATAAAACAGTTTCACTTACCGCTGATGATGGTGTTTTAAAAGCGGGAGGTAAAACAATTTTCACAGAAGATAACTTTAAAATGTTTTTTACAAAACTTTATACTTTTGAAGGTGGCTTGAAAACAGAAGATAAAGACGGAAAAACCGTTGTTTCATTGAATAAAGAAACCATTAAGCAAATGCCTGAATTGAAAGGCGAAAAAGGTGATAAAGGCGCTGACGGTAAATCTGCTTATGATGCCTGGAAAGCGAAAGATGGCAATCAAGGTAAAACCGAAGAGGAATTCTTAACTTCACTTAAAGGTACAAATGGTACAAATGGTGTTGACGGTAAATCTGCTTACGATCTATGGAAAGCGAAAGATGGTAATCAAGGTAAAACCGAAGAGGAATTCTTAACCTCAATTAAAGGTGCTAAAGGTGACCAAGGTGAAAAAGGTGCTGACGGTAAATCTGCTTATGATGCCTTGGAAAGCGAAAGATGGTAATCAAGGTAAAACCGAAGAGGAATTCTTAACCTCAATTAAAGGTGCTAAAGGTGACCAAGGCGAAAAAGGTGCTGACGGTAAATCTGCTTATGAAAGTTGGAAAAAATTACCAGCTAATCAAGGTAAATCAGAAACTGAATTTGCTGAGATGTTAGGTGGCGGAGCGAGTAAAGTAGAGTTACAACAGCTTCGTACTGAACACGATAGCTTGAAAGCACAAATCCGCAAAGATCAGCAATCTATTCAACAACTCGATCGCAATATGCAAAAAATGAATAAAGACTTGCGGGCAGGGATTGCGGGGGCAACAGCGATTGCTTTCTTGCAAGGGGGAAATTTTGCTGGAGAGTCTGCGGTTTCTGTGGCAGTTGGCACTTATAAAGGAGAACACGCGTTAGCGGTCGGTTACGGCAGACGTTTAACCAATAACAAAATTGAGATTAAATTGGGTGCGAGTGTCAATAGCCAAAGCGATGTTAATGCGGGCGGTAGTGTAGGATACCACTGGTAAAATAAGGATAAGAGTAAAAGTGCGGTCAATTTGGACCGCATTTTTTATAAAAATACGGGCGTTGAAGTGAAAAATAGTGGTTCTTGAAAAATATATTTCTAGGTAAATTTGCCTTATGTTATCCTTTACAAAAAAATTTTAGGGTCACACTATGCTGAGTATTTTTGTTACTTTTATTGGCGCATTTTTAACATTGATTGTGATGCGACCAGTTGCCAATTGGATTGGATTAGTTGATAAGCCAAACTATCGTAAACGTCATCAAGGCGCAATTCCGCTAATCGGTGGTGTATCGCTTTTTGTTGGAAATCTTTGCTATTACCTGATGGAATGGGATCAACTTCGATTACCTTATCTCTATTTGTTCAGTATTTTTGTTTTATTGGCGATAGGGATTTTAGATGATCGCTTTGATATCAGTCCTTTCTTAAGAGCAGGGATTCAAGCAATACTGGCGATTTTAATGATCGATCTCGGGAATGTTTATCTTGATCATTTAGGTCAAATTTTAGGGCCTTTCCAGTTAACGCTTGGTTCAATTGGTTTGATTATTACCGTCTTTGCCACTATTGCGATTATTAATGCCTTTAATATGATTGATGGTATTGATGGATTGCTCGGTGGGCTTTCTTGCGTTTCTTTTGCCGCGATTGGTTTCTTGATGTATCGAGATGGGCAAATGGATATGGCGCATTGGAGTTTTGCTTTAATCGTATCGATTTTACCTTATTTGATGCTCAATCTAGGCATTCCATTTGGACCGAAATATAAGGTGTTTATGGGGGATGCGGGGAGTACATTAATTGGCTTTACCATTATTTGGATTTTGTTATTGAGTACGCAAGGAAAAGGGCATCCTATGAATCCAGTAACCGCACTTTGGATTATTGCGATTCCTTTGATTGATATGGTTGCGATTATTTATCGCCGTGTACGTAAAGGCAAAAGCCCATTCCGCCCAGATCGTTTACACGTTCATCATTTAATGGTGAGAGCGGGTTTAACATCAAGACAAGCCTTTTTATTGATTACGTTTGTTTCTGCAATTTGTGCAACTATCGGTATTTTAGGGGAAGTTTATTATGTGAATGAGTGGGCGATGTTTGTCGGCTTTTTCATTTTATTTTTCCTTTATGTCTATTCAATTACGCGTGCATGGCGAATTACTCGTTGGGTCAGAAGAATGAAACGTCGTGCAAAACGGTTGAAGAAAGCATAAAAAAATAAAGGCTTGTGTTATTAAATCACAGGCCTTTATTTTTTGAGAAAATACACCGCACTTTTAATATTTTGGTGAGCTATTTTTGTAGATAGAAAAAATCCCCAGCCTTTTGGCTAGGGATTGAAATTTGGAGCGGGAAACGAGGCTCGAACTCGCGACCCCGACCTTGGCAAGGTCGTGCTCTACCAACTGAGCTATTCCCGCAATAATGCTTTTATAATGTGAAATTGGAGCGGGAAACGAGGCTCGAACTCGCGACCCCAACCTTGGCAAGGTTGTGCTCTACCAACTGAGCTATTCCCGCAGTTCACATCAGTGAATGAGCCCGCATTATACAAATATTTTTAGAGCTTGCAAGGGCAATTTCATAAAAAGAAATTTTTTGTTGAAGTTTTCGTCAATCTAATTTCATGAAATGTTCGCGATAATAAGCTAGCTCTTTAATTGATTCTCGAATGTCATCTAGCGCCAAATGCGTATTCTCTTTTTTAAAGCCTTCTAAAATTTCAGGTTTCCAACGTGCTGCAAGTTCTTTTAATGTGCTCACGTCTAAATGACGATAATGAAAATAATCAGCTAAATCAGGCATATATTTCACTAAGAAGCGTTTATCTTGGGCAATGCTGTTACCGCAAATTGGCGACGCACCTTTGGGCACCCATTTTTTTAAAAAGTCTAAGGTTTGTAATTCTGCTGCTCGTTCGGTAAGTTTGCTGGCTTTTACGCGTTCAATTAAGCCATTTTCACTATGTGTTTTTTGGCACCAATCATTCATTTTATTGAGTAATTCATCAGACTGATGAACAGCCAACACAGGGCCTTCTGCCAAAATATTTAAATTTTTATCTGTTACGATAGTGGCAATTTCAATAATACGTTCTTTTTCCGGATCTAAACCGGTCATTTCTAAATCAATCCAAATAAGATTTTGTTTATCGAATGGCATAATATCAGGTATCCTATGCAAAAATTTTTTTCATTTTACCAAAAACAAGGGAAAAAACGACCGCACTTTTATGGCTAAACGTAAATTAACTCAAAACCAAACTAGAAGAATTCAATCGAATAATGCGAAAACCTTACATCGCCATAAGAAAAAAGAGATTGAATGGTCAGATGAAATGCTTGGCGAATCACAAGAAGGTGTTGTGGTCACGCGTTATTCGATTCATGCAGATGTCGAAAATGAACAAGGCGAAATTTATCGTTGTAATTTGCGTCGTACCTTGTCGAGTTTGGTGGTGGGAGATAAAGTCGTTTGGCGTAAAGGCAATGAACAATTACAAGGTGTGAGTGGCGTGATTGAGGCGATTCACCCTCGAGAAAATGAAATTTCCCGCCCTGACTATTATGATGGTTTGAAACCCATTGCGGCAAATATTGATCGTATTATTATTGTATCAGCAGTATTGCCAACGCTTTCCTTAAATATTATCGATCGTTATCTTGTTGTGTGTGAAATTGCGGGAATTACGCCTCTCATTGTTTTGAATAAAGTGGATTTATTGATGCAGGAACAGCGTCAAGAAATTGAAGAACAACTTAAAATTTACCAAGGTATTGGCTATGAGATTTTAATGATTTCAGCAAAGAGCGGTGAAAATATGGAAAAATTAACCGCACTTTTGGCACAAGGCACGGCGATTTTTGTTGGGCAATCTGGTGTCGGTAAATCGAGTTTGATTAATCATATTTTGCCTAGCGTAAATGCTCAAGTAGGGGACGTGAGCGAAACATCAGGCTTAGGGCAGCATACGACGACCTCATCTCGTCTTTATCATTTGCCACAAGGTGGCAATTTAATTGATTCGCCAGGAATTAGAGAATTTGGGCTTTGGCATTTAGATGCGGAGCAAATCACAAAAGGCTATCGAGAATTTCAATATGTTTTGGGAACCTGTAAATTCCGTGATTGTAAACATTTGAGCGATCCAGGATGTGCATTACGTGAAGCCGTCGAGCAAGGCAAGATTTCGCCTGTTCGTTATGATAATTATCATCGATTAATTGAAAGTTTAAGTGAAACAAAATCACAACGTCATTTTTCAGCAGTTTAACGATTGCGTAAGCTGGATGATAAATAAACAAACCCTGCGTTTTTTTATGATCTAATTCAACTTTTTTAGTGTTTATTCTTGATTATTCGCTTTTGAACAAGGATACTAAGGCGGATTTTATCTTTGTTTTTTTTAACTATTATTTAGTAGAGAGGTAGCATTATGTACTCAAAAGATGTTGAAATCACCGCGCCAAACGGTTTACACACTCGTCCAGCAGCACAATTTGTGAAAGAAGCCAAAGCATTTTCTTCTGATATCACAGTAACATCTGCTGGTAAGAGCGCAAGTGCAAAAAGTTTGTTTAAGCTACAAACGCTAGGTTTAACACAGGGTACAGTTATCACCATTTCTGCTGAAGGCGAAGATGAGCAGCAGGCAGTTGAGCATTTAGTCGCTTTGATTCCAACTTTAGAATAATTCTTACTTAGCCATAAAATTGTGAAATTTTATGGCTATTGTTTATCTATTCCTTTTTAATTATTTCGGAAGGTATCTATGATTTCTGGTATTCTCGCATCACCTGGTATTGCCTTTGGTAAGGCACTTGTTCTTAAAGAAGAAAAGATTGTTCTTGATACGCAAAAAATTACTGATGATCAAATTGATGCAGAAGTCGCTCGGTTTTACGAAGGACGTAGCGCGGCGGTGGAACAACTTAATTCAATCAGAGAGCGTGCATTAATTTCTTTAGGTGAAGAAAAAGCTGCAATCTTTGAAGGTCACTTGATGATCCTTGAGGATGAGGAATTAGAAGAAGAAATTCTTGATTATCTTCGTTCAAATAAGGTCAATGCCGCAGTTGCAGCGAGTAAAATTATTGATCAACAAGTCACAATGTTGTCGGAGATCGATGATGAATATTTGAAAGAGCGTGCTGGCGATATTCGTGATATTGGTAACCGTTTAATTAAAAATATTTTGGGCATGTACATAGTAGATCTTGGCGATATTCAAGAAGAATCAATTCTTGTCGCTTATGATCTGACTCCTTCAGAAACTGCTCAACTTAATCTTGAAAAAGTATTAGGGGTTGTCACTGATATTGGTGGTAGAACATCTCATACTTCTATTATGGCGCGTTCTTTAGAATTACCGGCGATTGTAGGCACAAATAATGTGACTGAATTAGTCAATACAGGTGATTACTTAATTTTAGATGCCATAAATAATCAAGTTTATATTAATCCAACACAATCTCAGATTGATGAATTAAAAACACTTGAAGCTAAAATTTCTGAGGAAAAAGCAGAGTTAGCTAAATTAAAAGATCTTCCAGCAATCACATTGGATGGACACAAGGTTGATGTGGTCGCGAATATCGGGACAATCCGTGATTGTGAAGGGGCAGATCGCAATGGTGCAGAAGGTATTGGTTTATACCGAACTGAATTCTTATTTATGGATCGTGAACAGCTTCCGACGGAAGAAGAGCAATTCATAGCCTATAAAGAAGTCGTAGAAGCAATGAACGGGCGTTTAACCGTGCTTCGTACTATGGATATTGGTGGCGATAAAGAGCTTCCATATTTAGATTTACCAAAAGAAATGAATCCATTCTTAGGATGGCGTGCGATTCGCATTGCGTTAGATCGCCGTGAAATTTTAAATGCACAATTACGCGCAGTATTACGCGCTTCAGCGTTTGGTAAATTGGCGGTGATGTTCCCGATGATTATTTCTGTAGAAGAAATTCGAGAATTAAAAGCGGTTATTGAAACATTAAAAGCGGAATTACGTGCAGAAGGCAAAGATTTTGATGAGCATATCCAAGTGGGTGTAATGGTTGAAACACCATCTGCTGCTGTAAATGCAAAATTCTTAGCAAAAGAAGTCGATTTCTTCAGTATCGGCACTAACGATTTAACCCAATATACTTTGGCGGTGGATCGAGGAAATGAGTTAATTTCACATCTTTATAATCCGATGCAGCCATCTGTGCTTGGTTTAATAAAACAAGTAATTGATGCTTCTCATGCAGAGGGAAAATGGACGGGAATGTGCGGTGAATTAGCCGGTGATGAACGTGCAACTTTATTGTTACTTGGTATGGGATTAGATGAATTTAGTATGAGTGCTATTTCCGTACCTCGAATTAAAAAATTAATCCGTAATGTGAATTTTCAAGATGCAAAAGCACTTGCTAATGCCGCATTACAAAAACCGACCGCTTCGGAAATTGAGCAGTTAATCGAAGAATTTTTGGCGGAAAATGCATTAAATTAAACAAAATTGTTTGATTTTACGTTAAAATAACAGCCATCTATGAATTGATAGGAGATTAAAATGGGCTTATTTGACAAGTTATTCGGTTCAAAAGAAAACAAATCTGTGGAAGTTGAAATTTATGCACCTATCTCTGGTGAGATTGTAAATATTGAAGATGTTCCCGATGTGGTTTTCTCTGAAAAAATCGTGGGTGATGGTGTTGCTATTCGTCCTACCGGTAACAAAATCGTTGCGCCAGTGGATGGTGTGATTGGTAAAATTTTTGAAACCAACCATGCTTTCTCAATGGAATCAAAAGAAGGTGTAGAATTATTTGTACACTTTGGTATTGATACCGTTGAGTTGAAAGGTGAAGGCTTTACTCGTATTGCGCAAGAAGGTCAATCTGTTAAGCGCGGTGACACCGTGATTGAATTTGATCTTCCTTTATTAGAATCAAAAGCAAAATCTGTGTTAACACCCATTGTTATTTCCAATATGGATGAAATTTCTTGCATCGTGAAAAAATCAGGTGAAGTCGTCGCTGGAGAGTCAGTGGTATTAGCCTTAAAAAAATAATTTGTTTACGATAAAAAAGTCCGCCTTTGTGCGGATTTTTTATTTATGCAAATAAAACTTTGGTGTAGATAGGATTCAACGGAAAAATTAAAAATGATCTATAAACTTAATGGCTCACTCCAAAATTACGTATGGGGAGGGCATCAATATATTCCTCAATTACTGAATATTCCTGCGGAAGAAAATCAATATTATGCTGAATGGTGGTTAGGCACACATAATTCTGCGCCTTCAAGCATTGAGGTTGATGGTAAAAATGTATTACTTACTGAATTTTTACAGAAAAATCCTACCGCACTTGGCTCACAAAGCCGAGCAAGTTTTGGTGATGAATTACCCTATTTATTAAAAATTCTTGATGTTGCCCAACCTCTTTCTATTCAACTTCATCCAACAAAAACGCAAGCTGAAATAGGTTTTGCGGAAGAAAATGCGAAAGGTATTGAGTTAAACGCATCAACACGTACTTATAAAGATAATAATCATAAACCTGAAATGATGATTGCTTTATCTGATTTCTGGTTGTTGCATGGTTTTAAAAATAAATCGGATATTATTGAAACTTTAGCATCGAGATCATCTTTAGCCCCGCTTGCGAAAAAATTGAATGAACAAGATTTACATGCTTTCTATGCCGATATTATGCAAGCAGAACAAGCTCAGCTACACCAATGGCTTTCTCCAATTCTGTTGGAAAATCAAACTGCTTATGAGACTAATAATCTGGATTTAACTAATCCAGATTATTGGGTGCTTTACACCATTGATGCAATGAATATTTCTTTAGATAAATTAGATGCTGGTTTAATCTGCTTCTATTTGTTTAATATTGTGCACCTCAAAAAAGGCGAGGGAATTTACCAAGATGCAGGCATTCCGCACGCTTATTTGCGTGGGCAAAATATTGAACTGATGGCATGTTCGGATAATGTGATTCGAGGTGGTTTAACGCCTAAATATGTGGATATTCCAGAATTGCTTAAAATTGTCGATTGTCGTGAAGTGGCGCCTAAAATTATTCCGTCGGCACCTCAAGACACGCGTATATTTACTTATGCTACGCCTGCGCAAGATTTCGCTTTGCAAAATATTCAATATGAATGTGGTGAAATTCATCATTTAAAAGCACAAAGTGCGAGTATTTTATTGGTGATGAATGGCCTGTTAAATTTACGCTCAGAAACGACCGCACTTTCTTTGAAACAAGGTGAGGCAGCTTTCATTAGCGCAGGTGCGGCTTATGAAGTGGAAGGTTTAATTGAAGGCTATGCAGTAGTGGCAAAATTGCCTTAATTTTATACAAAATAGGCTATAAAAGTGCGGGTGGATTTGATAGACTTTTTATACAATCTATCCACTAAAGGAGAAAAATATGCTTGATGGATTCGCTATTTCCACATTAATTTTTGTGATATTAGTCGCATTAATTTTGTTTTCTACAGTGAAAACCGTACCACAAGGTTATAACTGGACAATCGAACGTTTCGGTCGTTACACAAGAACGTTAATGCCAGGGCTAAATTTAGTGGTGCCTTTTGTTGATCGTATTGGTCGTAAAATTAATATGATGGAACAAGTTTTAGATATTCCTTCCCAAGAAGTGATTTCTAAAGATAATGCCAATGTTTCTATTGATGCGGTTTGTTTTGTGCAAGTGATTGATGCTCGAAGTGCGGCTTATGAAGTAAACCATTTGGAACAAGCTATCATCAATTTAACGATGACAAATATCCGCACCGTGCTTGGCTCGATGGAGCTTGATGAAATGCTTTCTCAACGTGATTCTATTAATAGTCGATTATTGGCTATTGTGGATGAAGCGACAAATCCATGGGGGATTAAAGTAACGCGTATTGAAATTCGTGATGTTCGTCCGCCTCGTGAATTGATTGATTCTATGAATGCTCAAATGAAAGCGGAACGAAATAAACGTGCTGAAGTATTAGAAGCTGAAGGGATTCGCCAAGCTCAGATTCTTCGTGCTGAAGGTGAAAAACAAGCTAGAATTCTAAAAGCGGAAGGGGAGCGACAAGAAGCCTTTTTACAAGCTGAAGCCCGAGAACGTGCCGCGGAAGCTGAAGCAAAAGCAACACAAATGGTATCAGAAGCCATTACCAGCGGTGACACCAAAGCAATTAATTACTTTATTGCACAAAAATACACGGAAGCATTGAAAGAAATCGGTAGTTCAGGAAACAGTAAAGTCGTGCTTATGCCATTAGAAGCTGGCAATTTAATTGGTTCTGTTGCAGGTATTGCGGAGTTATTAAAGGGCGATAAAAAATCTTAATTTAGATAAAGTGCGGTGATTTTTTTAATCGTTTATCACTGCACTTTTGTAATAAAAAGCCTTTACAACAAATAGGAGAATCTATGGCGGATTGGTTAATAAATTGGACGCTTTGGCATTGGCTGATTTTAGGCTTTATTTTGCTTATTGGTGAAGTGCTTACACCAGGGATATTTTTGCTATGGTGGGGATTAGCAGCTTTAGTGACGGCATTTGTACAATTTCTTTTTCCAAGCCTTTCTCTTGCCTCACTTGCTATTTTTTATGCTCTATTAGCTTGTATACTTTCTGTGATTTGGTGGAAATATCAACATGGTAAAGATCGCCATGATCAATCTCATTCAACATTAAATCAACGCGATCATGCCTTACTTGGTAAACAAGGTATTGTTCAAGAACTTGGCGCGAATGGAATTGGTCGGGGCGCTTTTGGCGACACAACTTGGCGCATTCAAGGTGATAATCTTACAGTCGGTGCATTAATTGAAGTTGAACGTGTGGATGGAATTACGCTAATTGTAAAAAATATTTCTAATTAGTTTCGGATTTTAATTGATAACAAACAAGACAGGCATCAAGCCTGTCTTTTTTGTATGATCAAAATGTTCTTCCAAAATTTACCGCACTTTGAGATTAACCTAGCGTCGCTAAAATAATTTGCTCTTGATCAATATGAATCCAAACCTGTTGCCCGATTTGCCATTGATTTGGCTGGTGGACTGTGGCACAAAATTCAATGTCGCTTTCAGAAAATTGAAGGATCGCTTCTTCTTCATTTAGTGATTTGATATTTACAGGGAACTGATTAGATTGGTTCTCTA
Organism: Haemophilus haemolyticus; assembly: GCF_001008275.1. GTDB lineage: Bacteria > Pseudomonadota > Gammaproteobacteria > Enterobacterales > Pasteurellaceae > Haemophilus > Haemophilus haemolyticus_P. The sequence goes on from NZ_LCTH01000029.1 coordinate 108,610, forward strand.
GTGGTTTTTCACTAATTTTCACCCAAGGTGCCTTGAACATCAGCATCACTTCTTTTTCCGTAATCAGTTTCAAACGAGCAGAGCTTTTAGTGGTAATAGAAACTTGCAACGGTGTTGGTAATCCTTGCACATTCACATCCACAACACAACGAGAGTCAATGATTCGTTGTTGTGCCACTCGTCCAAAAAATTGATTGCGTGCGCTACTTTGTAAAGAAAAACGTGCAGTTGCCGTGAGCAAACTATCTAATGGCACAGATTCATCTTGTAGAATATGAAAAGCGTGTTCTTGCGTACGTTCTAATAAATCGTAGAGTTGGAGCAAACGCTCGGCATAAGTGGTAAGCTCCGTACCTCCGCCATTTTTTCCACCTGTATTTCGTTCAAGCAATGGGCGAGGGCTGATTTTATTCATCGCTTCTAAATGATCCCACGCACTTTTATAGCTCACTTTTGCATTTTTCGCTGCTTGATTAATTGAACCGCATTGTTGAATTTCTTTGAGTAAACGCACTCGTTTTGGATCGATAAAAAGTGCTTGTTGAAGTTTAATGGTGAGTAAAATTTCGGTGTTTTTCATTTTGCTGTCCCTAAGTAATCCTAAGTGGTAAGCCTAAGCGTTATATATTTTACTAAATAATTTTTCTTTTGCTATATGATTATTATTTATTTCAATATATAATCAAGTAAATAACGTTTAATCATAGGAGATGATTCATGAAAAAATTAACTAAAATTTCAACCGCGCTTTTAATCGCAGGATTAGGCTTTTCTTTTGCAGCATCCGCTAAAGTGACTGTATTTGCAGCGGCTTCAATGACAGATGCTTTACAACAAGTTGCAAAAGATTACGCAAAACAAAATCCGAAAAATGAAGTAGTGTTTTCTTTCGCGTCTTCTTCAACTTTAGCAAAACAAGTTGAAGAAGGCGCGCCAGCGGATATTTTTGTATCTGCAAGCAATAAATGGATGAAATATCTTTCTGAAAAAGATTTAACCGTAAAAGAAACCGAAAAAGTTTTAGTGGGCAATGATTTAGTCTTAATTGCACCAGCAAAAAGTGCGGTAAATTCTGTGGATATTGCAAAAGGCGAATGGATTAATGCATTAAAAGATAGCTATTTATCTGTTGGCGATCCTGCGCACGTGCCTGCTGGTCAATACGCAGAAGAAGCATTAACTAAATTAAATTTATGGGATAAAGTACAAGATCGTTTAGCGCGTGCTAAAGATGTGCGTGGCGCATTAGCTTTAGTTGAACGTGCAGAAGCACCTTACGGTATTGTGTACAGCACTGACTCAAAAGTGAGCCAACAAGTTAAAACGGTTGCGGTTTTCCCAGCGGATAGTCATAAACCAGTTGTTTATCCTGTTTCTATTGTAAAAGGTCATGATAATGCGGATTCTCGCGATTTCTTGAAATATTTAGAATCAGATGTAGCGAAGAAAGTGCTTGTAGGGTATGGTTTCTCTGCAAAATAAGGTGGCATTTTAACATTTATTAAGGGCGGATATTTCTGCCCTTTTGTTATTATAGAGCATCTTACCTCTCATTAATGTGGGATATTCCCATAAACAAGGGATTTAAAGAGAGGCTATTTGTATAAGGATTCATTTTGCTTACCCAAATTTTTTCATTTTTCAATCTGACTCCAATGGAAATCTCAGCGATTAATTTAAGCCTGAGTGTTGCGGTCAGTTCTATGCTTTGGAGTTTGCCGTTAGCCATTTTTGTTGCGTGGCTCTTAGCGCGTAAAAATTTCTATGGCAAATCCCTGATTACTGGCGTAATTCATTTGCCTTTAGTATTGCCACCTGTGGTTATCGGTTATCTATTGCTTGTGGCAATGGGGCGCAATGGTTTTATTGGCAAGTATTTATATCAGTGGTTTGGCTTATCTTTTGGTTTTAGTTGGAAGGGGGCTGTGCTTTCCTCTGCCGTGGTTGCCTTTCCATTGGTTGTTCGCGCGATTCGACTTTCTTTAGAAAATATTGATATTAAATTGGAGCAAGCGGCGCAAACACTCGGCGCTTCCGCTTGGCGTGTATTTTTTACAATAACCTTGCCACTTTCTTTACCTGGGGTTTTAGCTGGGCTCGTGCTTGGTTTCGCACGATCATTAGGAGAATTTGGCGCGACTATAACCTTTGTGTCGAACATTGCAGGCGAAACTCAAACGATTCCCCTTGCGATGTATTCTTTTATTCAAACACCGGGAGCAGAAGAACAAACTGCTCGCTTATGTTTATTTGCTATCATTCTTTCATTGATTTCTTTGCTATTGTCAGAGTGGTTGAGCAAGCGAATGCAGAAAAAATTAGGACAAGGAAATGTTGCAGATTAATGTGAAAAAACAGCTCGGGCAACTTGCCTTGCAAGCGAATATACAAGTGCCAGATCAAGGGGTGACCGCCATTTTCGGTTTGTCTGGCTCAGGCAAAACATCGTTGATTAATCTCGTCAGTGGCTTGATACAACCAGACGAAGGATTCATCCGTTTAAATGACCGCACTTTAGTGGATATGGAAATACAAGAATGCTTGCCGACTCACTTGCGTAAAATTGGCTATGTATTCCAAGACGCGCGCTTATTTCCTCACTACAGTGTGAAAGGCAATTTGCGTTATGGTATGAAAAATGTCTCGCAAGATGATTTTAACTATATTGTCGATCTTCTCGGTATTACTCACTTATTAAAGCGTTATCCACTTACGCTTTCTGGCGGAGAGAAACAACGTGTAGCAATTGGTCGAGCATTATTGGCAGAACCCGATATTTTACTGATGGACGAACCACTTTCAGCTCTTGATGTTCCCCGTAAACGCGAGCTAATGCAATATTTGGAACGTCTTTCTAAAGAAATTAATATCCCGATTTTATATGTTACCCACAGCTTGGACGAACTGTTGCGTTTAGCTGATCGCGTTGTGCTGATGGAAAACGGCATTGTGAAAGCCTATGACAGCGTAGAAAAAATTTGGAATAGTGCTATTTTTGCCCCTTGGAAAGGGGAAAGCGAACAGAGTAGTGTACTTGCCTTGCCCGTTCATTTGCATAATCCGCCTTATAAAATGACCGCACTTTCCTTAGGCGAACAAGTGCTTTGGATTCATCAAGTGCCAGCGAATGTAGGCGAGCGAGTGCGAGTTTGTATTTATAGTTCAGATGTTTCTATTACACTGCAAAAGCCAGAACAAACAAGCATTCGTAATATTTTACGTGGCCAAGTCGCACAAATTGAAATACAAGATTCTCGGGTAGATATTTCGGTGCTGGTGGAAGGACATAAGATTTGGGCAAGTATCAGTAAATGGGCGCAAAATGAACTGCGTTTTGCTGTTGGGCAGGATGTTTATGTTCAAATTAAAGCGGTGTCGGTGATGTAGTAAAAATGACCTCACTTTGTTTTTCTCCAAGTGCGGTTTTTATTAAATAAATATTCTATTTCAATAAAGTTCATTCCTATATTCGCTTTATCAAGATTCATTTTAGAAAATTGTATAAATAAAAATATTTGGTGTTTACCGCATTTTTAAAGCAAAATCTCACTAATTTGAAATAAAAATCATATTTTGTTATTATATTTTTACTTTTTGGAAACAATTCTTCAATTCCTACTGAACGTTTCCTTCAAAATCGCACTTCTATGTGCTGTCATTTGTAGTGGTTCCATTACACACTTTTGCTTTTAGGCAACATTTATAAAATCTAATTTTTAATTTACTCACTTAATTTTTAAGGAGAAAAGCTTGTTTTTATTTCAATTTATGAAAAATCGAACGTCATTTAATCCTTTGGTAATTGGCGTTACATTATTTTTTGTGTTGTTACTTATGGCGATGATTTTAATTGCCCCAGCACAAACTCAAGAATTATTGAATCAAGCTAAAACCAGCATTTTTGCCAATTTTAGTTGGTTTTATGTGCTCACTTTTTCAGTGTTTTTAGTATTTTTATTAATTTTATCAGTAAGTAGTCTTGGCAATATAAAACTAGGGCAGGATGAAGAAGAACCTGAATTTAGTTTCTTATCTTGGCTTGCGATGTTATTTGCTGCTGGAATGGGAGTTGGTCTGATGTTTTTTGGCGTAGCAGAACCATTAACCCATTATCTTTCTGACATTACAGCAGGTTCAGCTGAACATAAACAACAAGAGGCTTTACTTCACACTCTGTTCCATTGGGGCATTCACGCTTGGGCAGTATATGGCACCATTGCTTTAGCATTAGCTTATTTTGGGTTTCGTTATAAATTACCTTTAGCATTGCGCTCTTGTTTTTATCCTTTATTAAAAGATCGTATTAATGGCAAAATCGGCGATGCGATTGATGTAATGGCGTTACTTGCCACATTGTTTGGGATTATTACTACATTAGGTTTCGGTTCATCACAGCTTGGTGCAGGGTTTGAACAAATAGGTTGGATAAGCCAGAACAGCTTTGGTTTACAAGTTGGCGTTATTGTTGTGGTAATGTGTTTAGCGGTGTTTTCTGCCATTTCTGGTGTTGGAAAAGGCGTGAAAATATTAAGTGAAATTAACTTAACTTTAGCATTTGGTTTACTCCTTTTTGTTTTAATTGCAGGGCCTACGTTATACCTTTTATCTGCCTTTAGCGACAATATTGGTAATTATTTCAGCAATTTAGTGCAACTCAGTTTTAAAACCTATGCTTATGAACAAGAACATACTGGCTGGTTTAGTGGATGGACTGTGCTTTATTGGGCTTGGTGGTGTTCTTGGGCTCCGTTTGTGGGTTTATTTATTGCCCGTATTTCTAAAGGACGAACTATACGTGAATTTATTTTTGGCGTATTAGTTATTCCAAGTTTATTTGGTATTTTATGGTTTACTGTTTTTGGTAATACAGCGGTATGGCTAAATGATGGCATTGCTGCGGGCGGGCTTGGCGAATTTATTTCTTCTCCAGAAATTTTATTATTTAAATTTTTAAATTATCTGCCTTTGCCAACAATAACTGGTTTTGTGAGTTTATTAGTGATTTCATTGTTTTTTATCACTTCAGCTGATTCAGGCATTTATGTGTTAAATAACATTGCATCTCGTGATAAAAGTTTAGCTTCGCCTGCGTGGCAAGCCATAATGTGGGGAACGTTAATGTCAGTTGTTGCAATTGTGCTTATGCAGTCTGGTGGACTTGCTAATTTGCAAACAATGACATTAATTGTAGCCTTGCCTTTTGCTTTATTAATGTTGGTAATGTGTTTTAGTTTATGGAAAGGCTTAATTGCGGATAAAAAATATTTTTCTACTAAAGTCAATCCAACTAGCATTTTCTGGAGCGGCGATAAATGGAAATCACATTTAGAGCAAATGATGAACCAAACGCAAGAGAAAGATATTTTACGTTTTCTTAAAAATACGGCGTTACCCGCTATGCGAGAATTACGTCAAGAATTAACAGGAAAATATAATTTAAGTGTAGAAATCAATACATTATTTGAACAAGAAGAGCCAGCTTTGGAATTGGTAATTCATAAAGAATCAATGCGAGATTTTATGTATGGTATTAAATCTGTTGGGCGCGAAGTGTCAGAGCAATTAATTAACGATGAAAATCTACCGCACATTCAACACAATGTTACTTATGAGCCTTACACTTATTTCTTTGATGGACGAGTTGGTTATGATGTTCAATATATGGATCAAGATGAATTGATCGCCGATATGTTGAAACAATATGAACGTTATTTAAGTTTGCTTGATGATGTGGGTCAGGAACTAATGGCACACGAGCAAACCGAACTAGCAGAGTAATCGATTTAAAGGTGCAACGTGTGCCAGTTTTGTGGTTATTTAACCTGATTAATCAAAAATTGGGTTAATAGCGAAACAGGGCGGCCAGTTGCGCCTTTATTTGCGCCTTGTAGCCAAGCTGTACCTGCAATGTCTAAATGTGCCCAGCGATATTTTTTCGTGAAGTTAGACAAAAATGCACCCGCTGTAATTGCGCCACCCCAGCGTCCGCCAATGTTGGCAAGATCGGCGAAAGGTGATTTCAGTTGCTCTTGATATTCTTCGCTTAATGGTAAACGCCACGCTTTGTCTGTGGTTTCTGTTGCTGCGTAGAGTAGTGCATTGGCAAGATCATTATCTGTAGAAATTAAGCCACTATTGTGTTGGCCAAGAGCAACCACACAAGCACCCGTCAAGGTTGCAACATCAATAACAAGCTCTGGTTCAAAACGCTCAACATAAGTAAGAGCATCACAAAGGACTAAGCGACCTTCTGCATCGGTGTTGAGCACTTCTACGGTTAAGCCATTCATAGTGGTGAGAATATCGCCTGGGCGGTAAGCATTGCCATCAGGCAGATTTTCACAACCAGCTAAAACACCAATAACGTTTAATGGCAAATTCAATTCTGCAATGGCTTTCATTGTGCCGAAGACAGAAGCCGCACCACACATGTCATATTTCATTTCATCCATGTCAGCGGCAGGTTTAAGTGAAATACCGCCCGCATCAAAGGTTAATCCTTTGCCGACAAGTACAATTGGTTTGGCGTTTTTATCTGGCGCATTATTGAATGTCAAAATAGACATATAAGCACGGTTTTCAGAGCCTTTTGAGACGGCAAGATAAGCGTTCATTCCAAGTTTTGACATTTCTTCTTCATCCACAACTTTCAATGAAAGTGCGGTAGAATTTTCCACTAAATTTTTTGCTTGTTCAGCAAGATATGCTGGGTTGCAAATATTGGGTGGCATATTTGCGATGTCGCGTGCTGATTTTATACCTGAGCTAATCGCATTGGCGTGAGAAATAGCTTGTTGAGCTTGATCACAATCCGTATTAAAGATGAAGGATTCTAAAACAGAAGCATCAGCTTTTTGAGATTTGAAATGATCAAATTGATAATTGGTGTGTTCAATCGTTTCAATGGCAAAGCGGATATTCCAATAAAGATCGCGCTCTTTTAATTCAATTTCAGTTAAATAAGAAACAACTTCACGCGTGTTGGTTTCTTTTAGTGTTTTTAATACAGCTTGGATGATTTGTTTATATTGACGCTCGGTGAGTTCTCCTTTTTTGCCACAGCCAACGATTAACACGCGTTTGGCAGCCAGACCTTGAAGATCACGAAGTAAAACAGTTTGGGCTAATTTGCCAGTTAGCTCACCTGATTTCAGTAAATCGTTTAAATAGCCTTGGGTTAATTGATCGATTTCATGGAAACTTTTTGAAAATACATTGTTCTCATATACGCCTAAAACAATGCAATCACTGGCTTGAGAAAGTGCGGCATTTTTTGCTTGATATTTCATTTGATGTCCTTAAATTTCTGTTTAATTCAGCGAAAATAAGGTATCATACGCGACCGATTTTATCCAGTTTTCCCCGCTTTAGATTTAGAAAAACAAACGATATAAGATGATTTTAATTCGATATTTAACGAAAGAAGTATTTAAGAGCCAAGTCGCTATTTTGTTCATTTTATTGCTGATATTTTTTTCTCAGCAGTTAGTGCGCGTACTGGGATCTGCGGCTAATGGTAAAGTGCCGGCTGACTTGGTATTTTCCTTGCTAGGGTTAGGCATGCCTGCTATGGCGCAATTAATGTTGCCATTATGTTTGTTTATTGCGATTTTACTGACTTTTGGTCGTCTTTATGCTGAAAGTGAAATAACGGTGATGCGTGCTTGTGGTGTCGGGCAACGTGTTTTAGTGCGTGTGGCGTTAATGCTTTCATTGGTTACTGCGGGACTTGCTGCTTATAACGTCTTGTGGCTTTCGCCTTGGTCAATTCAAAAACAAGCTGCAATTGTGGAAGATGCCAAAGCGAATCCAACAATGGGGGCGCTTGCTTCAGGTCAGTTTATAGCAACGAATAACAACAATTTTGTTTTATTTATTGATAGTATCAAGGGAAATCAAATTAATGACGTGTATTTGTTCCAAACGGCACCAAAAGGACAAACGAAACCATCCGTCGTGACTGCTGAAAAAGGCGAATTAAAAGCGCTGCCAAATGGCGATCAAATTCTGAATTTACAAAATACGCAACGAGTTGAAGGCACGTCTGTTTTGCCTGATTTCCGCATTACGCATTTTGATGAATATCAAGCCTATTTAGGTCATCAGGAAACAGAAAATACGAATGATGAAGTAGCGGAATTAACGTTGTTTCAACTTATCGCTTTAGACTCTCCTTCTGCGAAATCTGAATTGCATTGGCGTATAACATTAATCCTAGCTGTTCCACTAATGGCGTTAATTGCTGTTCCGTTAAGTCGTGTAAATCCGCGACAAGGTAGATTTGCCAAAATTTTACCCGCACTTTTACTCTATTTAATTTATTTTTTATTACAAAGTTCCTTTAAATCTGCGGGCGCAGCGGGAAAATTAGATGCTGCTATTTTTATGCCTCTTGTTAATATTGGCTTTTTGTTGCTTGGCATAGTGTTAAACGGTTGGGATAGTGCTGCGATGTATAAATTCCGCCATTTATTCAGTAGAAAAGGATAAGCAAAATGATGAATACCCTCGATCGTTATATTGGAAAAAGTATTCTTGGCTCAATTTTTGCCACTTTGCTTACATTGGTTGGGCTTTCTGCCATTATCAAATTTGTGGAACAATTTCGTAGTGTGGGTAAAGGTACTTATGATATTTGGCAAGCGGTGGCTTTTACTGGGTTAACCATTCCAAAAGATATTGAAACTTTCTTTCCTATGGCGGCATTGCTTGGTGCCCTAATGGCTTTAGGTAATCTTGCAAGTCGAAGCGAACTCGTTGTGATGCAAGCCGCCGGATTTTCTCGTTTTAAAATTGGTATGGCAGTGATGAAAACCGCATTACCATTAGTATTGTTAACCATGGTGATTGGTGAATGGGGGATTCCACAAACCGAACAATTCGCACGTGATATGCGTGCTCGAGAGCTTTCTGGTGGTTCAATGCTTTCCATGAAAAATGGGGTTTGGGCAAAAGATGGTAATAATTTTGTGTTTGTTCGACGTGTGACGGATGACACAAAATTAAACGATATTTATATTTATACTTTTGATCAGCATCGTAATTTGACGGAGTTGAAACATGCTAACCAAGCAAGTTATTCGGAAGATGAAAGTAAATGGACTTTACGTCAAGTGAACCATTCTATGATTAGCAAAGATGAAATCACGACAAGTAATCGCTTATCGGAAAAATGGGAAACAAATTTAACGCCAGATAAATTAGGCGCTGTTTCTTTACGTCCTACATCACTGTCTATTTCAGGTTTGTATAATTACATTTCATTTTTACGTGAAACAGGTCAGGATGTGAGTCGCTTTGAACTCACATTCTGGCGGAAAATTTTCCAACCTGTGTCTGTTGGTGTGATGATGTTATTGGCATTATCGTTTATTTTTGGATCGCTACGCAGTGTGACCGCGGGCGCTAGAATTGTAACGGGCATCTGTTTTGGCTTTTTGTTCTATGTAGTAAATGAAATCTTCGGGCAAATGAGCGTTGTTTATAACATGCCTGCTGTTTTCGGTGCGCTAATGCCAAGTTTGCTATTTATCGTGATGATTTGGTGGTTGCTGAGTCGGAAACGGGATTAATTCAGATCGTTCAAATAATTGCGTGTTCAGAAATGGCACGCAATATTTTTATGTGTTGTTTTCAAATGGAAGAAGTTAAAAAATCAATGAAAATTGGCTTAGTATTAGAAGGTGGGGCGATGCGAGGCATGTACACTGCGGGAGTACTAGATACCTTCTTAGATAAAGATTTTTGGGTTGATGGTATCATTTCCGTTTCTGCAGGTGCATTATTTGGGGTTAATTATCCTTCTCGGCAAAAAGAGCGGGCAATTCGTTACAACAAGAAATTTATATCGGATAAGCGTTATATCAGTTTTAAAAGTTTGGTGAGGACAGGCAATATCGTGAATAAAGATTTTGCTTTTTATGAAGTACCTTTCAAATATGATGTGTTTGATAATAAAACGTTTAAAGAATCAGATATAGATTTTTATGTAGCTGTAACTAATTTACAAACTGCGCAAGCAGAATATGTCAAATTAATAGATCCTTTGGGCCAAATGGAGGTGTTGCGTGCTACTTCCGCTATGCCTTATGTTTCTCGTCCTGTAGAGATAGACGGGATTCCTTATTTGGATGGCGCTATTGTTGATTCTATTCCTGTAGAACAAATGCAGATGTTAGGATACGATAAAATCATTGTCATTCTTACCCGCACTTTAGATTATAGAAAATCTAAGCCGATGGCTTGGATTGCCAAATGGTTTTATCGACGTTATCCTGATTTTGCAGATGCCGTAAATCAGCGTTATGCCATGTATAATCAACAAGTTGAAAATGTGATTAAGCTAGCAGAAAAAGGCGATATTTTTGTTATTCGACCTTCTGTTGATTTGAAGATTAAGCGTATTGAAAAAGATCCCAATAAATTACAGGCAATGTATGAGCTGGGTATGAAAGATATGCAATTACAGTGGAAAAATTTATTGGACTATTTAAATCGATAATAAAAAATGAGTAACTTTAACCGTTTAACTTTACTACTTTTATTTTATTTA
>NZ_LCTH01000030.1:0-7610 GCF_001008275.1 Haemophilus haemolyticus
CAACGACACACGTGGAAACTTAAATACTTCACAACAGTGCGTCGTTGTGTGCGGTGCATTATAGGGATTTTAAAAACCCTTGCAAGTACTTTTTGCAAAAAATCATTTGAATGAACAAATTTTATTCGTCATCTAATTTTCTATAGCCTTTCAAGCCATTCTTTCTCAAAATTTCGTTTAATTTCTTTAATAAACGCTCTTTTTCAGATTGACTTAAAAATTGGCTATTTTTATTTTGCAAAGCACATACTAACTTCCAATAAAAATCTAAAGTTGCTCCGCTGCCGCTTTTCTTTAATTCCACCAATGCATTTTCTGCACCAATTTCTCTTAGCATAGCAACATCAGTGATGCCAACTTTTATTAGCGCTCTTTCGTGCTTGATAGTTAAATTGGGTAAATCCTTTAATCTATTTAGCTTTCTCAAAGTACGATCTAACTTCTGATTGCGGATTTGCTGAATAGAAAGAATAATCAATTTTCTACACAACATATTATTGCGCATCACCTGATCTGAAAGCGCATAATATTGAGAAAGTACAAATCTCTTATTCAACTCATTTGTTGTAAATGGTTCACAACCTAATTTACTTAATTGAATTGCAAGCTCATCCTCACCACGTAGATAAAGTTTTTTATTCTGCCAAATGGCAAACATTGTCTCTTCCTTGTGAAACAAACCGTAACCTGTAAAAAGATTTTTAAAGGTAACATTTCCTACCAACTGATCTAATAGAAGGCAAACATTATTTATATGCTCGTCTTTTATGTTCATATTAACCTCATATGGATAAGTAGTTTAAAGGAGTTAGTAGAAGTACTTCTGATTTGGTTTATATCATGAAGTTTTTCATCTTACTAAGAATAAATTTCAGATTTGTGAAGCTGATCGTAAATTTAAAATTTATTTTTATGTAAACAATTGGTTTATATATAAATATACTATATTTAAAAATTTTCTTACCATTATATTTTGTATATAATTTAACCTAAAAATTCAATTAAGAGGCTTTTATCACAACTCTCTCATTTTAAGGTTTAGCTCTGCTTTTTTTGGAATACAGATCCCATATTTTTCCAAATATGAATATTTTTCTTGACCTGTACATCAATACAGATATAATCACAAAAAACTTGAACATTCAAACAGGAATTCACTTATGGCGACTAAAGAAGAAAAACAAAAAGCACTAGCAGCAGCATTAGGACAAATCGAAAAACAATTTGGTAAAGGCTCAATTATGAAGTTAGGCGATACCAAAACGTTAGATGTAGAATCTATTTCTACTGGATCACTTGGTTTAGATGTTGCACTAGGAATTGGTGGTTTACCTATGGGACGAATTGTAGAAATTTTCGGACCAGAATCATCTGGAAAAACAACATTAACTCTTTCCGTCATTGCTCAAGCGCAAAAAGCGGGAAAAACCTGTGCATTTATTGATGCAGAACATGCCCTTGATCCTATTTATGCAGCAAAACTTGGGGTGGATGTAAAAGAACTTTTTGTCTCTCAACCAGATAATGGTGAACAAGCACTTGAAATCTGCGATGCATTAGTTCGCTCTGGCGCAATTGATGTAATTATAGTGGACTCCGTTGCCGCACTGACACCAAAAGCTGAAATTGAAGGGGATATGGGTGATTCCCATATGGGGCTACAAGCTCGTTTAATGTCACAAGCTTTACGTAAACTTACTGGCCAAATTAAAAATGCAAACTGTTTAGTTGTATTTATTAACCAAATCCGAATGAAAATAGGTGTGATGTTTGGTAATCCTGAAACCACCACAGGCGGTAATGCATTAAAATTCTATTCTTCTGTTCGCTTAGATATTCGTCGTACAGGTTCTGTAAAAGATGGCGAAAATATTATTGGAAATGAAACCCGTGTAAAAGTAGTAAAAAACAAACTAGCAGCACCATTCCGTCAAGTAGATTTCCAAATTCTTTATGGCGAAGGTATTTCAAAAGCAGGGGAATTATTAGAACTTGGTGTAAAACACAAGCTTGTAGAGAAATCAGGTGCATGGTATGCCTATAATGGAGAAAAAATTGGTCAAGGCAAAACTAACTCAATGAAATGGCTCAATGAAAATCCAGAAAAAGCAGATGAATTAGAAGCTCGTTTACGCGCAGAATTAGTGGCTAATCCAGAACAAGCTTTAATGGCTGACATTGAACAATCTGAAAATAGTTCAGAATCAGAAAGTGATTTTGAATAAATCAAATCATCAACGCCAAAAGTGCGGTCATTTTTAACCGCACTTTATATCAACTCAATAAAAATAAAGGAATCATTCCTTGTCATCTCTTGCTTTTAATTACATAGTTAATCTTCTTTCTCGCAGAGAATATAGTGAATTCGAGCTCCGCAATAAAATGCAGGAAAAGAACTTTTCGGAAGAAGAAATTGATGATGCATTATCTTTATGCCAGGCAAAAAATTGGCAAAGTGATCGTCGTTTTTCAGAAAATTATATAAATTCACGCGTACAAAAAGGTTATGGTATAGAAAGAATTCGACAAGAATTACTCCAATTAAAAGGTGTGTCTTCTGATATTATTGATGAAGTTTTAATGGAATCAGAAATTGATTGGTATGAAATGGCAGAGAACTTGTTACGTAAAAAATTCCCAAATTACAACGAACAGCAAACGCCTAAAATGAAACAAAAAATTTGGCAATATATGCTATCACACGGATTTCGTAGCGATGAATTTGCTGATTTAATTGGGAAAAACCAAAGTGAATAGGATTAATGTAAAAGTTGAGAACAAATTTTATATACCCAAATTCCCAACACAGTCATAGCTAAACACCCGAATAAATGCATCATCAAAACACAAAATCCATTTAACCACTTGTCATTAAAAAATAATTCCACAACTTCGGAAGAAAAAGAAGAAAATGTGGTTAGCGATCCTAAAAAACCAGTAATTAAAAATAACCGCCATTCAGAACTAATTTGTGGAAATTGCCAAAAAAGCCCAAGTAATACACCAATAATTAAACAACCAAGCAAATTAGCAATTAAAGTCCCAAAAGCAAACGAAGAAAATAAAGGATTAAATAACAATCCTATAGTCCAACGCAATGACGCGCCTAATATTGCACCATAACTTATAAATAATAATGCCTGCATTAATAATCTAATCCAAATTGAGTTCGCAAATAATGAGCGACTGATTCTTCTTTATTTGAGCCAATAACTTCTAACTCTGGACAAGCTTTTTTTAAACGAATATCTGCATCTTGCATGATACAGCCTTTACCAGACCAAGAAAGCATTTCTACATCATTCATTCCATCACCAAAAGCAATACAGTCTTTTAACTCATACTCCCGTGATTCGAGTAAATGTTTTAATGCATCGCCTTTTGAAACATTCTTATTCATTACTTCCAAACAAGCTAATGCTGAATAAACAATTGTCGTTACGTCACCAAACTTATCTCGTAAATAAGTTTCTACTTCAACTAAATCTTCTGGAGTTTTACCAATAAAAAAGACTTTTTCTGTCCCACGTCCATGATGTTTGGAAAAATCAACTACGTTATAATCAAATCCAGATTCCTTATGGAACTGACGCATTGCAGGAATATCTTTATTAGTAAACCAACCTTCATCTTGATAGCTATTCATGCATACTTTGGAAGTATCAAATGGCGTTTTGTAAAGCTCGAGAACTAATTCTTCAGGCAAACTATTGCTATAAAGCAAATTACCCTGTAAATCCCGTACTCGAGCACCGTTTGATGTAATCATAACCGCACGTTCCGCACCAATTTTTCCAAGAATGGATGACACATCGGTATGATTGCGTCCTGTTGCCAAAATAATATCTACGCCTTTTTGCTCTAATACTCTCAGCGTATCAATAGTAAGATCACCGACTAAATGTTCAGGTGTTAAAAGTGTGCCATCTAAATCAGACACCATTGCTCGAAAAGGTAAATTCATAAAAACCTCAAAAAATAAACTGCGGTTATCATATCACTAAATATACAAATTGCCCTTGTCTAAGATCAATGTATAAAAAACCGTAATAAAAATAACCGCACTTTATTAAGGATTAAGGCATTAAATCAACTGATATATTTCCTTTCATTTGACAGCAGCACGCTAAAACATAACCTTGTTTAATTTCATCTTCTGTCAGCGGTCCGTTTGAACTCACTTCATAATCCCCGCTCACCACTAAAGTTTTACAAGAACCGCAAATACCTTCTCTACAGGCGGCAATAATCGGTGCTTTATGTTCTTCCAAAGCAGCTAACAATGTTTTTCCAACAGGTACAGAAAAAGTTTGGGGTACTGGATTAGTAATAGAAAGCGTCACTTGTTTACTATTATCTAACATACAATTTTCTGCTGAAGAATGAAATTGCTCTAAAAAGAAACGCTCAGATGGGATACCAAGGGATTCTGTCATCGCACGTAAATCATTCATATAACTCTCTGGGCCACAAGTCAGCACCGTATAATCAGCTATATTGGGTACAAGGTCAGATAACATTTGACTATTTAAACGTCCAACTATAAAGCCATCATCCGCATCAACAGAAGCATTAATAAATAATTTTAACTGTGGAAATTGTTCTTTCAGTAATGCCCATTCTCGTTTAAAAATAACATCTTTAGGCGAATGGACACTATAGAATACAACCACATCTACACCCGGTTTATTTTTTAATAACCAGCGAGTCATAGACATGATTGGCGTAACGCCACATCCACCAGCTACAAGTAAATATCGATCACTTACAATGCGGGTACAGGTAAATTTACCCATTGGATCGGATAACCAAATTTGATCACCTTCTTTAATTTCGGATGTAATCCAATTAGAACCAACTCCATTTTTAATACGGCGAACGGTTAAAGTAACAAAACGGCTCATTCCTGGCGTAGACGATAGTGTATAAGCTCGCACAATATTTGGTGTATTACGAATACTTACTAGAGCATACTGACCTGGCTCATAAGGGTAAAAATCTTGTGCGATTAATTCAATTGTATAGACATCATCAGTTTCCTGATGAATAGAATGCACCTGCATTTCGTTATAACACAACGGATTCTGATTATTTGACATAGAATTTTCTCTTTGAAGATAGAAAAAAGTGCGGTGAATTTTTAAAATGTTTATAAAACAAATACTACAAATTAAAAAATCGACCGCACTTTTCTATGAAATGTTATTTAGCTAAAGCTTCTGCCATATCTTGTTCTGGAGTAGTCAAGCCGCGCAAACCGAATTTTTCATTTAATAATGTCATCACATTATCATTTAAAAATGCTGGTGCAGTCGGTCCTGTATAGATATTTTTAACACCTAACGCCAATAAGGTAAGCAAAATAACAATAGCTTTTTGCTCAAACCAAGAAAGCACAAGCGTTAATGGCAATTCATTAACGCCAATACCCAGTTTTTGTGAAAGATTTACAGCAAGCATTATCGCAGAATACGCATCATTACATTGCCCAACATCTAACAAGCGAGGTAACCCATCAATAGAGCCAAAATCTAATTTATTAAAACGATATTTACCACAACCTAAAGTTAAAATCGCACAATCTTCCGGTATTTGACGAGCAAAATCAGTGTAATAGCTACGTTCACCTTTGCTACCATCACAACCGCCCACTAAGAAAACATGACGTAATTTTCCACCAGCCACAAGATTAATCACTGCATCTGAAGCATCTAATAAAGTTTGACGACCAAACCCAACGGTAATTTTGTGTTCTAATTCATCATAAGGGAATCCTACCATTTCTTGCGCTTTCGCGATAACTTGACTGAAATCACGATCTTCAATGTGCGTTACACCAGGCCAGCCCACAATACTACGGGTATAAATACGATCTGCATAATTGCCAACATTAGGATCAATAATACAGTTAGAGGTCATAATTACAGGACCAGGGAATTTAGCAAATTCTTTCTGCTGATTTTGCCAACCACTTCCATAGTTACCAACCAAATGGTTGTATTTTTTCAATTCTGGGTAACCATGCGCAGGCAACATTTCACCATGAGTATAAATATTTATCCCGGTTCCTTCCGTTTGTTCTAAAAGTGCTTTTAAATCTTTTAAATCATGACCAGAAATTAAAATACATTTTCCTGCTACAGGCTTCACATTTACCGTTGCTGGAACAGGATGACCAAATGCTTCTGTTTCACCCGCATCTAATAAACTCATTACTTGAAAATTCATATTACCGATGCCAAGAGCATTTTCTAACAATTCATTTAGATCACTTGGATTCGTTCCTAGCCACGCCATAAACTCATGGAATTGACGATATACCTCATTATCAAATTTACCTAAAACATGGGCATGTTCCATATAAGCAGCAGCACCTTTTAAACCGTATAAACAAAGCATACGCACACCATGTACTTCTTCCCCAATCAAAGTGCGGTCAGAATTTAGGGCAAAATTCGCAGCTTGTTTTGTTAAATCAGAAATCGTTGCACCTTCAAGCTGTAAATGAGCTAACGGATGGTTTATATCAATACTTGGATTTAGTGTACGGCAACGTTTCATTAAATTATCACGATAAGCGATGGCTTGTTGCGCATATTCAACTATACGTTGAGAATCAAAGTTTACATTAGTCAAGGTAGAGAAAAATGCTTGTGCCGTAAAAGCATCAATTTCATTATCGATAATAGCTAAATCTCTCGCTTGAATAGCCCAAGCAGATAAGCTTTGCAGAGTTGCAACAAGGAGGTCTTGTAAATCAGAAGTTTCCGCAGTTTTACCGCACATTCCTTGAGAGTAACTACAACCGTTACCCACAGGTGTGCGCATTGTTTGTTCGCATTGTACGCAGTACATAATTAAGTCCTTTTGATTAGAATAGAAAGTTTCGTTATAAACCCGATAGAATCACTCAGATTTATAAAAAAATGATAAAACCTTTTTTCTAGCAGATACAAAAGGAAATTTGTATTAATTAGAATTTGTTTGATCTAGATTAAGCCAATACTAATAACGAGTTAATCTATTTTTATTTAAAAGAACATAAATTCTAACAATACTAAAAATCACGCAATAAAATTTCATATATTGGCATTACCAGTTGAAAAACGATAACAAATTTCATTTTATTTCTCTTATAATGCAACCGTTCGAACGACAAGCAGTATCTCGAATGATGTATGTTTATTCCCCAATGGATAGTCAAAACACAAGGAGATTATTATGGCTTTCAATATGAAAAATAGACATTTACTTAGTCTTGTTCATCACACAGAACGTGAAATTAAATATCTCTTAGATCTCTCCCGAGATTTAAAACGAGCCAAATATGCCGGCACAGAACAACAAACATTAAAAGGCAAAAATATTGCGCTCATCTTTGAAAAAACCTCCACCCGCACACGTTGTGCATTCGAAGTCGCCGCTCATGACCAAGGCGCACAAGTCACCTACATCGACCCTAACTCCTCCCAAATTGGCCACAAAGAAAGTATGAAAGATACCGCCCGCGTATTAGGCAGAATGTATGATGGTATTGAATATCGTGGCTTTAAACAAAGTATCGTTCAAGAACTTGCTGATTATGCTGGTGTGCCAGTATTCAATGGTTT
>NZ_LCTH01000031.1:0-59985 GCF_001008275.1 Haemophilus haemolyticus
AGTTGTTGGTGCTTGTGTTTTAGTATCTGACAATGGTAATACTAAAAACATTTCAACTTTTTCTCCGAGAAATCCACTTTAATTCCTTTTCAGAGGGAACATAGCATATGAAAAAAACAAGTATGGCATTAGCACTGTTAGTTGCTTTTGGAGTGACTGGTTGTGCGAATACTGATGTTTTCAGCGGTGATGTTTATAGTGCATCTCAAGCTAAAGAAGCTCGTTCAATTACTTATGGTACGATTGTTTCTGTGCGTCCTGTTAAAATCCAAGCTGATAATCAAGGCGTAGTTGGTACGCTTGGTGGCGGTGCTTTAGGTGGTATTGCAGGTAGTGCAATTGGCGGTGGTCGTGGTCAAGCTATTGCAGCAGTAGTTGGTGCGATTGGCGGTGCAGTAGCTGGAAGCAAAATCGAAGAAAAAATGAGTCAAGTAAACGGTGCTGAACTTGTAATTAAGAAAGATGATGGTCAAGAGATCGTTGTCGTTCAAAAGGCTGACAGCAGTTTTGTAGCTGGTCGCCGAGTTCGTATTGTTGGTGGTGGCTCAAACTTAAATGTTTCTGTGCTATAACTAATAGCGTTAACGCCTAATATATTATTAATCAGCGTCTTAATCAGTTAAGGCGCTGATTTTTTTATTATTAAAAATACAAAAAACAATTAATTAAAAATTTTACGTATATTCATAACATCTTAAAGATAAATTTAAAGAACTAAATCCTATAATAAATATGGAATTTAGTCCTTGATATAAAATTATAATTGTTTAAATCTTTTATATTAAATAAACAATTAACGCCATGCTTTAAATTGATTAATTAACCCATTGGTTGAACTGTCATGACTTGCTACTTTTTCAGAATCTGTTAATTCAGGAAGAATTCTGTTTGCAAGTTGTTTGCCTAGTTCTACACCCCATTGATCGAAGCTAAAGATATTAAAAATCACACCTTGTACGAAGATTTTATGTTCATACATAGCAATTAATGCCCCCAAGGTAAATGGCGTGATTTTTTGAACGAGAATCGAATTAGTTGGTTTATTACCCGTAAATACTTTAAATGGAACAATATTTTTTACATCATCTAAAGATTTCCCCGCTTTTACAAATTCAGCCTCGACTTCCTCTTTTGTTTTTCCGAATGCCAATGCTTCTGTTTGTGCAAAAAAGTTAGAAAGCAATTTATTGTGATGATCTGCCAATGGGTTGTGGCTTTGGGCCGGCGCGATAAAATCACAAGGAATTAAAGTGGTGCCTTGGTGAATTAATTGATAGAACGCATGTTGTCCATTTGTACCAGGTTCTCCCCAAATGATAGGGCCCGTTTGGTAATTGTTAATGACATTTCCATCACGATCCACATATTTACCATTTGATTCCATATTGCCTTGTTGGAAATAAGCCGCAAAGCGATGTAAATATTGATCATAAGGTAAGATCGCTTCTGTTTGTGCACCAAGGAAATTGGTATTCCATAAACCAACTAATGCTAAAGTAGTTGGAATATTTTTTTCAATTGGAGTAGAGCGGAAATGTTTATCCATTTCATGCGCGCCATTCAATAACTCTTCAAAGTTTTCAAAGCCAATTGATAGTGCAATTGAAAGACCAATAGCTGACCACAAAGAGTAACGACCGCCAACCCAATCCCAAAATTCAAACATGTTATTGGTATCAATACCAAATTTTTCTACATCTTTGGCATTGGTTGATAGAGCTGCAAAATGTTTTGCAACCGCACTTTCATCTTTCGCGGCTTTTAGTAACCAATCACGCGCACTTTGCGCATTTGTCATAGTTTCTTGAGTAGTAAACGTTTTAGATGCCACTAAGAAAAGAGTGGTTTCTGGATTGACTTTTTTTAAGGTTTCCGCAATATGTGTACCATCAACATTTGAAACAAAGTGCATATTTAGGTGATTTTTATATGGGCGAAGTGCTTCTGTTACCATATACGGACCTAAATCAGAGCCACCAATACCAATATTCACAATATCTGTAATCGCTTTTCCTGTATAGCCTTTCCATTCACCAGAAATAATACGCTGACAGAAATCTTTCATTTTAGCTAGCACAGCATTGACTTCAGGCATGACATCTTTACCATCTACAAGCACTGGAGTATTAGAGCGATTGCGTAGTGCGGTATGTAGTACAGCCCGATTTTCAGTACGATTGATTTTTTCACCGGTAAACATTGCTTCTTTTGCACTATCAAGAGCGCATTCTTGAGCAAGTTGACGAAGAAGTGAAAGGGTTGTTTGATTGATGTTATTTTTGGAAAAATCGATAAGAATTTGGTTATTGAATGTTAAAGAATAATCGTCAAAACGATTTTTTTCTTGTTTAAATAAATCTTGGATGGTGGTGTTTGACAATTCAGCTTTATGTGCTTCAAGAGATTTCCACGCATGGGTGTGAGTCGGGTTAATGTTTTTCATGGTATTTCCTTTCATTAAAAATAATCAAAATTTTAACCGCACTTTCTAGGATTTCTATTAGAGAGGGAGTGAATCCCTCTTTTTAGAAAATGCAGTGATTAACAGATTAATCAACATATTCAGTTATAACACGCGGTGTTAATTTTGTAATTAGCTCATAGCTTAAAATTCCTGTGAATTTAGCTACGGTTTCAATAGGTAATTCCTTACCCCATAGAATTACTTCATCACCTACCTGATCTTGACTATCAGGTCCTAAATCAACGGTTAACATATCCATTGAAACCCTTCCAACGATTGGCACGATACGACCATTCAAATAAACAGGCGTGCCTTCAGGAACATCGCGAGGATATCCATCTCCATAACCCATTGCGACTACGCCGATTTTGGTATCTCGTAGGCTTGTCCAAATACCGCCGTAACCTACAGGATCGCCTTGTTTATGATGGCGAACGGCAATCAATGATGAAGTTAAATTCATCACTGGCGTTAAACCAAATTCAGCACCGACGGTATCAGTTGGTGAAATGCCATACATAATAATACCTGGACGGATACATTCCAGATGAGATTCTGGCCAGAAAAGAATGCCGCCTGACGCTGCAATAGTACGTTCACCTTGTTTATCTTTTGTGGCGGATAAAAAGCGGTTGATTTGAAGTTGGGTATAATTGGATTCTAATTCATCAGCGCGGCTAAAATGGCTGACAAAGCCTAAGTGCGGTTGAATATATGGAAGTTTTTTAAGTTCATTATAGAAAAAATCGACTTCATCTAATGCAACACCTAAACGATGCATGCCTGTGTCTATTTTTAACCAAACTTTAATTGGGCTTGGTAAATTCGCACGTTTTAGTGCTTCCAATTGTTCACGATTATGTACGATAGTTTCGATATTATTGACCGCTAAGACGGGCAAATCCTGTTCATTGAAAAATCCTTCAAGCAATAAAATCGGTTTAGTAATACCATTGGAACGTAATGCCAAAGCCTCTTCTAAACGAGCCACGCCAAAGCAATCAACATTTTGTTCTAAAGTTGATGCAACAAACACAACACCGTGACCATAGGCGTTTGCTTTAACCACAGCAATAATTTTGCTATTTGGTGCTTTTTGTTTAATGATTTCTAAATTCTGTTTTAAGGCGTGCGAGCTAATTTTCGCTGTCGCCGGTTTTACATTCATTGTTATTCCTTAATAATCATCATGATATTCACGTTGTTCGGCGAGGTTGTCGAAGCGTGAGAATTGTCCATTAAATTTTAACCGCACTCGACCAATCGGGCCGTTACGCTGTTTACCGATAATAATTTCTGCAACACCTTTATCTTCTGAGTTATCGTTATAGACTTCATCTCGGTAAATAAACATAATCAAGTCTGCATCTTGTTCAATGGAGCCTGATTCACGTAAATCTGAGTTTACAGGGCGTTTGTCTGCACGTTGTTCTAAAGTACGATTTAACTGAGAAAGGGCAACTACTGGCACTTGTAATTCTTTAGCGAGCGCTTTGAGGGAGCGAGATATTTCTGCGATTTCTAGTGTTCGGTTATCTGAAAATGCGGGTGCGCGCATTAATTGCAAATAATCCACCATAATCATACTTAAGCCACCATTTTCACGATAAACTCGGCGTGCGCGAGAACGAATGTCGGTAGGCGTTAGGCCTGAAGAGTCATCAATATAAAGATTATTTTTTTGCTTGAACATTCCTACTACGCTGGCAATTTTGTTCCACTCAATTTCATCTAAATTTTGACCTGTTCGGATTTTGGTTTGATCAACGCGAGCAAGCGATGCGATCATACGCATCATAATTTGTTCTGCGGGCATTTCTAAACTAAATACTAAAACAGGTTTTTCACTTGCCATTGCCGCATTTTCGCAAAGGTTCATGGCGAAAGTGGTTTTACCCATTGACGGACGTGCCGCAACGATAATTAAGTCAGAAGGTTGTAAACCGGCCGTTTTTTTATCAAGATCAGTGAAACCTGTCGTAATGCCCGTTACGCCTGAATGATTTTCAAGTTTGCTCAAAATATCGATTTTTTCAATAGTACTTTCCAGCACATTGATTACATTTTGTGGACCTTCGCTAGAAGTCGTCCGTTTTTCTGCAATCGCAAACACTTCACGCTCAGCCTCATCAAGAATTAACTTGATGTCTTGCCCTTTGGGAGAATAGCTATTTTCAGCAATGCGATTTCCTACCGAAATAAGTTCTCGTAATATGGCTTTCTCGCGCACAATATCTGCATAAGCCAAAATATTAATCGCGTTCGGAGTATTATTGGAAAGTTCAGCCAGATAGGCAAATCCACCCACTTCATCGCTTACACCACGGCTTCTTAAGGCTTGATCTAGCGTAATTAAATCAATAGGCGATTGATTACGCATCAGATGTTCCATTTCTGTAAAAATCAGACGGTGCTGAAAAGTATAAAAGTCGTCAGCAATCACACGTTCAGCAATGCCATCCCAATGTTGATTGCTCAGCATGATGCCACCCAATACGGCTTGTTCAGCCTCAAGTGAGTGCGGTGGAATACTTATTTGTGCCGTTTTTTTGTCAGAAGATTTGATTTGAGGTTGTGATCCCATAGGACTTATTTTGATACTAGAATGGCGCCTATGATACCGCAAATATCTATTGGATTTAAGTGAAAAGTGCGGTGAAAAAAGGAAATAAAAAACGGTGGAAAAATCCACCGCTCTTTCAGTTGAACGTATTTAGATTGTTGATTATTCAACAATTAATGTACGACATACGTTGGTTTGTGTCGCACCTTGACCACCGTGAGTAACAAGCACTAAATCACCAGTAGATAAGTAACCTTTTTCTTTTAATGATTGAAGTGCTGCTTTTGCACTGGTTTCTGTGCGGCTATCTTCATTATGATAAACTGGGGTTACGCCACGGTATAGTGCACAAAGGTTTAAGGTTTCTTGATTGCGAGATAAAGCAAAGATCGGTAAGCCAGAGCTAATGCGTGACATTAATAATGGAGTACGGCCTGTGCTAGTTAAAGTGACAATCGCTGCAACACCTTTCATGTGGTTTGCTGCATACATTGCAGACATCGCAACAGATTCTTCAATAGTTTCAAATTCTTTATCCATACGGTGACGAGAAACGTTAATGCTTGGCATTTTTTCCGCCCCTAAACATACGCCAGCCATTGCCGCTACTGTTTCAGAAGGATATTGACCTGCAGCCGTTTCTGCAGAAAGCATAACCGCATCAGTACCATCTAATACTGCGTTTGCAACGTCCATTACTTCAGCACGAGTTGGCATTGGGTTGCTAATCATTGATTCCATCATTTGAGTCGCTGTAATTACAGCACGATTTAATTGACGTGAACGACGGATTAATTTTTTCTGTACGCCGACTAATTCAGGATCACCGATTTCTACACCTAAGTCACCACGTGCAACCATGATGACATCTGATGCTAAAATGATAT
This sequence comes from Haemophilus haemolyticus, assembly GCF_001008275.1. Classification (GTDB taxonomy): domain Bacteria; phylum Pseudomonadota; class Gammaproteobacteria; order Enterobacterales; family Pasteurellaceae; genus Haemophilus; species Haemophilus haemolyticus_P. The sequence goes on from NZ_LCTH01000031.1 coordinate 5,915, forward strand.
CGTCCATTGCTTCATCATTAGCTACTGTTTCAGCACGCTCAACTTTAGCAACGATTTTTGCATTTAAACCAGCTTGTTGTGCAAGTTCACGCGCATAATTTAGGTCATCGCTTGAACGAGGGAAAGAAACAGCTAAGAAATCAACGCCAATGCGTGCAGCCGTAATAATGTCTGCTTTATCTTTTTCTGTTAATGCTTCTGCAGATAAACCGCCACCTAATTTGTTGATACCTTTATTATTTGATAATGGACCACCAACGGTGACTTCAGTGAAAACTTTTGCACCATCAGTTGATAATACTTTTAATTGAACACGGCCATCATCTAATAAAAGAATGTCGCCAGGAACAACATCTTGTGGAAGCGTTTTATAGTCTAAACCAACAGATTCTTGTGTACCTTCGCCTTTTGGTAATTCCGCATCAAGAATGAATTTATCACCAACACTTAAGAAAATTTTACCGTCTTTAAAAGTAGAAACACGAATTTTAGGACCTTGTAAATCACCTAAGATTGCCACGGTTTTTCCTAATTTTTTTGCGATAGAACGTACACGTTCAGCACGTCCGATATGATCATCAGGTGTACCGTGAGAGAAGTTCATACGAACTACGTTAGCGCCCGCTGCGATAATTTTTTCAAGATTGTTATCACGGTCAGTTGATGGGCCCATAGTACATACAATCTTCGTTCTTCTTAGTCTTCTAGACATTATTTACTCCGTCAATAATTACAAAATTTTAAAGATACTATTTTTACTTGGCTATATATTAGCCAGATGAAAAATCGGTGCGCATTATACGCTTAAAAATTTTGGAAATCAAAAACAGCCCTGTTATTTAAGGCAATACTGTTTACTTTTTTGCCAGTTATATCGGGTTTTAAGAAAAATACTTGTTTTCAGATTAAAAATATCTATAATTCGAAGTGATTTATATAGTGCAACTATAGCTCAGTTGGTTAGAGCACCACCTTGACATGGTGGGGGTCACTGGTTCGAGTCCAGCTAGTTGCACCAACTAACCCTTTCATAACCCCGCGAAACTAATCGCGGGGTTTTGTTTTATCTAGGTTTTATGAGTGGTATAAGAGAACAATAAATTGTTTCTATATCAAAACGGCTAAAAACATTTCTATTTTTAGCCGCACTTTTTAATTTTCTTCTTTGTTTTCTTTAAATAAGCCTGATGCGCCCTCAGAATAATCTCTTGGTTGTTCATTTTGAGATTTATCTGTTGCAGTAATTAACTGTTGGGTGAATAAACCTTTGTGATCTTTTTCGCCCAGTAAATTATTCGAGGAGGTTGCGTAGTGGCGATAAAGTTTTTGATAATCGTTAATTAAGGTTTTGAATAATTCAGCACTTTCTGCAAAATGTTTTTCGATTTGCGCTTTTTGTGTATCAAGTTGGTTTTTGACTGTTTTTAATTCAGCTTCTGTTTTAGCTTGATGTTTTACGGAGCCTTTGGTTAAACGCATAATAATGTAACCAATAAATAATCCAACAATAAAAGCGATACCAATCGCTACCCAAATTTCATTTGTCCAATTTTCCATAATATTCTCCTGTTTATTCGGATTAAAAAACTAACAAGTTGCAATAATAACAATTTCAACTTTCCAACGAGGATCCGCTAATTTAGCTTCGACTGTCGCTCGACTTGGTGGACTAACATGATCGACCCATTCATCCCAAGCTTGATTTAATTGTGCATAATCTTGCATGTCAGCCAAGAAAATTTGCGCGGTTAAAATGTTGCTTTTATTGGAGCCAATTTCTGCTAACAATTTATCAATTAAACCTAATACTTCTTTGGTTTGTTCGTAGGCATTTTGCTCGATGGTTAGCTCTGGAACTTGCCCTGCAAAATAGGCGAGGTTGTTATGAATTGAAACTTCACTTAAACGTGCACTGGGTAAAATGCGTTGAATTGTCATGGGATTCTCCTTTGGGGTGTTTTCTTCTATTCTAAATAGCGTTTACCACTTTGTAAAATGCTCTTTACTAGGCTAGAATACCCGATAATTATTCTCAATTATTTAATCATTATGAAACTGCTTATCTCTAATCAGCATGGCGCTATTGTTATGGCATTGGTGCCTTTTATTTACGGCATGTTACTTGCTAATTCTGTCTGGGCGCACGTATTTTTATTATTAGGATGGTTTTCGCTTTATTTGATGACTTATCCTTTTTTGAATTTGTTTAAAGGTAAAAATCTTGAGTTATACAAAAAATGGTCTGTGATTTATTTTGCTGCCGCTGTGATTTTTGCGCTTCCTGCGTTAATTTATAATTGGCAAGTGCTGTATTTTATGTTTGCCATGCTGCCGTTTGTTGCGGTAAACATTTATTTCACCAAGAAAAAAGATGAGCGTAACTTATGGAATGACTTGGCGGGGATCTTAATTTTTGCTCTAGCTGGAATGGGATCGTATTACTTTTCTGACCGCACTTTTGATGAAAAAATACTTTGGGTAGCGATTTATCCAACATTATTTTTTATTGGAACAACACTTTACGTGAAATCCATGATGCGTGAGCGAAAAAATCCACGTTATTTTTGGGCGTCAGTGATTTTTCACTTATTATGTGTGCTGATTTTTGTGGTTTCGCAACAATTTATTTTAGCATTAGCTTTTGTTCCCGGATTAGTGCGAGCGGTTTATCTGCCCACTAAAAAGCTTTCTGTTATGCAAGTTGGACTAACCGAATTTGCGATTACAGCCGTGTTTTTTATTTTACTTTTAATAGCAACCTTATAAATGAAACTGAAGTTATTTTTTCATACAGTATTACTTTTTTGTAGTTTGCCTATTTGGGCGATGAAAACCGTTGATGTTACAGCAAGTTCGAAAATGGATGATCAAGCAAGAATGAATTTGGCACAAGAGTTTGCCAATAAACAACAATGGATCTCAGTTTTCGATATTATGTATCCGATGGCGTTAGAAGGAAACATAACCGCTCAAAGCAATCTAGGCATGTTATATAACCTTGGGCGTGGCACGGTGAGAGACTACGAAAAGGCTTATTGGTGGTTTAGCGAAGCGGCAGAGAAGGGCAGCGTGAAAGGGCTAAATAACCTTGGTGTTATGTATCTGCGTGGCGATTACGTCAAACAAAATACAGAGCAAGCTATTAAGCTTTTTGAGCGTACAGCTCGAGCTAAAGATACGGATGCGATGATGATGTTAAGTAATATTTATCGCTCGCAAAACCAACCTGAAAAATCATTGGAATGGCTGAAGAAAGCTGCTGAATTAGGCAATAAGGAAGCAAAACAGCGTTTATCTAGTCAGCCATAATCTAAAAGTGCGGTTATTTTAATCGCACAAATTTCACGCCACTATGTTGCAATAGCAATTTCATTGGATCTTCATCATTCGAGACTGTTTTTTCACGTAATTCAATTAATTTCATCCGCAAATGAGCGAGTTCATGAATTCGTGTTGCCACTTCTTTAATATGTTTGTCTAACACACGATTAATTTCTTCTGCTTGCTGTTTTGAAGCATTTTCTAAATTCAGTAGGCTTTTTATTTCACTTAATGAAATATCTAAATTTCGGCAGTTACAAATAAATGATAAACGTTGCAAGTGTTCTTCATTATATTGCCGAAAATTGCCTGAAGTACGTTTTGGGGGCGGGATTAAACCTTGTTGTTCATAATAACGGATGGTTTCTACGGTACAGCCTAGGGCTTTAGCAAGTGCTCCAATTTTCATCAATTTCCTTAAAAAATGACTTGACTCTAAAGTTACTTCATATTTTATCATGCGTTCAGATTTTCTTAAACAAAAACAAACAAGGAGTATCCAAAATGGAATTAAAAAAAATCGCAGTGGGATTAACCGCACTTTTAGGTATGTCTGTTGCTAACGCGCACAATGTTTGGCTTGAACCAGCTTCAGCCCAAGGTGAATACGTGGTGAAATTTGGACATGAACAAACTGAAACCTATCCAGAATCTAAACTTAAATCTATCCAAGCCTTAAATGCGCAAGGAAAATTAACTGCAGTTGATTACCAATTCAGAAATGGCGAAGCCTATCTTATGCCTAAATCAGATTTAGTATTCGTTCATTTCGATAATGGTGTATGGTCAAAATTACCAAGCGGTAAATACGTTGAAAAAACAAAACGTGAAGAACCAACGGCAGAATTTAGTACAAATCCTGTTAAATTTGGTAAAGCGATTTTGAAATGGGATGCTGAATCTTTCAAATCTCATCAACAAGCTTACGAATTGATTCCTCAAGAAAAAGCACAAGCGAACAAACCACTTTCTATCCTTGTTTTACATAACGGTAAACCAGTTCAAGGCATTAAAGTGGGTGTAAGTGAAGATGCACCGTTCAATTTAACCAATGAAAAAGGTATCGCTCAATTTACGCCAACCAAAGGTTTCAACAAAGTATGGGCAGAGTTTGAGGAAAAAGTAACAAATAATGCGGATTACGATCGTCGCTCTGTAGAATATATGTTAACTTTTGATGCGCAATAATATGGATTTGGGATGAAGAAAATTGTTTTTTTAACCGCACTTTTTGCGGCTTGTTATCTCCCGAATGCTTATGCCCACGCGCTTTATGTGTTTGCCCAATATGATGGGCAAACACTATCTGGCAAATCCTATTATTCTGATATGACCCCGGCAGCTGAAACTTATTTAGAAGTTTTCCGCTCAGGAGTTGCTGATCCCGTTTTAACTGGAAAGACTGACCGTCAAGGCGCATTTAAGCTTTCTATTGCTGATGTGCCACATACAACCTTAAAAGTTGTAGTGGAAGGCGATGAAGGACACCGTGCGTCAGTGGTTGCCGCTCATACATCTGCCGAAAATCAAAGCGGTGCAGATTTAATGCTGCTTCGTGAAGATATTGCGCATTTAAAAGATAAAATTTATTTGCATGATATTTTAGGTGGAATCGGTTATATCGTTGGTATTGCTGGACTTATTGCTTTACGTAATGCGCGTAAAATTAAACAAGGACGTATTTAATGCATTTATCTGAAGGCGTGTTACATACGCCTATTTTATTAGCTGGCGCAGTGCTTGCTGTTGCGGGCATTGCCGTGGGGTTACGTCGTTTAGAATCAGAACGTTTACCGCTCACCGCACTTTTTGCAGCTGCATTTTTTGTGGCAGGAACCATTCATGTGCCCGTAGGAATTGGTAGCGTGCATTTAATTTTAAATGGCATGGCTGGTTTATTTCTTGGGTGGGCTGTTTTTCCTGCATTCCTCATCGCACTTTTATTGCAAGTTATTTTCTTTTCTTTTGGCGGATTTGCAGTATTGGGAGTTAATCTCTGCGTGATGGCAACGCCTGCGGTGATCGCTCATTATCTTTTCCGTTCTCGTTTACAACCACACATGGCTTTAAAAGATCGCTTATTAGTCGGTATTGGTTCTGGCGTAATTGGCGTTGGCGGGGCAGGCGCGCTTGCTTCTTTTGTGCTGATGTTAGATGGTGGTAAAAGTTATCTGAATCTTGTTTGGCTCTTGCTAGTCTCTCATATTCCGGTATTTATTTTGGATAGTATTATCAGCGTAGGGGTAATTACCTTGCTTGGTAAAATGTATCCTGAAGTCATGAATCGTACCGAGAATGTCTCTTAATGAAAATTCACCGCTTATTTCAACCGCACTTTAGGTTGATTTATCTATTTATCTGGGGGCTAATCATTAGTGGATTGAGTGATCTCACTTGGCTTATCCCCCTTAATGCGCTTGCAGTTTCTCTCTTTTTTATTTCACTGCAGTTCAGTCAAAGATCTTTTTTGCCCTATCTTAAACGTTGGTTTGCTTTAATCATTTTTATTGCTTTAATGTGGGCGACATTAAGTTGGAAAATTGGAGAAAATGGCATTGAACTCAATTTTCAAGGCATAGAATTAGCAGAAAAGTTAAGTTTACGGACTCATTTATTGCTGATTTCGCTTTGGCTTTTTTTGTGGAATATTAATGATGCGGTGTTTGTTCAAGCCATTGGTAAATTGCCTTTGCCAGAAAAATTAATTCAACTTTTTGTGCTGACCGTACGTTACATTGCACTGCTTGGCGAATTGCGTCAAAAAATGGATATTGCCATGCGCGCTCGTGGATTTCGTCCTGGACTTAATCACCGAACCCTTTATGTGACGGCTCAAAGTGTCGCTTTATTATTGATTCATGCCCTATTGAAAGCCGAAACGGCGCAAATGGCTTTAAAATGTCGTGGTTTTCAGTTTGGCAAAAAGAGAGAAAAATAACATGTTAGCTGTAAATAATCTTTATATAGAACGCAATGGTAGAATGATTATTCAAGATTTGAGTTTTACCTTAGAAGGACAAAAACGTCTTTTTGTACAAGGGGAGATAGGTTCTGGAAAAACGACATTACTTCTAGCTTTGTTGGGATTTGTTCCTGTAACCAAAGGGGAAATTAAACTATTTGGCCAAGTTTGTCGTGAAGAAAAAGATTTTGCACCGTTTCGTGGCACGATTGGTATTTGTTTTCAGAATGCCGATGATCAACTTTTTGGCCCAACAGTGTTGGATGATATTGCCTTTGGTCCATTAAATCAAAATGTGCCCAAAGAGCAGGCGTATCATATTGCAGAGCAGCAGTTAGAACGTCTTGGTATCACACGTTTAAAAGATCGTATGGTACATACCTTATCTGGCGGTGAGAAAAATTTCACAGCACTTGCAGGTGTCTTAGCGATGCAGCCAAAAATTTTATTATTAGATGAACCCACCAATGGATTAGATCGAAAAAATACTGAAAAATTGACCGCACTTTTACGTGAACTTTCCTTACCCATTTTGATTTCATCCCATCATCATGGATTTATTAACGAATTAGCCACAGAAATTATCAGTTTATGATCTTCATCAAAAAGCCGAATTTTGATTGTGCTATGCTTGTTGCAAATTTATTGACAAAGCTCAGGGCTTTGAGTTTTTTAGACCTTATTTCTATGGAAAGTCAGTTTGAAACCTCAGCCCAAATAAGCACATTAAAACGGAGGATTTATGTGTACAACCTGTGGCTGCGGACATCCAGAGCAAGTCCGTATTGGTGAATTGCCTCATACTCATGATGATCAAGGAAGTCATCAATCAGGTACGCCAAACTTTTCACATTCAACATTTCATTTCAATAAACCAGTCGATGCAGACGATACTCAAAAACGTTTGTTAAAAATTGAACAAGATGTTCTCGGAAAAAATAATCAACTAGCGGATCACAACCGAGCATTCTTTGCTAAACAACATATTTTAGCCTTAAATCTTGTATCGAGTCCGGGTTCAGGCAAAACCACCCTTTTAACGACGACGCTAAATGCCCTCAAGAATGACCGCACTTGTTATGTAATCGAAGGTGATCAACAGACTGAAAATGATGCAGATCGTATTCGTGCGACTGGCGTACCAGCTATTCAAGTAAATACAGGCAAAGGCTGCCACTTAGATGCGCAAATGATTAGCGAAGCTATGGTGAAATTAAGACCACAAGCTGACAGCATTATGTTTATCGAAAATGTGGGAAATCTAGTTTGTCCATCTGAATTTGATCTTGGTGAAAAAGCGAAAGTAGTGATTTTATCGGTGACAGAAGGCGAAGATAAACCGCTTAAATACCCACATATGTTTGCCGCATCAAGTTTGATGATTTTAAATAAAGTGGATTTATTACCTTATTTGAAATTTGATGTAGAACAATGCATTGCCAATGCAAAACGAGTGAATCCGAATATTGAAGTGATTCAACTTTCCGCTACCACTGAACAAGGTCTCAGTGAGTGGTTAAATTGGCTAGAACAGCAACGTAAACAAGGATAATCAATGCGATTTGTTGATGAATTTCGCGATCCTGAACTTGCCCGTAGTTTAGTGGCGCAACTTGAAAAATTGATGGAAAAAATGCCGCACTTTACGGCGCAGAATCCATTGTATTTAATGGAAGTGTGTGGCGGGCATACCCATACGATTTTTAAATTTGGATTGGATCGGCTATTGCCAAAAAGTATCGAATTTATTCATGGCCCAGGTTGTCCTGTCTGTGTGCTTCCTATGGGGCGTATTGATGTTTGTATTGAAATTGCGCTGAAACCTGATGTCATTTTTTGTACCTTTGGTGATGCAATGCGAGTGAAAGGTCGCCAAGGTTCACTTTTGGAAGCAAAAGCGAAAGGCGCAGATGTTCGCATTGTGTATTCACCTTTGGATGCATTGAATATTGCACAAAATAATCCGAATAAAAAAGTCGTCTTTTTTTCCTTAGGATTTGAAACGACGATGCCGAGCGCAGCAGTGACGCTTCAACAAGCCAAAAAACTAGGATCAAAAAATTTCTGGATTGTTTGCCAAAACATCACGATTATTCCAACGTTACATAGCTTGCTGGCACAAGATCAAGTCAAAATTGATGGTTTTCTTGCGCCAGGGCATGTGAGTATGGTGATTGGTTCATCGCCTTATCAAGGGATTGTCGATAAATATCACAAACCTTTTGTGATTACCGGTTTTGAACCTTTAGATATTTTGCAGGCGATTGTGATGTTAGTGCAGCAATTTGTTGATGGTCGTTGTGAAATCGAAAATCAATATAAACGCATTGTTGATGATCACGGAAATGCTTTAGCCCAACGTTCAATGCAAGAAGTATTCCAGCTTAAAGCAAGCAGTGAATGGCGTGGCCTGGGGGAAATTGAACAATCAGGCGTGGAATTGACGGAGGCTTATCGTGAATTTGATGCCGAAATTTATTTCCAAAGCCAAGCGCAACAGGTGGCGGATGATCCTAATTCTCGTTGTGGCGATGTCTTGACTGGGCGTTGTAAACCATCTGATTGCCCATTATTTGGCACAGGTTGTAATCCTGATAATGCTTATGGCGCATTAATGGTTTCTTCCGAAGGAGCATGTGCAGCCTATTATCAATATCGGAGAGAATAAAATGAGCGAATTTATCACTATGGCGCACGGTAATGGCGGTGCTGCCATGCAGAAATTGATCCAAGATTATTTTGTGGAAGCCTTTGCCAATCCTATTTTGGCGCAAGGGGAAGATCAGGCAAGAATTCCATTAACCGAATTAGCAAAGCAAGGCGAAACACTGTCATTTAGCACAGATAGTTTTGTGATTGATCCCATTTTTTTCCCTGGAGGTAACATCGGGAAATTAGCAGTGTGCGGCACGGCAAATGATGTGGCGGTGTGCGGGGCGATACCAAAATATTTATCCTGTGGCTTTATTTTGGAAGAGGGATTGCCACTTGCGGATCTTAAAGCAATTATTCAATCAATGGCAGAAACCGCAAAAGCGGCAGGCATTCAGGTTGTTACTGGCGATACAAAAGTGGTACAAAAAGGTGCAGTGGATAAGATTTTTATCAATACCAGTGGAATTGGTGTTATTCCTCAAAATTTGGATTGGGGTGTTCATAAAATTCAGGCTGGCGATAAAATCATTGTGAGTGGCACTATTGGGGATCATGGCGCAACAATCTTAAATTTACGTGAAAAACTGGGTATCCAAACGGATCTTCACAGTGATTGCGCCGTGCTTTACCCATTGATTGAAAATTTACGCGAAGTAGATGGCGTGAAAGCAGTTCGAGATGCGACTCGTGGGGGAGTCAATGCTGTTTTGCATGAATTTGCACAGGCGCAACAGCTAGGCATGAACATTGATGAACAAGCCTTACCAATTCGCCAAGAAGTGCGGGGAATTTGTGAATTACTTGGTCTTGAAGCATTAAATTTCGCTAATGAAGGGAAATTGGTTATTGTTGCCTCCGCTGAAAAAACACCAGAAATTTTGACCGCACTTCGTCGTCATCCATTAGGTGAAAATGCGGCTGTGATTGGTGAAGTAACAACCGATAAAAAAGTGCGTTTAGTAGGCATTTTTGGACAAAGTCGATTGTTAGATTTACCAACAAATGAACCATTGCCAAGAATTTGTTAATGATTAGATAAAATTAAAGCCTTGATAATCAAGGCTTTAGTTTTTTTGTTTTGGGCTGGGGTCATCTGAACTGATGCGGTTCAAGCCTTATTCTATAAGGATTATTTAAAATTCAAAGTTAAAATATACTCCTAAATCTACTCCTAAAATCCAAAGTACCCCCTAAATTCTATTCATTTTTGCGAATAACTATTCATCATCATTTAAGATTCAAAATTTCAATCTATGTTTTTTTTCAGATAGGGAATGATAGGGCGGTTATCTGTAAAAAATAAAAATTTTCGCGGGAGATTTTTTTTGTGAAGTTTAATCACTTATTCACTTCTAACGGTCATTTTCCACTATAACTGTTTGATTATAAAAAAGAAAAAGACAAGTGATTAACAAGTGATACACAAGTGATAAAGTGATTAATGAAAGTGATTTATCACTTTTTTTTGCCATTTAATCACTTCTAGCCGCCAGCAAAAAAGAAAAATGCGATCTATCTGACAAATTTTCTAATTCACAAAGGGAAGGGATAAAGCATCTTGTTTCTGCTTGTCGTGCAATGATGAGTGATGATTATCGCAAGTAGCTAGAGATTAAAAGGTACTCCTAAGGGATATCCCTTTCCACGGGGTTTCGGGCGCGCGGTTTTCGGCTAATTTTTAGGTTTCTAGGCATCATCATCTTTCATCTAAAATCTTAATTTCGCGGTTGTAAAAATTGAGTTGAATGTACGGTTTTGACAGGTAAGCCCATAGCGATTTTACCCCCTCGCGCGCGCGTACTGGTCGCAAAACTCAATAAAAAAACGCCTAAAGTAGGCGTTCTATCATTAATAGCGTTGATGATTGATTATTATATCCCTGCGATAAGCTCGAAGGTTTGCGGGGCTTTATCCACCATGCGTAACAATAAAGAGGCGTGCGCGCTAGGTTTGGTTTTACCTTGCTCCCAGCCTTGATAGGTTCTTACACTGGTTCGTAACTTCTGCGCAAAGACAGCTTGAGAAAGGTTTAATTTCTCTCTAATTGCTTTCACTTCTTCCGCACTAATGCTTGCGGGTTCGATTCGCTCGCGCGTTTCTGTGCGTAGTGTGATTTTACCTTGTAAATGTTGCTCAAGAGCTTGCGCGCCTTCCATTAAATCATCAAATAAACGGCTCATTCTTTCCCCCTTGCCATTGCCTTTAAATTCTCTAATACCACTTTAAATGCGCGTTTCTCGCTTTCGTTTAAGTCTGCTTTTTCACCTTTTCCGTAAGCACTAAAAAGCCATATTTGCGCACCGTCTAAAAAGTAGTAATAAATCACCCTTGCGCCACCACGTTTCCCTTTATTTCTCTCACTATCGGCAATCCTAATTTTTCGCAAGCCACCAGCATTTTGTATCACGTCTCCCTTTTCAGGGTTTTCTAATAGCTCATTCTGGAAAGCCCGATATTCATCATCAGATAAATGCGCTTTTCTGTAACGCTCAAAGGGCGGTAATTCAATAAACGATAGTTTCACGATAAATAGACTGGGTGTTGTTTGTTACTTATTATACGCTTTAAGGGTATGAAGTAAACATTTTATTCAATGCTTATTTCCTCGCGCGCGTACTGATCCCGAAACTCAATAAAAAAGGCTCAATGCACTGCACTAAGCCTTTTAGTTATCCATCTGCAGTTATTCTTGCCACTCTGCCATAGTTTGACCTATGTTTATGTAGTAAATATTGGTAACGTTCTTACCGTCCTTTAATCGCTTTTTGAACTCGTGGGGGTATTTGCTTTCTTTGGTTGCTTGTCTAAACGAATCAAGAAAACGACTGCGCCCTAGTGGTTTATTGATGCCCATACAATCACAATAGAAAAGATATGATGCGTAAAGATATTGCCGTTCAGCGTTTTTAATTTGCGCCCTTGCATTGCCCATATACAAACCGTTCATTTCTTCTCGTGCGGTAAAGTGTCGGCAGAAATCTAGAATATGGTCGGCTTTCTGTTTCACTTCTAAGGCTTCCATTGATTCCCTCTGCTCAAGTAGTAATGCCCTTGCCTCTTTCGGGTCTTTGAACGTATCTAATAACAAGCGCACAATGCCAGCCGATTCTGAAAGCAGTTTATCCACCAGCTTTGTATCAATCATTGATTCAGGAACGGCTTTATTGAAATGATAGATTACGCGTCTACGAGCAATACCTCCGTTATGCTCTTTGAATGTTGCGCTCTTGTTGTTTGTCATCATATACACTGCATTGATAGTCGTATCGAAAGGGTCTCGATAAAGCAATCTTACGCTAATAGTATCGCCCCCTGTTATCGCCCTTAATTCTGCGCCATCGCCTATGTAATTTTCTTGATCGCTTGAATAGATTAATGTTTTATCAATGAGTTTCGCTCTATGATTGATATTTTCTAATTCTTTGAGGGTAATTGATGCGGTATTATCGGCACCAACCAACATCTTCGCCAATTCATTAAAGATACTTTTACCACTACCGCCCACGCCTGTAATTTCTAAAAATAATTGCCAGTCATAGCGATTGGTTAGCACCATGTAGAGTGCCGCTAAAATGCGCTTAGCCTTGCGTTCATCGTTACCGCTTACCCAATCAAGCCATTTATCAAAATTAGGCGTAAAGATTGGCGTTTCGCTGTAATCAATATCGATATAGGAAGTAAGATAATAATCAGGCGAGTGCGGTAAAAATTCCCCTGTTTTCGTATCAAGTACACCGTTAGAAAATGCCAACAGATTCTTTCTGCGCTCGCCCATTGGCTCAAGATAATAATCCAGCATAAGCCCCACCATATTTTCTATTTTGCGCTTGCTGTAACCAATCTCTTTCTCCTCAAAGAATCTTTTTACTTCTCGCCCTAATTTTTTATCCGTGAGGAATTGCCACTTTTTGCCAGTCCATAAATAAGCCAGTGTATTAACGCTATCAACCTTTAAGGTTTCGCCTGTCCACGCTAAAAAATCCCTCACTTTGAGATTATCGCTTAAATGGTCAAACATCTTGGCGTAATTATCATCAACTTCTTTAATCTCTCCGTGATAGGTTTCCCCATTACGTAACCGTTGAATATATCGGCTTACATCTCCCAGCATTTCGCCCGCCTCATTGCAATAAATGACACTCTCTGCGCTGGTGGTCTGCACGATATTCAAATAAATGCGCTCAAGCGTTTCATTTGAGAGCGCTACGCCATTATTTGCCTGTATTAAGCGGATAGACTGGGTATTTTTAGGCGCAATGCGATAGCTTTCTATCTGCTCTAAAATCTCACTATCCACCACCACACAAGGGAATGATTTCCCTTGCTCGCCTAGTGCATTTTCTAACTCAATTTCTACCGCACTTTTACCCATTTCATTAAAATGTTTTGCTATGGTTTGTGCTTGCGTGCCTATGCAGATAGTCACAAGACTTTGACCTGTGGGGTCTTGCTGTTTAGCGTAAGGGGCATTGATTAATTTAGCCATTTCTTGCCCCCTTGTGCTGCATCAATCCCTAATCCAATTCCCGCACATTGCTTAAATAAAAATGCGTCCTTGAACTGAATCACTCGAATTTGTGCAGTAGGGTAGAGTGTTTTAAAAGGCTCTATCGCCTCCTCAGCCTCCGCACGTCCTCTTCTCCCCTCTGCGTGAATAATGGGCGCGCGTGCATTGCCTAAACTAATTTCTAGCGTGTAGTGATTTAAATTAATTTCCTTAATCTTCGTAAGTTTCCCCTGCTGGGTATAAGCGCGATGAAGAATTAAAATATCCCCTTTGCTTTTTCGCATTGCAACAACAATCGGCATAAAAGCATCCTCAAAAACGTGATAGCCAGCAGTCAAAATAAAGGCGGTTTTACTCATTGCTCACCCCCTGTAATTTCTCGCCATCAACTCGTTCAATATTGAGGCTGTTTATTTGTGTAATCACTTCTTCAAACTTATGAATCAAATAGCCGTTAGCTTGATTAAAGTCTTTTAGGGTAGATTGATTGTCTCGGCAAAATGTTATCCCTTGAGATTTAGCCAGCGCATTAAAGAGCTTGCCACCCGCTTTTAGTCGGTCGATTAAGTCCACCATCTCATCACGCATTTTGAGCTTATGATGAAAATCATCAGGGTAAACCTCTAAACATTTACGGTTGCTATCTAAAATCAGCTTAAATTGGCGTGTAAGCTGGGCAAACTGAAAGGCTAAAGGGTTAGCGTATAGTTTCCCTTGATATTTGCTTTTAACCTCGCTACGTGCGTTTCCTTGCGTATTTTTAACCGCTTTGCTCTTTTCGCAAATTGCTTCAGAGTTTCGCAGTTTGCTTTCGCAGTTTTCATTCACAACGCCAGTATTTACAAGGGTTTGTGGAGAAATTAAGTTTTTAGTAAATCGTTTCGCACTTTCGCAGTTTTTAACCGCCCCTAAATGGGTTTGATTCATTTCATTTACGAACTGATTTATTTTCCCTTGCTGGTGGTTAGCTTTCCATTGCTCAAGCTGTGCCATTGCATTAGTTGGTTTCATTGTCTCCCCCTTTCAAAACTGTAATAACTTCTAACACTCGACCGCAAATATCAGCTTGTCCTATTTCGTGCTTACATCTGATTTTTGCCTGTAACGCCTCTCTAAGCGTGCCATATTTGCCCGCTATGAATTGGTCGCCATCGTCATAGGTAAAAACAAGGCTATAAGGGAATTTAGTGTTACTCATCATTCCCCCTAAAGCTCTTCTTCTAACGACATTACAGAAGTGAGGATTAATTTTGATACGGCACGGAAGGCGGCTTCATAGGTGGCGCGCTCGCCCTTATCAATCGTTCTATCGCCTTTGCTAATTAGTTCTGAAATTGCTTGAGCTTCCCACAATCCTTCAAGTGCTTTGGTAATTTCTTCATTACGCATGTGCCACCTCCATTGCAGCAGAGGTTGAAAGGGTAGGAAGTGCCGCTAAAGTGCGGTTGTTTTGAGGATTGATTCTTGCCACCACCGCAATAAAACGATAATCAGCAGATAGGCTCAAACGTGCCTGTTCTTCGGTGGTAGAATTAAGGGATATGACGCATAAGTTAAAATGCGATTGTGTGCGATTGACGCAAAGAAATTTGTAGATCATTTCTGCGGTGTCCTTTGGTTGATTTATAAGAACTACCGCTAGACTTTCCACGGTCGGGCGGTAGAGCATAACAGGGTGGAAAACTGCCACCAAAGGAAGACAGCCCGTCAAAGACGGCCCATTACGCTCTACCATTGAGAGAATGATCGGATTTAGATTGAAAACAAAATCCGCATATTCTTTAGGTGTGTGAATGTTACGAACAAAAAAAGCACGGTTTAATGGCGTGCTATCGTTCGCCTCTGGTAAATAGTTCAGCTTTCCACGGCTGGCAATCACTTTTTCTGATTGCGGGGAAATCATAGCGACTTTCTGGAACGCTGGCAATCTGTGATTATTTACAGAGTAAGATTCAGCTTTAACATCCACCGCTGGTGTAAGTTTAGGGTTTTGATTAATTCTGCCAACAAATAACAAGGTGTCGCCATCAGTAAAACGTGAGCGTGCTTGTTGTTCAGTATCGGCAAGAAGTCTGATTTTGATTTGAGGTGCGCGAATAAGCGCGAAAATGAATTGATACATTTTGCGTAACTCCGTATGTAAACACTTGAGAGTTACCGCGGAAAGTTTCCAGGCTTTGGCGGTAACGTGTAACGGTCTGGAAAACTGCCACATACGGTTAGCAGCAAAGGGCGAACCTTTACCGCTACACGCTACCATTGAGAGAGATTTGTAGATTTGATGAATAAAAACAAAATCCGCAAATTCTTTAGGTGTGCGAATGTTACGCATAAAAAAACACGCTTTAGGCGTGCTCTGCGCCGTATGTAAATAAGTCGAGTTTCCAGGCTCGGCAATCGTTTTTTGCGACTGCAGGGAAATAATGCCAAATTTCACCGCACTTTGTAAAGGGTTTAAATTGTAAAAGTTTTCATCATTGCTATAATGCTTGTGAATTAACTTCATATTAATTCCTAGTTTAATTGGTTGCATAAGATAATTCCTTAGTTACGCCGTAGGGTTGATTATTTCCCTATGGCGTTTTGTTTTATAGGGTTGATGCAAGGCTAAAAGCCACCAGCAATAAGGCGATAAAGATTAGAAATTGAATCATCTCGGTAAAGTCGTTCATTGTGTTTTTCCTTATGCCGCTCCTTCACGCTCTGCCAGTTCGGATAATCTGCCTTTTCGCTCGTGATAGCTCATATCAAGATTGATTAAGGCTGTGTTCGTTGTTTGTAATGTTTTTAATAGCTTCAGTTGCGATACATTAAACGCATCTCGAACATTGCCTACAATGCCGTTTTTAGCTTTCCATTTCCGCACATTTGAACCAATAACAAGGCTATCTAGCATTTCTTGGTTTTGGCTGTAGTGATAGGCTTTAGGTTTCACGCCCGCCCGCACTAATTGAGCCTTGATTGCATCGGTCATTTCCCTGTTTCGGTCTATGCTTTCCAATCGCTCTATAGTTTTTGATAGGGTGTTTTTATATATGGCAGGTGATGAAGTTCTTAGCTGTTTTTCAGCCTCAATAAAATGCTGTCTTATTGCTCGCCCTATTTCGTTCTTTTCCATTAAACATAGGTGCTTTGCCATATCTAAAGAAACAATATAATCAGAACGATTATGCCCGCCTCGTGTTTCTTTTTGCTCGTCCGTTTTGTCGTGCAAAAAATAATCACTGCTTTTACTTGCCAATTTTGGCAAATCAATAATTAAATTTTGAACAATTACAAAATCCTGATTTTCAATAAAACCAGCTTGTTCGATTCGTGCTTTAATCCACTTTGAATAATCCCGCCCCACTTTTAAGAATCGGTGCACATCTCGGGCATTGATTCCGCTCACGCCATTAAAACGGTTCTGCGGATTAGCTAATAGGTTGATAATTTCTGCTTTGCTTGTATCAAGCTCCGATAAATCTAGTTCAATTCTATTTTTCATTGTCTATCTCCTTACACTGCTTTGCGCTGTTTGGTACATTGGCTGGCGTTTATTGTGTTCATTCTGATAATAGGACGGCTGGAAATTGAGCCGTCTAAAATCGTCTGAATAATCTAAGTTTTTAATCGCCTAACTCCTGTTTTCTTTTTCTCATCATCTCTAAGTGTTTTTTCGTGGTGTAAAAACTCGTTTCTAATCGCTCATTCTTCCGTAGCCCCGCTGTCATCTTCGTGAAGTCGTCTATTTCGCACTGAATCGCTACAAGGCGCTGTTCTAACACTTCAATAACCTCATCTATCGGGTATGGCTCGTTATCGCTGTATAGGCTCATAAACGTGAAGATTTGATGCGATTTTCTATAGTGTTGAATTGCTTGTTTAAGTAGAAAAAGATTGTTTTTTTGCTATGGTGCATTTCATTAAATACTTACCCTTTTATTAGCGGATCTTCTTGTTACTAATTAAAAAAATCATGGGGTTTTCATGGTGGATCTTTTTAACCGCCCCATCTCCTTAAACAACCCTTTCATTCCACGAGGAATAACAAAAGGGCGGGGCGGTATCTTTATCGGCTCATAGACTTCATTACTGATCAAATCCGCCCGCCATGTTCTTCCCCTGTAATGCGGTAAGGTCTCCCCACGTTGTTGCATCTCTGCTTTTTCCTGCTCAATTTGTTCCCATACTCGGCAATGATTCAGTAGGTCACTGGCTCTTGCTCGTAGTGTGTGCGGTTTCATTCGATTAGCTCGCTCATCACCTAAAACTGCCAATAAAGCGTGCTTAGCGTTACCCATTCGGGCATAGGCTTTCGCAAATTGGCTTTCTATCTCTTTTCCGTAGCTCATTTTTTAAACCTCTTATCTTTGGGTATGCCTAAATTTGGGCGCACCCCTCGCGCGCGCGTACTGGTCGCAAAACTCCTGTTAATCCACCAGCGGTAAATAATTCGCATCGGCTCTATGTTCTTGATGAATAGCCAACACTTCGATTTGCCGTTTTAAGTCGTTTACTTGCTCAATGGCACAATCTACTTCTTCAAGGATTAATTCATAGATTTGCTTAGGGGTTGCTGGTGGCTCATTCCCATCTTTATCGGGATAATCAAGAATCGTGCCGTTGATTGCAGTATCGGTTAGGTATCGTAAGCGGTCTAACGTGTCCGAAATCGTCCATAGCGTTACGTGCTTGCATTTTTGGGTGTTGGTCTGTTGATTTGTATTAGCCATTTTTTCAGTCGCTCCTTGCTCGTTTAATTCAACATTCCGCCCATTTCGGTAAATGTCAGTTTTTCATCTTGGCAAAATTGTTGTTCAAGGTGTCGCATGGTTTCTTGTTTGGTATCAGTGGAAAGGATTTCAGCAAGTGGAATGAGTGCGCCATTTCCTTTTTTCATCGGGTTAAATGCCATGCCATTTTCAGAAAGTGCGGTAAGCTCTTGTTGCATTTCCTCATCAATCAGTAATGGGGCTTTTGTGCTTTGTTGAAGAAAAGCAATCATGATCAACGCCTCTTGCATTGTGTCAGCGTCAATGCCTAACGGCAGAAAATCGCCCACATCAAGCCATAAAACGGTATTTACCTCCCAATCTTCAGAAGTTACCGTTAAATGCGGAAATTGCGCCTTTGAATAAGTAATTGAAATCGGGGTATTAATTAAATCTTTACGCCCTTGTTCTGTTGTGCAGTCTTTGCAATCGGTCATTTTTAATTTTTCCTTAGTCGTTATATTGATGATTTTGGCTTACTTCATTTTGGTGCAGTACATACACGCCCACGCGGTGCGCCAATCCGCTTGAGTCGGTTTCTTTGCGGTAAAAGGTATCAATATGAAAACCTTTATCTCTGAGTTCCTTAATTCGTGCAGGTGGGAAGTAAATCCCTAGCTCTCGCAATTCGTTGGTACTATGCGGGCGCACATATAAGCGCTGTAAAATGTATTTCTGTTGCTCATAAACGCTAGTTGTATTGATTGCCATCATTTCCGCCTTAGCTAACTCTACATTCGTTGGCGAGTTTTAAAACGTAAGCATTAATTTCAGATTCAAGGAAACAAGTCGCCCCGTTTGCTACCTTGATTGCCTTAGGGAAGTCAGGGCGATAGCGTTTGGCTTTTGGATTGCGCCAGTCGTCTAAGGTGGTAAGGCTCACGCCTAATCGTTCAGCAGTTGATTTACGTCTTAAAAAGCGTGGTGCTTGTTCTGTGTCGTTTGGTGGTGTGATCGTTTTGTCTGGCATAATGCCCCCTTATGTTGTAGATAGATACATATACCGCCTTATAGTGTCATTTGCGGTTCGAGGGGTATTGTGGGGAATTATTTAGGTGGGTTCTATTTGTTGGTTTGTTATTAAGAAAGTGGTTTTAAATTAAGGCTTAATTTAAAAGAATAGCAATAAAAAAGCCCTTAATTTAAAACATTAAAGGGCTTAATTTAAAAGTTACTTTGTAATTTTGCTAGGGAACGGGCTATGCGATATTTGCTTTCCATCTAAACCTATTTTAGTTAAACGGATATTTTCATCAATTAGATTATCAAAGGTTTGATAGCTTGCGCCCTTATTGTTGATTCCTTGCTCTTTTAGATCTGCATTGATTACATCAAAAAGCGCATTTCTACTTTCCATTCCTTGATAGTTTTTCAATATAAGCAAGGTAAAAATATCTCTCTGAATTTTACTAATTCGTGTTACCTTTCCATTTCCTAAAACTGGTTCAGAATCTACCGCACTTTGTTGTGCTTTGTCTTCAAGTTCAGAAATACGCGTTTGTAGTTCTGCGTTTTTTAACTGTAATTGCGCAATGATTGAATCTTTTTCTGTATCTATATGAGTATTTTCAAGCTCAGTAATCCGGGCATTTAGCTTGTTAATTTCTGCACTTTCATTGTGAGTATTATTTATTTCTGTTGGCTTATATTGCTCATGCTGCGTAAGAGTATCAATACTTAAAAGTTTTTCTATACGTGCTCTATCAATATAAATATCCTGCTGTCCCTTCTTTAGGTAAATTCTTGCCTCTTCAGCAAATCCCCAACCTTCATAGAAGTCTACACCTTCTGGGTTATCTCTAACAGTTTCTAAAGCCTCAAAGAAAAAATTTGGATGAATATAAGTTTCTTTTTCATCAATCGATTTAGGTATATTAAATACTGCAATTCCATTTTGCTCTTGCCAGAAATCATATTGCTCATCTCCCCATATATCTTCGTCCGTTTTTCTAATATCGTTAGGTGCAAGTTTTACTAAAAGGTATGTCGCTATATCTTGGAATGAGGAATTTGGATTGTATTTTTTTATAAAATCTAACAGCTCAGTGATTGAAATATATTTTTGCTCTCGTTGTTGTTTTATCTGTAATAGCTCGCCTTGAATATCAATCATAAAACGCCCCTATGCGTTGCCCCTATTTATGAAAGGAAGTGCGGCAAAATAAAAATAGGGTTTTATTCTTTCGGTGTGGGTAATTAGTCCGCACCTAGCCGCACTTAATTTGAATCTATATCGCAATGCTAGTCTATATTGTTATATAGTGCTTTATAGCGCCTATTTTACCTGCTATTTTGTACAGTTCAAGTATAAATTTTCTTCGCTTTCCTTACCTGCCGCCAGCATCACAATTGCATCTCTATTCTTCACTCTCCAATTAGCCTTACCACTTTTTTGGTTAAAAAATAATCTTGCCTATTCCAGTAATCACTTTATCACTTGTTAATCACTTCTCTTTTTACTCTATTTTTTTATTTAAAATCAAAAAGATATAAATATTAGAAGTGAATAAGTGAATAAGTGATTAAGATTTATAAAAAAAATCACAAGGGGTATATAAAAAAATAGACAAAAAAATAACCGATAACGTTACTTGTTATCGGCTATCGGTGGTGGCTTAAACAACCATTTTCAAATGATGCTTAGGCAATGCACCGTTTGAACATTCCTCGATAAAATCGCCCCATACCTGTAAGAGTTTAAAACGTTGCTCTAATCGTTCTCCCCTGTCATAGGCCGCCTTGATTCTGTCTGATTTCATGTGCGATAGAGCAACCTCGATTAATTCACTATCATAGCCTTTGTCATTCAAATAGGTGCTTGCGATAGCTCTCAATCCGTGCGCAACTAATTTACCGTGATAACCCATGCGCTTTATTGCAGAATTTGCCGTTTGTGTGTTTACGTGGGTTTGAGGGTTCTTTGCGCTAGGGAATAAATAAACCTTACTTTCACTTCGTTTTTTAATTTCTCGCAATAATGCCATCGCTTGCCGTGATAGAGTGATTTTATGCTCACGCCCTTTGTCTGTTTCTTTAATCCCTTTTTTGATGTAAATCGTCCATATTCTCGCTTGCTCATCAATATCCTCATATCTTGCGGTAGCCGCCTCATTTGGGCGTGTCATAGTGAGCATCTGCCATAGAATTAAAAAACGAGTCTGTAAGTGAATTTGAGCATTGTTTAAGGTGTAAAGAAATTCCCCTAAATCTTCTGGCTTAATGGTTTTAAAGTGCTCTACCGTAGGGCTATCAAATTCTTTAGATATTTTTTCGGTAGGGTTGCTTGATATGTAGCCTCTATGCAAGGCGTAAGACATTATTTCATTGTGCTTTTGAATGGTGCGCTTAAGTTTCTCTAGCGTTCCCTCATCTTGATAGCGTTTGAACGCTTTCAATGCCATAGGGGCGGTAATTGCAGAGATAGGCAATGCGCCAAAGTGCGGTAAAAGATTTCTTCTTATTAGGCTGGCCACGTCTTTTTGATAATCCAAAGAAAAGTTCTTTTTTGTCTTACGATATTCGAACCACGCCCACGCCATCGATTCATAAGTATTAGCTAAATCATCTGTCTTTGTTTTGTGTAGGTGCTCCCTGTGAGTTTTAGGGTCTATATTTTGCGCCAATAGTGCACGATATTCTTCACGGATTGTGCGCGCCTCTGCTAACGATAAATCAGGGAATGACCCTAGACTAATTTCAGTGCGTTTAGGTGGAGTAGTAAAAGGCTTGTAATAATTAAATCGCCATAGCTTAGAGCCATTGGGCGTTATAGATAAAAATAAACCTTGTCCATCTATTAGCTTGTAGGGTTTATCTTTTGGTTTCGCTTTCTCTATTTGGGTATTAGAAAGAGTTTTAGTAGTACGTGCCATAGTAGTACAGCCTTATTTTAGTAGTATAAAACTGATAGCGGTTGCACCCAGTGTTTGCAAGGGGTTTTAGCGTTTTAGGAGTATAATTTTTTCCTTGTTAAAAAAGATCCTACTAAATCTACTCCTAAAATTCTAGGGTTAAATAGTGTTTTATAGTGGCGTATAGGGAATAAAAAAGCCTTGATTCCAGTAAAATCAAGGCTTTGTAATGTCGTATAATGACGTATGATTTTGATTGTTGGTGGAGCTGGGGGGAGTTGAACCCCCGTCCGAAATTACTCTACCTTCAGCACTACACGTTTAGTCTCGTCTTTAATTTCACTTAAGCATGCGGACAGACACGCTAAACTTAAGCTAGTTTGATTCAATTTAGTGCTTCGATCCTCAAACGGTGGCTTCCACACGATCTCGTTTTGGTTTGACTCCGCGTTATCCCCGTCTTACGAGCGGAAGCTGGGGCGCGAAGGCTAAATGCAGGTTATTAAGCTGCTAAAGCGTATTGTTCGTCGTTTGCGACTATTTTTTTGCGGTTTATTTACGAGGCCTACCGCACCTCGACGTGCACCTTGGGCTTCGCTAATCCCGTCGAATCCAGAATCAGCCCCAAAATTGTAGACTAGTCTAACAAAAAACAAGCAGAAGAAAAAGAGCGGTATTTATTAAATGCGAGAGTTAGGGTAAAATTTCGGCGTTTTATAGGAGAAAATAATGTCATTTTTTAAATATTTAGTACTCGCTTTGTTTGTAGCTAGTTGTTCAATTTCTTCTGCAATTGCAAAAGAAAATGTTTCAAAGGAAAAACCTAAAAGTGTAGAAAAAACTGCAACTGAAGAAAAAAGCTACCCTAAGTATGTTAACTATGCTATTTCTATTGATGTTGGCGATAGAGATATTGTGGTAGGTGAGGATGGTCAAGCGCTTTCTCGCTTTAAATATACCATTACGAATAAAAGTGAATTCCCGATTCAAAATATTCAATGGATGAGTGTGTATGTGCATAATCGTCAAGTTGTGCATAGCCAAGATATGCAAATAGAATTAGAAAATACCTTATTACCAGGCAAGTCTCTGACAATCAATTTACAAATTCCATTTGCTCAAATTGATGAAAAATACCGTTCAATTTTTATGAATACACAAGAACCTATTCATGTGTATAAAATTGAACGTTCAGTCATGTTTAAAGATAAGAGAGTCGTTTCTGATAATTAATCATGTATACTTGAACAGTAATTAAAGTGCGGTTATACTAAATAAAATTTAACCGCACTTTTTTTATGCTACAAGATAAAAAAATTATTCACATTGATATGGATTGTTTTTACGCATCGATTGAGATTCGTGAAAATCCTAATTTGCAGGGAAAGCCTGTTGCTGTAGGTGGTTCTTCTCGTCAACGTGGTGTATTAACAACTTGTAATTATGAGGCGAGAAAATTTGGTTTGCATAGTGCAATGCCAACGGCTCAGGCCATAAAAAAGTGTCCTAATCTTATTCTTGTGCCTGTGAATATGACGTTGTATAAACAAGTTTCGGCGCAAATTCATCAAATCTTCCAGCGTTATACCGATATTATTGAACCACTTTCTTTAGATGAAGCTTATTTAGATGTTACGCATTGCCAAAAATGTTCAGGTTCAGCGACTTGGATCGCACAAGAAATCCGCCAAGCTATTTTTGATGAATTGAAATTAACGGCTTCAGCGGGTATTGCGCCTTTAAAATTCCTTGCCAAAATTGCCTCGGATATGAATAAACCTAATGGGCAATTTGTGATTAAGCCGAACGAAGTCAGTGAATTCATTAAAACCTTACCTTTAAATAAAATTCCTGGTGTGGGTAAAGTAACATCACAACGATTACTTGATATGGGATTAGAAACTTGTGCTGACATTCAAAACTTTGATCAAATCGTCTTATTAAATCAATTTGGTAAAGCGGGTAAACGTATTTGGGATTTTAGTCATGGCATTGATGATCGTGAAGTACAAGCCCATCGTGAACGTAAATCAGTTGGCGTAGAACAAACTTTGCTTGAAAACATTCACACAATTGAGCAAGCTTCAGCCTTATTGAATAATCTTTATCAAGAGTTAATTCGTCGCCTTGAACGTGTTAGTCCTAATATACCGTTATCTTCATTCCATAAAATTGGCGTAAAGTTTAAATTTGAAGATTTTCAAGTAACCACTTTAGAGAAAACTGGTTTGCCTCTTTCTTTGGAGAGTTTTCAGCAATTACTTCCTCAAATTTTTATGAGAGCAAAAGGGCGAACGATTCGTTTAATTGGGCTACATGTCAATTTACCTGAAGAAAATAAACAAGAACAAATGAGCCTCTGGTGATATAATCTCACAGCTTTTTAGGAGTCGATATTATGGAACATAAATTAGAAGATATTATTGCAATTTTTAATCAATGTTTTGAAGAGGAATACAACACTCGCTTAGTCAAAGGCGGTGATGAGCCGATTTATTTACCCGCAAATAATGAAGTGCCTTATAACGCGATTTATTTTGCTAGAGGCTTTTACAGCAGTGCCTTGCACGAAATTGCCCATTGGTTAGTAGCAGGCAAAGAACGCCGTAAACTAGAAGATTTTGGTTATTGGTATGAGCCAGATGGACGTTCAGAAGAACGTCAGCGTGATTTTGAAAAAGTTGAAGTTAAACCGCAAGCATTAGAGTGGATTTTGGCGACGGCGGCAGATTTTCGTTATTTTGCTAGTGCGGATAATTTGAATGGCAATCCGGGTGATACACAGCCTTTTAAACAAGCCGTGTATGAGCAAGTGAAAATCTACGCGGAAAAAGGTTTACCAAAACGAGCTGAAACGCTACGTCATGCGCTTGCTATGTTTTATGGCACAGAAGATCGTATTGATTTAAGTAAATTTGATGTGACGCGTATTTAAAGAGCGGTGATTTTTAACCGCACTTTTGACACTGTCAATTTTCCCTAAAATCGGCTAGAATACGCCGATTTTATTTTCGGTGACTTATAAATGATGAAAGATTCCATTATTGCAAAATTAGAAAGTTTAAAAGAACGTTATGAAGAGCTAGAAGCCTTATTGGGCGATGTTTCTGTAATTAGTGATCAGGATAAATTCCGTGCGTATTCTAAAGAATATTCGCAACTTGAAGAAGTGGTGAAATGTTTTAATCGTTGGACGCAATTAAATCAAAATATCGAAGAAGCTGAAATATTGCTCGACGATCCTGAAATGAAAGAAATGGCGCAAATGGAAATCGAAGAATCCAAAGCGGAAATTGAAGAAGTAGAACAACAACTTCAAATTCTTTTATTGCCGAAAGATCCTAATGATGAATATAACTGCTATTTAGAAATCCGCGCGGGAACTGGTGGTGATGAAGCGGGTATTTTTGCAGGTGATTTATTCCGTATGTATAGCCGTTATGCAGAAAGTAAACGCTGGCGTGTAGAAATGCTAAGTGCTAACGAAAGTGAGCAAGGCGGTTATAAAGAGGTGATTGTTAAAGTCACTGGCGAAGGTGTGTATGGTCAGTTAAAGTTTGAGTCTGGTGGTCATCGTGTGCAACGTGTACCAAAAACCGAATCGCAAGGGCGTATCCACACGTCTGCTTGTACTGTTGCGGTTATGCCAGAATTACCTGAATCTGAAATGCCAGAAATCAATCCAGCAGATTTACGTATTGATACTTACCGCTCATCAGGCGCTGGTGGTCAGCACGTAAATACAACGGATTCTGCGGTGCGTATTACACATATTCCAACAGGTATTGTGGTGGAATGTCAGGATGAGCGTTCACAGCACAAAAATAAAGCGAAAGCAATGTCGGTATTAGCGTCACGTATTGTTCAAGCAGAGCAAGAACGCCAAGCTGCAGAACAAACAGATATGCGCCGTAACTTATTAGGTTCGGGCGATCGATCCGATAAAATCCGTACATATAATTATCCGCAAGGTCGAGTAACCGATCACCGTATTAATCTCACTATTTACCGTTTGGATGAAGTGATGAATGGTAAAATTGATGAACTGATTCAGCCGATTATTACCGAATATCAAGCGGATCAGTTGGCGGCATTGTCTGAACAGAATTAATGATAGGGGCATCTGGTTTCAGATGTCCTTTTTAACTTTACAGGGAAATAAAATGATCATTGAAAATCAAAAAGATGCTGAATTTTCTTCTGCTTTCAAACCTTCTCAACCCGCTCAAGCGAGCCGTTTTAAACGTTGGCTTGCGAGTATGATTAATGGGCTTGTACTTTGGATAATGGTTGGTCTCGGTTTTGCATTGGGGGATTTTGCTGGTGTAGTGGGGACGATTGTATATGCTGGTTTTCAGTTATATTTCATGAAAACTTATGGCCAGACAATGGCAAAACGCTGGTTAGGCTTGCGAGTATTTAATTATCATACTAATCAGCCTGTTGAATTTGGTAAATACATCGGCCGTGAGATTATTGATATTTTATTGGCATGGACAAGTTTCTTATTGATTATTAGCGGTATTGTTGCACTTGTGCGCGATGATCGTCGTTCTTTAACTGATTTATTGGCTGGCACAATTGTGTTAAAAGACGAAAAATAATGAATTATAAAGAATGGCTGGCACAAGCGATTGCGGATTTAGCACAAAAAAATCCCACTGAAAATAGTAAAATTGATGCGCTTGTACTTCTTCAACATGCTACTGGTAAATCGCGTACCCAAATCCTTGCTTTTGATGATACCGAGATTGATGAAAAAGTGCGGTTAAATTTGACCGCACTTTTAGATCGTCGTCTAAAAGGCGAACCTATCGCTTATATTCTTGGTGAAAAAGAATTTTGGTCGTTGACATTAAATGTTTCTGAAGGAACATTAATTCCTCGTCCAGATACTGAAATTCTCGTAGAGAAAGCATTACAAATTGCTTTGAAAAAACTGGAAAAAAATCCACAGCACTTTCGTATTCTTGATCTTGGCACAGGCACAGGCGCTATCGCGTTAGCATTAGCATCGGAGCTTTCACCTATTTGTCAAAAACGACAAATTTCATTAGAAATAATTGGTGTTGATCTTATGCCTGATGTTGTGGAGTTAGCTCAATCTAATGCAGAAAGAAATAAGTTAAATGTACAATTTTTGCAGAGCCGTTGGTTTGAAAATATAACAGGGCAGTTTGATCTTATTGTCAGCAATCCGCCTTATATTGATGCTCAAGATGAACATTTACGTCAAGGCGATGTGCGTTTTGAACCGCTTTCTGCATTAGTTGCCAATGATGCGGGTTATGCTGATTTGCGTCATATTATTGAATTAGCGCCGAGTTATTTGAATTCTAATGGCGCATTATTACTTGAACACGGATGGCAACAAGGCGAAAAAGTGCGGTCAATTTTCCAAGAAAATCATTGGGAAATGGTTGAAACCGTGCGTGATTATGGCGACAATGAGCGCGTCACTTTAGGTTTTTGGAAGAAGTAATGAAATATTATCGACGTGCGTTATACGATCAATTTGTGCATTTTTATAATACCATCTCAGATGATGGCACATCAGAAGCGCAACTTCGGGGAAAAATCGGTGGGCTTGTGCGTCGAGCGCGTAAAGAAATTTCGCCAGATTGGCCGAAAGAAGAGCAAATTCATCAGTTATTACAGTTATTTTATGGTGATTGGGGCTTTCATTGCGATCCAGAAGATTATTTTTATGCTCGCAATTTATATTTGCCTTATGTGTTTCAAAATCGTCAAGGTATGCCAGTGACTCTTGGGGCAATTGTGCTTTATTTAGCTGAGGTATTGGATTTACCGATTTACCCAGTAAATTTCCCAACACAGCTCATTTTACGTGCTGAAGTAAGAGATGAAGTGGCTTTTATTGATCCTTGGGATGGCACTTATATATCGCAAGAAAAATTACAGCAATTTTATGAAGGGGCATTTGGCTTTGGTGTGCAAATTCAACCTGAAGAACTTGATAGAGCTGATCTTTCTTTACTTTATTCTCGTTTTGAGCAACTGGCGAAGAATGCGCTCATCCGCGAAGAACATAACGACATGGCATACCGTTATATTGAGAATTTATTGATTGGCAATGATGAAGATCCTTATCACATCCGTGATCGCGGTTTAGTTTTAGCTCAGATGGGTGCTTACCTTTCGGCATTAAAAGATTTAGAATTTTTTGTGGAACGTTGTCCGGAAGACCCAACTGCGGCTTTAATCCGAACTCAACTTTTAGAACTTAAGGGCGAGATTGATAAAGATCATTTTGCCCTCCATTGATTTAAGGAAAATTTATGCAAAATAAAATTGTAAAAATCGGCAATATTGATGTTGCAAATGATAAACCTTTCGTGCTTTTTGGTGGAATGAACGTACTTGAAAGCCGAGATATGGCAATGCAAGTCTGTGAAGCTTATGTGAAAGTGACGGAGAAACTTGGCGTGCCTTACGTGTTTAAAGCTTCTTTTGACAAAGCGAATCGTTCGTCTATTCATTCTTACCGTGGCCCAGGCATGGAAGAAGGCTTAAAAATTTTCCAAGAATTAAAAGATACGTTTGGTGTAAAAATTATTACTGATGTACACGAAATCTATCAATGTCAGCCTGTTGCAGATGTTGTCGATATTATTCAACTTCCAGCCTTTTTGGCGCGTCAAACAGATCTCGTTGAAGCAATGGCAAAAACAGGCGCAGTGATTAATGTGAAAAAACCACAATTCTTAAGCCCAGGTCAAATGGGCAATATCGTCGATAAGTTTGAAGAATGTGGTAACGATAAAATCATTCTTTGTGATCGTGGAACAAACTTTGGATACGATAATTTAATTGTGGATATGCTTGGTTTCAGCGTCATGAAAAAAGCATCTAAGGGTAGCCCAGTTATTTTTGATGTAACCCATTCACTTCAATGCCGTGATCCATTTGGAGCGGCATCAGGTGGCCGTCGCGCACAAGTAACCGAACTCGCGCGTTCAGGTTTAGCGGTAGGAATTGCAGGTTTATTCTTAGAAGCGCATCCAAATCCAAATCAAGCGAAATGTGATGGCCCTTCTGCATTGCCTCTTTCTGCTCTTGAAGGCTTTGTGTCTCAAATGAAAGCGATTGATGATTTAGTAAAATCTTTCCCAGAATTGGATACTTCTATCTAAGAAAATATTTAAGCAAAAGTGCGGTTAATTTTGACCGCACTTTGATCTGCACCCCAAAACCTGGACACCTATTTTGAGGTGCAGATTATGTCCTACTCTTATCAATTTCGTTTGAAAATTATCAAACTCGTCACTGAACAGGATTATTGTATCCGTGAGGTGGCTAAACTTCATCAAATTTCCCACGTTCTCGTCATTTATTGGCTAAAAGCATTTCGGGAAAGAGGGCTTGATGGCGTAAAATCGCCTTATACAAACCTTAAAACACCGAAAATAGTGAAGCCAAAGATGAAAAAGAAAGACATTGAAATTCAAGAAACCACAGACTTTTCACCTAAAGCGTTTAAAAAGTTACAACGAGAGCTCGCACTTGGCTAGTGCGGAGATTGCCTACCTAAAGGAGTTAGAGGCGCTCGACCGTCAAAAACAGCGACAGAAAAAAGAAAAATCATTGAAAGCTTGAAGCCAAACCACGCGTTAAATGATTTATTTCGAGTGGCTAAAATGCCTCGCTCAAGCTTTTACTATAAAGAGATTAAGCGAAACTATCACGAAGCTAAAGAAGCTATTTTATCGCCGTATAAAAAGAACAAAAACCGAGATGGTTATCGCCCCATGACGCTCAAATTACGCCAAAAGGTAAAGCGGTTCAAAGTATGAGTCGCCGAGGAAATTGCTACGATAATGGGGTGATTGAAAGTTTTTTTGCGATACTAAAATCAGAGTGCTTTTACTCACGGAGTTATCATTCAATCGCTGAATTACAGGCTGAAATTGAAGAATATTTAAGTTAACTAACCTGTCCAACTTTTTTGGGGGGCAGATCGCTTTTTCCGTTAATTTTTACTTTATCCAACAGCGCTGTATAATGTCACGCTTTTGAATATAAACGATATGAGGGGGAAGCTCATGATTAAAATCGATACCTTACCGCAATTTTTGCGTAACAAAGTGGCGGAAAACGATGCCTTTGGTCTCGTGGAGGGCTTGTGCCAATTATTACGTAGCAGCTCCACAGAAAAAATTTCTCCGACCTTGCATTTGTTTAAGTTTATCTTAAAGAAAGATAAAGAATTAGGATGTTCTGTTTCGAAATTATTATGTGGTTGGTTATGTGGTTTACGCCTTTACCCCTTGTTTATTAGTAGCGGTATTCTTACACGTGGCGGTTTTGGACAGGAGATGAAAACGCGTATTTATGAGCGTTTTAACCCCTCTTTTAAAGATATTAATGATTTACGTGATATTTTTTATTTATTATTTAGCGATAAAAATGATGCACGCTGGATTGATGCCGTTCCTTTAAAAACGTGGCGAGGCGTATTTGGCGTCTTAACCCGTTGTACAGAACAAAAAGATCGTGAGCGTTTAAAAAATCATATTGAAAGTGAAGGGCTATTTGCCATTGAGATGCTTTCAATTTGGATTGCTGCTGAAGATATGGATCCTGAGCTGATGCGAATGGAGCCCTCTCTGTTGAACGCAGATTCCCCTTTTGTGGCATTACACCATGAACTGGTGAATTGGTTACAGGCGCGCCGCCAATCAACCGTTTTTGATGATAGCCATTTACAGGTAATGTTTAGCCAATGTAAAAAATTGGTTGAGCGTTTGCAAAAACGTGGAGCAGTGGTGGGTTCTTCTTTAAATACGGCTTATTTATTGGAGCGTCTTTCTCAGACCTTAGAACGATTAGAAACCTTGATGGCGATTTTTGTTTCAAATCGCTATTTACCACGCCGAATATTGTTATTAACTGGCTGTTTTGCCCGCGCAGCAGCAGAAAAACATAGCATCATCCGATTATGGAAACAAAGCTCAGGATTAATTTCACGTAGTATTACCCAAAATGCGGGCGATCACGGAGAGCATTACATTACTCGAGATAAAAAAGAGTATTGGGCAATGTTTTATTCTGCGGCAGGTGGTGGTGTATTAATTGCACTGATGGCGCTATTTAAAATCTATCTAGGCAGCATTATTGATGACAAAGTCTGGAAAGGGATTGCCGAAGGCTTAAATTACGGCTTAGGTTTTATGGTGATCTTTATGTTGCATTTTACGGTTGCAACGAAACAGCCAGCCATGACTGCAGCCCGTTTTGCTGAGGCTGTTGAGAAAACACCTCAAGGTAAAAGCGTCAATATGAAATTAGCTCAATTATTAGTGGATGTATTTCGCTCTCAAAGTATTGCGGTGCTAGGTAATGTGCTCATTGCGATGGGATTGGCTGCATTGATTGCTTTTGGTTACCAATATAAAACAGGTGAGCCGTTGATGAATGCTGATCAAATCGCTTATCAGTTGCATAGCATTGATCCTTTTGCGGGAACTTTATGGTTTGCAGCCATTGCGGGTGTATGGTTATTCTGTTCAGGGATTATTTCGGGTTATTTTGATAACCGCAGCAATTATTTGAATATGCGTATGCGTTTAACCCAACATCCGTTATTGAAAAAATTAATGTCTGAGAAATCTCGCGTTAAATTTGCTAATTATATGCATGAGAATTATGGCTCGCTTATCGGTAACCTTTGCTTTGGTATGTTACTTGGGATTACCGGTGTGGTAGGTTACTTAACGCATCTTCCGTTAGATATTCGTCATGTAGCATTTTCATCTGCGAATGTAGGCTATATTGCAGTGAGCGGACAATTCACCTATTTATTGCTTTTACAATGCATTGGTTTTGTGTTGCTGATTGGTTTAGTGAATTTAGTTGTCAGTTTTTCATTAACGCTTTGGGTTGCACTGCGTTCTTTGAATGCGGAAATTGATAGCTGGTGGCCAATTTGGTATGAAGTTTGTCAAATTGTGAAAAAACGTCCATTAAGCTTATTTCTTCCTGTTCAATTAGATAAATAATCGGCTTAAGTGATCTGCACCCCACTCTCGGACTTATCACTCAATCGCTGAATTACAGGCTGAAATTGAAGAATATTTAGTGTATTACAACTAAAAACGAATTAAACTTGCTTTCAAAGGATTGAGCCCAGTGCAATACCGAGCTCAATATTTAAGTTAACTAACCTGTCCAACTTTTGGGGGGCAGATCACTGTGTATATAAAAGTAGAAATGATGAATATCGTCTTTTTAGATAGTACGGCTATCCCGAAGCATATCCCTATTCCTCGTCCAACTTTTGCGCATACTTGGACTGAATATGAGCATACTTCTTCTGCAGAAACGATTGAACGAGCGAAAGATGCTGATATTGTTATTACGAGCAAAGTCATTTTTGATCGAGAAACGTTAAAACAATTACCTAAGTTAAAGCTAATTGCGATTACTGCAACCGGTACAAATAATGTTGATCTTGTGGCCGCAGAAGAAATGGGAATCACCGTGCGTAATGTGACAGGTTATTCCAGCACGACAGTACCAGAACATGTCATGGGATTAATTTTTGCTTTAAAACATAGTTTAGCAGGTTGGTTACGCGATCAAATGGAAGCAAAATGGTCGGAAAGTAAACAGTTTTGTTATTTTGATTACCCAATTACAGATATGCGAGGTTCGATATTAGGCGTATTTGGTAA
Source organism: Haemophilus haemolyticus (assembly GCF_001008275.1). Taxonomy (GTDB): domain Bacteria; phylum Pseudomonadota; class Gammaproteobacteria; order Enterobacterales; family Pasteurellaceae; genus Haemophilus; species Haemophilus haemolyticus_P. The sequence goes on from NZ_LCTH01000031.1 coordinate 38,659, forward strand.
AGGTTGCTTAGGGACAGATGTGGGGCGTTTGGCTAATGCAGTGGGAATGAAAGTGCTTTATGCAGAACATAAAGATGCCACTGTTTGCCGTGAAGGTTATACGCCCTTTGATGAAGTCTTAAAACAAGCGGATATTGTGACTTTGCATTGCCCATTAACTGAAACAACAAAGAATTTAATTAATGTAGAAACCTTATCCAAAATGAAAAAAGGTGCATTTTTGATTAATACAGGGCGTGGGCCTTTAATTGATGAATTTGCATTAGTTGATGCGTTAAAAACGGGGCATTTAGGCGGAGCGGCTTTGGATGTAATGGTAAAAGAGCCACCAGAAAAAGATAATCCGTTAATTTTAGCTGCAAAAACTATGCCTAATTTAATTATCACCCCGCATATTGCTTGGGCGAGTGATAGTGCAGTGACAACATTAGTTGGCAAAGTAATGCAAAACATCGAAGAATTTGTACAACAACTAAATCAAAAATAATGAATTTTCCTATTTCTCTTTATATTGCGCTACGTTATTGGCGTGCGAAAAGTGCGGATCGTTTTGGGCGATTAGTGACTAATCTTGCAAGCCTGGGGATTGTGCTAGGTGTGATGGCATTGATCATCGTGCTTTCTGTGATGAATGGATTAGAAGGTTACCAAAAACAGCAGGTACTATCTTCTATTCCTCATGCGATTGTGAGTGAAGAACAGCCTATTTCGACAGAAAAAACATTAGAAAATTTACCGCACTTTGTCCAAAAAGCGGTGCCGATCAATACAACAAATGTGATTTACCAAACGACAAAAGGCGTGAGTGCAGGACAAATTATTGGTATTCAATCATTTTCTGATGATCCTTTGGTTGAATCTTTTGATCAGGCTAAATTTAACGAAATTTTACCTAGTGGTGAATTTAAAGTGGTCATTGGTGATCAACTGGCGCAAAAATTGGGCGTGAATATTGGGGATAAAATCCGTTTGATGATTACGGAAAATAGCCAATATACACCATTCGGTCGGGTGCCAATGCAGCGTTTATTTACTGTTAGCGATATTTATTATGATTATGGCGAAACATCGGGTTATGAAGCCTTTGCTAATATTACAGATATTGGTCGCTTAATGCGTATTCAACCGCAGCAAGCGCAGGGCTATCGTTTATTTCTGAATGATCCGTTCCAAATTACAGAACTCCCACAATATTTCCCAACACAAAAAATCACGGATTGGCGCGTACAAAAAGGTGAATTTTTCCAAGCGGTGAGGATGGAAAAAAATATGATGGGATTGCTGATTAGTTTGATCATTGTCGTGGCGATTTCTAATATCGTGACTTCATTAAGTTTAATGGTGGTGGATAAACAAGGGGAAATTGCGATCTTGCAAACTCAGGGCTTAACAAAATCCCAAGTGCGTTCAGTGTTTATTTATCAAGGATTACTGGTGGGATTTGTTGGCACATTGCTCGGTGCTATTTTAGGTGTCTTAGTCACCTTGAACTTAACAGACATTGTAAGTGCGGTAAATCCACAAGGTGTTTTTTTACCGACAGAATTATCCTTTGTTCAAATGATTTTTGTCATTGGATTTTCCTTGTTACTTTCTTTACTTTCTACACTTTATCCCGCTTATCGAGCTGCAAAAGTAGAACCTGCCACTGCCTTGCGATACGAATAAGTTTTTTAATGGTAAATGAATGATAGATGAACAATCACTTTTAGCTTTTGATACACAACATATTTGGCATCCTTATTCTTCCGTTTCTTCTGATATGCCGCTTTATGCGGTAGAACGTGCAGATGGCGTGATGATAACCTTAAAAGATGGACGTTGTTTGATTGATGGCATGTCTTCTTGGTGGGCGGCGTTGCATGGTTATAATCACCCTCGTTTAAATGCAGCGGCACAGAATCAGTTGGCAAAAATGAGCCATATTATGTTTGGCGGTTTTACCCATGAACCCGCGGTGGAATTAGCTCAATTATTGGTACCAATTTTGCCAAATGGATTAGATAAGATCTTTTTTGCTGATAGTGGTTCTGTTGCTGTAGAAGTAGCGATGAAAATGGCTATTCAATATCAGCACGCTAAAGGGGAAGTACAACGACAAAAATTCGCCACCATCCGTTCGGGTTATCATGGTGATACTTGGAATGCGATGTCGGTGTGTGATCCAACCACAGGTATGCATCATTTATTTCATCATAGCCTGCCCGTACAATATTTCCTTCCTCAACCCAATATTCCATTTAATGAATCTTGGAATGATGGTGCCATTGAACCTTTAGCTGATTTACTTAAGAAAAAAGGTAGCGAAATCGCCGCACTTATTTTAGAGCCTGTTGTGCAAGGTGCAGGTGGTATGTATTTTTATTCGCCAACTTATTTAGTGAAAGCGCAAGCGCTTTGTAAACAATATGGTGTATTGCTAATTTTTGATGAAATAGCCACGGGTTTTGGCCGTACAGGGAAATTATTTGCTGCCGAGCATGCTGGGATTTCGCCAGATATTATGTGTATCGGTAAAGCCTTAACCGGTGGTTATTTAACTTTATCGGCAACCATTACGACCACTGAAATTGCGCAAACTATTTGTCGCGGTGAGGCTAAATGTTTTATGCATGGACCCACTTTTATGGCAAATCCGTTGGCTTGTGCGATTGCAGCAGAATCTATCCGTTTATTGTTGGAAAGCCCTTGGCAGCAAAATATTCAGCGAATTGAGCATTCCTTAAAACAACAGCTTTCGCCTTTAGCTGAAAAAGAGTATGTCAAAGAAGTTCGCGTATTAGGGGCGATTGGGGTGGTCGAAATGAAAAGTGCGGTAAATATGAAAACTTTAGTCCCACGTTTTGTGGAACAAGGTGTTTGGATTCGACCTTTCGGAAAATTGGTTTATGTGATGCCACCATTTGTGATTAAAGATGATGAACTTCAGAAATTAACAGAAGGCATGATTCTGGTTTTAACTCAGGAATATGAACATTAGGATAAAAAATGGATGCTTTTAAACAGCAACTGGAACAGCTTAGGGCACAAAATCAATATCGTTCAATTCCTGATTTAGTTCATCAAGGACGATATATTACGCGAGAAAATCGCACAATGTTGAATATGTCATCTAATGATTATTTAGGTTTGGCATCAAATGAAAACTTACGCCAGTCTTTTTTACAGCAATATGGCGGTAATTTCCCCTCTTTTACCAGTTCTTCGTCTCGTTTATTAACGGGAAATTTTCCTGTTTATACCGATCTTGAGCAGCTTATTGCTCAACGTTTCCAACGAGAAAGCGCTTTATTATTTAATAGTGGCTATCACGCCAATCTTGGTATTTTACCAGCGTTGACGACAACAAAAAGTTTAATTTTGGCAGATAAATTAGTGCATGCCAGCATGATTGATGGCATTCGTTTAAGCCAATGTGAGTTCTTTCGTTATCGTCATAATGATTATGAACATCTAAAGAGTCTGCTCGAAAAAAATACCGGAAAATTTGACCGGACTTTTATTGTGACAGAATCGGTTTTTAGTATGGATGGCGATGTAGCTGATTTGAAGTATCTTGCTCAATTAAAAAAACAGTTTCCAAATACTTATCTTTATGTGGATGAAGCCCATGCAATAGGCGTTTACGGTAAAAACGGATTAGGTATTGCTGAGCGAGCTAATGTGATAGCTGATATAGATTTATTAGTTGGCACTTTTGGCAAAGCCTTAGCTTCAATGGGGGCTTATGTCGTCTGTGATAAAATATTAAAAGAGTGCTTGATTAATCAAATGCGCCCATTGATTTTTTCAACCGCACTTCCACCATTTAATGTAGCTTGGACTCATTTTATTTTTGAACGATTACCACAACTTTCAAAAGAAAGAATGCATCTTGAGCAGTTAAGTGCATTTTTACGCCAAGAAGTGGAGCATAGAACGCAAATAATGCCAAGCCAAACTTGCATTATTCCCTATATTTTAGGTGAGAACGAAGCAACTCTTGCCAAGGCGAAAGATCTGCAAGAGGAAGGTTATTATTGCTTGCCGATTAGACCACCGACAGTACCAAAAGGTACATCCAGAATACGATTGTCTTTGACGGCAGATATGACAATGGATGAAGTAAAACAGTTTGTGGCATGCTTATAAGGAAATAATGTGAAAACGAAATTTTATGATCATCAAGGTGAGTATTTAATAGTTTATTTTGCTGGCTGGGGGACACCTCTTGATGCTGTGGCTCATTTGATTTTGCCAACAGATCATGATTTATTAATTTGCTACGATTATCAAGATTTGACGTTAGATTTTGATTTTTCTGCCTATCAGCAAATTCGTGTGGTGGCATGGTCAATGGGTGTTTGGGTGGCAGAACGAGTATTACAAGGAATCACCGTACAATCTGCCACAGCAGTGAATGGTACAGGTTTACCTTGTGATGATAGCTTCGGTATTCCCTACGCTATTTTTAAAGGTACGTTAGATAATCTCACAGAAAATACTCGTTCAAAGTTTGAACGTAGAATCTGTGGTGATAAAGTATCTTTTGAACGTTATCAACAATTTTCTGCACGACCATTTAACAAAATTCATCAAGAACTCACCGCACTTTTTGCGATGATTCAGCAGGATAAACGCACAGATCTTATTCACTGGACAAATGCATGGGTTAGTTCTCGCGATAAAATTTTTATGCCGGCTAATCAGCACCAATATTGGGCATCGCGTTGTGCGATTCGGGAAATAGAGGGGGAGCATTATGTGTTTTCAAGATTTACCCACTGGTCGGCATTATGGAATCATTAACTTCTGTAGATAAATTGCGCATTCAACACGCCTTCCAAAAAGCCTTAAATAGCTATGATGAACATGCGTTAATTCAACAAAAAATGAATATTAAGTTAATGATGCATTTACAAGACTATTTACCAAATGGGCCACTAGATAGCGTTTTGGAACTCGGTTGTGGTTCTGGTATGTTGAGTTCATTGTTGCAAAAACAGATTTCAGCCAATTATTGGTTATTTAATGATTTGTGCGATGTGCGCTCTCTACTCGCTGAAAAGCTGATTCAACCTTTTGATTTTTATTGTGGTGATGCAGAGAACTTTCCTTTTCAACAACAATTTGATTTGATTGCAAGTGCATCAGCTATACAGTGGTTCCATCATCCTGACAATTTTATTTCCCATTGTAAAACAGGATTGAAACCTAATGGTTTATTGGCGATTACGGGCTTTGGTGAAGATAATTTAAAAGAGATTCGCCAAATGACTAATGTGGGGTTAAGTTATCCGAATTTATCTCAATGGCAAAATTGGTTAGCCAATGATTTTGATCTTTTATGGCATGACGATGTTAATGTAATACTAGAGTTTGATACGCCATTGGATGTACTCAAACATCTGAAATATACCGGTGTAACAGCGACTAACCAGAAAAATTGGACAAGAAAAAATCTCAACAAATTTATTGATGATTACTTACAGGCTTTTATGTTGCCATCGGGTAAAGTGCAGTTAACTTATCATCCATTGTTTTTTATCGCACGTTATTCTCGTGCTAGAAATCAGTAAGGCGTATTTATGGGCAAGGTTATTTTTGTATCGGGCATTGATACCGATGTAGGTAAAACGGTTGCAACAGGCATTTATGCTAAAAAGTTGATGGAGCAAGGCTTTTCCGTTATTACACAAAAAATGATTCAAACAGGCTGTAAAAATATTGCTGATGATTTGCTTGTACATCGAAAGATTCAAGGCATTGATTTGACGGAAGAAGATTTACAAGGCGAAACCTGCCCTTATCTTTTTGAATATCCTTGTTCTCCTCATTTAGCGGCAAAGCTCGAAGGGCGAGAAATTAATGAAAAAATTATTGAAAAATCCACCGCACTTTTGGCAGAAAAATATGATTGTGTATTGTTGGAGGGGGCGGGAGGATTAATGGTGCCTTATTGTGACGATGCGACGACGTTAGATTATATCCAGTCAAACAATTACCCTTTGATTTTGGTGACATCGGGAAAATTAGGTAGCATCAACCACACATTATTAAGTTTAGAGGCTTGCCGTTCCCATGGGGTGTCAGTGTTAAGCGTGATGTATAATGGTTATCCGGAATATGATCCAATCATTAGTCAAGAGACACAAGGCTATTTAAAAGGTTATCTTAAAAGATATTTTCCTGAGACGGGATTTGAATACTTTGGGCGCATTGAAATTTAAGCTCAGGGAAAAGTGTGATAGACTCGAGCAAGTTTTTAATGAGATGATTTGCTGCTAAAGTGCGGTTAAAACGAGTAAAAAATGAATAACTATTTATTAAAATGCGAAAACATCAATAAATTTTATCAAGAAGGTGAAAATCAAACGCAAGTGTTAAAAGGCGTTTCTTTTTCTATGGAACCTGCAGAGTTGGTGGCGATTGTGGGGAGTTCAGGTTCAGGAAAAAGTACTTTATTGCATACTTTAGGGGGACTTGATCAGCCAAGTAGTGGGGAAGTGTTTATTAATGGACAATCCTTGCAAAAAGCATCGGCTAATGAATTAGCTGCTTTGCGTAATCGCTATTTAGGATTTGTGTATCAATTCCATCATTTAATGGCAGATTTTACCGCACTTGAAAATGTGATGATGCCGATGTTGATTGGTCATCAAAATAAAACAGAAGCGAAAGATCGTGCCGAAAAAATGCTAAGTGCGGTGGGATTAAGTCATAGAATTACGCATCGTCCTTCTGCGCTTTCTGGGGGGGAACGTCAGCGCGTGGCGATTGCGCGTGCTTTAGTGAATAATCCATCGTTAGTTTTAGCGGATGAGCCAACAGGGAATCTTGATCACAAGACCACAGAAAGCATTTTTGAACTCATTCAACAACTTAACCAAGAGCAAAATATCGCTTTTTTATTAGTTACTCACGATATGGGACTTGCTGAAAAATTATCACGCCGTTTAGTTATGCAAGATGGTATTTTGAAGGAAGGTGCATAATGAATACGCCTTTTTTCATTAGTTGGCGTTATCAACGTGGCAAGCAGAAAAATCCTTTAGTTGCATTAATTGCAAAATTTTCAGCTATCGGTATTGCGCTGGGTGTTGCTGTTTTAATTGTTGGTTTAAGTGCGATGAATGGTTTTGAGCGTGAGCTTAACCAACGAATTCTTGCAGTAGTTCCCCATTCAGAGATTTTATCTGCGCCCAATGCGACGGATCCAACCATTCACCATTGGCAAAATTTAGAAAAACGCTTACAACAAAATGCCCAAATTAAAGGTATTTCTCCTTTTGTTAGCTTTACTGCATTGGTAGAAAATGGCTCAAAACTGAAAGTGGTTCAGGTGAAGGGCATTGAAAAACAAGCAGAAGATCGCGTGAGCTCTCTTGGTAATTTCGTACAAGAGCAAGGCTGGGATAAATTTGGGAAAGAAGGTGGATTAGTCTTGGGATCAGGTATTGCTAGAGAACTCGATGTAAAAGCGGGTGATTGGGTTACCTTACTTATTTCTCAGCAAAACGGCGATGAACAACTTGCTCAACCAACTCGTGAACGCGTGCAAGTCACTGCAATTTTGCGTTTAGATGGACAACTTGATTATAGTTATGCCTTATTGCCGCTTGCTCAAGCACAAGAATTTTTGACTTATAAATCTGATCAAATAACAGGTGTTGAATTGAAATTAGATGATCCTTTTTCTGTGAAAAATCTGGATTTATCTATGCTTAATGATTATCCGCAGATGCTTTATATTCAAAATTGGATTGGTAAATTTGGTTATATGTATCGTGATATTCAACTTATTAGAACAGTGATGTACATCGCCATGGTGCTCGTGATTGGGGTAGCATGTTTTAATATCGTTTCTACGTTGATTATGGCGGTAAAAGATAAGCAGGGTGATATTGCTATTATGCGCACGCTTGGGGCGAACAATGCGTTCATTAAACGTATTTTTATTTGGTATGGCTTACAGGCAGGAATGAAAGGTTGCTTAATTGGTATTGTGTTAGGCATTATACTTGCACTAAATCTTACAACCTTTATTCAAGGCATTGAGTGGGTTATCGGTAAGAAATTATTATCGGGCGATGTGTATTTTGTCGATTTTTTGCCAAGCGAGTTACATTGGTTGGATGTTTTGATGGTTTTAGTTGCAGCTCTAGTATTGAGTTTAATTGCTAGTCTTTATCCAGCAAGTAGGGCCGCTAAATTACAACCAGCCCAGGTATTAAGTAGCCATTAATTTTGTGAATACCGCATGAAAGTGCGGTATTTTTTTGTCTTTTATTCACTCAATATTTCACTTTATTCAGCTTGCAAGCATGCGCCAAAGATAGTTTAATAGAGAATCTGTAGGTTTTATTCTTAAAAAAATACAACGAACTAGTTTACTAGTACAAGAAATAGGTGTAGATTACCTACATAATTAAAACACAACGTTTGAAAGTTTGAGAGTGATATATGGCTAAAGAGAAAATTGAAATTGTCGTGGCAAACGACGATACGCGAATTGAAAAAGTCGATCAGGTGTTACCACCCATTGCCTTATTAGAAAAATACCCAGCTAGTGAACATGCAGCGGCATTAGTGAAGCAAACCCGTCATGAGGCACATAATATTATTCATGGTAAAGATGATCGTTTATTAGTGATTATCGGTCCTTGCTCTATTCATGATCCTAAAGCGGCAATTGAGTATGCAAACCGTTTAAAACCATTACGTGAAAAATATAAAGATAGCCTTGAAATTATTATGCGTGTGTATTTTGAAAAACCACGTACAACGGTGGGCTGGAAAGGTTTAATTAACGATCCGTATTTAAATGATACTTATCGTTTAAATGATGGTTTACGCATTGCACGAAAATTACTTTCTGATATTAATGATTTAGGTGTGCCATCTGCTGGCGAATTTTTAGATATGATCACGCCACAATATGTTGCAGATTTTATGAGCTGGGGCGCAATTGGTGCTCGCACGACTGAATCACAAGTTCACCGTGAGTTAGCTTCAGGTTTATCTTGTGCTGTTGGATTTAAAAATGCAACCAATGGAGGAGTGAAAGTCGCTTTAGATGCAATTGGCGCAGCAGAAGCACCTCATTATTTCTTATCTGTCACTAAATTTGGTCACTCTGCAATTGTTTCAACTAAGGGAAATGAAGATTGCCATATTATTCTACGTGGCGGAGATAAAGGACCAAACTTCAATGCTGAAGATGTGGCAAAAGTGTGTGCAGATATTGAGAAATCTGGCCGAATCCCTCATGTAATGATTGATTTCAGCCATGCAAATAGCTGTAAACAATTTAAAAAACAAATGGACGTTTGCCAAGATGTATGTAATCAAATTGCATCTGGTTCTAAACAAATCTTTGGCGTAATGGTGGAAAGCCATTTAGTGGAAGGTCGTCAAGATTTAGTTGATGGCAAAGCACAGACTTATGGACAAAGTATTACGGATGCATGCATTGGATGGGAAGATTCTGAAAGATTATTGCAACAACTTTCTGATGCAATTATTGCTAGACGTACGACGAGTAATTAATTGAAATATAATCTAGATACTAGATAGAAGTGCGGTTGATTTTCACCGCACTTTTTTATTTTGCCTTTAACTACGCAGTCCATTTCATTTTATCGCGACGTTTCATTTGATGAATCGTATTGGTTACTGTGCCGACAATAGGTAAATTCGACCAATCTTTGGTATTTATATTTGGTGTGGTGGAATCCAATGCCATGAAAAGGTAATTGCCGTTATTCGCCATAAATTCATAGACATGAAATTCGTTATTTTCTTCTAGTACAACAAGATCACCTGAATAAAGATCGTCATTTTTTTCAACGACTAGCATATCTCCACTTTCAATTCCCCAAGCTAACATATTTGGATTGGTTACATGAATAAAACAAGTTTGCTTTGGACGTTTAATACAATAAAGATTCAAGTCTAGTTTTTTATTGAATTTAAGGGTGTCATCCATATCACTGAAAAAGGGGAGTGGATTATAAGAAAAATCCATTTCATATTGCGCAGTCAAAGTTTGGTTGTTCATTCTCTTATCTCCTGTTAAATAATATGGATAAATAACCTTTTACCCTGTTTTTTTGTACAGTTAAATTTTACTGGTTTTTCATACAGGGTGTCAATAGGTTAAATAAAAAATTTTTTTATAAGTATGTTTTTAGAAAATATCTAACAAATTTAGAAAAAAGTTCACTTATTGGATAAAAAATAACAAAAAATATTTTCTTTCGATAAGAATTTACGCTATCTTTAATTCCCTTGTAGGTGGATTGGTAACAATCTGAAGTTAAATTTATTAAAAAGAAAGATAAAAGTATGAACACATCTCGTTTATTTCGTCTGTTATTCCAGGGCAATTTAGTAAAAAGAATTGCAACTGGTTTAGTTCTAGGGATCATTATTGCGCTTGTTGGACCTGCACTTGAAGGTGCTTTAGGTTTTAATATTGCGGAAAAAGTAGGCGTTTTAGGTACCATCTTTGTTAAAGCGTTGCGTGCTGTTGCGCCAATTTTGATTTTCTTCCTTGTTATGGCTGCGCTTGCAAACCGTAAGATTGGTACGAAAAGCAACATGAAAGAAATCATTGTGCTTTACCTTCTTGGTACATTCTTGGCAGCGATTGTTGCAGTTATTGCGGGTTTCGTATTCCCAACGGAAGTGGTTCTTGCAACCAAAGAAGATGCAAGCTCAGCGCCGCAAGCTGTTGGCCAAGTTTTATTTACCCTTATCTTAAATGTGGTAGATAATCCATTAAATGCGATTTTCAAAGCAAACTTTATTGGTGTATTAGCATGGTCTATCGGTTTAGGTTTGGCGTTACGTCATGCATCTGATGCAACTAAGAACGTATTATCTGATTTCGCTGAAGGCGTATCAAAAATTGTTCACGTCATTATTTCTTTTGCGCCATTTGGTGTATTCGGTTTAGTGGCTGAAACCTTATCTGATAAAGGTTTAGTCGCATTAGGAGGTTATGTGCAATTACTTGCAGTATTAATCGGTACAATGTTATTCACTGCTTTTGTTATTAACCCTGCATTAGTTTATTGGAAAATTCGTCGTAATCCGTACCCATTAGTATGGACTTGTGTACGCGAAAGTGGTGTAACTGCATTCTTCACACGTAGTTCTGCGGCAAATATCCCAGTGAATATTGAATTAGCAAAACGTTTAAACCTTGATGAAGAAACTTATTCTGTTTCTATTCCATTGGGTGCGAACATCAATATGGCGGGTGCTGCAATCACGATTACTATTTTAACTTTAGCAGCAGTACACACATTAGGTGTGGAAGTATCTTTTGTTAGTGCGATTTTATTAAGTATCGTCGCTTCTCTTTGTGCTTGCGGTGCATCTGGTGTGGCGGGTGGTTCATTATTATTAATCCCATTAGCATGTAGCTTATTTGGTATTTCTGATGATGTCGCTGCACAAATGATCGGTGTTGGTTTCATTATCGGTATTTTACAAGACTCAACTGAAACGGCATTAAACTCATCAACTGACGTATTATTTACTGCGGCAGTATGTATGGAAGAAGAACGTAAAAACGCAGCATAATGATGATGCAAATAAGAGAGCGGGCTATGCCCGCTTTTTTTATGTGATTTTATATGCAAAGTGCGGTCTATTTTGATAGACTTCTGCCACGTCTTATTTCCCTACAAATAGATAAGAAAAATGAACCACTTAATTATTTTTGCTCATCCTAATTCAGCGCGTAGTTTTGGACGAGCGATTGCCAATCGTATTGAGCAAATCAGTCAAGAGAAGGGGGTAAATGTATTTTTTCGTGATCTTTATGAAATGAATTTCAATCCAATTTTATCTCATGAAGAATTGCAGAATGCTAACAAAGGTATTATTCCAGAAGATATTCAGCAAGAGCATGATTTTATCCTTCAAGCGGATTTAATTACGTTGGTTTATCCCCTTTGGTGGATGGGGTTTCCATCAATATTAAAAGGTTATTTGGATCGCGTATTAAGTCATGGCTTTGCCTATAAAACGGAAAACGGCGAATCAGTGGGTTTGCTCAAAAATAAGCAAATGCAGCAATTTATTACGATTGGCAGTAATGTTGATAAATATAAAGAATTTGGTGTGGATAAATCGCTTAATCATTGTTTAATTAATGGATTATTTAATTACTGTGGCATTGAAAATGTTGAGTTTGAATTATTCGGTGATATTCATTTAATTGATGATGAGGCGCGTAAAGCAATGATTGAACTTGCCGCTCAAAAAACAAAAGAAAAATTGACCGCACTTTTAAAGGAAAAAGCGTAATGTCTGAAAAAAAAATTAATAATTTTTCATTAATTAGTCGATTATTCGGTAATCTTTTTTATCGTTCTCCTACCGATGAAGTGCTAGCAGGCGCATTTGCTTGGTTACAACAAAAAGGTTTGAGTCAAGTTTGGGCGTTAGATACTGATAAAGAAAGTGAATTAGCTCTGAATAGCCTACAAGCTAAAATTGATCTCGATTTATTGAACGAAGAGTATCAAAAATTGTTTGGTACCAATGGCAAAGTCATGACCGCTATTTCAGCTTATGGCATTGATGTTGAAGAATTTGTGAATTTTCGCCTTGTACGCAATATGCCAGAGGTGGAAAGTGCGGATCATTTTGCTTTATTATTGCTAACAGCCTCTTGGCTTGAAGATAATTCGGATTCTTTAGTGGCTCAGCAAGAATTCTTTGAAACCTTTTTATTGCCTTGTGCAGCGAAGTTTTTAACTCAAGTAGAAAATCAAGCAACTTTGCCTTTTTATCGTGCATTAGCCCTTCTTACACGAGAAATATTGGCAGCAATGGCGGATGAATTGGAAGAAGAATAGGCAATATCTTGCTTTCCTCTAAGTCTTGAGGAAAGCAAGCAATATTTTATAGATAGGTTACAAAATCTTTTATATCGATAACTCGGCATTCGCGTTCAGCTTTCTCTATACCCGTGCCAATCATGACTAACGCAATCACACGATCTTGTTCACGACATCCGAAAGCTTCTCGTAATGCAGTGCCATTAACCCATTTACCTGAAATCCAAACATTATCAAATCCTTGTGCTTGTGCTGCCAACTGTATTCCGTAAGTTGCACAACCTGCACTTAGCATTTGTTCCCATCCTGGTACTTTTGCGATTGTAGGATCAACTTTTGCTACAACACCGATTACCATAGGTGCTCGATGTGCTAAATTTTCGGCTTTCTTTAATTTTTCTTCACCCAAATCAAATTCCACAACGGCTGCTTTAAGTAGCGTTTCCAATTTATTTAATCCATCATTTTCCATTACAACAAAATGATAAGGATGTAATTTTCCATGATCTGGTGCGTGCATTGCTGCTTGGAGAATAAGTTCAAGTTGTTCTGCATTAGGCGCAGGTGCGGTCAATTTTTTGTTTGATTTTCTTGTTATTAAAAGAGTTAACGCATCCATTTTATTATCCCCTATAAGTAAAAGTGCGGTGGATTATAGCATAGTTTTTGACAAGGCTTTGTGATACGCTAGCGCAAATTTTTTAAAGGTAATTTTTATGTTTCGAGTATTGAAATTATGTTGGAAAGCGCTGTGTTTCATTCGTGATCTTGTGATGAATGTTGTGTTTTTAGGATTTGTGCTATTGCTAGTGGCGATTATTAGCTTTTCAAGCGGTGGAAAAAAATCTACAACATTAACAGGGGAAGGCGCGTTATTACTGAATTTAGATGGCTATCTAGCGGACAACCGAGATGAAACACTTCGTTGGCAAGATGCGTTAAGCGAATTGAATGGCGAGCACGTTCCTAGAAAAATTTCGACGTTTGATGTGGTATTTGCCATTAAACAAGCGGAAGATGATCCTAAAATTAAAGGATTAGTGCTCGATCTCAATTATTTTGAAGGGGCAGATTTACCCGCATTAGATTTTATTGGTGGCGCTATCAGTCACTTTAAAGATGCAGGGAAACCAGTGATCGCCTATGCGGATAATTATTCTCAAGGACAATATTATTTAGCGAGCTTTGCTGATGAAATTTATCTAAATTCAATTGGGAGTGTGGATATTCATGGTTTATCGCAAGAGAATTTATATTTCAAAGAGATGCTCGACAAATTAGCCGTTACACCACATATTTTCCGCGTGGGAACGTATAAATCAGCAGTTGAACCATTTTTACGCAACGATATGTCGGCTGAGGCAAAAGCAAATATGCAGCGTTGGTTAGGTGAAATGTGGAACAACTATGTTTTATCAGTCAGCGAAAATCGCAAGATTAAGAAAGAGAACGTTTTGCCGAATGCGAAACAATATTTATCGGATCTTAAAGCATTAAAAGGCAATAGTACTGGTTATGCTCAACAACGTGGGTTAGTAACCGATGTTGTAACTCGTTTAGATTTAGATAAAAAACTCACCGCACTTTTTGGTAAAGGGAGTTATGGAAAAGCGAATCTTATTGAACTGGATGATTATTTAACTCAACTGCCTGATCGTTTAGAACATTACAATGTACCGAATAAAATTGCAGTCGTGAATGTTGAGGGAACGATTATCGATGGGGAAAGTGATGAAGAAAATGCAGGTGGGGATACCATTGCACGAATTCTTCGTAAAGCTCATGATGACAACTCCGTAAAAGCTGTTGTTTTACGAGTCAACTCACCAGGCGGTAGTGCTTTTGCTTCTGAAATTATCCGACAAGAGACTGAAAATTTACAGAAAATTGGAAAGCCTGTGATTGTTTCTATGGGGGCAATGGCGGCATCTGGTGGTTATTGGATTTCATCTACTGCGGATTATATTATTGCCGATGCAAACACCATTACGGGTTCTATTGGTATTTTCGCGATGTTCCCGACTTTCGAAAATAGCATTAAGAAAATAGGAGTGAATGCAGATGGTGTTTCAACTACTGAATTAGCTAATACATCAGCGTTTTCTCCGTTAGCAAAATCAGTGCAAGATATTTATCAAACAGAGATTGAGCATGGTTATGACCGGTTTTTAGAAATTGTCAGCAAAGGCCGCCAAATTTCAAAAACACAAGTAGATAAACTTGCTCAAGGTCAGGTTTGGTTAGGCAGTGATGCATTCCAAAATGGTTTAGTGGATGAGATTGGTTCTTTTAATGAAGTAATCAATAAAGCTGAACAATTAGTAAATCAACGTCAAGAAAAAGCAATGGAATCTTTTAGCGTAGAATGGTTGATAGATGATGATAGCAATAGTTTTGTAAAGACATTATTACACGATACGAAAAAAACAACGCAACGTGCTTTTTCTAGCTGGATAGGGATACCAGCTCCAATTCAAAAATTACAAAAAGAATTGAATGTATTAACTAAATTTAATGATCCTAAAGGTCAATATTTGTATTGTTTGAATTGTGGAAGCGTGAAGTAAAATTTACGTTTATTATGTTAACAGCACAAGTTTAATACCTGTGCTGTTATTTTTTTGAAGTAAAATTATTCCACGACGCTTCCTTTCAACCACTTTCTCACCCAAGCTCGGTTAGCTGAAAGATTATGCAATATGGCTTCGCTTATTGGTAATGGCTCGCCATAAATGATTGAGACTAAGGCTTCTCCTAATAGTGGAGCGGAGGTGAGACCTCGAGAACCTAAGGCGGCTGTTAAGAAAAGATTCTGAAAATTGGCCGCACTTTGAATAGGTTGTTTACGACGGCGGAGGTTGAATAAATTGTAATAATCCGCTTGTTGCTGTTCAAAATGAGGTACATTTCCAACCATTGGGGCAAGATCTCTTACGGAGCAGCGGATGCCTACACGAGCGAGATTACCTGATGTATCTACATCTTGAGTCCAAGGTTGGGCGATATTTTGTTGAAGTTTTTGTTGATTTTCTTGTTGTTCTTGTTCGCTAAAATGGCGATCAACATTATCACGAACATGGCTTGCGCCGATGCAATGTGAGGTTTTTAATTGATCGGCTGGGGTGAGATAACCATCATAACAAAGCACAGATTTCAGTTTGAGTAAGTTTTCTGATGTTGGAATTTGGCTAACTTGCCCGCGGATAGGGTAGAGCGGTAGCTTTTCTGTTTGAACAAAATCAGTAATTTTATATCCGTTCGCAAGAATGACGACTTCATGGCGGTATTTTTTGCCTTGCGTATTTTCTAGTTCCCAACCATTTTCTTGTTGAGAAAGTGCGGTAATTTTTTGTGAGGTTTTAATGGCGACACCCTGCTTTTCAAGAAATGAAAAGGAATTTTGAACAAATTGTCTTGGCGCAAGCCAAGCCCCTTGTTCAATCCAACCTCCTTCGCAATTAAGCGGTAATCCCACTTTTTCACTTAGCTGTTCAGCATTCAGCATTTGGAAGATTTCGCTCGGCAAACCAAGTTGAGAAATCTTTGTTAATTTGACCGCACTTTTTTCGTTGTAAGCACATAGTGCAACGCCACAAAATTCGTGTTCAAACGCTATGTTTTGTGCGATTGCGCAATCAAGTAATTGGCGACCGTAGCTGAAAGCGTGCAGGTAAAAATCAATGGTGAGCGTATTATCATCGCTAAGTTGTGGATAAAACGCGCCTTGTTTATTGCCCGAAGCATTAAGTGCGAGCACATCATCTTCACAATAAATAGTGACTTTTGCCCCACGCTTTACTAAGGAAATGGCAGCGCAAAGAGAGGCAATACCACCGCCGATAATAGCGACATCTTGTTTTTCCATTTTAGCAGGCTGAGCAAGATACCAAGGTGTGGAAAGCGCGGTAGATTTTGAGTGTATTTTTAGCCCACTTAAACATTCCCGTTTTTTGTCGAAGCCTTTACGTTTTGTCACGTTAAAGCCTGCGGATTCAAGTCCTTTTCTGACCGAACTTGCTGCGGTGAAGGTAGCAAAAGAACCATTTGTTTTCGTGAAACGAAACATCAAGTTATAGAGATCATCATTCCACATTTCAGGATTTTTGCTCGGCGCAAAGCCATCTAAAAACCAAGCATCAATACGTTCATTCATATAATCGCCAAGTTGTGGCAAGTTTTCTGATATATCACCAAACCATAAATCTAATGTTGTCTCTCCAAAATGGATACGATGGCAACCGAGAATCAATGAAGGCCAATAATGTTGCAAATGAACGCTTAAATCTTCAAACTGAGGATAGGCAAGATGCGCTTGCGAAAGTGCGGTAATTTTTAGCGGATATTTTTCAAAGGAAATAAAATTAAGGCGTTTTAAAGGATGATTCTCGTGTTGCTGGCGAAATTCACGGAACAATTTGGTTGCCGCAAAGAAATTTAATCCTGTACCAAATCCTGTTTCAGCGATGACAAAATTAGCCTCGTTGTGGCTTATCCAACGTTCCCAAAGTTGATTACCTAGCAAAAAAACATAATTTGTTTCTGCCAATCCATTTTCGTTAGAAAAATAGATATCATCGAATTGATCTGAGACGGGAATATGGTTTTGATTGAAGTGAATCTCAGCATGTTGCACGCTAAAGGTCATTTTTTATTCCTTCCTTGCCTAATGAAATTTGCGTATAATAACGCGATTTTCTAAACTGGTCGAACAAATGAATTATTGCTTGAAATATTTTTATTTCGTAGTAATTTTGAGCCGTTATTTTTACATATAAAACAATAAGGAAGAAGCAATGAGAAGAGCTGTAATTACAGGCTTTGGGATTATTTCAAGTATCGGTAACAACAAAGAAGAAGTATTGGCTTCATTAAAAGCAGGGAAATCAGGTATTGAAGTTGTGCCTGAATTTGTAGAAATGAATATGCGTAGCCATGTTGCCGGAACAATCAAATTAAACCCAAGCGAGCACATTGATCGTAAAGTGTTCCGTTTTATGGGTGATGCAGCGGCTTATGCTTATCTTTCTATGCGTGAAGCGATTGAAGATTCTGGATTAACAGAAGATCAGGTTTCTAATGATCGTACTGGTTTAGTGATTGGTGCAGGTACAGGTTCTGCACATAATCAATTAGTGGCGTGTGATGCGGTTCGTGGTCCTCGTGGTGTAAAAGCGATTGGTCCTTACGCTGTAACAAAAACCATGGCATCGAGTGTTTCAGCTTGTTTAGCTACACCTTATAATATTCGTGGTGTGAACTATTCAATTAGTTCTGCTTGTGCAACCTCTGCACATTGTATTGGTCATGCGGTTGAGTTAATTCAATTAGGCAAACAAGATGTCGTTTTTGCTGGTGGTGCAGAAGAATTATCTTGGGAATGTGCTACTGAGTTTGATGCAATGGGGGCAGTTTCAACTAAATACAATGAAACGCCAGAAAAAGCATCTCGTGCTTATGACGCAAACCGTGACGGTTTCGTTATTGCAGGTGGTGGTGCAGTTGTGGTTGTGGAAGAATTAGAACATGCACTTGCTCGTGGTGCAAAAATCTACGCTGAAATTGTAGGTTATGGCGCAACTTCTGATGGTTACGATATGGTTGCACCAAGCGGTGAAGGTGCAGAGCGTTGTATGAAACAAGCAATGGCAACTGTAGATACCCCAATTGATTACATCAACGTACATGGCACATCTACACCAGTAGGTGACGTGAAAGAATTAGGTGCAATCAAAAATGTATTTGGTGATAAAATCCCAGCGATTTCTTCAACTAAATCAATGACCGGTCACTCTTTAGGTGCGGCAGGTGCACACGAAGCAATTTACACGTTATTAATGTTGGATAATGACTTTATTGCACCAAGTATTAATATCGAAACCTTAGATGAAGCCGCTGAAGGCTGCAACATCGTTACTGAGACGAAAGAAAATGCAGGATTACAAACTGTCATGTCAAATAGCTTTGGTTTTGGTGGTACAAATGCAACATTAATTTTTAAACGTTATAACGGTTAAAACTAACCTATGAAAAAAGCCACTTTCGATTGAAAGTGGCTTTTTTGTAAATTAAAAGAAAAATTAAGCAACGATACCAAATTGTTCTTTCATTAATGCTTCAAAATCAGTGCAACCACCGATTGGTTTTTCATCAATAAAGATTTGTGGTACGGTTTCTACTGGTTTACCAACAGATTTTGATAAATCTTCTTTAGTAATGCCTTCTGCGTGAATATCCACATAACGATAGTCAAAATCAGCAACTTCGCCTTTTAATTTTTCAGCAAGGTTTTTTGCACGCACACAGTAAGGGCAGCCAGGACGACCAAAAATAACAACGAACATAAGATTTCCTTTTTTGAGTTAAAAATTCTAGGCAATTCTACCTGATTTTTATCGTCTACATAAAGTGTTTTTATTCGTGTAATATACGGAACATCGTAGACTATGAGTTAAATATTATGAAATTACTAATGCTTTGCCGCGAACCTCGTCTTTACAGTTGCCAACGCTTAAAAGAAGCGGCTAAACGTCAAGGGCATGAGATGGATATTTTAGATCCGAATCGCTGTCTTTTAAAACTCTCACAAAATCCACCGCACTTTCAGATTTTTTATCAAGAAAATTCTGAGTCGAAACCTTATTTATTGCCTGATTATGATACTGTTTTGCCTCGATTTGGCACAACGAGTACGCAAATGGGATGTTCAGTCTTACAGCATTTTGAAGGAAAAGGGACTTTTTGTTTAAATTCATCTCAGGCATTTTTAAATGCGCGTGATAAATGGAAAAGTTTGCAACTTTTGCTGAAGGCTGGTGTTCCTGTTCCCAATTCACTTTTAAGCGGCAGTGAAGTGCAAGCTCAGGCGACGGTACCTCATATCAGTTCGCCGACAATTTTAAAAATGCTAAATGGTTCACAAGGAATAGGGGTGATTTTGGCTGAAAAACCACAAAGTGCGGTGAGCATTATGGAAGCTTTTAAACAAACCAATATATCTATGTTGCAGCAAGATTTTATCGAAGAAGCGGGCAATGCGGATATTCGTTGTTTTGTGATTGGTGATCAAGTTGTAGCAACGATGCAGAGAATTGGGCAAGATGGTGAGTTTCGAGCGAATTGTCATCGTGGCGGAAAAACCGAAAAAATTACCTTAAGCGATGACGAGAAACAGATAGCCATTCGAGCTACAAAAGCTATCGGTTTAGATGTGGCTGGGGTGGATTTAATTCGTTCAAAAAATGGATTATTGGTTTTAGAAGTGAATGCAAGTCCAGGCTTAGAAATGATTGAAAAAACAAGCGGGGTTGATATTGCATTACAGATGATAAATTATGTTGAAAAGCAGATTCATTTGAATAAGAAAAATAAATAGAATTTGATATTTGTAAAGCCTTATTATTCATACCAATTTTTATACACATCTTCTAATGACCTCACTATCAAAAGTGCGGTCATTTTTCTTTGAGTTTTCTCAGAATATTAAAAAATTATCTAAAACCTGTTTTATATCAAAAAATCCACAGAATTTATAAGCCTATGTTCTTTATTTAGGCGTATTATATTACTCGGAATGATTAATTCATTCTGGTTATCTAAAATAAGGACATTACTATGGCAATTAAAAAAGTGATTACTGTCTGTCCGTATTGCGCTTCAGGTTGTAAGATCAATCTATTGGTTGAGAACAACAAAATTGTGGGTGCTGAAGGTGCAAACGGTAAAACAAACGAACGAGAGCTTTGCCTGAAAGGATATTATGGCTGGGATTTCGTGCATGACACAAAAATCCTCACTCCTCGTCTAACTCAGCCGATGATTCGCTACAAACGTGGCGAGCCGTTCACGCCAGTGAGCTGGGAAGAGGCTATTTCCTATTCTGCAAAACGTTTACAAGAAATTAGAGAAAAATATGGCAACGAGTCAATTATGGTAACGGGTTCTTCTCGTGGACCAGGTAACGAAGTGAATTTCGTTATGCAAAAATTTGCTCGTGCGGTATTAGGCAATAACAACATTGACTGTTGTGCACGTGTCTGACATGGCCCATCTGTAGCAGGTCTGCTCAAATCAGTGGGTAATGGCGCGATGTCCAACTCAATCGTTGAGATTGAAGACACTAAATGCGTATTTATCTTTGGCTATAATGCCTCAACATCTCACCCTATTGTGGCGCGTCGTATTAACCACGCAAAAGCAAAAGGGGCTAAGGTTATTGTTTGTGACCCTCGTAAAATTGAAACCGCTCGTATCGCTGACATTTATGCGCCTCTTGCCAATGGTAGCAACGTCGCATTTTTGAATGCAATGATGAACGTGATTCTTGAAGAAGGATTACAAGATCAAAAATTCATTGATGAACATACCGAAAATTTCGATGCGTTCTATGAAACTGTAAAAGCTTATACACCTGAATCAACTCAACATATCACTGGCGTTGAGCCTGAAATGTTGAGAGAAATTGCCCGCACTTATGCAAAAGCAGAAACAGCGA
>NZ_LCTH01000032.1:0-76741 GCF_001008275.1 Haemophilus haemolyticus
GCTTGACGTTGTCTTTCTGCTTCAAGTTGCGCTTGTTTTTCTGCTTCCTCTTGACGGAATTGAGCAGTAACTGGCATAGTTTGCTCAATGGTTTGACGTTGTTGAGCATTTGCTTTGTGATGCTCTGCTTGCGTTTTATCTTGTTCGACTTTTGCTTGCTCTGCCGTTAATGCTTGAGTTTGTGCATTAGTGCTATTTTTAAGATTTTCGACCGCTTGTTGTTTAGCAATAACAGCTTGATTCGCCAGATTAAGAGCACTTAAGCTACTATTATTTTGCTCTGTTGATTTTGCTTTTTCTTGAGCCGCGGTTGCTTTCTCTTGCTGTGTTTCTGCAAGATTAGTTTTGAAGGTTTGAGCCTCTTTATTTTGATTAGCTTGTTCTTCTAAGTCGCGTTCAAGTAATGCTTTTTTCGCTTTCAATTCTGCATTATTAGCTTGTGCTTGTCGGAGAAGTTCTTCTGTGATGATAAGCTCCTCTTTCACTTCTTCAAGTGATAACACCATAAAATAGAAAGCCTGCTTTTCAGCCTGTAAAGATGCCCCTTTTTCAGATAACACTTTTTCCTCTTCAGCAACAGCAAGTGCTTTTTCTTGTTGCTGTTTTGTGAGATTAAGTTGTGTCAGTTTAGCTGTGGCAAACTCAATTTGAGCTTCCTCTTTTTTCACCTGTGCTGTCGCTAAAGCGATATTTGCTTCATCTAAAGCTTGAGCAGTTTCTAGGCTTTTAGCGGATTCGTACGCATTGGTTGCAGTTTGTGCTTTTTCTTGAGCAGCTTGTACTGTAGCTTGTGCTTGGGTTAGTGCCATTTCTTTCTGATTTTGCACTTCCTGTGCGGCATTTTGGTTATGTTGAAGTGCTGCTAATTCCGTTTTTAATGTGTTGAGATGGCTTTGATCAGGCAATGCTTCAGATAATACTGAACTTTTTGACCGCACTTTTTCTTCTTGAGCATGACGTTTTTCGGTTAATGCCGTTTTTTTCGCTAATAATTCGCTTAACTTTTGAGCTTCATTGGTTAAGTTTTGAATTAACTCCTGTTCTTTAATCGGATTATATAAACGGTATTCATTCCTTTTTTTAATTAACTCATAACGCCAAGTACCAGCATCAACGTGTTGATTGGCTAAGGTAAAGTTCAAGCCTGAATCTACCGCTTGTTTAAGGGTAACTAGTGTTAATTGTTCAAGTGTTGTGGGTTCAGCCCCCGTATTATGCACATTAAGCTTAAAGTCACCTTGTGCACGTCCATTAATTTGTAATTTATCGCCTAAATACTGGGTCAGATAAGTACGATAATTAAACGTCCCATTGCCACTTAAATTGCCGTTGATCGTTAACGTATTAAATTGGCTATTGTTCGCTTGAGTAACAAAATCTGGATTCAGCGTAATTTCACTATTATTGAGTGTTAGACTACCTAAACTTGTGTTTGCTGGCATTGTCCAGTTCGCATTATCCAAACTGACTTGAGAGCCATTTTCACCGCTTATTTGATGGGTAAATTGAGTATTAATAAGATTAAAATGAGCGTTATTACTCAAACGAACATCGCCAGTTAAAGTTGCATTATTCACCGTGGCATTTGCCTGATTACTCAAGTGCAATGCTCCTGTTTGTGTTGCGTTGTTACTCAAGGTAAATCGACTCTGTTCGGTTAAATTCACGTTGCCAATTAAATCCACGAATCCTGATGCAACGAGGCTTGCGGTATTAGATAACTGCACGTTGCCATTTACTTTTGTTCTTGGTAACGAATTGATGATTTTTTCATTAGTCAGTTTTTCTGATTTACATTGAGTGAGTCCTGTCCAATCAGAACGAATGCAAACTAAATTTTCTTGATTTGGTGTCACACCAAAAGTTGCTGAGGCGTTGTTATTAATTGTCCAATTACCATTAATTGCAGAAACATTGCGAGAAACCACCGCTTGCCCGCCTTTAATTTGGAGGTTTTCAGCCGTAAACGTGCGGTTAATCCAATCATCATCGATGATGACCTCTCCTCGCGTTGAACCTTCTATCTTGGCATGATTTTGATTTAAATGATTGTAAGCATGAGGCGTTGGACGACCGCTAAAAATTAAGTTACCGCCATTTTGGGTAATATTCCCTTTTAAATTTGTTCCACCTGATAGAAGGAAGTGATTATCTTTGTTAAGTGGATTGTAATTAACATTCAAACGTCCAGTATTTTTAGTATCATCTTTATCACCAAACCAACCATTAAAAGCAATATCACGTTTATTGGTTAAGTCGCCTCCTTGATTATTGGTAGTATCACTTCCAGTAATGATAATGTCTGATGCTTGAGTTGCATTGTGGTTAACTAACATCGCTCCTTCGTCAGTATTTTGAATACGTTTGAAAGTCAATGAGTTACCATTAAGATCTAATCGTCCTCCACGAAAGCCGAAATAAATATTGTTAGAATCAACTTGATCTGCACTGTTGAGTTGAACTGTTGCTCTACCGCTTACAATGCCAACTTCTTTAAAGGCTTGTTTTTGATTATTTTCATCGGCTTGTTGATCCAAGATTACTTTACCATCGCCAACGCTAATTGAGCCTAAGTTTTTACCTTTTGCTTGAATATGTAACGTTCCTTTACCAATTTTAGAAAGGCGATCATTTTCAACACCATTTACTTTCCAAGTAACGGTGCTACCTTCACTTACATGTACGCCTGCCCCTTGCCAAGTTGCATTATTTTCTGAAGATACTGTAAAGTCACCTTCAAAATATAAACCGCCAGCCCCTTGGTTAATATTATTAGTAAAAGTAACTTCACCTTTCGCATAGTCAATAAATGAAATATTTTTACCATTATTTAGTCTTGGTTTATAAGCATTTACACCACCTGCGGCGTAAACAGGTTCTTTATCTTCTGCTTTTAATGCTTCATTAAATAACTGAACCGTTCTGACTTTAAATTGAGGCATACTCACTTTTTCATTCGTTTGAGTAACCGTACCAGTTCCATTATTATTTGAAGTAAATGAATAATGACCGTTACTTCTTGGTTCTAAAAATGTTATAGGCAAATCCTCTGCAAAGATATTGTCATAAAACCAGTCTTTTCTAATTAATTGGAATCCATTCCCAGCTCCCAAGAAAGGGTTACCAGTTTGCAATACGCCATTGATCAACCATTTTTGTTTTTTTGCATCATAAATAAACATTGGCGATCCACTATCGCCTAAAGAACCAGCGATTGGCAAAGGTCCATAATCATTCGGTTTTGTCAGATCTCCATTTAAATTTACCGTACCATTACCTGCCCCACCTTGGGAATGCGTGTTACCAGCAGTTCTCCATTGATAACCACTAGCAATCCAATATGAGCTATTACGTCCCTTTTCTTGATCTTCAGCGGTTCTCCACCATTGTCTACCTGCACCAATACGAACACGTTCAGGATATCTAGCATGATCTGCATACGTATTTCCATGCATTGTTTCTGTCATTTCTATCGGCTCAGCATCAGTGACAAATTTATGTAATCTAGGCATATGATAATCGCCATCATATTGACCAGGTTTATAATTATTTCTCTTTACAATTTGATATGAAAAACGATGCTGATCTGGATTTTGTCCTTCCGCACCAAAATCAACGCTATTATATCCACCGTTATGTGCAACACTCACAATATACTGATCGCCCACTAATGCTGCTACGCCGTTGCGCGACACTACAGAAAAATCAATCATCGGTGCTTTTGTCATTGATGTACCGACTAATTCCCCTTTCTTGTTATAAACCTCAATATTCTGGGCTCCAACTGTGAACTTCCCTTTATTCTCTGCAAAATCACGATAATATTGGTAACTAATACCAAAATAAGTATGTCCTGCCCACGCTTGTGATGCTATCCCTAATGAAATACAAGCGGTTAAAAAATTAAGACGAAATACATTTTTTTTCATAGAAATTACCTGAAAGAATGTTTCATATTACAAAAAGAATTAAACGATAAAGACACGGTTATTCCTGAAGGATTTAATTAAGCAATTAAAGGACGCTGGAGGAAGATAAAGTGTGGATTTATGTTAGAAGATAAATAGCTCAAAATAGGAATTCTAAACCATCATAATTCATTCAATAGTTTGAAACATTATACTTGAAAACGCAAGGCGGATAAAAGCGAAAAAGTGCGGTCAAAAAACGAATTTTTTTACAAAATAAACAGAATTTGTAAAGTAAATGAAAATTCTCAACTAGGAAATGAATTTCTATTGTGCCAAAATAGCGCACTTTTTAAAAAGAGGAACCACTTAATGAAAACTAACTTAATTACTACCGCACTTTTATTGAGTGCATCGGCTTTTGTACAAGCTGAAACTAAAACCGAGCTTGAGCCGATCAATGTGTATTCAGCATCCGCAACCCCTATCAGCCTTCACCAAACAGCGTCGTCTGTTACTGTATTAACAGAAAAAGATTTTGCAGTACGTAATGCGACTTATGTGAGTGATGTATTGAAAACTGTGCCAAGCCTAGCTGTGAGCGCCTCTGGTGGTCGTGGCACATTGACCAACGTATTTTTACGTGGTGCAGATGCAAACCACACTGCAGTGATTATTGATGGTGTGAAAGTGAATCCTGTTTCTGGTTATGGCTTTGATTTCGGTGGATTAGCCTTAAGCAACATCGATCGCATCGAAGTATTACGCGGCGAGCAATCCGCCCTTTGGGGAAGTGATGCGATGGGTGGTGTGATTTATATCACTACGAAAAAAGGCTTAGAAAAAGGCAAAACCTTCAACGTCGATTACGATTTTGGCACAGGCTCTAATCGTACGGTAGATGGTTCATTAACCCTTTCAGGTTCAAACAACGGTTTCTATTATGCTTTACACGGTGACAGCCACCACACTAAAGGCATTTCAGCACTCAGCAACAACCGCTTTAACTACACTGCGCAAGATGGCACAGCAGTGAGTACTG
The DNA here is from genome assembly GCF_001008275.1 of Haemophilus haemolyticus. Taxonomy (GTDB): domain Bacteria; phylum Pseudomonadota; class Gammaproteobacteria; order Enterobacterales; family Pasteurellaceae; genus Haemophilus; species Haemophilus haemolyticus_P. Next base: position 4,951 of record NZ_LCTH01000032.1, read on the forward strand.
GAGGTTCAACCGAACGCGACAAATTCCACCGTGATAATGCTTCTCTTCGTTTCGGTTATGACGATAATCAAAAAGGTTTTGATTTCTTAACCTCTCACAGCAGCCAAACCGCTAACTTTGATAACAGCGCAACGGATGAAAAAGGCCACTACACCCGCACACGTGACACCTTATTCAAATTAAGTGGCTTCTTAGGTAATGATGATCAATTGCTTAAACACAAGGTTGGTGTAAGCCATCTCAAAACTGACAGCGATACCGTTGGCTACACATCAGCTTACGATGCGAAAAAACTCAATGCAAACTATCAATTAGATGTCAATTTCGATCGTGAAGGCACTCTCACACAAGGTTTAAGTTTCTTAACTGACTATCAAAAAACAGATTTCAATTCGTCTTATTTCAATAATGCAGGCAATAAAAAACTTATTGAGAAAAGCTTAGCAGCTGAATATCGTCTATTACACGATGCAGATCACAGCTTAAATATTAGCGGCCGTTACACTGACAGCTCTGAATACGAAAACTCATGGACTGGCCGTATCGCAGGCGCTTACCGTTTACACAATAACGTGAAAGCACACGCAAGTTTTGGTTCAGCGATTCAAAACCCGACGATCACTGAATATTACGGTTACAACGCGCGCTATATCGGCAACCCGAATTTACAACCTGAGAAAAGTTTAGGTGGCGATATTGGCTTCTTATTTGAAACCAATGATGAGCGTCACAGCTTTGATGTAACTTATTTCGCTCGTAACGTGAAAAACGCAATTAGTAGCAAAGTGATCAACTTTACCACTTATGCAAGCCGCGCAGTAAATCTTGAAGGCAAGAGTAAAGTGAAAGGTGTTGAAGTAGCTTACAACGGTAAAGTTACCGATGCATTAACTGCTTATGCTAACTACACCTACACGCAAACTCGAGATAGCAAAGGCGCTGAATTAGCACGTCGTCCAAAACATTTAGCGAACGCGGGCTTAGCATACCAAATCACTGAAAAATTGGGTGCGGATGTAAATGTATCTTACACAGGCAAACGCATGGATACCTACTATTCACCAACCTACAGCACACATAAAGTGAAATTGCCATCTTACACCTTGGCAAACTTAGGCGTGGACTACAAAGTAGCGGATAGCTTGACGATTTATGCGAACCTTAACAACGTATTCAATAAAAAATACGAAAACGTACTGGGCTATGGCCAAGACGGACGCAATGTTTACGTTGGATTAAAAGGATCGTTCTAATTATTATCCACATATAAGGGCGTGCTTAGCACGCCTTTTTACATTATTGATGGCGTAGCGTATCATTATCTATATGCAAAAAACTCGCTTAATTTTAACCGCACTTTTCTTGCCTCTGGCTTCGCATGCGTCGGAGCAATTCGTTTCGCTTACGCTTTGTAGCGATCGTCTTTTGTCGGAAATTGCACGCCCTGAGCAAATTGCTGCGCAGTCACCTTATTCTAAAAATCCCTTGATGATGTTGGATAAACTCAATGTGGATAAGCCAACCCTTGAGCCACAACTCACCGCATTATTGCCCTATCTCGATAAAACGTTTCTGATCAATGAAACCTTTTATCCACAACTTGTAGCAGATTTAAAAAAACTCGGGGCAAAAATTGAGCCAATTAATGACACGCCACAAACAGCAGAAGAATTATTTGGGCTAATATTGCACTTGGGCAAACTTACGGGTAACGAAACGCATGCGAAATCTTTAATCGATAAACTTAAATTACAAGATTCTCGCCTCAATCTATCACTCACTGACACATTAATACTTTCAGATACCGGCATTGTAGAAACTTATACGCCACAGTATCCCACTTTACTTAACTTGCTAGGCTTAACCCCGCTAAAAACACCACTTACAGCACAAAATTTTTCTCTTGAAAAGGTGTTACGAGCTGAACCAAACGTGTTGATTGAAATCAGTGACCAACAAAGTTATAACGAACAAGCGGAATTGCTTAAACATCCGCTTTTGCAAAATCTTTTTAAAAATCGACCGCACTTTCGTATTCCAATGAAATATACTTATTGCTTTGATCACGGCGTGTGGCAAGGGGCAGAGAAGATTTATCAACAGTTAAAATGATATTTGGATTACATAGGAAATTAATCATTGACCAAAACACTAAAATTAAATACCGCACTTTTCTTCGCGTTACTATTGATTAGCGGCTTTGCGATTTATCATCAGCTCGGCGATTTTGCTCATCTCAAAAATGCCGATGGTGTGCTCACGGATATGCGCTCGCTCGTATTGCTTGATATTCGCCTGCCTCGCATAGGACTAGCCATTTTAACTGGTGCAAGCCTTGCTTTAGCAGGCAATGCAATGCAGGGGATATTTCAAAATCCACTGGCAAGTCCTGGATTATTGGGCAGTAGTGCTGGTGCAACCACTACTAGCGTCTTTTTGCTTTACTATTTTTCCGTACCCTTAAGTCTATTGCTTATTGGCGGCGTGGCTGGCGCATTGTCTAGTTTTTTATTGGTTTATTTAATCGCTAAAAACCACGGTACAACGGCGATGATTTTAAGTAGTTTAGCCGTCAATATGTTGCTCTCGGCTGCTGTTGCATTGCTACTTTCGAACGCAGAAAGCCCGTGGGCGTTAGCTGAACTCTACCGCTGGCTACAAGGTTCTCTTATGTGGGCAAAACTTGATACGCTGCTCATTTCACTTCCAATCGTATTATTGGGATTGTTCTGTTTATATCGTGAACGCCGCTATATTGACTTGCTCACCTTCGGCGAAGAAACCGCGAGCACAATGGGCGTGAATCCTAAACGTAGCTTTTTCGTCACGACCTTTGGCGTGGCATTATTAGTTGGTGCAACAATTCCGCAAACAGGTACTATCGGTTTTATTGGCTTAATCGCACCGCACTTTGCTCGCCTATTACTAAAAAAACGCCCTTCACAACTTTACATCACCAGTGCATTACTTGGCGCATTATTGCTACTTATTGCAGATCTTTGCGTGCAATATATTCCAATCTTCTCACATATTTATATTGGCACGCTCATCGCAATCATTGGCGCACCTTGCTTAATTTGGATTTTAATTACGGAGCAACGCAAGTTGGCAAGATAATGATTAGAATCGAAAATCTTTCCCAGCCTTATGGCTTAAACAACATCAGCTGCACGCTTCCTAAAGGAAAACTTATCGGTATTATGGGCGCAAACGGTGCGGGCAAATCAACTTTGCTCAAAACGATTGCAGGAATTTTACCTATTGCAAAAGGTGAAATTTATTTTGGGAATAGCCTGTTAAGCAAAATGAGTACAACAGAAAAAAGCCAGCAACTCGCTTATCTGGCGCAAGATACCAATATCCATTGGGATTTATCGGTTTATGATGTCATTGCTCTCGGCTTAAATTCGCCATTATCATCGGTAAAAGAGCGGTCAAAAATTACGGAGATTTCACAAAAATTTTCGATAGAACATTTGCTTAATAAATCCTTTCAAAAACTGTCAGGCGGAGAAAAAGCACGAGTGCAACTCGCTCGTTGTTGTATCAAAAATGCGCCGCTATTGCTTGCTGATGAACCTATCGCGCCACTCGATCCCTATTATCAAATAGACATGATGGAACAATTAAAATCGCTCACGCCACAGCATACTTGTGTTGTAGCGATCCATCATTTATCTCTTGCATATAAATACTGTGATGAAGTAATTTTGCTCGATAAGGGCAAAATCATTGCAACGGGCAAAACACAAGCGGTACTAAATTCAGCGAATCTTGCAAAAGCCTTTGATATAAGCGTGAAATTTGATGTAGAAGGAAGAGAGATTTATGGAATAGAGAAATTGGAAAACTAATTCCAATTTCTCATTTTGCTGAAAGTAAAAAAGTATTTTCGATAAAAATCAACCGCCCTTACAAATCAACCAAGGAACTTGCTTGCCTTGTTGATTCTTGTAGTAAATTGAACTTTGAGATCGCGCGATTAAATCCACATAACTTCCTTGAATCGGATCATACGAACGATAAACCACTTCAAATTTTGTACCGCGCGCATTCAGTGTCAGTGTGTATGAATGATCAAAAGGCACCGATTTACCATTATCTAACTGGAAATAAAACCCGAAGTTATCTTTCATACGGCTTTCACGCGAAAGAGGGAAATAAGTCGTCAAATGAGAAATTCCCCCAGTTTCTTTATTATTACAACGATAATGATATGGCTTGTAATTAACAGAATTATTTAACTCAGCTTGGCTAATATTATTCTTTAAAAATCGAGATTTAACCGTTTTCTTCGGCTGATGTGTTGTGGTACAAGCAAATAAACTCACAAGGACACCCACAAACAACGCCATCTTTAATTTATTCATAAATACAAAATTCCGAGAAATAAGAAAGCGCGTATGATAACGGAAATTGGGGATTGTGCAACTGGGCTTTCAAGTTATAGAGAATATACATGCACATACAATCTTTAGCATATTCAAAGCCCCTGAAGGGGAAATATTAAGAACAAACAGAGATAGATGGGATTGAAGTGAGTTTTTTAGTGAAATTAGGCACTGTGCGCTATCTTGAATATTTTATATTAATTTAACTCATTGCTTTATTTGATGTAATATAGTTAAACCTTTTTTCTATTTGATAAAATATATGAAATTATATTAACTAAAGGAACTTTTATGGGAAAACATTTATTAATAACAGGAGCTGGAGTGGATCGTTCAGAGGGAATTGATTTTCCTTTGGCTAATACTTTACTTGCAGATGTGGCTGGATATCTAGCTAATAAAGATAATTGTGTTGATTCAGAATTACGTAAGATGATTCCTGGCCTTCGTTTTAATTTTAATAATATGATTGCTAGAGCAGTAGATAAGGTGGCTACAAGAGAAATTCATGAGCAAAAACAAATGATTCAGAGAGTTCGTGAGGTACTCAATAATCTAGAGGAAAATGATGATAAGAATAAGAAGTTAGCGCAATTATTAATCAAGTTATTTGAAAAACTAGCAACGATAGCTGAACAAAGCTATTTAGATGAAGAAACAGAAAGCCTAATTAGAGATGTATTTCCTGATGATGCAGATGATATTATTGATAGTGATTCTATTTTAGATATACATAAGCTGTCTCTTTCTGACACTTTTAAGCTAGTGCTTAAACGAACTTTAAGAATGAGCTTAAAAGGTGATAATCCTATTGCTAGGGCAATTGGAGCGGATTTGTTAAATATAGAAACATTATTAATAGAGAAATTTTTAGGGTTTTATAATGAAAATCCTGCAGATATTAAGAATTATATTTATATTTCTTGGTCTTTATGGGCTTATCTAGTACATAAACAACAAGAAGTTATTAGTAAAAATCTAAGTCTACCATTTTATAGTCAATTACACAAAGATATTAGAGCAGTAACATTAAATTATACTTATTTTCTTGAAAATCAATTGACAGGAAATAATGTTATATACTTTCATGGTGGGTTGGCAGAATATGTAAGAATGGATACAAGAGACTTATTGAACATAGAAAATATACTATCACTTAACCCGAGTGATTTTATTCGTGATGTTATAGCGCCAAGTATTAATTTAAATGATTATGATATATCAAAACAAGTCCATACAATTCCATCGCTAGTTCCACCTTTAAGGTTAAAGCCTGTGTTATCAAATAAATATATTGAATTATGGGCAAAATCAACAGAGTGGATTAAAGAAGCTGAACATATCGTCATTATAGGATATTCATTTAATAATGCTGATGAGCATTTTAATGACATATTAAGATGCTATCATAATAATAAAAAAATTGATATCGTTGTACCAAATGCAGATGGTGACTCTTTTAAAAATAGAATAGAAAAAGTATTTAATATTCCGCAGAATCAATTAACCAAAGTTACGGTTCAAAATAGATCTGCTCTTCAGTGTAGGAATATTCGCTTAATTTCAGCTTGTGCTACAGAAATAGATGTTTCTAAATTGTTTGGATTAGGTTGTTAATAGTCATAAATGTATGAGGGGGAATAATTCTTCCCCCCTTTATGATTCCTACTTCATCGCCACACCCAACCACTTCATCATCTCTCTCTCATTCCAACCTTTGCGTTTGGCATAATCCTGAGCTTGGTCTTCATCAATGCGACCTAAAGTGAAATAGTTGCTTGCTGGGTGGGTGAAGTACCAACCGCAGACAGAAGCGGCAGGCCACATGGCATAGCTTTCAGTGAGTTTCATGCCGATGCGTTGTTCCACTTCCAATAAATCCCAAATCAAGGCTTTTTCGGTATGTTCCGGGCAGCTTGGATAGCCGGGTGCTGGGCGGATGCCCACATAGTTTTCATTGATTAAACCTTGATTGTCGAATTCCTCTTGCGTGTAGCCCCAAATGCGGGTGCGAAGCTCAAAGTGCAGGTATTCCGCCATCGCTTCGGCTAAGCGATCGCCCACAGCTTGTAGCAAGATAGCGTTGTAGTCGTCGCCTGCCGCTTTATAGCCTTCTACAAGCTCCATTTCTTCAATACCCGCACAAACGGCGAACATGCCGAACCAGTCTTTTTTACCGCTTTCGCGATCGGCAATAAAGTCGCTCAAGCAGAAGTTAAATGGGCTTTTGCTGTTTTTGCCACGTTCCGTTTGTTGGCGTAAGCCATAAGCAGTGCCGATTGGGTTTGTGTGTTCTTCATCAGAGAAAAGCACCACATCATCGCCTACACGTTCGGCAGGGAAGATACCTAAAATACCGCTTGGGTTGAGTTTATGGTTTTGCTCTAATTCATCTAAAACCACTTGCGCATCGTTCCACACTTTGCGTGCTTCTTCACCTCCTTCTGGATAATCAAAAGCATCAGGGTAGCCGCCCATCAAGCCCCAGATACGGAAGAATGGCGACCAGTCGATAAATTTACGTAACTCGGCAATTGGCACGTTTTTGAATTCCACAATGCCCGTTTGTTTTGGTTTTGGCGGCATATAATCCGCCCATTCACCGCTAAAGCCGTCGAAACGATTAGCGCGCGCTTCTTCAATACTAAGCTGTTTACGCAGTGGTTTGCGATTGGCAAAAGATTGTTGGATTTTTTCGTAATCTTTCTTGAATTGTTCCCACAATGCTGCACGACCTTCCGGGTTCATCAATGTCGCACAAACCGTTACCGCGCGTGAAGCGTTCGATGTATAGAACACGCCGTGTTGTTTATATTTTGGATACAGTTTAATGGCAGTATGTTCTTTGGAGGTGGTTGCGCCGCCGATTAAAACAGGCAAGTCTAAACCTAAACGCGTCATTTCGCCGAGGAAGTATTCCATTTCATCAAGGGATGGCGTAATCAAACCGCTCAAGCCTATAATATCCGCCTTTTCATCAATAGCCGTTTGAATGATTTTATCCGCCGGCACCATCACGCCTAAGTCAATGACTTCAAAGTTATTACATTGCAACACCACACTTACGATGTTTTTGCCGATGTCATGCACGTCGCCTTTCACGGTGGCGATCACCACTTTGCCGTTGCTGGAGCCTTTTTGTTTAGTGGCGTTGATAAATGGCTCTAAATACGCCACGGATTGTTTCATTACGCGTGCGGATTTCACCACTTGTGGCAGAAACATTTTGCCGTCGCCGAACAAATCGCCCACCACATCCATGCCTGCCATGAGCGGGCCTTCGATGACCTCTAACGGTGTTGGCAATTTTTGGCGGGCTTCTTCGGTGTCTTCGATGATATGCGTAGTAATCCCTTTCACCAGAGCGTGTTTTAAGCGTTCTTCCACAGGCCACGTACGCCATTCAGCCACAGAATCCACCGCACTTTCATCGTTGCCTTGGTTGCGATATTTTTCTGCAATATCCAGTAAACGTTCTGTGCCATCTGGCGTGCGGTTTAAGACGGCGTCTTCAATCACATTACGTAATTCAGGATCCAGATCATCGTAAATAGCGAGCTGTCCTGCATTCACAATCCCCATGTCCATACCTTGTTTGATGGCATGATAGAGGAATACCGCGTGAATAGCCTCACGCATGACATTATTTCCACGGAAAGAGAAGGACACGTTTGACACACCGCCCGAAATTTTCGCATGCGGTAAAGAGCGTTTAATACGACCTGTAGCGTTGATGAAATCCACGCCGTAGTTATTGTGTTCTTCAATCCCCGTGCCAATGGCGAAAATATTCGGGTCGAAAATGATGTCTTCTGGTGGGAAGCCAAGTTGGTTGACTAAGATGTTATAGGCACGGGTACAGATTTCCACTTTACGCTCTTCGGTATCAGCCTGCCCCACTTCATCAAATGCCATCACCACAACGGCTGCACCGTATTTACGCACCAATTTAGCCTGATGAATAAATTTTTCCTCGCCCTCTTTTAAGGAAATAGAGTTAACGATTGGTTTACCTTGTACTGATTGCAAACCTGCCTCGATCACTTCCCATTTAGACGAGTCAATCATGACTGGCACTTTGGCTGCATCAGGTTCGGTCGCCATAATGTTGAGGAAACGGGTCATGCATTTTTTGCCGTCGAGCAAGGCTTCGTCCATGTTCACGTCGATGACTTGCGCGCCGTTTTCCACTTGGTCGATGGCAATTTCAATGGCTTCAGCAAATTTGTCTTCTTTAATTAAGCGTTTGAATTTCGCCGAGCCTGTTACGTTATTGCGTTCCCCCACGTTCACGAACAGGCTTTCATCGTCAATATTGAGTGGTTCTAAACCGGATAAACGCATGGCGGTTTTGATTTGTGGCAATTTGCGTGGTGGAATATTTTCTACCGCCTCAGCAAAGGCTTTGATGTGTTCCGGTGTGGTACCACAACAACCGCCGATAATGTTCACAAAACCACTTTCTGCCCACTCTTTTAAGTGGGCAGCCATCTCTTCTGCCCCTAAATCATAACCACCAAAAGCATTTGGCAAGCCCGCGTTTGGATGCACAGAAACATAGGTTTCACTGATTTTTGAAAGCTGTTCTACATATTGACGTAATTCTTTTGGACCTAACGCGCAGTTCAAACCGAAAGTGAGCGGTTTTGCATGACGGAGAGAGTTATAGAAAGCCTCAGTAGTTTGCCCAGAAAGGGTTCGCCCTGAAGCATCGGTAATGGTGCCAGAAATCATGATTGGCAATTCTACGCCTAATTCTTCGAATACACTTTCAATGGCGAAAACGGCCGCTTTAGCGTTAAGCGTGTCGAAAATGGTTTCGATCATAATTAAATCCGCACCACCTTCGATTAAGCCTTTTGTTGCTTGGGCATAAGCATCCACCAACTCAATAAAAGTCACATTGCGGAAACCGGGATCATTTACATCAGGTGAAATGGAGGCTGTACGGTTGGTTGGCCCTAATACACCAGCAACAAAGCGAGTTTTTTCTGGCGTGCTATATTTATCTGCGGCCAAACGCGCTAATTTTGCGCCAACAAAATTGAGTTCATAAGCAATAGATTGCAAGTCGTAATCCGCTTGAGCAATCGTAGTTGAACTAAAAGTATTGGTTTCAATAATATCGGCACCCGCTGCTAAATATTTCTCATGAATAGCAGAAATTAGCAGTGGCTGAGTCAATGTCAGTAAGTCATTATTACCGCGTAAATCAACCGCACTTTCCTTAAACTTCTCGCCTCTAAAATCGGCTTCTGTCAGTTTATATTTTTGGATCATCGTCCCCATTGCACCGTCTAAAATGAGAATACGATTTTCTAGAGCTTGTTTAAGTTGAGCGGTTTTATTCACCATAATTATTTTGTTCCGTAAATCTTAATAAATAACGAGGGAATAATAGGTGTAAGGGCTAGGGGTGTCAAATGTTAGAAGGAAAGTACGGTGGAAAATGAAGGATTTTTATTTAAGTGTAATCGCGCCAATAAAACAGGTAATTTTGCATTCTCCGCATCCGTTACAACGTTCATTATCAATCTCTAACATGCTGGTAATCGCTTGTTGTGGGCAAGCGGTTTGGCAGTCTGGACAGGTTTGATTTTGTAGTATTAAACAGGCTGAAGAAAATTGTGGGCGAAGTAGGGTGTCTGCTGGAAAATTAGAATGAAGCGCGTTGGTGGAACAAACTTCGGCGCATTTTCCACATAAATCACAAGGTGCGTAGTCGATTTCAAGAATGGCTTGATTTTGTTCTAATCGAATCAATCCATTCGGGCAGGCAGCAACGCAATTGCCACAGCCATTGCAGACAGCGGTAAATAAATCTTCTCGAGCAGCAAAAGGTGGGCGGGGAAGGTGTTTTTCGCTCACAACGGCAGATTCTCCCGTAGCGAAGAGACTACGGAATAGCCCGCGGCGGGAAATCTGGTTGTGGCTTAGATAAGCCTGATAATAGGCTTCGTTTTTCATTATCGATAGAATCTAACGTTTGGCACATCAATATGCAAATCAGCTTGCCACTGCTGCAAGGTTTGTGCGGTGAGTAAGGCAAGCCCTTGATAGAACGGCGCATTTTCAGCGTTCGCTAGCTGCGTTAAAAAATGGTTTGCCCAAATCAGGAAGTGCTCACGCAGAAATTCTACCACTAAGTACGGTCGATTTTCGGCAAGATAAGCGGCCAGCATTAGCATTAATCCAATATGATCTTCCGGTTCATCTTGTTCGGCTTGAAAAGAAATTTGATGATGACGGAGAAAATCACGCAATGCCAGTAAAGAATTACCAAAAATCACACATTCAGAATCTAAATAAACAGAACCCCAAGGCGGTGCAGGCAATTCGTTTGGGCCAATAAATAGGCGTTGGTATTGATCGTTCAGATCTTGATTTAAGCCTTGCGCAATAAGTGCGGTTGTTTTTTCACGAGTTTTTTCATCCCATTCAATTTCCCATTCTTGCGCCCAAGTGGATTGCCGAAAAAAATCTAAAATACCGGCAAGACGTGAATCGCTCGGTTCATAATAAAAAGCCGCACCGAGCAAGCGCCCGTAAAGGGAAATCTGTTGAAAGGTGTTTTGCATAAAATCTCCGAAAAAAATGACCGCACTTTGGTATTTATTAATTTAGTGGATTGGTTGCAGCGTAGGGGCGTATCGCATACGCCCATACATATAATTTACCCTGCAATGGCCATTCCATAAGTCATATGTAATCCATAAAACAACACACGACCAATGCCTTCTGCGGCTAAGGTTAAAATAACTGCGCAAGCTAATAATCCTGCATTTTTCGCACGGAATAAAAGGAAGGCAGCAATGGCTAATAAGCATAAACGAACAGCTGTCATCATAGCGTAACCCGGCACAAGTGCGGCGGCATTTTGGATGGAACTATGAATGCCTTGCAAGCTAAAGCCTTGATATACTGCAACCACGGCTGCGAATAATACAGCAAGGGCAAAGAGGCTTGGCACGAGATTAAGTTGATAATCGCGTTGTTTGTTCGGCATTAATAATGCATAAGATAACGCCAAACCGCCTAATGCAACAGTGAGATAGAACGTCCAAGATGTTAATGGCGTGTTCCATGTTGGTACACTGGCGATGTGATAAACCTGATTCATCACATACATAAATACCACGCCCACAAGTGCGGTTAAAATTCGCCATAAATTACCAAGCGCCGACGGCATTTTACCTGTGATAGCAATTAGCCAATAGAAACCGGCAAGCGCAAAGAAAATGGCACCTGCGGCAATTTCGTTACTCATCATGGATTCGCTTACGCGATTTAATGAATTAAACGCACGAGCCGGCGTACCAAGGTGCATAATTGAGGCGATAAAACCTAAACCTAAACACGCTAACACCACAAACATGGCTTTGTGGATGTAAGCGCAGCTTTTCTCATTTTTTTCGCCAAGTAGCACAAAAGTAAAAACAAGCCACGCACCGACCGCACTTTGCGCCAATACAGTGAAAAAAACTAATGGAAGTTCATGTAATCCTGCGTTCATCTTACACCTCTCTTGGGTTGCCTAAGAACCCGGTGGTATCGCCACTTGGGCGGGCATTTTTATTTGGTTTCACCACTAAATTTGGATGCGTGATATCTGCCGGTGGCAATGGAGCGATAGAGGCTTGTTCGCCATATTTTGCACGAAGTTCATCAATTGGCGCAAAATCTAATGCGCGTAATGGGCAAGCATCCACACAAATCGGTTTTTGACCGGATTTTACTCTAGAATAACAGCCATCACATTTTGTCATATGGCCTTTTTGCGCATCGAATTGCGGTGCATCGTAAGGGCATGCCATATGGCAATAACGGCAACCGATACAGGTTTCTTCATTTACAATCACGAAACCATCTTCGTTTTTGTGCATTGCACCTGTTGGGCAAACTTTGGTACAAGCCGGATCTGCGCAGTGGTTGCACGAAATCGACATATAATAAGCGAACACATCTTGATGCCAGCAACCGTCTGCTTGTTGGTTCCAGTTGCCGCCTGTGTATTCATAAATACGGCGGAAATTTACATCCGTGCCTAAGTCTTTGTAATCTTTACAGGCTAATTCGCAAGTTTTACAGCCTGTACAGCGATCCGAATCAAAATAAAAGCCATATTGTTTCATTATTCACTCCCTACAAGCGTTCCACTTGAACTAAATTAGAATGTTGTGGATTACCTTTTGCCAATGGTGAAGGACGGTGTGTAGTCAGTGTGTTAATGCTGCCGCCATGGTCGATTTGATCCCCATTCATATTCGCTTTATGCCATGCACCTTGTGGCATAGCAAGCACGCCCGGCATAATACGTGGCGTAACTTTAGCTGCAATGCGAACTTCGCCATTTTCATTAAACACGCGAATCATTGATCCATCTTGGATATTTTTAGCTTGCGCATCAATTGGATTAATCCAAATTTCTTGGCGATTGGCTGCTTGTAAAATATCGACGTTACCATAGGAAGAATGGGTGCGCGCTTTATAATGGAAACCAATCATTTGGAATGGATAATCTTTGCGTTTCAGATCATCTACACCGTTGAAACCAGCATGATAAATTGGTAATGGATGAATCACATCCCCTTCTTCCAATTCCCATGTTTGAGCAATTTTAGCTAACGCTTCTGAATAGATTTCAATTTTACCTGAAGGGGTTTTCAATGGATTTTTTTCAGGATCCTCTCTGAACGCTTTGTACGCAACAAAATGTCCTTTAGGATCACGTTTTTTGAAAATACCCATTTTCTTCATATTTTCATAATCGGGTAAGTCCTTATCTTTTTTCATCATTTCTGCATATAAGAACTTAACCCAATCTTCTTGTGTTTTACCCTCTGTAAATTTGTCATAGACATCTTGCCCTAATCGTTTGGCTATTTCACTCGCGATTTCATAAATAGGCTTCCGTTCAAATTTAGCTGTAGTAGCAGGTTGCCCAAATATTAAATACCCCATATTTCCAGCATATTCATTTGGCGTGAGATCTGCTTGTTCGGTGATCATTAAATCTGGTAATAAAATATCTGCATATTTAGCAGAATCAGTCATAAAATTCTCAACCACAACGATCATTTCGCATTTATTTTCATCTTGTAGAATACGATGTGTTTTATTGATATTAGAATGCTGATTGGTGATGGTATTACCCGCATAATTCCAAATAAATTTAATCGGTACATCTAATTTGTCTTTCCCTTTAACACCATCTCGAAGTGCGGTCATTTCAGGACCTCTTTCTATGGCATCCGTCCACATAAATACAGAGATCTTCGTTTTCACTGGATTTTTTAAGGTTGGAAATTTAACATTGGTAATCTTGTAAGTATCTTCACGTGCACCTGAATTACCACCATGTATTCCCACATTACCCGTTAAAATAGCCAACATTGCGACCGCTCTTACCGCAAGCTCGCCATTGGATTGTCGCTGAATCCCCCACCCTTGAACAATACAACAAGGTTTTGTCATAGCAATTTCACGTGCAAGTCGAATAATCGTTTCTTCTGGAATACCAGTAATTTTGGCAGCCCAGTTTGGTGTTTTAGCGACACCATCTTCACCATAGCCGAGAATATAAGCTTTATAATGAGCATTCTTTGGCGCACTTGGTGGCAACGTTTTTTCATCATACCCCACGCAATATTTATCCAAAAATGCTTGATCGACCAAATTTTCACTAATCATCACATAGGCCATTCCCGCAACCAATGCAGCATCGGTACCTGGACGAATTGGCACCCACTCATCTTCACGCCCTGCAGCAGTATCAGTGTAACGAGGATCAATTACGATCATTTTCGCTTTTGAAATTTCACGAGCTTGCTCCAGATGATATGTAATTCCCCCACCGCTCATGCGTGTTTCCATCGGATTGTTGCCGAAATATACAACCAGCTTACTGTTAATAATATCCGATGTTGCATTGCCTTCATTTGAACCATAAGTGTAAGGCATAGCCATAGAAACTTGAGCACGACTGTAAGTGCCGTAATAGCTTAAATAACCGCCATAACAATTCATCAAACGGGCAAAGGGCGAAGTCGGTGCGGCAGAACGGAGCATATTTCCTGCACTTACACCGGAGCTGTAATTAATATACACGGCTTCATTACCGTATTCCTTTACAATACGTTTAAGGTTATCTGCAATCGTGTCATAAGCCTCTTCCCAACTGACACGTTTAAATTTCCCTTCTCCTCGTTTGCCAATTCGTTTCATAGGGTATTTTAGACGGTCAGGATGATTCATTACTCTGCGAATAGAACGTCCACGCAAACAAGCGCGAACTTGGTGATTACCATAAATATCGTCGCCAGTATTGTCCGTTTCTACTCGATAGACCTCGTTATCTTTCACATGTAAACGAAGCGCACAACGACTGTGGCAGTTACCAGGACAAGTATTCCACACGACTTTTTCTGGGGATTCTACAATCGGTTTAGTTTCAGCTTTGGAAGTGAAAGGAAGGGGTAATTGAGAAACTGTAGCCAGAGCGGCACTGGTTTTAAGAAGTTGTCTGCGATTAAACGCAAAAAAATTTGGATTATTTTTATCCATAATCATATTCTCCCGGAATAATGAAGTGATGTTTTTCAGTGTAAAGAAAAAAGGTTCAGATGGTTGTTGATAAAAATCAAAAAATGATAAATCACCAATCTGGTCGGATCAGTATCACATTTTATTTATTTCATATTGCTCAATTGACGGGCACCTGAAAAATCCGTTAGCATATCGACATCCACAATTAGTTTATCTAATGTGTTAAGTTTTAACTGTTAACTAACTAGAAGGATCTTTTCATGAAGAAACTTATCGCCACAGCGGTGCTTTCCGCGTGTTCAATGGCTTATGCCAATACCAACATCCCAAACTACAATACTGATTCTCATCTGTATGAATTCACTCAAACCTACGATTTGGTCGCGCCAAAAGGCTCGCAAGGACAAACCAATTTATGGGTTCCATTGCCATTTAATGGAGAATACCAACAAGTGAAATCGATTCACTTTGAAGGTAATTACATGAATGCCTATGTAACAGAAAACAATAAATACGGTGCGAAAACCTTATTTGCCACTTGGGATAAAGATACACAAAAGTGTGATTTAAAAGTCACTATGGTCATTGAAACAAAAGACCGTGAACCGATGGTGAAAGGTGCTTTAGAAAATTATACTCCGCCAAAAGATATTCAGTATTCCGTGGATGTACAAGAGTACTTAAAAGCTACTCCACATATTAAAACTGATGGCATTGTGAAAGAATTTGCTGACAAAATCGTAGGTAAAGAAACCAATCCATTGAAAAAAGCTGAGTTGATTCACCGATGGATCGTCAACAATATGGAACGTGATAATTCTGTATTAGGTTGTGGTGACGGCGATGTAGAAAAAATTCTTACCACTGGCGTATTAAAAGGTAAATGTACCGATATTAACTCTGTATTTGTGGCGCTTGCTCGTGCGGCAGGTATCCCAGCCCGTGAAATTTTTGGTATTCGCTTAGGTGCGGCAGAGAAAATGGGCAAATATTCCAAAGGTGCTTTCGGTAGTGCAAATGAACAAGGCATCGCAAACGTAAGTGGCGGTCAGCACTGCCGTGCTGAATTCTACCTTGCAGGGTTTGGATGGGTACCAGTTGATTCCGCAGATGTTGCTAAAATGCGTTTAGCAGAGAAAAAATCTGTTGAAGATAAAGATACACAAGCCGTAGCAAAATATTTGTTTGGTAACTGGGAAGCAAACTGGGTCGGATTTAATCATGCCCGTGATTTCGATTTATATCCACAACCAGAACTGGCTCCAATCAATAACTTCGGCTATCCGTATGCTGAAGTGGGTGGCGATCCGTTAAATTCCTTTGATCCAAAAGAATTTAAATATGACTACGTCTCTAAAAAACTCTAATAAATCCTTTTGGGTTGCCATAGCCACCGCACTTAGTGCCGCGGTGGCTTCAACGTTGTGCTGCATCGCACCATTAATCTATTTAGTGTTCGGCGTATCATCTACTTGGTTGATTGGCTTAGGCGAATATGATTATTTGCGTATTCCCATGCTCATTATTTCATTATGCGCCTTTGCCTATGGATTTTGGCTGTTGATGTTTTCCAAAAAAATTATTTGTAGCAAATATATTTCCCGTAAAAAACTCATCGTTTTATATTGGATTGTATTTATCATGATGATTTTTTTCTTAACCTATCCAACAATTTTGCCTTGGATTTTAGAATTAGCGAATTAGGAATAAAAATGAAGAAATTATGTACCGCACTTTTGCTTTCTCTGTTTGCCATTTCTTTCGCTCATGCGAATGAAACCAAACAAATTGTGCTAAAAGTAAAAGAAATGAATTGCCAGCTTTGTGCTTACTTAGTCAATAAAGAACTACGTAATATCGATGGCGTTATATCAACAAAAGCATCCATTAAAGATGGTTTGGTGACGGTTTTGGAAGATCCCAAAGTCACAAACCAGCAATTATTCGATGCGATTCACAAGCTGAAATATACTGCTGAAGTCGTGAATTAAACGCTAAATATCTAGCAAAAAAAGTGTGGTGAAAATTCACCGCACTTTTCGTTTCGAACAATCGAATTATTTAATCACGCCACATGCCATACGTGGACCGCCACCGCCAAGTGGAGCAGGATGATCGGAGTGATTATCACCACCAGCGTGGATCATAATAGAGTGACCGCGAACATCATCTAAATGTTTAAGACGTGGTGCTAAAACAGGGTTAGTCGCTGTACCATCATGTAATACAGTTAATGCAGGTAAATCACCTAAGTGTGCGTCATCTTGCCATGGGTAACCATGTTGTTTTGCACCTTTAGGATCCCAGTGACCACCAGCGCCTAAACCAGCTGTCAATTTACCCTCTTTTTCTTTTGGCTCACAGCTTGGGTTTTCATGGATGTGGAAACCATGTAAGCCTTCGCTTAATCCTTGTAAATTAGGGGTAAACACAAGACCATAGTTAGATTCAGTAATCGTAACAGTACCCACATCTTTGTTACCGTTTACTGGATCAAGTTGTTGCACTTTCACTTCAATAGAAGCACCTTTTGGTGCCATATTGTGATCATGATTATGCTCATGTGCTTGTGCAACACCAACTGAACATCCCGCACTAACCGCTAGTGCTAATAAGGTTTTCATATTCATTGCAATCTCCTTTATTGCAGTAAAAACTCATGACTATTTTAGTCAATTTCGTTTAAAAAGCCGACAAGTTTTTACGAAAATTTCACATTATTTTAAACATCCACGTACAATCAATACGCCAACATTTCGAGCTTGTGCTACGGCTTTCGGTTTACTCAGTTTAATTTTTAATCCTTGAAGTTGATAACGTGACTCAAGCAAATCCGCCACTTCATAAGCCACTCGCTCAATCAACAAGAAAGGTTTGCTTTCCACATAATCAATTATCACTTGGCTCACTTCAGAATAATTCAAACAATATGCAACATCATCCGTTTCCGCAGCTTGCTTACAATCCCAAGCCATTTCCAAATCAAACACAAGTTTTTGCTTAATTTGCTGTTCCCAATCATATACACCGATTTGTGCAAAAACAGTCAATTCTTCAATAAAAACACGATCCATAAGATTTCCTCTAAAATTATTGTAGGCGTATGCTATCAACTTTGGGTAGAATAACGAATAATTTTTCTTACTGGAGTACAAAATGAGCCTTTTTGCCCTTTTTTATATGCTTTGTGCCTATCTTTTAGGCTCTATTTCCAGTGCTATTCTAATTTGTCGCATTGCTGGCTTACCGGATCCTCGTCAAAATGGATCAAACAATCCAGGGGCAACAAATGTGCTTCGTATCGGAGGCCGTTGGTCTGCTCTTGCCGTACTGATTATTGATATTTTAAAAGGCATGACGCCAGTATGGGTTGGCTACTATTTAGGACTTACACAATTTGAATTAGGCATGGTAGCACTTGGTGCTTGCTTGGGGCACATTTTCCCAATTTTCTTCCAATTCAAAGGCGGCAAAGGCGTCGCAACCGCTTTCGGAGCGATTGCTCCAATTTCTTGGGCTGTAGCAGGCTCTACATTAGGCACTTGGGTCCTCGTTTTTCTTATCAGCGGTTATTCTTCATTAAGTGCGGTTATTTCTGCATTACTTGTGCCTTTTTATGTATGGTGGTTTAAACCTGAATTCACTTTTCCCGTTGCCTTGGTCTGTTGTCTATTAATTTATCGTCATCACGATAACGTTCAACGTTTATGGCGTGGTCAAGAAGATAAAGTTTGGGCTAAATTTAAAAAGAAATAAAAAATTCACCGCACTTTTCTAAATTTCCACTGGAGTTTCCTGTGCATACTAAACGTTCAGTTTCCACTCGTATTGCTAAATATTTATTCATCATTCTCATCGTTGCTGGCGTAATTAGCTCGCTAAGTTTGGCAATTATGAGCAGTAATAAATATGACGCAGAAGCCATTAATATTTCAGGATCTTTGCGGATGCAAAGTTATCGCCTGCTCTATGAAATGCAAGAACAACCAGAAAGCGTGGAAACAAACTTACGTCGTTATCATATAAGCCTTCATTCATCCGCTTTATTGGAAGTTCAAAATCAATTTTTCACACCGAATGTATTAAAACATTCCTATCAAAACATTTTGCAACGTTGGACGAACATGGAAAAATATGCCCGCCAACACGATGTAAAAAATTATAGTAATCAGCTCACTGACTACGTGGCGGATGTTGATTATTTTGTGTTTGAGCTACAACGTTTCAGTGAACAAAAATGGATTTTGGGCGTATCGGTGCTCTTTTTCGCGATGTGGTTAATTTTACTCATGGTGTCTTATGTGATTTGGTACACACAGCGGGAAGTCGTAAAACCACTACACTTAATGACGAAAGCCAGTATGCAAGTGCAAATGCGTCAATTCAATCACATCCCGCTTGATACAACGAAGCAAAATGAGCTCGGTACATTGGCGCGTATTTTTACACAAATGTCCACAGAGCTTGGGCAACTTTATTCACGTTTAGAAGAAACGGTAAACGAAAAAACACAAAAGTTACGCCAAACCAACCGCTCTTTGACGACCCTTTATCAAAGCTCTCAAATTCTTAATGCCAACACAATCAACGATAAAGTATTAAGCCAAGTGCTTGACCATATTCTGGTCAGCGAGAATTTGAAATATATCAAAGTTGAAGTTATGGGTGCAGAGCATTGGGATATTGCTTTTGGTACTCAAGATTTAGACTGCTCTTTGCAAACAGAGACACTTTCTGTCGATAACGAGGAATTCGGTGCACTCTCTTGGCAAGCAGGATTGCCTTGCCCCGATCCGAGAATGATGCAAAACCTTGCTCAAATGCTTGGGCGAGCCCTTTATTTCCAAAAAAGTTTACGCCAACAGGAACAGCTCTTATTGATGGAAGAGCGGTCAATTATCGCGCGAGAATTGCATGACTCGTTGGCTCAAGTACTATCGTTTTTACAGATCCAACTTACATTACTTAAACATAACTTGAAGAAAGAAGGCGATTCATCCAAAGAACAAAGTTTGGTCATTATTCGTGATTTTGAACAGGCTCTTTCGAGTGGATATGCACAATTACGCGAGCTTTTAGCTACTTTCCGTTTAACCATACAAGAAGCTAATTTACAGCTTGCACTAGAACAAGTGATTGACTCATTACGTTCACAAACAACGATGCAAATGAACGTTAATTGCCAATTACCATCACAAAGTTTGAATCCACAACAACTGGTTCATGTGCTACAAATTGTACGTGAAGCCACCACCAATGCGATCAAACATTCTCAAGGCACAGCAATTGAAATTAGCGCCAAAATTAATGCAGAAGGCGAATACGAAATTTTAGTTGAAGATAATGGTATCGGTATTCAAGACCTTGAAGAACCTGAAGGTCATTATGGGTTAAATATCATGACTGAACGTAGTCGCCAACTTAATGCAGAATTTAACATTATTCGTCGCGAACAAGGCGGTACACAGGTGAAAATCACGCTTCCACACGCTTTATGTTAATTACGGTGGATATAATTATTCATAGCAACTGGTATAAAAGATAAATTTTTTATGCACCCTACAATGGTATTTTAAATGCAAAATTTACAACCTTTTCACACTTTCCATATTCATGCTAATGCTCGTGAAATTATCGAAGCGCATAACATTGAACAACTACAACAAGCATGGGCTCATTCAAAAACAGAAAATTTACCCGCACTTTTTCTAGGTCAAGGCAGTAATATGCTATTTTTGTATGATTTTCATGGGGTGGTGATTTTAAATCGTTTAATGGGCATTACTCACCAACAGGATTCTGATTTTCACTACCTGCATGTGAATGGCGGTGAAAATTGGCATGAATTGGTGGAGTGGTCTATTAACAATGGTATTTATGGATTAGAAAATTTGGCTCTGATTCCTGGCTGTGCAGGCTCTGCGCCAATTCAAAATATCGGTGCATACGGTGTGGAATTTAAAGATGTATGCGATTATGTAGATGTGCTTAATTTAAACACAAATGAAACCTTCCGACTCGACACAGAACAATGTGAATTTGGTTATCGTGAAAGTATTTTCAAACATCGTTATCAACAAGGTTATGTGATTACAGCGGTTGGATTAAAGCTCACAAAAAATTGGCAACCTATTCTAAAATATGGCTCACTTGTAGAGTTCGATCCAAAAACGGTCACCGCTAAACAAATTTTTGATGAAGTCTGTCATATCCGTCAAAGTAAATTACCTAATCCCAATGAATTTGGTAATGCGGGCAGTTTCTTTAAAAATCCCGTTATCAGTTCAGAACATTTTGAGGAAATCAAAAAATATCACGAAAATCTACCGCACTTTCCGCAAGCCGATGGCTCAGTGAAATTAGCGGCGGGCTGGCTGATTGATCAATGCAATCTTAAAGGTTTTCAAATTGGCGGCGCAGCTGTTCATGAAAAACAAGCATTAGTGTTAATTAACAAAAGTGGTGCAACAGGACAAGACGTAGTCAAACTCGCCCATCATGTTCGCCAAACTGTTGCAGAAAAATTTGGTGTATATTTACAACCTGAAGTCCGCTTTATTGGTGCAACTGGCGAAGTAAATAGCGAGCAAACTATCGCATAATTTATATAGATTAAGGAAATAAACCATGAGCTTTAAAGAAATTTTAGAAACCTTACCCACAATCGATCATTTAACCGGTTTAAATGTGATGGATGGTGAAACGATTATCCACAACATTCCAGCCATACCAGGTAAATTAGGGTCGCTTCGTCTTTATAATGCGTTGGCTGAAAAATTTAACGGGAAATTAAACCGCACTTCCGCACAACAAGGTGTTGAATGGTTTGCAGAACACGTCGAAGATGCTAAAGCTAATCCAGGCAAGCATCCGAACATCGATTTACTATTTAAAGTCATTAATGAAAATCTTAATTTAACCCTCATTCCTCCTTGCTAATTAATCAGAATTATTTAGAATAATTGAACTTTTGATTGGTAAAACCTGTCTTATTAACAAATTGGTTCAATAAGATAGCTTATTGTGCTATAACTAAGTACATTGATTGGCAAACGCCAAAATAAAGAAGGGAAATGATGGATAAAGAAACACAAATGATGTTAGTTCCTCAAGGCAGTATCGAAGGTTATATTCGTGCGGCAAATGAATATCCGATGCTGACCGCAGAGGAAGAAAAAGAATTAGCAGAACGTTTGTATTATCACGAGGATTTAGATGCTGCGAAAAAACTCATTTTGTCGCATCTTCGTTTCGTGATCCATGTTGCGCGTGGCTATTCTGGCTATGGTTTGCCTCAAGCTGACTTAATCCAAGAAGGCAATATCGGCTTAATGAAAGCTGTCAAACGTTTTAACCCTGAAGTTGGTGTACGTTTGGTGTCATTCGCCGTGCATTGGATTAAAGCTGAAATCCACGAATATGTTCTTCGTAACTGGCGTATCGTAAAAGTCGCAACCACGAAGGCTCAACGTAAATTATTTTTCAACCTACGCAAAACTAAACAACGTTTAGGCTGGTTTAACGAAAATGAAGTTGATATCGTGGCAAATGAATTGGGTGTTTCCAAAGAAGATGTGATCGAAATGGAATCACGTATGAGCGGTGCCGATGTAGGTTTTGATTTACCTACTGATGATGCAGAAACAGAGACTTATTCTCCAGCCCTTTATTTGGAAGATAAAAGTTCTAATTTCGCAGCAGAGCTTGAAAATGAAAACTTTGAAAGCCAAGCAACCGAGCAATTAGGTGCAGCGCTACAAAGTCTAGATGCGCGTAGTCAGGATATTATCAAAGCTCGTTGGTTAGATGATAACAAAGCCACATTGCATGACTTGGCAGCAAAATATAATGTCTCTGCGGAACGTATTCGTCAATTAGAAACCAATGCACTGAAAAAATTAAAAAGTGCGGTGAGTTTTTAAATAATTTGGAAAAAGAAAACCTGCTGATTAGCAGGTTTTTATTGATTTCAATTCAGCCCTTAGTTTCTAACAATGAAATCACCTTCTTTAACGCTTTGATTTCATTTTCTTTCGCAGCAAGCAATTCCTTTAATTTCTCGTTTTCAACAGCAAGTTTCTCACTTGTACCAAAATAATTATTGTAATTAGAATGATTATCTCCTATTGAACAAATCACAAAACGCTCATCATCTAAAAGTTGTGCAATATTGATATTAAAAATTTGCGCAATTTGCTTCAATTTTTCCACACTAACTTTCGTTTGCCCACGTTCAATTTTTGCATAACCTGTTGTGGACATACCCAATTTTTCAGCTACATCCTCCTGTGTCCAATGATTCATGTCACGCATAATTTTTATTTTTTCTGATAATTCCATAATTCACCTAAAGTCATATTTTAACTCTTTAAGCGTTTTAAATAGCTCTTAGAGTGACTGGATTAAATTTTATCTAAATATAACATAGCAATTATTTAGAACCAATTTTCATTTAAGGAAATTAATATGAAAAAATTCATCTCAATTTTATCGTTAAGTATTATATTATTCATTACAGGGTGTTCAGCTACGGTTAATACAACCCAACGGGAAGATGTTTATAAATCTCAAAACTACACTAAAATAGACTCATCTATAATTTTGGGTGAATTCTCTTATGAACCAGCTAAATTAGGTAAAGTTAGAGAAAGCCAACCAGAAAATACTGCTATGGGAACGATTTATTTTGATCAAAGCATTGGAGAAATGGTTAAACACTTTACTGCAAAAGAGTTATCGATGACTGGAATCAAGGTTGGTATAGGTAAATTAACAATTTTGGGAAATGTAAAAAAATTAAAAATTGATGATTTAGGATACAGTGTTGATTTTAGTTATACTATTAACTATAAGCTCTTAAAGAATGGGGAAATCGTATGGGACAAAGATTATTCCCCGACTATAGTGACTGTATCAAAATTCGAAAGTTCTCCACGGGAAATGATCACAAGCCAAACCTATAGATTAATTGCATCAGGATATGAAAAATTTATTAATGATAACGGTGTGAAAACATTATTAGAAAACAACAGATAAAAAATGTGCGGTAAAATTTTTTCAATTTTACCGCCTTTATATTTACGTGATATGACTAAGGATTTCCTGAAAGTCTCTCAATATGTGGCAAGTCTTAATCTTATCAAACACTTGGTTCGCCTCATCATATTCCTTATTCAAATAACGTAACCATTGTTTAATTCGTGCCACATGGTAAAAACCGCTGTCATATTCATTCTCAACATTAGCATATTTTTGCAAGATTTTTTGAATCACACACCAAGGCATTTTTTCTGCATTTGATTTCAGAACATGGCTCAAATTCGGAATATTCAACGCGCCTCGCCCCACCATTAAATCCTGACAACCAGTTTGAGATAAGCAATCTTGCGCATCTTGCCAATGCCAAATTTCTCCGTTAGCAATAACTGGAATGGATAAACGCTCTCGGACTTCGCCAATTTTTTTCCAATTAATTCGATCAGCACGATAACCATCAGCTTTTGTGCGTCCATGAACTGTAATTTCAGTTGCACCACCCTGCTCTACCGCATCAGCGATTTCAAAAGCTTGAGAAATATCATCCCAGCCTAACCGCACTTTTACACTAACAGGAAATTCACGTGGCACGGCTCTGCGCAAGGCTTGAGTTGCACGATAAATCAATTCAGGCTGTTTCAATAATGCCGCACCACCATTACTGCCATTCACTGTTTTAGAAGGACAACCACAATTTAAATCAATGCCATGAGAACCAAGTTCTATCGCACGAATTGCATTTTCTGCAAGGCATTCTGGATGCTGCCCTAGCAACTGTACTCGCACAGGCGTGCCAGAAGAAGTAAAACCCTGATTTTTTAATTCAGGGCATAAACGATAAAATACTTTTTCAGGCAGAAGTTGATCAACTACGCGGACAAATTCTGTGATACATAAATCGTAGTCATTCACTTCCGTGAGAAGTTGGCGTACAAAGGGATCTAAAACCCCTTGCATAGGCGCAAGAATAACACGCACTATTTCCAGCCTTTTGCTTTACAAATTAGATCGTAAGCAGCTTGAATCTGTTGAGTTTTTTCTTTTGCCATTTCCATCATTTCTGGAGGTAAACCTTTCGCCACGAGTTTATCCGGATGGTGTTCATTCATTAAACGACGATAAGCACGCTTAACCGTGTTTTGCTCGTCGGACTCAGTCACACCCAATACTTTATAGGCATCATTTAAAGTTGGGCCAGAAGCATGTTGGTTACCACCACTATTTTGTTGCTGATATTGGTAGCCACCTTGATAGGCACCTTGTTGATATTGCTGATAGAAACCGCCTTGAGTAAAAGCTCGAGCAGCCATTTCCATTGCAATCATTTGTTCAAATTGCATACGAGAAAGACCAAGTTCTTCAGCGATCACATAAAGTACTTCTTTCTCATTTTCGTGAAGTTCTGAATCGGCAAAAGCCGCTTGAACTTGCACTTGTAAGAACATTCGCAATAAATCAGCACGCTGCCCACAACCAATGCGAAATTCACGGATAACTTGGCGAATTGGGAAATCGGATTCTTTACCTCGACGAAACGCATCTTGCGCTAATTTACGCCCCGCATCATCCAGTTTAAGCTGAATCATTAATTGATTAGCTAATTGAATATCTTCTTCTGTTACACGCCCTTTCGATTTACTTAAATGTCCTAACACCGCAAAGGTGGTTTGCATAAACAAATCTTGACGCGTTGTTTTCTTTTTAAAGAAAGTAGAACTTACCGAACCAAGCTCATACAATTTTTTATCTGCAATAGAACCTAAAATGAGTCCAGCTATCGCACCAAAAAATCCACCAACTTTCCACCCTAAAAATACGCCTATAATTTTTCCAATAAATCCCATTCTTTCCCCTGTTAAGTCAAAGTGCGGTTATTTTTATAATGTTATTTATAATGATGACAAAAATTTATTTCTCAAGTTTTATACGCCAAATTCAGCACGATAAACACGCATTTCCTGCAAATGGCTACTGTATCGAGGATCTTGTTCGATAAATTGCATCAAATCATCTAAATCAATGATTGATAGCACTTGGCATTGATAATCACGTTCAACTTCTTGAATTGCTGAAAGCTCGCCTTTTCCTCGCTCCTTACGGTTTAAAGCGATCAATACCGCCGCAAGCTCTGCCTTATTTGCACTAATTAATTCCATAGATTCACGGATCGCAGTACCAGCCGTAATCACGTCATCCACAAGCAAAATTTTTCCTTGCAATGGGCTACCAATTAAATTGCCGCCCTCTCCGTGATCTTTCACTTCTTTGCGATTAAAACACACAGGTTTATCAATACCATAACGATTAAATAACGCCACCGAAACTGAAGTGCCAATTGGAATACCTTTGTAAGCAGGGCCAAAAACAACATCAAAATCTACCGCACTTGCCTGAATTGCCGCAGCATAAAACTCGCCTAAACGCGCTAAATCTGCCCCCGTATTGAACAACCCCGCATTGAAAAAATACGGACTTTTACGCCCCGATTTCAAAGTAAACTCACCGAATTTCAATACATTTCGGCTTAAAGCAAATTCGATAAAATCGCGTTTATATTGTTCCATTTTTTAACCCCTATAAACTGTGTTTATAAGCCTAGCGCTTCGCGTTGAGCGGTGAAAATTTGATTACAACCTTGTTTCGCTAAATCTAATAATGTTAATAATTCTTCATGGCTAAATGGCTCGCCTTCTGCGGTGCCTTGCACCTCAATCATTCGACCATCTTCCATCATCACAACATTCATATCGGTTTCCGCTGCAGAATCTTCCACATATTCCAAATCACAAACAGCTTGACCATCAACAATCCCCACAGAAATCGCCGAAACCAAACCTTTAATTGGGTTAGTTTTTAACGTGCCATTCTCAATTAAACCGTTGATCGCATCACATAATGCGACTGCTGCACCGGTGATAGAAGCTGTTCGAGTACCACCATCCGCTTGAATAACATCGCAATCTAAAGTAATCGCACGTTCACCAAGTGCTTTGAGATCCACCATCGCGCGCAAAGAGCGGGCAATTAAACGTTGAATTTCCATTGTGCGTCCACCTTGTTTACCTTTAGCCGCTTCGCGTTGCATACGACTATGAGTTGAACGTGGCAACATTCCATATTCAGCCGTGACCCAACCTTGCCCTTGTCCTTTTAAGAAACGCGGCACTGCATCTTCCACTGTTGCAGTACAAAGCACTTTGGTGTCCCCAAATTCAACAAGCACAGAACCTTCAGCATGCTTGGTGTAGTTACGGGTAATTTTAATTTGGCGGGGTTGATTATTTTCTCGATTATTTGGACGCATAATTATTCCTTGATATGGTTTAGAATGATGTAATAAAAAAGCGCACTATTCTAGCACGCTTTAGTTTTCATTATTGGGTAGTTTTTTCAAAGTCACGAATTTTGTGGAAAGTTTCGTTTAAATCTGCCGCAAAATTAATTTTTTGAATATCTGGCGAAGAATTAGATTTAACTAACATTCTCAACGGTTGGAATTGCATATTGCACAAGTAAAGTTGTTGATGCGGCAACATGTGTTGAACAAATCGAGTAAGCGCATGAATGCCACCGGCATCAAGCACTGTCACAGCATCACATTGCAGCACAATATGTCTGATTTCGTGATCGGTATGAACCGTTCTATCATGCAAATCCGCAAATAATTTATCCGCAGCAGCAAAGAAAAGCGGACCGCTAATTCGGTAAACCAAAACATCATCTAAATCTTCAGGCGCATTGTGTTCAATGGCTTTTGTCATCTCAGCAATGGTTCGAATAAACAATAGACTCGCAAGCAACACACCCACACTAATCGCAATCACCATATCAAATAATACGGTCAAAATAAGACAAGTCAGCAACACCGCCATTTCATTCTTGCCTGAACGGCGAGCAAGGTGAATAATATCGTGCACACTCGCCATATTCCACGCCACCACCAACAACAAAGCAGCCATAGATGACAAAGGCAAATAAGAAAGGGCTTGCGAAAACAAAAGTAAAGCGAATAAAACAAGTATTGCATGCACGACACTCGATATTGGCGATACTGCCCCTGATTTCACATTAGCCGCAGAACGAGCAATCGCAGCTGTTGCGGTAATCCCGCCAAAAAACGGAGAAATGATATTCCCCAAGCCTTGCGCTAATAACTCATTATTGGAGTGATGTTTAGTATCAGTCATATTATCTAAAATCACGGCGCAAAGAAGTGATTCGATTGCGCCCAATACCGCCATTGAAAAAGCAGCAGGTAACAACGCTTGTAAGCTATTAAAATCCCAATGAATTAATTCACCTTGCGCATCAGGAATATTCCACGGTAGAGAAAAATCTGGCAATACATTAGGAATCCCATGACCAATAGAACCATCAGGCAAAATATATTGAAATGCAGATCCAATCGTCGCCACCCCAAAACCAAAATGCTGTAATGCTATAGCTAAAATTGTACCAATAATCACTGCAGGTAAATGCCCTGGCACTGCCAAACGCAATTTATGCCATTGAGTCAGGACTAATAGTGTTACCACTCCAACCGCTGCATTCGCCCAATTTATCGTAGGAAGTGCGGTAAAAATTGTTTGAATTTTTTCGAGATAATGCGCCGGCATTTTTTCTATGGAAAGTCCCAAAAAATCCTTAATCTGCAAAGTACCAATAGTAATGCCGATCCCACAAGTAAAGCCTAGGGTTACAGGCAACGGAATATATTCAATTAAACGCCCTAGACGAAATAACGCCATCAAAACCAAAATTAGCCCAGAAAGCAATGTCGCCATCAAAAGACCACTGAGCCCAAATTGCTGGGTAACAGGGTACAGAATCACAACAAAAGCGGCTGTAGGCCCAGATATATTAAAGCGAGAACCACCAGTCAGTGCGAT
Organism: Haemophilus haemolyticus; assembly: GCF_001008275.1. Lineage (GTDB taxonomy): Bacteria > Pseudomonadota > Gammaproteobacteria > Enterobacterales > Pasteurellaceae > Haemophilus > Haemophilus haemolyticus_P. The sequence continues at coordinate 33,812 of NZ_LCTH01000032.1, forward strand.
AACGATACCCGCAATAATTGCCGTATAAAGACCATGTTGTGGCGGTACACCACTCGCAATCGCCAAAGCCATGGAAAGCGGAATCGCAATCACACCGACGGTCAACCCTGAAATAATGTCGCGAATCAACGATTTTTTCGAATAACCTAAACTAAAGGAATCTTTCAGCGCGCTAAAGGGTTTTACGGCTAAAAAAACATTTTTAGAAAATAACGCTTTAATATGCATAAAAAAACTACAAACGATAAATAAAGTGCGGTTATTCTAGCGAAACTTTTAAAAGTTTTTTATGTTCTAGCGCAAAAAACTTGACTAAACTGGAGCAAATCTTTATAGTTTGCGCACCTTTTACGGTGAGATGTCCGAGTGGTTGAAGGAGCACGCCTGGAAAGCGTGTATGTGGGAAACTGCATCAAGGGTTCGAATCCCTTTCTCACCGCCACGAACCAATTCATTAACGTTCACCAACGTTCATATTCGATAACAAACTATTGATATTTCAATAAGTTATCGTTCACAAACATTTACTACTGTTTATTTCTGATTGCTTATAACCGCACTTTTTAGATCCCAGTTTAGATCCCTCACTGTTTAGGGCTTTTTTCGAGGGATCTAAAAAGTCATACATTTTATTTTATGAGATGATGACTTATGAGCAAGATTGTTAAACCACTGACAAATACCACTTTACAAAACCTTAAACCGATTTCCAAAGAATACATTAAATCTGATGGAAACGGGCTTTATATAAGAATAAAACCTAATGGCACTAAAATTTGGTACTTTGCCTATAAATGGCATAAGAAGCACAGAAAAATTAGTCTTGGTGCATTTCCTGATTTATCTCTTGCATACGCCAGGGAAATAGCTACAGAATATCGCGGTCTAATTTTACGTAACATTGACCCGCTAGAATATCGAAACTCTTCTAATATAGAAGAAAAGAAAATAACCTTTGCGGAAATGGCGATTAGATGGCGTGATAAGCGTTTAAAATTGGGAAAACTTAAACCCGAAACAGTCAATGATGCTTTCCGCCGCGTGGAATTGCATTTATTTCCGAAAATAGCAGACTTACCTATTGAGCAAGCGAGTTATAAAACCTTTGAACCCGTATTATTGCCGCTTAAAAACTCAAATACGCTTTATAAGATAAACATTGCAATAAATCAGATTTTCAGAATGGCAGAGGATGAAGATTTAATAGTTAAGAATCCGTTTAGAAAAATTCATGATGAGTTTACTTATGTGGAAACTAAAAATCATCCGACACTTGCACCAGAAGAATTACCCCGCTTGTTTGAAGTAATGCAAGGGGCAAATTTAGAAAAACCAACCGCACTTTTAATCGAATGGCAATTATTAAGCATTTTACGCAGTTCTGAGGCAGTTAGTATTGAATGGGCAGATATTGATTGGGATGCGAAAGCTCTACATATTCCCGCTGAACGAATGAAAGGCGGTAAACGTTCCCATAGTGTTCCACTTTCTCGACAGGCTTTGAATATATTAGAGCAAATGCGCCGTTATAATGGCAATCGTAAATATGTGTTTTGTTCACGCATTGCACCTTATAATCGCCCGATGAATAGCGGTGCGGCAAATGTTGCTTTAAAGCGTATGGGATTTAAGGGGTTGTTAGTTGCTCACGGTTTACGCAGTATAGCAAGCACTTATTTGCATGAATTAGATTGCTTTTCTTCTGAAGCCATTGAGTTATGTTTATCTCACGAAAATCGTGGGAAAGTGCGCGCAGCTTACGATAAATCGAAAAAATGGCGTTCCAGACAAGAAATTATGCAGAAATGGGGAGATTATGTAGAAGAATGCAAAATAAAGGCGTTACTCGCTTAATATTGCGCGAAGTTCCCGCTTTTTATCTTCTGGCAGATTTGCAATGATATATTTAAAATAATTCTGCTCTTCTAGTTTACTAGGCTTTGTTGTGTGACTAAAGGTTAAGTGTATGACGAATTTATGTGCACAATCCTTATTTTTACAGGTGCAATAGAGTCTAGTAAATTCTTTATGTTCTCTTTGACTTCTATTAATCACTGCCTTATAACCACAGATTTTACAAAAAATCATTTTTTCACGCTACCTTAACTGAAATACTTTTCTTATTAATCCTCTCACGGAAAATTTAAAAAAATATTATAAATCAGATATTTACATTTCACTTCTTAATATATCACTTTTTCCTTAACTGAAAAACACTGAAAAAATGTGTAATTTTTACAGTTAAGAAAATTCAATAAATAAGCATCTAAAGCTAGATATAGCAAGGCTTTACGCAATTTTAAAGACTGAAAATTAACTGTAATTTCTTCAATTTTTAACGCAAATTCGGCGAGGGAGGAAGTGGATTTTCCGTGACGTTGAATTTTCCGTGGAAAATTTCCGTGGGCTCTGGTTGAAATGGTTATTTTTCATTCTCTTTTTGTGGATTCTAATTTCACAAACAAACTTTCTATTCAATCTATCACTAATCTTTTATTTTTTGCCTATCCAATGGGATGTATTGAGATTCCTAGGAATCCAATTTTTATAAGGAAAATATTTATGAATGAAAAAATGCCACAGGCGGAACGCTTCATAAAATTACCCGAAGTGATGAATAAAACGGGGCTAGGACGATCAAGCATTTATCGAAAAATGAATGCTGGCGATTTTCCCAGAAGCATTCAACTAAACAAAAATAACATCGTATGGCTTGAAAGCGAAGTAAATGCGTGGATGCAAGCACAGATAGAAAAACGTAACCAAAAGGAGAAGTAGAATGAAACTACAAAACCAAGATAAGCAAGCTGAATTAGAACAACTGATCGGCAATTTAAACGTTAGCAATCAAGTATTCTACGAAATACAAGATAAAGCCTTATCAATTAAAGAAAACATATCGCGCAACAAAAAACTCATTGAAGCATTAGAAAGCGATAATCAAGAGGCACAGAAAGAAATAGACAATCTTCAAGTTAGCGATACTGGCGAGATTAATTTTGATGGCTTTGATGAACTTTCAGAACGAATCAGTAAAAATACCCGTAAAATCGACACAATTAGAAAAGTGGTTGAAAAATTCGAAATTCAATTAGAAATTCTTTTGATGACGGAATACGAACAAAACCTGACAATATGTAATGAATCCGCCCGCAAATGTTATTCACTTATTGGCGATGAGTTACTCAATGAATTTATTTCAGGCGGTATAGCAGAAGAATTAAGCCGAATACTTACCATTTTTGATAAAGGTGGAAGATATGCAGATGTTTTAAAATATTCAACGGATAGCAATATTCGCGATGTTTTTATTGATGAATTGATAAAACGATTGAAACCTTACATTAAAGCTGATGCAAATGTGCGGGATTTAGGTTTTTCATCACCCGAAGTTAAACTATCTATCCCGATTCCTAGCTGCAGTTTATTGCAGAGAAATAAACATTTAGAAGAACTGAACAATAAACTAAATCAATACTAAGCCGTGGCCCTGTTAAAACAGGGCTTTTTTTATTTTTAGGATAAATTGGCATAACTTGGGATGATTTTGGACTGTTCAACCTGCTATATTTGTGTTATTTTACTATACAAAAACACAGTATCAGAGGGTGCTATGGGGCTATGTCTAATCGAACAAGATTATATGACTATTTCTGATTTTATTAATTCTTTAAATGAAACCGATAAAACAAAAATAGATATGGATTATCTACTAAAACTTTTTGTAGATGAAAAACTTAATTTCTATTTAAAAATAAAAGGCAATCAAGATGAAATATATATATCAGATAGAACCTATTTTTGTTCAACGCAGTTAGACACATATGGCAATACTAATGATAATCTCTTTGTTTCTAATGGCTTTGCAAAAGGATATAGAAGTGGAGAAGAAATAAATTTAGAAAACAACAACTTTCATTTTGAATTAAGTTATTTATCGTGCGATTTGATAGCAAAAGAAAAATATAAACTTAATGATAGAAGAAATTTAATAGTATCAGATGAATTTTATTTTGAAGGAATGTTTAGAATAAATATAGAAAAAGGGTTTATTAATGAAATAGGATTAGATCCCGATAGCTATTTGTATAATTTAAGAAAATCTATATTTCTTTCTAAAACGGGGCTTTCTAGGCTTATTTGTTCATCCTTAGAAATCAATGAGACTTTTATAAGAGATCCTGATATTTTTATAGATGCAGAAGATGATCAAATTTTTATTGATTATCTAAATGAGGTTTATTTATCAAAGGCTGAGATTAATCTCTTAAATAAAGACTTTGGATTATTCACTCATTCAAACACAAATAAACCGCACGAAAAATCAATTAATGAATCAGATGAAGAAATGTATCAAAGCGTTATCAATGCTTTAGTTTTTATGCATCATCCAAAATTTCAAAAAGTAAATAGAAAGAGCTTTTTTATAACTGACAAGAACAGACCATCATTTAATGCAATTTCTGAAGCTATTAGCGATATATTAGAAGAAATGCAAAGTAAAGTTGGATATAGTGGAAAAGTAAGAAAAGCGAAGACCATAGCACCTTTTCTAGAAAAATTTCTAGACCGAAGTCAATACTACTAAATCAAGCCCCTAATTGGGGCTTTTATTTTTTACCCTATTCAACCGTCTAATTTTTTCTAAAAAAGACAAAATTTTTCTAAAAAAAGTAAATTTTCCCAATTTCCTCTAGATCATTTTTTCAACTTCCTACAATACTTTCCGCAATCAAACATAGACAAAGGTGAACGTTAATGAAGATTGCTCAGTACATATGCACACTTACTTATTCAAGAGGAATAACAAAATGAAAGATTCTCAAATAAAGCAATATGCAAGCCAACTTGTGACAAAATATCAAGGTCAACCAAGCAAACAGTCTGACGTTGTTTTATCTATCACACTAAATGAAAAAGCCCTACAAAGTCTAATGACAGATTTTAAGGCGCGCTCTGATTTTTTAGGGGCAGTTAACTGGCTCCCGGTCAAAAACGTTGAAGGGAAAAAATTCTTAGGTGCACTAAAAGGCACAACAACAGGACGCAAACAAGAGGGGCGAAATCGCTCTATTATGGAATATGGCGAAACTTACAAAACTTGCGAGATAGATAGCGGCGTGCAAATTAGCTGGCGTTTAATTGATGAGCTTGAAGTCACTCAAGAAAACTTTGAAGAGCTTTTCACCCGGTTGACGGAAAACCAGTTTATTTTAGATATGCTGAAAATAGGCTGGCATGGTGAAAGCCAAGCGGTAAACACACAAGCCGAAGATTTATCAGATGTTACAAAAGGCTGGCTGGCACAACTGAAAGAACAAAACCCAGCGAATATCATTACGGGCGGAAAAAGTGCGGGCAAAATTGTCTTATTTACTGAAAAAGCCGACTACAAAAATTTAGATGAATTAGCGACTGCATTGCGCAATAAATTGCCAGCAGAATATCAAGAACGCAATGATCTTGTATTTCTTGTAGGGGCTGAATTAGCCTCTAAAGCCAATGCCAACATTAAAGGTGCATACCTTTATTCTGAAAATAACGGCATGAATAATCTTTATTTATCAAATTATTTTGGCGGTATGCCTAGCATTATTCCGCCGCAATTCCCGAAAAAATGCGCCGTGGTAACCACGCTTAAAAATTTAAGTATTTACACACAAAAAACAAGCTGTCACCGCTCTATTTATAACGAAGAAAACACGGGCGACTATATTAACGCCTACTATCGCCAAGAGTGCTATGTTGTAGAAAACCTTAATTTAATGGCGGCACTCGAGCATAAAAACGTGGTATTTGAAAATGAATAAATCCTTATCTGTAATGACCGAGTTGTCCCGCTTGCCAATTTCAACGCAACGCCGTTTTATTAATGAAGTGGCGCGTGAACTTTTACAAGAGAAAATTCCGTTACATAGCTCAATTTTACCGAGATGACGAACTCAACCATAATGAAAAAAGAACGTTCTATTTTATTCTGATGGAATATATAGAAAAAGATGATGTAGGCAAAACCCTGATTAAATAAAGTGCGGTCAATTCCGCACTTAAATAAAAGGAAAGAATATGACATTAAAAACCTTATTGACGATTCAAGAGCTTGAAGAAATGGGCATTGCCAAGCGCACAAAGATTTATTACATGATGAAGCGTGGCGATTTTCCGAAGCCGTTAAAATATGACAGAACCAACCGATGGGCGCGTGAAGATGTACAAGCCTGGTTAGATAAACAAAACCCAAACCGCAAACAAGAGGCGCAGCATGGCGGGCTTACGGCTTAATTGCCCTGAATGTGGTAAAGCGTTACAAATTCGCTCTTCTGTGCGACCGTGCGCAACGGTAACGATAGCTTATGTTTATTGCTCTCATTGCGAATTGAAAGGCGTTTATAAAGCAGGATTTGAACAAGGGCAATTTGCACGATTCCAGCCAATTGCACAGCCACACCAATGGGCGCAAGACCACCCACCCCAACTAGAAAGCAAAAAATAAGGGCTTACCTCGAAAGATAAGCCCGTTCCCTATAACGACAATTTAAAGCGAATAATTCAATGAACTATTTAAACGACAATCTACCGTTTAATGCGGTAGCGTGCAACCTTTTTACACGTAAAAATAAACCATTTTTACAAAATGGCTTGACAGATAAAACGAGATTAAACTATATTGAATGTGCCTTAGCAAATTGCAGGGTACGGTCGTCGAAAGCCGTTTTATTATTACAGGCGAACAGCGCGCCTAATCGCGCTTTTTTTGTTCGTAGCGTTTATGCACCTATTCAATATAGCCTATTTTCTGATAGTCTATTCTCAATGGTAGCGCATAACGGGAAAGGTTTTGCCCTTTGCCGTTTTCCTGTAATAACGGTTTTCGACCCCGTTATGCGTTACCGCCAAATCGTCGAAAATTTTGCGGTAGCTTCTCAAAAATTATTACAGGACACCGCAGAAATGATCTACAAATTTCTATGCGTTAATCGCACACATCCGCACTTTAATTTGTGCATTCAAACTATTCACGCCAACACCGAAGAAAGCGCAAGATTAAGCCTTAACGCTGATTTTCGCCACCTCGTCACCGTTGCAAAAATCAACCCGAAATTTAACCGCACTTTAGCGATGAAAGGGGGGATTTATGCGTAATCTTTCCCTTCATTTAATTGATGAAATTCAAAGCGAAATAACCCGATTTGATACGTTGAACACCTGTTTAGAAATGGTTGGCGCAACTTTTTACTTGAAAGATGAGAGCGAATTAAAGGGCTTTATGCTGAATATGTCGCATTTTTATGCCTTACAGTGTGCGCATATTCAACAGAAATTAGATGAGTGCTTTCCTCAAAAACAGCCTCAATCACAAGGGGGCGAAAAATGATGACGCATAAAATTACCTTACCAGACGGCACGATTATTGAAATTTTCACTAATGCCGATGAAGTGGGCCAAACTGATTTAGATGTTCAAGCATTATGGCACGAGGCAGAACAGAAGGCACAAAGCAAAATGAAACTTGATGAACATATTAAACACAAGTCAATACAGCGTAAGAAAAAACGACGCGCGCACCAAAAACAGGCAAGACGGAAACAACGCTAGGGGGAAATATGGAAAAGCAAGCAGAAACCACCAAATTTTTATTAAATGAATTGGAGAGCCTGAAAGCCCGTGTGCAAGCAATAGAAAATCAATATGCGCAAGCAGATCAGATATGGACGCCACACGATATAGCCGCTTATGCAAAAGTTTCTTATGGTTATGTGATTCAAACCTTGATTAAATTGCCTGGTTTTCCCACAACGTTAGGCGACTCACGTCCACGTTCGCCGAAAAAATACCGCGCGGTAGATGTTATCGAGTTTTTTAAGAATCGGAATAAGGCATAGGGGGAAAAGATGAGTTATAAAAAACACCCACCAAAAGCACCGCACTTTGACGAACAAGGGCGCGTAGCCTTTGAGCATATTCACGCATTAATTGGCAATAAAGCCTGGAATGCTTGGGGATTTGGTAAAGATAAAGGCAATGGCCTTGAATGGGGTTTATTGCGCGATAAATTAGGGCTTGAGCGTGATTATAAGCCGATAATTTTAGATGCGGAGAAGTTGGCAAATGCTGGCGATTATCAGATTTTAAAAGATGATGTGCACGCCGTGACATTTTACCGTTTTGGCAACGTGACAAGCGACCAAGAAAACGCCCTTTTATTGGCACTAGCAACGCATAGTAAGGCGAAAAAAGTCTTTTTTGCAGATAGTCTAGGCGATAATTTGGAAGAATTAAGCCACCGTTTAGAAGATTTACGCAATAGTGCAGAATCGCGTAATTTAGCAGAAATGCGTGTGGAATATATGGATAAACCAGATGCGCCAAAGCGTGATCCTTATGTAGAATATCGAGAAAACGGCAAAATTAAAGGGTTACATTACATCAAGCCTAAAGTTGATAATGATACTGGCGAAATCATTAAAGAGAATATGACGTGGATTTGTGATGATTTAGCACTAGTTGGCGAGGGGAAAACGCAAGGCGGCGAATATTACTATCTTTTCCAATGGCAAAATCGAGATGAAAATAAGCCGCGCACCGTTGCTATCGCTCGTGAAGATTTCGGCACAGATTCAGGCTGGAAGATGCTCAAAGCGCAAGGTTTGAAAATGACACAAGGCTCAGGCTTAACACAACGCCTTACCGAGCACTTTCACTTTAACGGCGATCATTTCACACAGTGGACTATCACAAATGTGACAGGCTGGCTAAATGGGGCGTATTTATTGCCGAATGGGGAAATTATTGGTACTCCTTCAAAGCCGATTTATTTCACTGATAGAAGCAGTTCAAGCCTAGGCTATACGACAAGCGGTACGCTTACAGATTGGCAGCGAGAAATTGCGCAAAATGTACGTGGTAACGCCTCAATGATGATTGGCGTAGCGGTTGCCTTAGCAGCACCGATGCTTTCACTTTTAGGGCGGGAATCTTTTGGCGTGCATTTATTCGCGGAAAGTTCAAAGGGAAAAAGCACCACCCTAAATATTGCCAACAGTATTTACGGCAACCCCGAAAAAATAAAATTAAGCTGGAGCACTACCGCAACAGGCGTAAAAAATGAAGCGGCTGCACGTAATGACGGCTTTATTACTCTAGATGAAATCGGACAAGCTAAAGACGGAAAGAACCTAGAAACTATCGCCTATGATTTGTTTAATGAGACAGACAAAATCAGAGGCGAAAAAGAGGGCGGAAACCGACAAATAAAACGCTGGAAAGTCTCCGCACTTTCGACAGGGGAAAAAGATTTAGAAACCCAACTAAGGCTGCAGGGCGCAAAGGTGCACGCAGGGCAATTAGTACGGCTTTTAAATGTTCCGCTTGAGGAAGCAAAGCATTTACATAACTTTCCCAATAATAAAGCGCACGCCGACCATTTAAACGAAAAAGTGCAAGAATGCTTTGGCGTAATTGGGCGAGAATGGATTGCCTTTCTTTCTAACAATGCGGATGCAGTGAAAAGCACCTATAAGATAATTCGCCAAAAATGGCTAGATTTATCTAATAATATGAGCGGACAAGTGCAACGTGTAGCGGGCGACCGTTTCGCCGTGCTAGAAACCGCACTTTATTTAGCCAAAGACTTAACCCAATGGACGGAAGAAGAAAGCGCACAAGCCATTTTAAAAAACTTTCTCAACTGGAAAGAAGAATTTGGCGAAAATAGCCGAGAAGAAACAAGTTTAATCAGAATTTTGACCGATTGGCTATTAGTCAATGAAGCAAGTTTCATTGAATACCCAGCGGATCCTAATGCAAGAAAACCGATTAAAGCATCAGGTGTTAGAGTGTTAGCCAATGAAGCGAAAAAGGAAGAAGAGCATTATTTCATTTATCCTAAAATTTTTGATGAAATTATTGAGGGATTCCCTAAAAATATGGCGCATAGCATACTTTTTTCATCAGGGTTATTAAAAAAACCAAAAAAGCCCGAGAATGGCTATAATGAATACATTTTCAAAATATCGAAAAAGTATATAGGCAAAACGGTTAGGGCTTATAAGGTGATGCCATTTTCAGATGATGAAAGTGATTCAGAAAAAACCGAATAAAAATTAAAGCAAGGTTCGCCACCTTGCTTTTTTTATGTTTTAAAAGAATTTTTCTGCCAAAAGATAGGATTTTTATAGGAATTATAGGAATAAAATATTACATATCTTTATAAATCAATAACTTATAATAATAAAAAATTCCTATTACCTATCTAAAAATTCCTATTCACTGGGTAAAAATTCCTATTTTTGCTCTTTTTGTTCCTATTGTACAAAAAACAGCCTTTAAAAATTCCTGTAAAATTCCTAAAAAATTCCTGTTTAAAAAATAATCACAGGAATTTTTTCAAACCTTCAACCTATTAATAAATAAAGATTTTTTTCATAAAAATTAAAAAATTCCTGTAATTCCTGTAATTCCTGTAAAAAAAACGCACCAACAGAAAAAAATAATTTAAGAAACCAATACCCATCAATAAAGGCATTCTAGAAATCTTTTAAAAACTCTTTTAAAGTGTTACGATTCAGAAGAACTAACAACAAAAAGAGAATATTTATGGCCATTCATCAAATACTAACAGAGCAGGCTGCAAGCATTACCGATCTAAAACGAAACCCTATGGGCGTAATGCGAGAAAGTGAAAATGGCGTGATTGCTATATTGAATCGTAACCAACCAGCCTTTTATTGTCTTACTCCTGAAATGTTCGCTTATATGCAAGAGTTAATCGAAGATGCAGAACTAGTACGCATTGCAGAAGAGCGAAAAGCTGAGGGCGGTTTTATTGAGGTTGATATTAATGACTTATAAACTGACATTTAGCCCAAAGGCAAAGAAAGAATGGGATAAACTTGGCGATACCATAAAAAACCAATTTAAGAAAAAGTTATTAGAACGCGTAGAAAATCCACACGTGCCCGCTGATCGGCTTTCTGGCTTTTCTGGTGTGTTTTATAAAATAAAACTTCGCTCGGTAGGTTATCGTTTAGTTTATGAAGTTATTGAAGATAAAGTTATCGTTTATGTTCTTGCCGTTGGCAAGCGTGAACGCGCTGAAGTTTACACCGCTGCACGGGATAGATTAAATTAATCTATATTTAATGATATTACTTGTTATTAATCACAAATTAATTTACATTGCACCCTATCTTTGATCCCTCTTTAGATCCCAGTAAACATAAGCGATCACTACTAAACCCCAGTAAAATCAAGGCATAAGCGTTAAAAATTGTTGTTCTTTCTCACCGCCATGAGCCTTGTCAAATAACGCCTATCCTGTCAAAAAACAACATAAAAAAACAATGATTTAGTTATATCTAATCTGTTTCTTTAGTTGGTCTATGTTTGTCTTTGTTTCCGTTTTTAACTCCCTAGCTTAATTAGGTCAAATTCAGGTGAGTTAAAACCGTTTAATTTTAACCAAAAAAACTGCCTGTTATAAGAACAGTGAAACGACAAAGAAAGCATTTCTGAATGCTTTTAAAGTGTTACGATTCACACAAAATGATACAAGAAGAGGATATTATGGCGATTCATCAAATACTAACGGAACAAGCTGCAAGTATTACCGATCTAAAACGAAACCCTATGGGCGTAATACGAGAAAGTGAAAATGGCGTAATAGCTATACTAAATCGTAACCAACCTGCATTTTATTGCCTTACACCTGAAATGTTCGCTTATATGCAAGAATTAATCGAAAATGCAGAACTTGTACGCATTGCAGAAGAACGAAAAGCTGAGGGCAATTTTATTGAGGTTGATATAAATGACCTATAAACTGACTGACATTTAGCCCAAAAGCAAAGAGAAAGAATGGAATAAACTTGGCGATACCATAAAAAACCAATTTAAGAAAAAATTACTCGAACGCTTAGAAAATCCATACGTGCCCGCAGATCGGCTTTCTGGCTTTTATCGAAAGCTTTGTCTATCTATAATAAAATCACCTTACCTTTATACAAGGTAAGGTGATTTTTTATCAGCTTTTCTTCAACTCTTTCAAGAAAGCTACAAAAATCGTTTTTTGGGGCGTGGTTAATTCCTGCCAGTGTCGGTCTAACTCGTCATTATTCCATTCTGCCAATTCCATACAATCCGCAAAAAAATAGCTGATTGGTGTTTTTAAAAAGGTCGCTATCGCCACCAAATGTGACATATTGATCTTATTTGTACCACGTTCATAACGAGAAAGTTGTGGTTGTGAAATATCTACATATTCAGACAATTTTTCTGCTGTATAACCCAATTCTTTTCGTTTTTGCTGGATACGTTGTCCGACTGCACGATCTATATCACTAGCGATAGGTTGAACCATAAATCATTGCCACCACTTTATTCATAATTGGCATTATTTTTTACAATTTATTACCTTGAATGAATATCCTGTTAAGTATATAATTTTTAAAAATATGCTTTTTACGCATATTTAAGAGTTAATTAGATCATATCAATAACCTAAGGAACTTAATTTATGGAATACATTGTCGGTATTATTCTGATTATTGGATTTATTGTTTACAAAATGTATAAGAAAGGTAGAGCAATAACAGATACCTATATCATTGCAAGTGAAAAGGCTTTCATTATTTTCGCAGAAGATCCTTATGGTGTTTTAAAAAGTCTTTGCCAGCAAGGTGATTTCCCTACGTCAAAAAGAATTTTGAGGGATTACGAATTATTCAAAGACTTTCAAATGGCAACTCAAACATTATCACATGAAGAAAAAGAGCTTTTTGCAGAAGATATCTCATTTGCAATGCTTGGGCTTATTACTTTCTTTATATACGGCGAGAACAGAACAAAAAAGAACTTTAATGATGTTCATCATGATCTTAAACATAATTTTGAGTTCAATGACTCATTCAAGCAAGCAAGAAGAAAGGTGTTGTTCTTATATAGAATTTTATATTTGAATTAGAGGTTATTATGTTTATTAATATCATTCGCTGGATTCTATTGCCATTTGCTTGTGTTCTGGCTTACATTCTAACTGGCATAATTGCAAACTTCTTTATTGGTGGATATGAAGGTGAAACAATTGGATATAGCAGATATGCTTACACTTTAGGTTCTTTTGATGTTTATTGGTATGGTTTAATTAAGAATGCCCTGATGAGTTCAGCTCTTGTCTATGCGGCTTTCTTTGTTGCACCAACTTATAAAATGGCGACAACTAGAGTTATCGCGATAATTATGGCTGTAATTTATATTGGATTATTCGTTTACGCTATATCTGTTTTAGAACCAGGCTTTTGGAAAGTTCTAGGTTATTGTGGTGATATAATAGCTTCATGTATAGGGTTATTGGCTTATAAAACTTTAGATGAAGAGGCTTAATTTATCTTAAATATTTGCGTGTCCGATAATTTATTGTTCACGCATTGTATCTTCCATTTAGAAATCAGCGTCATTTCCCACCGCCATCCTAATTTTATTCCCTTATTTTCCTTCTTATTCAAAATCAATTTTTTATTCTTCTTTTCGTATTCTGTTCATTGAATTTTTTCATCAATGCAGTAAACTAGCCATTGATTTTTTAATCACCCTTCTTTTCACTTTAAATGTTACCCGCGAGTAACAAAAGGACACATCATGACAAACAAAGTAAACAGTTATGGCTGGAAAGCCTTAATTGGCTCTGCCGTCGGCTATGCAATGGACGGTTTTGATCTTCTCATTTTAGGTTTCATGCTTAGCGCAATTTCCGCAGACTTAAATCTAACACCCGCACAAGGTGGCTCTCTCGTGACATGGACGCTTATTGGTGCCGTATTTGGCGGCATTTTATTTGGCGCATTAAGCGATAAATACGGCCGTGTACGGGTACTTACTTGGACCATTCTTCTTTTTGCGGTATTTACTGGGTTATGTGCGATTGCACAAGGTTACTGGGATTTACTGATTTATCGCACAATTGCTGGCATTGGCTTAGGCGGTGAATTTGGAATTGGGATGGCTCTAGCAGCAGAAGCATGGCCCGCACGTCACCGAGCTAAAGCGGCATCTTATGTTGCATTGGGTTGGCAAGCTGGTGTATTAGGTGCAGCATTACTTACACCATTATTGCTCCCGCATATTGGCTGGCGTGGAATGTTCTTGGTGGGTATCTTCCCTGCATTTGTCGCTTGGTTCTTACGTTCTCATTTACACGAACCTGAAATTTTCACTCAAAAACAAACCGCACTTTCCACTCAATCCAGTTTTACTGATAAATTACGTTCATTCCAGCTTCTTATTAAAGATAAAGCCACAAGCAAAATTAGCCTTGGTATCGTGGTACTCACCTCCGTACAAAACTTCGGTTATTACGGTATTATGATTTGGTTACCTAATTTCTTATCAAAACAACTTGGATTCAGTTTAACTAAATCTGGACTTTGGACAGCCGTTACCGTCTGCGGCATGATGGCCGGCATTTGGATTTTCGGACAACTCGCTGACCGCATCGGACGCAAACCAAGTTTCTTACTTTTCCAATTAGGCGCAGTGATAAGTATCGTGGTTTACTCACAACTTACCGATCCTGACATCATGCTTCTTGCTGGGGCATTTTTAGGTATGTTTGTGAACGGAATGATGGGCGGTTACGGTGCATTAATGGCAGAAGCCTATCCAACAGAAGCTCGAGCAACTGCACAAAACGTACTTTTCAATATTGGTCGTGCCGTAGGGGGATTTGGACCTGTAGTTGTGGGGGCCATCGTACTCGCCTACTCTTTCCAAACTGCCATCGCCCTACTTGCAATTATCTACGTAATTGATATGTTAGCGACAATTTTCTTAATCCCTGAATTAAAAGGTAAAGCCTTAGACTAAGAAAATATAAAAGATAAAAATGCTCGCCAAGTGCGAGCATTTTTTATGAAATAAAAGGGAGCAATTGTGATAACACTTGTTCAGATAAAATTTCTTTCATTGAACTTGCCGATAAGTAATACTGATTTTTACCATAACAGCCAATCAATTTAGGATCCGTTGCGCCATAAAGCGTAATATTGGGCTTATCCAAAGCGGCTGTTAAATGCGCCAAGCCTGTATCCACCGACACGACGGCTTTTGCATTCGCAAGCTGTTTTGCAAGCTCCGTTAAAGTTAATTTCGGCAATACAATCACTTTAGAATCAACTTGAACCAAACGCTCTGCTCTCGCTTTTTCTTGTTCATTTCCCCAAGGCAAATGAATTTCACAATCAGAAAGTGCGGTAATTTTTTCAATCAATTTTTGCCATTCTGATTCTTTCCAATGCTTATCTGCCCGAGTTGTAGAATGAATGAATACCACATAGTTTTTTTCTGAAGTTTGATGAAGAAAATGGCGAGCAATACCATAATCGCCCTGAACTTGGGACAATTCATAACCTAAACTCAAAGCAAAAAGCTGACGAATTCGTTCCACCGCATGCTGTTGATAAGAAATGGCATATTTTTTATCGTAGAAAAAAGATGCTAACGGCTCTCGGATACTTTGACGATCATAGCCATGTTTCACGCCTTGAGCGAAATGAGTTGCAAATAAAGCACTTTTAATGAGCCCTTGCGCATCAATTACCGCATCATAGTTTTCAGCCTGCAACAAAGTGCGGTAATTTTTCCACTCATTTCTTGTTTGAATGGAAAAAGGCGATTTACGCCAACGGCGCAAAGCAATAGGAATCACGCGATTTACGGCGGAATGCCAACGTGGAATTTCTGCAAAGTTTTCTTCCACCACCCAATCAATACTTAAACTAGGGATCGCCTTTTGTGCATCAGTCAAGGCGGGCAAAGTGTGGATGACATCCCCCATAGAGGAAGTCTTAATCACGCATACTTTCATTTAATTAACCTTCTTCCCCAGTGCATAATCCCAAGCCCAGATACGGCTAAAATGCCCCCAATAATTAAGGAGGAATCCACCTGTTCATTCAACCAAACGGCTGAAAATAAAATGCCTAAAATCGGCACAAGAATAATATAGGCCGAGGCATTGCCCGCCCCTAAGTATTTCACACCATCAAAATACCACGCATAAGCCAATACCGTTGCACCAAATGCAAGACCAAGTAAACTAAACCATTGCGATCCATTTAATTGAAATACGGTTGCCCAATCTTCCGCACTTTCCGTCCATAATGCTGCCAACGTCAGCATGAAAAAACCAAAAGTAGAAGAAATCGTGGTAGCGGTGAGAGAATCAATTCCAATTAATACTTTACGAGCCAATAAAGTATAAGCAACCCAGCAAACTAAAGCACAAAGCAATAACATTTGACCGAATCCAAAATTTTGCAAGAGGTTAGTTAGATTCCCTTTTGTCATGGCTAACAAAGAACCGCTAATGGCAATAATCATCCCTAATACAACCCAGCGATTCCATTTTTCTTTAAATAATAAAATAGCAAAAAACATCGTAAAGACGGGGTTAGAAGCGACCACCATTGTTCCTTGCCCTGCTGGAACATATTTCAACCCCCAAATAAAGAAAGTCGAATAACCAAAGATCCCAAGCAAAGCAGTTAACAATAACCCCACCCATTGATTAGGTCGCAGCTGTTTAGCATATTTGAAACGATTCGCCGCATATAGCCAAATAATGAGTGGAATAATGGCGAAAAAAAAGCGCACGCTTGAAGCAATAAATGTCGGCATAGCTTGGGCAACCACTCGTCCCCAAGGCCAAGAGGCTCCCCATAAAATCACCATTCCAATTAATTGTAAATGTATGCGTAGAGGGTTCATTTGGCTAATAACACCTCTAATTTTTCTAATGCCATTTCCGGCGTAATATCAATCAAACTTTGATGATACCCTTCCGAGCTATCTGTACTTTTACGCACCTTAATTAAATCGCCTTCAATTAAACGAATAATCACGGCTTTATCTGATAATGGTGGCGTATAAGTTGGGCTAGTAGGGCCATAAAGCGCAACCAATGGACGATCTGTCGCAGCGGCAATATGCATTAAGCCGCTGTCATTGCTCACTACTGCCGTACAGTTGGCAATTAAATCCACCGCTTGATTAAGATTCGTTTGCCCTGCCAAATTCAAACAGAATGGTTGCAGTTCTGCTGGCAATACATTGCGAATTTGCTCACCTGCTTCCACATCTTTTGGTGAACCAAATAATTCTACCGCATAGCCTTTTTCAATGAGAATTTCTGCCAATTTAGCATAATGATAATGCGGCCAACGTTTTGCAGGGCCAAATTCTGCGCCAGGACAAAAACCAATAATTGGACGTTCGCCTAAAAGTGCGGTTTGTTTTTCAAATTTTTTTAAGGTTTCAGCTTGTTGCGCTGGCTCAACCGTCAAATAGGGTTTTAAGACAGGAATATCATCAGCTTTTGGTACAGCATCTTTTTCAAAAGCCAATGCAACATAACGCTGCACCATCATTGGATAATCTTTTTTATTGGCTCGTAAATCATTCAATAAAATATAACGGCTTTCTCCTTTCCAACCACGACGATGGACAATTTTTGCAAAGAAAGGAATAAACGCCGATTTCAATGAATTAGGCAAAACAATCGCCATATCATATTGTTTACGCAAAGACTTTCCTAAACGATAACGCGTTCCCAATTCAAAGGCTCCGTGCCCTAATGGCATTTCAATCGCCTTACGCACCTCTGGCATTCGCACAAGCAAAGGCTTACACCAATTCGGTGCCATCACATCAACATTGCAGTTTGGATATTGAATTTTCAGTTGCTGGTACAAACTGTGCGACATCATCATATCGCCAACCCAAGATGGGCCAATAATTAGAATATTCATTTTCTGTCTTTCAGATAAAAGTGCGGTCAAAAATACCGAGATTTTTAACCGCACTTTGTTGATGGGAAGTAGGTAAACCTACGGTTTATTTTCTATTCAACCACGCCATATATTCAGCCACGCCTTCGGCGACTGTTTTGAATGGTTTATCGTAGCCTGTTGAGCGAAGTTTAGTTAAATCTGCTTGCGTATATTCTTGATAACGAGATTTCAAATGCTCTGGGAATGGAATGGTTTCAATCTCGCCTTTACCGTGGAATTTCACTACTGCATCAGCCACCGCACGGAAACTTTCTGCATTTCCTGTACCAAGATTGTAAATACCCGAAATACCATTTTGCCAACACCAAATATTCACTGCAGCCACATCGCCCACATAAACAAAATCACGGCGGAAGTGTTCGCTGCCTGCAAATAATTTTGGATTTTCGCCTTTTAAGATTTGGTTATTCAAGTGGAATGCTACGCTCGCCATAGAACCTTTATGATTTTCACGCGGCCCGTAAACATTGAAATAACGGAAACCACATACTGGCGATTTCGCTTCTTGCAAAATGTTGCGCACATATTGGTCGAACAAGAATTTAGAATAGCCATAAACATTTAATGGACCTTCAAATTCACGTTCTTCACGGAATACTTTAGTATCACCATAAGTTGCCGCACTTGAGGCATAGAAGAAAGGGATTTCGCGATCAAGACAATAGTGCAACAACTCTTTAGAATATTCATAGTTATTGTGCATAATGTATTTACCATCCCATTCCGTAGTCGCAGAACATGCCCCTTCGTGGAATACCGCATCAATATCGCCAAATTCGTCGCCTGCAATAATAGAAGCAATGAAATCTTCTTTATCACAATAATCTGCAATGTCTAAATCAACTAAATTTGCGAATTTTGTGCCATCTTTTAAGTTATCTACCACTAAAATATCTTTGCGCCCTAAATCATTTAATGCCTTGACAATATTGCTGCCAATAAAACCTGCGCCGCCTGTTACGATAATCATAATTCTGTCCTCTTTAAAATAAGTCTGCGTATTGTAATAGATTTTCTACCGCTTAGCCAAAAAACTCTGCTAAAAACAACCGCACTTTTAATCCCCAATAACTCGTGAGGCCGGTTGTAACAAGATCCATTTTGCCTTTACTCAACAACACAATTGTGGGCGTTACATTAATTTGCCATTGTTGTGCAAGCTCGCCTTTCGGATCATTCACTGTAGTGAAGTGGTAGTCATTTTTACTTAAATAATCATTTACTGCCGACTCATTGCCTGAACGTAACGCTACCGACACAACTTGATAACCTTCTTTTGCTAAAGAATTAATTGCCGGCGAAGTATAGCGACAATAACCACACCAAGTTCCCCAAAAATAAAGCAGCGTCGCTTTATTTTGCTCAAGACTTTCAAGAGAGAACGTATTCCCTTGAAGATCTTGCAAGGTGATTTTATTTATTTCCTCTGGCACCACAGGACGACGAACAAAATCCAGTATGCTACTCATCACAATAAAAGTTAAAAAGAGGGATAATCCATTCTTAAGTAGTTTTTTAATCTTCATTTTCTTTATTCCTTATCGCATTGAGATGATTGTAATCAAGCATAAAAGCACAGTCAAAAACAAGGGATTTTTGCTACAATAGGTAAAACATAAATAAAGGAGGAAAATAATGACATCAAATCAACTTGCTCAATATATCGACCACACCGCACTGACTGCAGAAAAAAATGAACAAGATATTTTGACACTCTGTAATGAAGCGATTGAACACGGATTTTATTCTGTATGTATCAATTCTGGTTATATTCCACTCGCTAAAGAAAAACTTGCTGGCTCAAATGTAAAAATTTGCACCGTAGTTGGCTTCCCTTTGGGTGCGAATTTAACCTCTGTAAAAGCATTTGAAACACAAGAATCCATAAAAGAGGGTGCAAATGAGATTGATATGGTGATTAATGTAGGTTGGATAAAATCGCAAAAATGGGATGCAGTAAAACAAGATATTCAAGCTGTATTTAATGCTTGTGATGGCACACCATTAAAAGTGATTTTAGAAACTTGTTTGCTCACTAAAGATGAAATAGTGAAAGCCTGCGAAATTTGTAAGGAAATCGGTGTGGCTTTTGTTAAAACATCAACAGGCTTCAATAAAGGTGGGGCGACCGTAGAAGATGTTGCATTGATGAAACAAACGGTTGGCAATATTGGTGTTAAAGCATCAGGCGGCGTGCGTGATACTGAAACTGCACTTGCAATGATTAAAGCGGGTGCGACTCGTATTGGTGCAAGTGCGGGCATTGCAATTATTAGCGGTACACAAGATACCCAAAGCACTTACTAATCCCTTCACGCGTGGTATTCTCACCACGCGTTTTTACATATTCGACAATTTCTGCAACAAACGATCCATTGCTCTATAGCCCAAGGCCTCCGCTAAGTGCGGTTGAGAAATTTGTTGTTCTCCTTGTAGATCGGCAATGGTTCGAGAAACTTTCAAAATACGATGATAAGCCCGAACAGAAAGCCCCAGTTTATTCAGCGCATTTTCAAGGAAAAAGGCATCTTTATCACTTAGCTTGCAATCACGCTCAATCTCTTTACTATTCAAATAAGCGTTAATTTTTCCGGCTCTTTCCATTTGAATCTCACGCACTTTTAACACTTTTTCGCGTACTTGCGCGCTGGTTTCACCACGATCACCTGTATTTTGTAAGCTGCCTTGTGGCAATAAAGGCACTTCAATAGACAAATCAAAACGATCTAAAAAGGGCCCTGAAAGTCGATTCAAATAACGCATAATTTGCTGGGGTGAAGTGCGGTTATGTGTCCCAGTATAATGGCCTGTCGGGCTTGGATTCATTGCTGCAACCAATTGAAAACGAGCTGGGAATTGAATTTTTGCATTGGCACGGGAAATAATAATCTCACCACTTTCCAAAGGCTGACGTAGTGCATCCAATACTTTTCGTTCAAACTCTGGAAGTTCATCAAGAAAAAGTACGCCATTTGTTGCTAAGGATATTTCACCAGGTTTTGGGATCGTTCCGCCACCAACTAAAGCCGGCATTGATGCACTATGGTGCGGAGCTCGAAAAGGACGTTGTTTCCAATTATGAAAATTTAGCTCGTTTTGAACTAAACTAGTTACAGATGCCGTTTCTATCGCTTCTAGATCGGTCATTTCAGGTAAAAGACCAGTCAATCGGCTAGCTAACATAGTTTTCCCTGTACCTGGTGGGCCAAGAAAGAGCAAATTATGCTGCCCTGCTGCGGCAATAGTCAATGCTCGTTTGGCGTGCTGTTGTCCGATAATATCCGTTAAATCTAATGTATTTTTACCCGAAAAATTTACCGCACTTTCTTTCACAATTTCAGTGGCGAGAGGCAATTTTTCTTGACCATTGAGAAATTGCACTACATCTAAAAGCGTTTGCGCAAAATAAGTATTTTGATCAGACACGAGCGAGGCTTCATTAGCATTTTGTTTCGCGATAATTAACTCCCGCTTTGACTTTTGCGCTGCAAGAATAGCGGGGATCACGCCATGTACACCACGTAATTGCCCAGTCAGCGCAAGCTCCGCCACAAATTCAAATTGCTTTAAGCGACTCGCATCAAGCTGATCCGATGCGGCTAAAATTCCGATGGCAATAGGCAAATCAAATCGACCACCTTCTTTCGGTAAATCTGCAGGTGCGAGATTCACTGTGATACGTTTAGCTGGGTATTTAAATTGTGCATTCATCAACGCACTACGCACCCTATCTTGCGCCTCTTTCACCGTTTTTTCGGGCAAACCAACAAGTGTAAATCCTGGTTTTCCGTTGCTTAAATGCACCTCAATGGTGACAAGCGGTGCTTGCACACCCATAGAAGCACGGCTGTAAACAATAGCAAGGGACATGATAATCCTTAAAGTGCGGTAAAAATGAAAATAGTTTTTGCACTATAAAAAAAGCACATAATGAAATCATTCATCATGTGCTTTTCTTGCGATCTAGATCGCAAAATTTATATTTTATTCCGCAAAAAGTGGCGAAAACCAAAAATCTAATTTCGCTGCAAGTTTATCAATACCAATTTTATTTTGTGCAGAAAAGGCTTCTACTTGAATATCACCTTGGAATGGAAGAATCGCTTCGCGCACCATTTTCACTTGTTTACTACGTGCGCTTTGGCTCAATTTATCGGCTTTAGTAAGTAATAAAAGTACTGGTAAATCTGCAGAAACCGCCCATTCAATCATTTGTTGGTCAAGATCCTTAAGCGGATGGCGAATATCCATCAACACAACCAATCCCGCCAAACATTCACGTTTTTGCAAATATTCACCTAAGGATTTTTGCCATTGGATTTTCATTTGCTCTGGCACGGCAGCATAGCCATAGCCCGGTAAATCTACCAATTTACAATTTGGTTCCACTTCAAATAAGTTGATTAATTGTGTGCGCCCCGGTGTTTTTGAAGTGCGGGCTAAGCTTTTTTGATTGGTTAATGCATTAAGTGCGGTCGATTTCCCCGCATTTGAACGACCCGCAAACGCAATTTCAATGCCGGTATCTTCCGGAATAGAACGAATATTCGGCGCGCTCGTTAAAAAATGAGTTTTATGATAATTAAGTTTAATTTCAGACATAAGGATTCCTTTTAAAATTGCGCTAAGAATAGCATAAATGGAAAATTTCTTGAAATTATGTCAAAATTTGCGCCAAAATTATAACCAATTCATGGCAATTCAGATGACAACAAAAACAACTTACCAATGGCCTCAATCTAAGGATATTTATCCATATCGACCAGGGCGTTTTGATTCACCAAAACATTGGCGTTATAACTTACGTAGCTTTTTAAATCGTGGTTCAATTCGTCGCTTTGAACAATTTATCAATCAGCATCCTTTTCTCGTCGATATTTTTAATACGCATTTGGATTATAGTTATCCCGTTGCTTGTCGTTTTCTGGATAAACGTTTCAATGCATCACAACGTTTTGATGCTGTTTGTGATAACCTTTTATTTTTACCCAAAAAACTTACCGCACTTTCTACGCCGTTATGGGAAAAACCATTAAGTTTTGGCGAAGTCATTCCTGATTTTGAAATGACATTAAGCATGACAACTCATCAACCGATGGAAGGATATTGGGTATTGGAGCTATGGCATAAACCAAGAAATGAATTAGTCTATTTGCTTACTTTTGCCAAATTGGGCGATGCGTTGCTTATTGCTGTTGTACAAGGGCCAAATTTTGAAGGCTCAAAAGAAATGGTGAAACAACTCACCAAGTCATGCCACGGTTTGCGCCCAGCCTATTTAATGGTTGAAACCATGAAATCACTCACGAAAATCTTAGGCTACGATAAATTACTTGGCATTCCGCAAAAATACCAAAATAAATCTCGCTTCATTCAAAGTAAACAATACACAGTGGATTATGATGCAATTTTTGGTGAATCGGGCGGAGAGTTAAAAGATTACTGGGAATTGCCTTTAGAAATGGATAGAAATCTGGATGATATTCCAAGTAAAAAACGTTCCATGTATCGTAAACGTTATGCGATGTTAGATGAAATAACTCTCACCATAAAAGACACCCTCAAGCTTTAAAACAATGGCGCAGATCAATGCCTGCGCCTATTTTTTCTATCGAAAAATTTTTCCTTTTAAGATTAAATTTGTGCTATCGTAGCCCACATTATTCATTCCATTTCACTCGAATAGGAGATACAAATGACAACTCAATTAGATTCACTTCGTCAAATGACCGTTGTGGTCGCAGACACCGGCGATATCGACGCGATTAAAAAATATCAACCACAAGATGCGACTACTAACCCATCATTAATTCTAAGCGCATCGGCACTTCCACAATATGCGCCATTAATTGATGAAGCGGTAGCGTATGCAAAAGCTCAAAGCAATGATAAAGCACAGCAACTTATTGATGCAGAAGATAAATTAGCGGTAAACATTGGTTTAGAAATTTTAAAAATCGTTCCAGGACGTATTTCTACTGAAGTGGATGCGCGTCTTTCTTACAACACACAAGCAACAGTTGAAAAAGCGCGTAAATTAATCGCACTTTATAATGCAGCCGGCATTTCAAATGATCGTATTTTGATTAAAATCGCTTCAACATGGCAAGGTATCCGAGCTGCAGAAATCCTTGAAAAAGAAGGCATTAACTGTAACTTAACCTTATTATTCTCTGAAGCTCAAGCTCGTGCTTGTGCAGAAGCTGGCGTTTACTTAATTTCTCCATTTGTAGGTCGTATTTTAGACTGGTACAAAGCAAACTCAGACAAAAAAGAATATGCGCCAGCAGAAGACCCAGGCGTTGTTTCTGTTACCAAAATCTATAATTACTACAAAGAATATGACTACAACACCGTTGTGATGGGCGCAAGTTTCCGTAATGTAGGTGAAATTACTGAACTTGCAGGTTGCGATCGTTTAACCATTGCACCGGCATTACTGAAAGAATTGCAAGAAAATTCAACCGCACTTGTACGCAAACTAGAATACAAAGGCGAAGTAAAAGCGAAACCACAACCATTAACAGAAGCTGAGTTCTACTGGCAACATAATAGCGATGCTATGGCTGTTGAAAAATTAGCAGATGGTATTCGTAAATTTGCTGTTGACCAAGAAAAATTGGAAACCATGCTTTCAGCAAAACTTTAATCCATCATTCAATATAAAAAATAACCGCACTTTTGAGTAATCAAAGTGCGGTTATTTCTATTCAAGGACTGAATAAATCATTCAGACTTATTTATTTAATTTCGCTTTGTAAGTTGGATTCATTAAGTTTTCTACAGAAAGAATGTCATCTAATTGTTCTTCTGTTAATAAACCTTTTTCTAACACAACTTCACGTACGCCTTTACCTGTTTGCGCACAGATTTTACCCACTAAGTCTCCGTTGTGGTGACCAATAAATGGATTTAAGTAAGTCACAATACCGATTGAATTAAACACGTAGTTTTCACAAATTTCTTTATTTACAGTGATGCCATCCACGCATTTATCGCGTAAGTTCACACAAGCATTCGTTAAGATATCAATAGATTCAAACATTGCTTGACCAATCACTGGTTCCATTACGTTTAATTGTAATTGACCTGCTTCAGATGCGAAGGTCACAGTGGTATCGTTACCAATTACTTTAAAGCATACTTGGTTCACTACTTCAGGAACAACTGGGTTTACTTTTGCAGGCATGATAGAAGAGCCAGCTTGTAATTCAGGTAAGTTAATTTCTTTAATACCAGCACGTGGACCAGAAGAAAGTAAACGCAAGTCATTACATACTTTAGAAAGTTTCACTGCAGTACGTTTTAATGCACCGTGAACCATGACATAAGCACCACAGTCAGATGTTGCCTCAATTAAGTTTTCTGCTGGTACGCAAGCTAATCCAGTTACTTCAGCAAGGTGTTTTACAACTAATTCTGTATAGCCTTGTGGAGTATTTAAACCAGTACCGATTGCAGTCGCACCAAGGTTTACTTCAAGGAGTAAATCTGCAGTACGTTTTAAGTTCCGCACTTCTTCTTCAAGTAATACGGCGAAAGCTTTGAATTCTTGGCCTACAGTCATTGGCACGGCATCTTGCAATTGGGTACGTCCCATTTTTAAGATGTTCGCAAACTCTTTTGCTTTATTATCAAAACCGTCGTGTAAATATTGAATTTTATCAATCAATTTTAAGATGCTGTTGTATACCGCAATACGGAAACCAGTAGGATACGCATCATTGGTTGATTGGCTTGCATTAACGTGGTCCATCGGATTAATCACGTTATATTCGCCTTTTTTATGGCCAATTTTTTCAAGGGCAAGGTTAGCAACCACTTCATTGGTATTCATATTGACAGACGTACCTGCACCACCTTGATATACGTCTGATGGGAATTGATCTAAGCATTTTCCCGTAGTAAGAATTTCATCACAAGCAGCCACTATCGCTTTTGCAATATCACTTGGAATTGCACCTAATTCACCATTGGCTAAAGCCGTTGCTTTTTTCACCATCACCATGCCACGTACAAACTCAGGCACGTCAGAAATGGTTACATTAGAAATATTGAAATTTTCTACCGCTCTTAATGTATGAATACCCCAGTACGCATCTGCTGGTACATCACGTTCGCCGAGTAAATCTACTTCTTTTCTAAATTGAGTCATTTGAATCACCTTTTCTGATTAGTTAATTTGACGCCATTATAGAAATTTTAAGGAGAAAAAACTTGACCAAGATCACATTTTCAAAAAATGCTCTCAAGACATATTTTCATTTTTCGGATTAGTTTTTTTAGGGGAAAATAAGTTTTCTATCAATCTTACGCAGATTTTAACTGCTCACCAATTTTCTCAAACAGTTTCTGAATTTGCTCTGCCCTATGCCCTAACACTCGCATAATCAAGCCTCCTTCATTCAACTGAGATATACCAAGAAGTAAGGATTTATCTGTTTCTTGTTGTTGAAGCTGTTGCGCTATCTGCTTAATTTCTAAAGATGTTTTTTGTAAGTTAATGTAAACCAATGATCCCTGATGTGAAAAACCTTCCATTTGGCTTAAAGCAGTTAAATTCATTTTAGATGGTAACCACTGAATACAATCCAACATCAGCGGTTTAACTTTCCCGTTTTCTTGCACAAGCTGAACTTTTAAATGAGAAGAAAATTGGCGAAATTCAAAACGCTCATCATTTGCCACTCGCCCAATAGCCACAATTTCACCATAAATCAGCGTACTCTCAGGTTGCATATTGATTAACGTTTTTTGCTTAAGAGCTGAATTCTTATGCAAAACCAATGGATGAGGTAAGTAAAATAAACGACTTTTCTCAGCAAGTTGAATCAATGTATTTTGTTCGGCAAAATCGTCCTCATTCATTGCCTGAACTCGAGTAAATGCCTGCGTATTTAAAGAAAGCGCGGTAGATTTTTCGAGAGTTATTTGAATATCAACTCGATCCCCCGCTAATAAACCTGGAGAAGAAGACATTTGCATTGCGCTAAGTCCATTTTCCCAAGAATCGGCATAAGCAGATAACGTCATTACTTTAAAAGGTGGCGTCACAAAGTATTCATCAAGTTGAGTTTTGCCGTTTGAGGAAAGTTTGGTTGAAAGTTTGAGGGTACTATTCATAATTTTTTCAATTTGTAAAAAACTCCCCTCTTTAAAGGAGAGGGGATGATTCTTTATCTCACTAATACTTTAGGTTCTTCCACATTCTTCAATAACGCATATTTTTCAATCCAACCAATCACGCCATCAAGATTTTCTTTTTTCATCAAATTAGTGAAAATAAATGGCTGACCGTTACGCATACGGCGAGCATCACGTTCCATAATGCTTAAATCCGCGCCAACAAATGGTGCTAGGTCTGTTTTATTAATCACTAACAAATCTGAACGAGTGATACCCGGCCCACCTTTGCGTGGGATTTTCTCGCCTTGAGCCACGTCAATCACAAAAATGGTCACATCTGCTAAATCGGGGCTAAAAGTTGCCGATAAGTTATCACCGCCTGATTCGATAAAGACAATTTCCACATCAGGAAAACGAGCTACCATTTCATCGACCGCTTCTAAATTCATTGAGGCATCTTCACGAATTGCCGTATGTGGGCAACCACCTGTCTCTACTCCCATAATTCGCTCTGGCGGAAGTAAACTATTTTTAGTTAAAAATTCCGCATCTTCTTGGGTGTAGATGTCGTTAGTAATCACTGCCACGCTATATTTACTCGCCATTTCACGAGTGAGTTTTTCAATTAAGGCGGTTTTGCCCGCGCCAACAGGGCCAGCCACGCCGATTTTAATGTAGTTACGCATAATGTTCCTTTCGTTTTTGATGATCACAGAAAAGGCTCATAAACACTTCTGTGATAGTAAAATCTCAATAAAAAATGACCGCACTTACGACATATAAAGTCGCGTATAAAGTACTTCGTGTTGCATTGCTCGTATATCATTCGCAAGCGTTGCAGCACCAAGCCAATCTAAATCGGGTTCTAAACTTAATTCCACTGCTTGAATAAGAGATGCTCGTAAATCGAACAAAATATCTTGCCCATCCATTTGACTGAGAGGGATTAGCTTCACGCCGTTAGTGATCACACCGACTGCTGCGTTGTAGTAGAACGCATAGAGTGTGTCGGCTTTAGTTAAGCCCATGGCTTGAGCAACCATTGCAAACACTATCGGAAAATAGCCTTGCACTCGTTTTTCCGCAATCGCTTGTTGGTAAGCGGTGAGCAACGTATGTGTTTCATAGCGAATAAAAATTTTCAGCAATCGTACGCCGAGTTTAAAACTCCCTTCACGGCTTTCACGTGCTACTTTGGTGGCGGAAAGTTGCCAATCCAGCTCACATAAACGATCAAAATTGCCCTCATACATTGCATCAAACGCAAGCGAAAGATACTCCCCATCGTTGTAAATCCAGTTCTGTAAAAGCTGGGTTTGCACATACTCTTCGAGAGTTGCTTTACTTTCCACCACACGTTGCTGGACGAAGGTTTCCAAACCGTTAGAATGGTTAAATCCGCCAATCGGCAAGGTGGGATCGACCAAGTGCAACAATGCACCTAAATCCGTTAAAGAGCGGTTTAATGTTTGTGCCAATTGCCGTCTCCATGGTGGTGATAGCCATGATGATCGTGCGAATGGCTATGAGAATGTCCGTGCCCTTGTGCAGAATTTGCTCTTAAGGCTTGGCTCAAACGACGCTGTGCTTTTTGTGGGTTAAATCCTGCCGCCTCTAACCATTCAAACATAGGCTTATCGTAAGGCAATGTAACTTCATCACCATCTAAAAAGAGCGGTGAATGTTTATTGCCAATTTCATAACAGGCTCTCGCCATTTCAGGTAAGGATTGAGGTGAAAGCACAATCACTTCAGAGGGCAATATTTCAATCGCAATGACTAACTCATTACTGATAAACACTACATCATCGTGTTTTAAACGTTGCCCTTCCTTTAACAAGCGAAAAGCCACTTCACGTCCCGTATTTGTCGTTTTACGAAGAATGTTGCGCTCGCTTTCATACCATTCCAATGCGACTAGCTCGATAGTTTGACTTGTAATTCGTCCCTCTGATTGAAGGCTAGTTAAATTGCCTAAAATGGCATCCATAATAGGGAGAATTGGGTTAATTATTTTCATATTGAGCTTCATTGTTTTAAAATTAATACAATCCTAGTTGAGTCATTGCTTGCTTAACAGCTATTGCATTATTTGTATTAGGGTAATTTTCTAATACATAATCGAATTGACCTTGTGCAGCTTGTTTATTTTTTGAATAATTGTAATAGTTAATCCAGGCTTGAACAGACCAATCAATTTGCCCTGTATATGCTAAGAGATCAGCTAAATTTCCCCAGGTAGCTCCTCTCTTAGGAGTAATTTTTAGAGATGCAGTAAAGTTAATTTGAGCGTTCTTCAGGTCCTCAGACATATAATAAGCATATCCTAAATTACCTAGAATTTCTGAATCAGCTGGATTTAAGCTTTTAGCTTGTTCTAATTTTGAAATAGCTAATGCAAAATTATTATTTCTAATTAATGAGATAGCCTCTCTATTTAAACTTCTTGATTGAGCCTTAGAATTATTTGTAATTGTTACTTGTGGTGTTTTTACTCCAACAGAATCAAATTGCTTGGCTGCAGCGCTATAATCAGGCTGAAAAGTTGATATTTTTTGTTTATCTGAATTACTTAACCAATAAATTTGTTGAGGTGGAGTATCTAACATAGCTAAACGAAGGTTATCAGGCACCCCCATATTTTTATAATAGTCATTCATATCAATAGATGCATATCTTGCAGAGGCATTGTCGTAGTTTCCTGATGAGATCCTGTGAACACCTAATTGACTATTGTTATCAGCAATTCTAGGATAACCTGCAATAAAAATATTAAAACAAGCACTAGCACAAGTGCTGTTACTAAATACAAAAGTTGAAATTTTGTTTTGTAAAATATAATTGGATATTAATTCTCCAGCCAAAACACTTCCCCCTCCACTGTTTAGTGATATTACCTTGATTGGGTTTCCTGAGGCTCTCCAGGATTCGGCAATATTGATAAATTTTCTCCCATCATATACTTCAATATTTCCATAAATTTCCATTACAACTGTACCATCTTGTAAAGCCTGAACTGGCATTTCAGCTGAAAAAGCCAACGGAGAAATCGTTAAAGAAAGAAATAGTTCTTTGAGCCAATTTTTCATATTTTCCCCAATATAAAATATTATTTTTACAGAGCTATAAGTGTCTCTCATTAGCAGATTAAGTAAAGGCTCATATTAGATATTAAATCTTTTGATAAATTATCAATACTGAATACTTTTAGCTCATATTCTGAGAGTCATATAAATTAGTCAGGTGAATCTTCACACACTCAATAATAGAAAGTGTGTGAAGATTATATTAAAACATAAAATATCGCTGCCCCAATGGCACCGTATCCACTGGTTCACAGGTAATTAACTCTCCGTCCACTCGTACTTCATAACGTTCAGCATCAACAGTAATATTCGGTGTTGCATCATTATGAACAAGATCTTTTTTACTCACGCTGCGGCAGCCTTTTACGGATAACGTTTCTTTTTGCAAACCGAATTTTGTACGAACATCGGCTTTTTCAGCGGCTTGTGAAACGAAGAATACTGCAGTTTGTGCCGTTGCTAA
Source organism: Haemophilus haemolyticus (assembly GCF_001008275.1). Lineage (GTDB taxonomy): Bacteria > Pseudomonadota > Gammaproteobacteria > Enterobacterales > Pasteurellaceae > Haemophilus > Haemophilus haemolyticus_P. Next base: position 64,330 of record NZ_LCTH01000032.1, read on the forward strand.
GCCTTGTGCGCCGTACATTGGACGGTAGAATACAGGTTGCGGTGTTGGAATTGAGGCATTTGGATCGCCCATTTTAGCGTAGCTAATAAAGCCTTTTTTAATCACCACTTCTGGTTTTACCCCAAAGAACATCGGTTTCCATAACACAATATCTGCAATTTTGCCCACTTCTAACGAGCCAATATGATCCGCAATACCGTGTGCAATTGCTGGGTTGATGGTGTATTTCGCAATGTAGCGTTTAATGCGGAAGTTATCATTTCCTTCATTGCCTAGCTCACCACGTTGCATTTTCATTTTATCTGCAGTTTGCCATGTACGAATAACAACTTCGCCAATACGTCCCATTGCTTGAGAGTCAGAACTCATAATTGAGAAAACACCCATGTCATGCAAAATATCTTCTGCTGCAATGGTTTCAGGGCGGATACGGCTATCAGCAAATGCTACGTCTTCTGGTACACGTTTATCTAAGTGATGGCAAACCATCAACATATCTAAATGTTCATCAATGGTGTTTTTCGTAAATGGACGAGTCGGGTTGGTTGAAGCAGGCAATACGTTTGGATACATCGCTGCTTTAATGATGTCAGGTGCATGACCGCCACCCGCGCCTTCTGTGTGGAAGGTGTGAATCACACGTCCATCAATCGCTTTCATAGTATCTTCTAAGAAGCCACTTTCATTTAGCGTGTCGGTGTGAATTGCCACTTGAATATCCATTTCATCTGCGACTTTTAATGCCGAATCAATTACTGCAGGGGTTGCGCCCCAGTCTTCGTGGATTTTTAAACCTAATGCGCCCGCTTCAATTTGTTCGCGTAGCGGATCTAAAGTTGAGCAGTTTCCTTTACCAAAAAAACCGACGTTTACAGGCAATGCCTCTGCTGCTTGGAACATACGCTCCATATACCAAGCGCCCGGTGTACAAGTGGTCGCGTGCGTACCATCAGCCGGGCCTGTTCCCCCACCAATTAAGGTAGTCACGCCACTTTCAATCGCATGCTGTGCTTGTTGAGGGCAAATAAAGTGAATATGGGTATCAATACCACCAGCAGTTGCAATTAAATGTGCACCGTTATGCACTTCTGTGCTTGCACCGATAATCATATTTGGCGTGACGTTATCCATGGTGTCAGGGTTACCCGCTTGTCCAATACCGACAATACGCCCATCGCGAATACCAATGTCGGCTTTGATAATGCCTAATTTCGCATCAATGATCATCACGTTGGTAATCACAAAATCCAATACGTTTGGATTGTCACGAGTTGCGGTACCGCTTTGCGCCATGCCATCACGTACACTTTTACCGCCACCAAATTTACATTCATCACCTTTAGTCAATAAATCTTGTTCAATGGTTGCCCATAAATTGGTATCGCCTAAACGGACTTTATCACCCACCGTAGGGCCATAAGTTGCTACATATTGTGCTCTTGAAATTGTTAATGCCATTTTGCCCTACCTTATAATTTTCCATCAATTTTATTATGGAAACCGTAAATGATTTGGTTACCACCAAAAGCAACTAATTCCACTGATTTCACTTCCCCCGGTTCAAAACGTACCGCATTGCCAGATGGCACATTTAAACGCATTCCGCGTGCTAAAGTGCGGTCAAATTTAAGAGCATTATTGGTTTCAAAGAAATGGTAATGCGAACCGACTTGGATTGGACGGTCGCCTAAATTGGTTACTTCAATTATCACTGTTTTTCTGCCGACATTAGCGAGAATATCGCCTTCGGCTAATTGGTATTCGCCTGGGATCATAGTATTTAAATCCTTCTATTTTTTATCTAATCGGATTATGCACGGTAACAAGTTTTGTACCATCGGGGAAAGTCGCTTCAATCTGAACTTCATGAACCATTTCGGCCACACCTTCCATGACATCATCAACGGTTAAAAGTGTTGAGCCATATTGCATCACTTCCGCTACACTCATTCCATCTCTTGCCGCCTCTTGTAAATGGCTCGCAATATAAGCAATAGTTTCTGGATAATTTAATTTAACGCCTCTCGCTTTACGTTTTGCAGCCAGTTCACCAGCCAAAAAGAGCATGAGTTTCTCTTGTTCTCTTGATGTTAAGTGCATATCTTCATTCCTTCATTTATTTATCGCACAAAGAGCGGCGAATTTTACGTAAAAAATCCAAATAGGAAAAACATTTTGTCAGAATTTTTTTATTCATAGCCCTTGAAAGCGAAAAAATCCTCCTTATATAGAAACCGCACTTACAAATTCTTAAGAAGGAAATTAATCATGAATATTCGTCCTTTACACGATCGTGTAATTATTAAACGTGAAGAAGTCGAAACCCGTTCAGCTGGCGGTATCGTATTAACAGGTTCAGCAGCGACCAAATCAACCCGTGCGAAAGTATTAGCAGTGGGTAAAGGTCGTATTTTAGAAAATGGTACCGTTCAACCTTTAGATGTAAAAGTTGGCGATACAGTCATTTTCAATGATGGTTATGGCGTGAAAACTGAAAAAATCGATGGTGAAGAAGTATTAATCATTTCTGAAAACGATATCTTAGCAATTGTAGAATAATTAAATAAGGGAAAAGAAAATGGCAGCAAAAGACGTAAAATTTGGTAATGACGCACGCGTAAAAATGCTTAAAGGCGTGAATGTATTAGCCGATGCAGTAAAAGTAACCCTTGGCCCGAAAGGTCGTAATGTAATTTTAGATAAATCGTTTGGCGCACCAACTATCACTAAAGACGGTGTGTCTGTTGCTCGTGAAATCGAATTAGAAGATAAATTCGAAAACATGGGTGCTCAAATGGTGAAAGAAGTGGCATCTAAAGCAAATGATGCGGCAGGTGATGGCACAACCACTGCAACTGTACTTGCGCAAGCTATCGTAAATGAAGGCTTAAAAGCAGTAGCGGCAGGCATGAATCCAATGGATTTAAAACGTGGTATCGATAAAGCAGTAAGTGCGGTTGTTTCTGAGCTTAAAAATTTATCTAAACCTTGTGAAACAGCGAAAGAAATTGAACAAGTAGGGACTATTTCAGCAAACTCTGATAGCATTGTGGGTCAATTAATCTCACAAGCGATGGAAAAAGTGGGTAAAGAAGGGGTGATTACCGTTGAAGATGGTACAGGTCTTGAAGATGAATTAGATGTGGTTGAAGGGATGCAATTCGACCGTGGTTACCTTTCTCCATATTTCATCAACAAACCAGAAACTGCAACGGTTGAATTAGATAATCCATATCTTCTTCTTGTTGATAAAAAAATCTCTAACATTCGTGAATTACTTCCTGTGTTAGAAGGTGTTGCGAAAGCAGGTAAACCGTTATTAATCATCGCTGAAGATGTGGAAGGTGAAGCGCTTGCAACCTTAGTGGTGAACACTATGCGCGGTATCGTGAAAGTTGCAGCAGTGAAAGCGCCAGGTTTTGGTGATCGTCGTAAAGCGATGTTACAAGATATTGCGATCTTAACTGCAGGTACTGTGATTTCTGAAGAAATCGGCATGGAACTTGAAAAAGCAACATTAGAAGATTTAGGTCAAGCAAAACGTGTTGTTATCAATAAAGATAACACAACTATTATTGATGGTATTGGTGATGAGTCTCAAATCAAAGGTCGCGTTGCTCAAATTCGTCAACAAATTGAAGAATCAACTTCTGACTACGACAAAGAAAAACTTCAAGAACGCGTGGCTAAACTTGCCGGTGGAGTAGCTGTAATCAAAGTTGGTGCAGCAACTGAAGTTGAAATGAAAGAGAAAAAAGACCGTGTGGATGATGCGTTACACGCAACTCGTGCCGCGGTTGAAGAAGGTATCGTTGCAGGTGGCGGCGTTGCATTAGTTCGCGCAGCAGCGAAAGTTGCAGCAAGCTTAAAAGGTGACAACGAAGAACAAAATGTAGGTATCAAACTTGCGTTACGTGCAATGGAAGCACCTTTACGTCAAATCGTCACTAACGCGGGTGAAGAAGCATCGGTTGTAGCAAGTGCGGTTAAAAATGGCGAAGGAAACTTTGGTTATAACGCAGGCACAGAACAATACGGCGATATGATCGAAATGGGTATCTTAGATCCAACTAAAGTAACTCGTTCTGCATTGCAATTCGCAGCATCTGTAGCAGGCTTAATGATTACCACTGAATGTATGGTAACCGAGCTTCCAAAAGATGAAAAAGCTGACCTAGGCGCAGGCATGGGCGGTATGGGTGGAATGGGCGGAATGATGTAATTTGCCCATCATCAGGTAAAAAGTGCGGTCGTTTTTCCACGAGGAAAAGCGATCGCTTTTTTATTTACAAAGGTTTACACTAATTTCAAATTGACTCAGGAAATCTATTATGCTCATTTCTCATTCTGACCTTAACCAACAACTTAAATCTGCTGGAATCGGCTTTAATGCAACAGAACTACACGGCTTTTTAAGCGGTTTACTTTGTGGTGGCTTAAAAGATCAAAGTTGGCTACCGCTCTTATATCAATTCAGCAATGATAATCACGCTTACCCAACAGCATTAGTTCAACCCGTTACAGAACTTTATGAAAAAATTAGTCAAACCTTATCAGATGTTGAAGGATTTACCTTTGAACTTGGTTTAACCGAAGATGAAAATGTCTTTGCACAGGCGGATAGCTTATCTGACTGGGCAAACCAATTCTTACTTGGTCTTGGTTTAGCACAACCTGAATTAGCAAAAGAAAAAGGCGAAATTGGCGAAGCCGTAGATGATTTACAAGATATTTGCCAACTTGGTTATGATGAAGACGATAACGAAGAAGAGCTTGCGGAAGCGCTAGAAGAAATCATTGAATATGTTCGCACCATTGCTATGTTGTTCTATTCTCATTTCAACGAAGGAGAAATTGAGAGCAAACCTGTATTACATTAAGGAGATCTAGGATGGAATTGGCTTATATGGCAGAATTGCCTAAAGAAGAATTTGGGGAACGCCGCACACGAGTATTTGCTCAGATGCAACCTAATTCGGCATTATTGCTTTTTTCTGAAATTGAAAAACGCCGTAATAATGATTGTTCCTATCCTTTCCGTCAAGACAGCTATTTTTGGTATTTAACAGGCTTTAATGAGCCGAATGCAGCACTATTATTACTGAAAACAGAACAAACCGAAAAAGCCATTATTTTTCTCCGTCCACGCGATCCGTTACTTGAAACGTGGAATGGTCGCCGATTAGGTGTTGAGCATGCACCACAACAACTTAATGTAAATGAAGCCTATTCTATTGAAGAATTTGCTACCGTACTGCCAAAAATACTGAAAAATTTGACCGCACTTTACTATGTGCCAGAAATTCATACTTGGGGTGATAAATTAGTGGCAGAAAGTGCGGTAAATTTTAGCGAGATTTTAGATTGGCAACCAATGCTCAGCGAAATGCGCCTTATAAAATCGCCTAATGAAATCCGATTAATGCAACAAGCGGGACAAATTACAGCGCTAGGGCATATTAAAGCAATGCAAACGACACGCCCAAATCGCTTTGAATATGAAATTGAAAGTGATATTTTGCATGAATTTAATCGTCATTGCGCAAGATTTCCTTCTTACAATTCCATTGTTGCAGGGGGAAATAACGCCTGTATTTTGCACTATACAGAAAATGATCGCCCATTAAATGATGGGGATTTAGTGCTCATTGACGCTGGCTGTGAGTTTGCCATGTATGCAGGCGATATTACCCGCACGTTTCCTGTAAATGGAAAATTTAGCCTGCCTCAACGCGAAATTTATGAGTTGGTTTTAAAAGCCCAAAAACGTGCGATTGAATTACTTATACCTGGCAATTCCATTAAGCAAGCCAATGATGAAGTCATTCGTATTAAAACCCAAGGATTAGTGGATTTAGGCATCTTAAAAGGTGATGTTGATACACTCATTGAACAACAAGCTTATCGACAATTTTATATGCATGGATTAGGCCACTGGCTAGGCTTAGATGTGCATGACGTGGGTAGTTATGGTCAAGATAAACAACGGATACTCGAAATCGGCATGGTGATTACCGTTGAACCAGGTATTTATATTTCTGAAGATGCTGATGTGCCAGAGCAATACAAGGGCATTGGCGTGCGCATTGAGGATAATTTACTGATGACTGAATATGGTAATAAAATCCTAACCGCAGCGGCTCCCAAAGAAATTGCAGACATTGAAAATTTAATGAATTTTTAATAAAAATGTTTAAATTGTGATCTAGTACACAGTTTTTTATTGCTCAGAATGTTAACATTAGAACCAGTTAAAAGCCGAACCAATCAGTTAAGGAGTCGATTATGTACAAACACGTTTTAGTGGCAGTAGATCTTTCTGAAGAAAGTCCAGTTTTACTTAAAAAAGCAGTTGGAATTGCCAAACGCCACGATGCAAAACTTTCTATCATCCACGTTGATGTGAACTTCTCGGATCTTTATACTGGATTGATTGATGTGAATATGTCTTCAATGCAAGACAGGATTTCCACAGAAACACAAAAAGCTCTATTAGATTTAGCTGAAAGTGCGGATTATCCAATTTCAGAAAAATTGAGTGGCAGTGGTGATTTAGGACAAGTTCTAAGTGATGCCATCGAACAATATGATGTAGATTTATTAGTGACGGGACATCACCAAGATTTTTGGAGTAAGTTAATGTCTTCAACACGTCAAGTGATGAATACGATTAAAATTGATATGTTGGTTGTTCCGCTTAGAGATGAATAATTAACAAGAAATTGTTTTTTGAATAATCTGAAATAACTTAAATTTTAACCGCACTTCTCAAATAGCGTCGTGGAGTGCGGTTTTATTTTGGGGTTTTGGCAAAAAGCCTTTTTATAAATTTCAAAAATATGCAAAAATAGGGCGATTTAGTTTTTATTTTTATTATGGGTAACAAGGATTTTTTTTAATGAAAACAACAGCAGAAATAAGACAATCATTCCTTGACTTTTTCCATAGCAAAGGCCACCAAGTAGTTGAGAGTAGCTCACTTGTGCCGGAAAATGATCCGACTTTGCTTTTCACGAACGCTGGGATGAACCAATTTAAGGATGTGTTCCTTGGAATGGATAAACGCCCTTATTCTAGAGCGACCACCGCGCAACGTTGCGTACGTGCTGGTGGTAAACATAATGATTTAGAAAATGTTGGTTATACCGCGCGTCATCATACTTTCTTTGAAATGCTCGGGAACTTCAGTTTTGGTGATTACTTTAAACACGATGCGATTAATTTTGCTTGGGAATATTTAACTTCTCCACAATGGCTTGGTTTACCTAAAGAAAAACTATGGGTAACCGTGTATGAAACCGATGACGAAGCCTACAACATCTGGAATAAAGAAGTCGGTGTTCCCGCTGAACGCATTATTCGCATTGGTGACAATAAAGGTGCACCTTACGCATCAGACAACTTCTGGGCAATGGGCGATACCGGTCCTTGTGGTCCTTGTACTGAAATTTTCTACGATCACGGTGATCATATTTGGGGCGGTCCTCCAGGCTCACCAGAAGAAGATGGCGACCGTTATATTGAAATCTGGAACGTTGTGTTCATGCAATTCAACCGTTTAGCTGATGGCACAATGGAAAAATTACCACGCCCATCAGTTGATACAGGTATGGGCTTAGAGCGTATTTCTGCTGTATTGCAACATGTGAACTCAAACTACGAGATTGATATTTTCAAAATATTAATCGCAAAAACGGCTGAAGTTGTAGGCACAACAGATTTAAGTAATAAATCATTACGTGTTATTGCTGACCATATTCGTTCTTGTGCATATTTAATCGCAGATGGCGTTATTCCATCAAACGAAGGCCGTGGTTATGTCTTACGTCGTATTATTCGCCGCGCAGTTCGTCACGGTCACTTATTAGGTGCCAAAGAAGCCTTTTTCTATAAACTCGTGCCAACTCTAATTGAAGTCATGGCAGAAGCGGGCAAAGACGTAAAAGCAAAACAAGTAAATGTTGAAAAACTATTACGTTTAGAAGAAGAACAATTTGCTCGCACTCTAGAGCGCGGCTTGAGCTTATTAGATGAAGCTCTTGCTCAAGTGAAAGATGGTGTTCTTTCAGGTGAAGTTGCATTCAAACTTTATGACACATATGGTTTCCCATTGGATTTAACGGCTGATGTATGTCGTGAGCGCAATATCACTATTGATGAACAAGCGTTTGACCGCGAAATGGAAGCACAACGTACTCGTGCTCAAGCAGCGAGTCAGTTTGGTGTGGACTACAACAGCATTATTCGTGTAGATGGTGAAACCAAGTTTGAAGGCTATACTGAAGTCGAATCTCAAGCAAAAATCACCGCACTTTTCTATGATGGTAAATCAGTGGAAAGTATCGAAGCGGGTCAAAGTGCGGTCGTTATTTTGGAAAATACGCCGTTTTATGCAGAATCAGGTGGTCAAATTGGTGACAGCGGATATTTGAGCACACAAGGCGTTATCTTTAATGTGAAAGATACCCAAAAATATGGGCAAGTATTTGGACACATTGGAGAATTAACGCAAGGAAGTTTGAAAGTTGGGCAATCAGTGAATGCTATTGTGGATGCAGAACGTCGCCATAACACATCGCTCAATCACTCAGCAACACACTTATTGCACGCGGCCTTACGTCAAGTTTTAGGTCAACATGTTGTGCAAAAAGGCTCACTTGTTTCAGATAAAGCCTTGCGTTTTGACTTTGCACAACCTGAAGCCATTACAAAAGAACAATTAACTCAAATTGAAACATTAGTAAACCAAAAAATCCGTGCTAACTTCCCTGTTCAAACGGATATTATGGACATTGATTCAGCGAAAGCAAAAGGGGCAATGGCACTCTTTGGCGAGAAATATGGTGATAACGTTCGCGTATTGACCATGGGCGACTTCTCAATTGAGCTTTGTGGTGGTATTCACGCAAAACGCACTGGGGATATCGGTCTATTTAAAATTATTACTGAAAGCGCAGTGGCTGCAGGCGTTCGTCGTATTGAAGCTGTAACTGGTGAAAATGCGATTGAGTGGTTACATAATCAACAACGTATTCTGAACCAAAGCGCAGACCTATTAAAATCAGACGTAAATACCTTAGTGGAAAAAATCCAACAACTTCAAGACAAAGCGAAGAAAGTGGAAAAAGAATTGCAAGGTCTAAAAGAAAAAGCCGCAATGCAGGCTGGTTCTGATTTTGTAAAAAGTGCGGTAAAAATCAATGGTGTTTCTGTTATCGCACAACAATTAGACGGCATAGAAACAAAATCATTACGTGTGATGGTCGACGATTTAAAAAATCAACTCGGCTCAGGCGTAATCGCATTCGCATCAATCTTAGATGAAAAAGTCAACCTTGTCGTTGGTGTAACAAACGATTTAACTACCAAAGTAAAAGCTGGAGAGCTCGTTAACTTAATGGCTCAACAGGTCGGGGGTAAAGGCGGTGGTCGTCCGGATATGGCAATGGCAGGAGGCTCCCAACCAGAAAATGTGGCACAAGCAGTTAAAGTGGCGCAGGACTGGTTAAACAAAAATCTGTAGTACAAGCCGGTTGGTGGGATGCCAACCCTTCCTTGATTGATAGGGATATCTAATAAATGCAAACTAAGGAGATAAAAGATGTTAATCTTGACTCGTAAAGTTGGCGAAAGTGTACTTATTGGAAATGATATTTCTATCACGATTTTGAGTGTACGTGGAAACCAAGTTAAACTCGGTGTAGAAGCGCCTAAAGAAGTATCCGTTCACCGAGAAGAAATTTACCAACGAATTAAACAGATGAAAGATGAACAATTAGACAGTTCATCATAATCGTAAATAATGGATTTAATATTATGAAAGCAATTATCCCTGTAGCCGGTCTAGGTACACGCATGTTGCCTGCTACGAAGGCAATTCCGAAGGAAATGCTCACTTTGGTTGATAAGCCATTGATTCAATACGTGGTAAATGAGTGTGTTGCAGCCGGCATAAAAGAAATTGTGCTTGTCACGCATTCATCAAAAAATGCTATCGAAAACCATTTTGATACCTCTTTTGAACTAGAAACGATGCTAGAAAAACGTGTTAAACGTCAGCTTCTAGAAGAAGTGCGCTCTATCTGTCCAAAAGATGTAACTATTATGCATGTTCGCCAAGGTAATGCTAAGGGCTTAGGTCATGCTGTTCTTTGTGGTCGTCCAGTAGTTGGTAATGAGCCTTTTGCTGTAGTATTACCCGATGTATTATTGGCTGATTTTAGCGCAAACCAGAAAAAAGAAAATCTTTCCGCAATGATTAGACGTTTTAAAGAAACAGGAGCTAGTCAGATAATGGTTGCACCTGTTCCACAAGAAAATGTGAGTAGCTATGGTGTTGCAGATTGTGGTGGTGCAGATCTTAATGGCGGTGAAAGTGCAAAAATTAATAGTATTGTTGAAAAACCCTGTATTGAGGATGCGCCATCAAATCTTGCTGTAGTGGGTCGTTATGTTTTCTCAGCAGCAATTTGGGACTTGTTGGAAAAGACGCCAATTGGTGTTGGTGATGAAATCCAATTAACCGATGCTATTGATATGCTCATTGAAGAAGAAACTGTTGAAGCATTCCATATGACAGGTGAAACATTCGACTGTGGTGATAAAATTGGCTATATGGAAGCTTTCGTAGAATACGGTATTCGTCACGAAAAATTAGGTAAAGAATTCAAAACATTTATCAAAAATTTAGCAAAAACGCTATAAATAGCACTAATACAGATAAAATGGACAAAATGAAAGGTTTTGTCCATTTTTGTTTTATTATTAATATAGAATGTTGCTTTGTGCATAAATATGCACAATAATAGAATAATTAATTAAAACAAAAAGGAAAGATTATGGCACTTTGGGGTGGGCGTTTTACGCAAGCAGCGGATAAACGTTTTAAAGATTTTAATGACTCGTTACGTTTTGATTATCGTTTGGCAGAACAGGATATTCAAGGCTCGATTGGTTGGTCCAAAGCCTTGGTGAAAGTCAATGTATTAACTATCGAAGAACAGCATCAACTTGAGCAAGCACTCAATGAATTACTTATTGAAGTGCGGTCAAATCCGCAAGCAATTTTACAAGATGATGCTGAAGATATTCATAGTTGGGTTGAAAGTAAGCTAATTGATAAAGTAGGCAACCTTGGTAAAAAATTACATACTGGTCGTAGCCGTAACGATCAAGTGGCAGTAGATATAAAACTATGGTGCAAACAACGCGTGGTTGAATTACAAGAATCAGTACGTAATTTGCAACGCCACTTAGTTCAAACCGCAGAAAACACACAACAAGCAGTAATGCCTGGCTATACCCATTTACAACGAGCTCAACCAATAACGTTTGCCCATTGGTGTATGGCGTATGTAGAAATGTTCGACCGCGACTATTCACGTTTAACAGATGCGTATAATCGAATGAATACCTGTCCACTTGGTAGTGGTGCGCTGGCTGGTACGGCTTATGCGGTAGATCGTGATTCACTTGCTCACGATCTTGGTTTTGCTTTCGCAACTAGAAATAGCTTAGATAGCGTCTCTGATCGCGATCATATCGTAGAGTTGCTTTCCATCGCCTCCCTCAGTATGGCGCACCTTTCCCGCTTTGCTGAAGATATGATTATCTTTAACAGCGGAGAGGCAAATTTCGTAGAGCTATCCGACCGTGTGACTTCTGGCTCATCATTAATGCCACAAAAGAAAAATCCTGATGCGTGTGAGTTAATTCGAGGCAAAGCAGGCAGAGTAATCGGCTCATTAACAGGCATGCTAGTCACCTTAAAAGGCTTGCCACTTGCGTATAATAAAGATATGCAAGAAGACAAAGAGGGCATTTTTGATGCCTTAGATACCTGGCAAAACTGTGTAGATATGGCAACGTTCGTATTAGATGAATTGAAAGTAAATGTTGAACGTACTCGTGAAGCCGCGTTAAAAGGTTATTCAAACGCAACTGAATTAGCGGATTATTTAGTCTCTAAAGGCGTACCTTTCCGAGATTCCCATCATATCGTGGGTGAAACAGTTGTTTATGCAATCGAGAAAGGCAAAGGATTAGAAGATCTTACTATCCCTGAATTCCGCCAATTTAGTGAAGTAGTGGGAGATGATGTTTACGAGATTCTTTCTCTTCAATCTTGCTTAGACAAACGTTGTGCAAAAGGTGGTGTATCGCCATTGCGTGTTGCCGAAGCTATTGCAGAAGCCAAAACAAGATTCGCTTAATTATATTTTAACGCGCATATCACAATTGGATTTCACAAGACTCCCTTGCAATCCACTGAATAGCCCCAATTATGAGTAGCAACACTTAAATAAGATGATAAAAACAAAAAGTGCGGGAAAAAACTACCGCACTTTTTATTTCAATTAGGAATGATCAATGACCAATCAACAAGACTATACTCAAGACAATGACAAGCTTT
>NZ_LCTH01000033.1:0-18810 GCF_001008275.1 Haemophilus haemolyticus
ACCGTTATCTTTTCCAAAATCGTGCGGTTCGTGGAGAATGGGTTCGCTTAAATAAAACATTTACTGATACATTAAATACCCATCACTATCCTAAAGCAGTACAGGATTTATTGGGTGAAATGATGGTGGCGACTAATTTGCTCACTGCCACACTAAAATTTGACGGCAATATCACCGTACAAATTCAAGGCGATGGTCCATTACGCTTAGCATTAGTAAATGGCAATGATCAACAACAAATCCGCGCCCTTGCTCGAGTGGATGGCAACATCACTGAAAATATGAGTCTGCACAATATGATTGGCAAAGGCGTATTGGTCATTACTATTGCACCAAAAGAAGGCGAACGGTATCAAGGTGTAATTAGCTTAGATAAACCGACGATCACAGAATGCTTAGAAGATTATTTTGTACGCTCAGAACAGCTTCAAACTCAATTAATTATTCGTACTGGAGAATATGACGGCAAGCCAGTGGCAGCAGGGATGTTATTACAAATTATGCCTGATGGTTCTGGTACACCAGAAGATTTTGAGCATTTAACTACGCTCGCAGCAACAGTAAAAGATGAAGAATTATTTGGTCTCCCTGCAGAAGAGTTACTCTATCGTTTATATCATGAAGAAACTGTCAATCTTTATCCAGCACAAGATGTACAATTTTTCTGTGGCTGCTCTGCAGAGCGTTCTAGTTCTGCATTACTGCTCATCTCTGATGAAGAAATTGACGAAATATTAGCCGAACATAAAGGCAGTATTGATATGCAATGTGAGTGTTGTGGCACACACTATTTTTTTAATAAAGAAGCAATTGAAAAATTAAAATCAACAAAACTTTAAAAACAATCCCGATGCCATGTCGGGATTTTTGATCTACATCATCAATACACCTAAAAATAGGTAATGAAGAGCTATAATTTTTCAAAAATGAGATCTAGTTAACATTTTTTTGCATTGACATTCTTTAGAATAGGCGACAGTTAAATTTTAATCTTAAATATTAGAGGTGACTTATGACAGACTTAAACAAAGTAGTAAAAGAACTTGAAGCTCTAGGCATTTATGACGTAAAAGAAGTTGTCTACAACCCAAGCTACGAGCAATTGTTCGAAGAAGAAACCAATCCAGGTTTAGAAGGCTTTGAAAAAGGTACTTTAACTACGACTGGTGCTGTAGCTGTAGATACTGGTATCTTCACTGGCCGTTCACCAAAAGATAAATATATCGTGTTAGATGAAAAAACCAAAGATACTGTTTGGTGGACATCTGAAGCAGCGAAAAATGACAACAAACCAATGAACCAAGCTACATGGCAAAGCTTAAAAGACTTAGTAACTAACCAACTCTCTCGCAAACGCTTATTTGTGGTTGATGGTTTCTGTGGCGCTAGCGAACACGACCGTATTGCAGTACGTATTGTAACTGAAGTTGCATGGCAAGCACACTTTGTGAAAAATATGTTTATTCGTCCAACTGAAGAACAACTCAAAAATTTTGAACCAGATTTCGTTGTAATGAACGGTTCTAAAGTAACCAATCCAAACTGGAAAGAACAAGGTTTAAATTCAGAAAACTTTGTTGCTTTCAACTTAACTGAGCGCATTCAATTAATCGGTGGTACTTGGTACGGCGGTGAAATGAAAAAAGGTATGTTCTCAATGATGAACTACTTCCTACCACTTAAAGGTGTTGGCGCAATGCACTGCTCAGCTAACGTTGGTAAAGATGGAGATGTAGCAATCTTCTTCGGCTTATCTGGTACAGGTAAAACAACCCTTTCAACCGATCCAAAACGTGAATTAATCGGTGATGATGAGCACGGTTGGGATGATGTTGGTATCTTTAACTTTGAAGGTGGTTGCTATGCGAAAACCATTCACCTTTCAGAAGAAAATGAACCAGATATTTACCGCGCTATCCGTCGCGATGCATTATTAGAAAACGTAGTTGTTCGTGCAGATGGTTCTGTTGATTTCGATGATGGTTCAAAAACAGAAAATACTCGCGTGTCTTACCCAATTTATCACATTGATAACATTGTAAAACCAGTTTCTCGTGCTGGTCACGCAACTAAAGTTATTTTCTTAACTGCAGATGCATTTGGCGTATTACCACCAGTGTCTAAATTGACACCAGAACAAACTAAATACTACTTCTTATCAGGTTTCACTGCAAAATTAGCAGGTACTGAACGTGGTATTACTGAACCAACTCCAACTTTCTCAGCGTGTTTCGGTGCAGCGTTCTTAACCCTTCACCCAACTCAATATGCAGAAGTGTTAGTAAAACGTATGCAAGCAGCAGGCGCTGAAGCTTACTTAGTGAATACTGGTTGGAATGGCACAGGCAAACGTATCTCAATCAAAGATACTCGCGGAATCATTGATGCAATCTTAGATGGCTCAATTGAAAAAGCTGAAATGGGCGAATTACCAATCTTCAACTTAGCAATTCCTAAAGCATTACCAGGTGTAGATTCAGCAATCTTAGATCCTCGTGATACTTACGCAGATAAAGCACAATGGCAATCAAAAGCTGAAGACTTAGCAGGCCGCTTTGTGAAAAACTTTGTTAAATATGCAACTAACGAAGAAGGCAAAGCTTTAATTGCAGCTGGTCCCAAAGCTTAATTAAAAATACTAAAAATATTAACCGCACTTTGGGTGACTGAAGTGCGGTCATTTTTTATCTGTTTTCAAGCTGATAAATGTATTCAAAAATTTACAAAAATCCAGTAAAATCACCGAGTTTTAACTTTCGTCAATTAAAAGGACAATGCAATGCTTAACCAAATTAAAAAAGATGCTCAAGATCGTATGGAAAAAAGCCTTGAAGCATTAAAAGGACATATTTCGAAAATCCGTACAGGTCGTGCACAACCGAGTTTACTTGATGCAATTCAAGTTGAGTATTATGGTGCAGCGACTCCACTTCGCCAATTAGCAAACGTAGTGGCAGAAGATGCGCGTACTTTAGCTGTAACTGTTTTTGATCGTTCTTTAATCTCTGCGGTAGAAAAAGCAATTTTAACCTCAGATTTAGGTTTAAACCCATCTTCTGCGGGTACCACAATCCGTGTTCCGCTTCCTCCATTAACAGAAGAACGTCGTCGCGATTTAATCAAAATTGTGAAAGGCGAAGGTGAACAAGGTAAAGTTGCGGTTCGTAATGTGCGTCGTGATGCGAATGATAAAATCAAAGCATTATTAAAAGACAAAGAAATCAGCGAAAACGAACAACATAAAGCAGAAGAAGAAATCCAAAAAATCACAGATATTTACATTAAAAAAGTAGATGAAGTATTAGCGGATAAAGAAAAAGAATTAATGGATTTCTAATCATCAAAAATGCTAAAGGCAGGCAGTTTTGTCTGCCTTTATTTTATTAGGTATGCGAATTTAGACGTACCAATGAAAATATAATCAACAAAAGTGCGGTAAAGATTCTATGCAAAAACAAAACATTGTCATTCTTGGTTCAACGGGATCAATCGGTAAGAGTACCCTTTCTGTTATCGAAAATAACCCTCAGGGGTATAATGTCTTTGCACTCGTAGGCGGAAAAAATGTAGAAGCAATGTTTGAACAATGTATCAAATTCCGACCGCACTTTGCGGCTCTTGATGATGTAAATGCGGCTAAAATTTTACGTGAGAAATTAATTGCGCATCATATTCCAACGGAAGTATTAGCAGGACAACAAGCTATTTGTGAACTTGCAGCACATCCAGATGCCGATCATATAATGGCATCGATTGTTGGTGCGGCAGGATTGTTACCAACTCTTTCAGCGGTTAAAGCGGGTAAACGGGTATTACTGGCAAATAAAGAATCATTGGTAACCTGCGGACAGCTTTTTATTGATGCCGTAAAAAACTATGGAGCGAAGCTTTTACCAGTAGATAGTGAACATAATGCGATCTTTCAATCGTTACCGCCAGAAGCACAAGAAAAAATTGGTTTTTGCCCACTTCCTGAATTAGGTGTAAGTAAAATTATACTCACTGGGTCTGGCGGACCATTCCGTTACACGCCACTTGAACAATTCACCAACATCACACCAGAACAAGCGGTTGCACACCCTAATTGGTCTATGGGTAAAAAAATCTCTGTCGATTCAGCCACAATGATGAATAAAGGCTTAGAATACATTGAGGCTCGCTGGCTTTTCAACGCAAGTGCGGAAGAAATGGAAGTCATTATTCATCCACAATCAATTATTCATTCTATGGTACGTTATGTTGATGGCTCAGTCATTGCTCAAATGGGAAATCCAGATATGCGTACACCAATTGCAGAAACTATGGCATATCCTCACCGCACTTTTGCAGGAGTAGAACCTCTCAATTTCTTTAAAATCAAAGAACTGACATTTATTGAACCTGATTTTAATCGCTATCCAAATTTAAAACTCGCTATTGATGCCTTTGCTGCGGGTCAATATGCGACAACAGCAATGAATGCAGCCAATGAAATCGCCGTACAAGCATTTTTAGATCGTCAAATTAGCTTTATGGATATTGCAAAAATTAATTCGAAAACAATTGAGAAAATTTCGCCTTATACCATTCAAAATATTGATGATGTACTCGAAATTGATGCACAAGCAAGAGAGGTTGCGAAAACGCTAATTGGTAAATAGACCTAGAATAACTAGGTCTAGTTTATTCGATTTAATGGAATACAAACTCCAAGATACACATATAGGCTGCAATACAAAATAAAATAATCGCCAATAATTTTCTTGTTAAAGCTGGATTCATTAATCCACGCAATTTCATTGAGAAGAAACTCATTCCAAATGACCCCAAAGTAACGACACCAACTACAAGAAAATTTACATATCCTAATTGGCCACTTAGACTGACATCATAAGGGAAGGCCCTTGTGAGATAGCCATATAAATTACCAATACCACCAATAATCATCATGTAGTTCGTATAAACAGCAATTTGTTGTGTTTTTACCCCTTTTAATTGACCAACAAGCGGGGCAAGGATAGAGCCGCCTCCAATACCTGTAATCCCCGCAATTAAGCCCCCTCCACAACAACTAATACTACCTTTAGCTCGTTCTATAGGAGACATATTAAACACTTCTATTTGTATTCTCGATCTGTTTAAAAATGTTTTAATCGCTAGTGCACTCAAACTTACTGTAAAAATTAAACTAATTATCGCTGTAGAAAAATAAAAACTTAATTCAAAGCCAATTTGCACACCAATAACCATCGCTATAGACCATAAAATCATATTGATATAATCAATTTTAATTTTTTGCTTATGGAAAAATAATAAGTTAATCAATGCGGTACACATCACAATGGTGAGTGACGTAGCTGAAATAACTTGAATCGGCAATTCGGGAAACAATGTACGTAAAATTGGCACCATCAATACCCCACCGCCAATACCAAAAATAGCAGAAACCATATTGGTACAAATACCGCAAATCAGTAAGATAAAAATTGTACTAATTGCCATTGCTACTCCTATCAAGAAAATCAGCTTAATAATATATTCTAATTGTGGCGTAAGGGGATGAGCATATCTTATGATCAGCATCATATACACTTAAAAATATTCTGTTATGATGAAAAAAATAAAAAGGATATGATGTATGAACGCATTTCAATTAATGGCAAAACCTACTGGCTCAATTTGTAATTTAGACTGCCAATATTGCTTTTACTTGGAAAAACCTCATTTAAATCAACGAGCCATGAGTGATAAGGTATTAGAAACCTATATCAAAGCTTACATAGAAACTGCCCCTCAACAACAAGTGACTTTCCTCTGGCAAGGCGGTGAACCAACCATGGTAGGCCTTGATTTTTATAAAAGAGCGGTCAATTTTCAGCATAAATATGCTAATGGGAAACAAATTGAAAATTCGCTACAAACCAATGGTGTATTACTTAATGCCGATTGGTGCCGTTTTCTACATGATCATAATTTTCTTGTAGGGCTTTCTATAGATGGTCCAGAACACTTACATGATGCCTATCGTCTAACTAAAAATGGCAAAGGCACATTTCAACAAGTAATAGATGCACTAGATTTACTACATAACTATCAAGTGTCTTTTAATACTCTCACAGTAGTGCATAATCTAAATGTCCTACATGGCAAAGAAATTTATCATTTTCTAAAACGAATTGGATCGCCATATATGCAATTTATTCCACTAATGGGAGATTATAAGCAACAAGCCTCTGCAAAGGATTATGGCCAGTTTCTAATTAATATTTTTGATGAATGGTACGCTAATGATGTAGGAAAAATTGGGATTCAGTTTATTGAACAATGGTTTATGGCCTATCTTGGATTACAACCTGGTTTATGTATTTTTCGTGAAACCTGCGGTGATCAATTAGTTATTGAACAAAATGGGGATATTTATAGTTGCGATCATTATGTGTACCCAGAGTACAAGTTAGGAAACCTAATAGAAACACCACTAGTAACATTAGTTGATAACATAAAACAAAAACATTTCGGTTCAGCGAAATCCTTTCTTTCCGAACGATGTAAAAGCTGTAAATTTCGTTTTGCCTGTCATGGAGGTTGCCCAAAACATCGAACTGTTCAAGGATTTGGAGAACCACATAATCAACTCTGTGAAGCCTATTATACAGCTCTCTCTCACATGGAACCCTATTTGAAAGAATTTGCAAAATGCTTTGGTAAAGCAAAATAACATTAAAAATTTTGTTACCAAGTTAACACTTTTAAAACTTACTTATAGCGGATAAAACCAGAAATTTGTATAGTAATCTAAAGTTGTTTATGTATTAAAAGGATATTTATGTCAAGTTCATCACCTTATTTACCTCAAAACTTACACGAATGCATTATTTCTGAAAGTAAAACACTAGGGAAAAACAGCTTAATTTATACTCAAGGTGAAAAACCTAAAGAATTTTATTTTTTAAAAAGAGGGCTTGTTGGGCTTTATCATAGCTTAGAAAATGGCAAAGAAACCTTGATTCGACTTTATCACGCTAACGAATATTTTGGGTTTAGAACAATCTTTAGTGAAACAACTTATCATTGTAGTGCAAAGGTGTTACTGGAAGCAGATATTATTCGTATATTTCCTGGAAATCACACTACTTTTATTGCAAATAATCCTGATTTTTCCTGCTATCTTATGAAACAACTTTCGAATGAATTATATGACGCAGAACACCGAGTAAGTAGTACAGCCTATAAACGAAGCTACGAGCGTATAATTGATGCAATTGAAAATCTAACTGAGAGTTATCCCGATTATCCTTGGACCTACCGAGAAGTAGCTGAATTTTGTGGATGCGAAACAGAAACTGCTATTCGTATTAGTCAAGAATTAAAGAAACAAGGAATTCTAGACAAAAATACAAGACATTTACGAATCTGCTCTTAAATTCAATATTATGCTTTTGGACTATCTATCTAAATAATATTTCAGTAAATAAAGCGGTTTTTACTTATATATAAAATAAAAAAGCTCACTATAAAGTGAGCTTTTCCTTTGAATTAATTTTTATTCCTCAGTAGCTGCTTCAGCAACTTCTGGGCGATCAACTAACTCAATGTATGCCATTGGTGCATTATCGCCTGCACGGAAACCACATTTCAAAATGCGAGTGTAACCACCTGCACGTTGAGCAAAACGTGGACCTAATTCATTAAATAATTTTGCAACAGTTTCAATGTTACGAGTACGAGCGAATGCTAAACGACGGTTTGCAACGCTATCTACTTTTGCTAATGTAATTAACGGTTCAACTACACGGCGTAATTCTTTAGCTTTAGGCAAAGTAGTCTTAATGATTTCATGACTAACTAAAGCACTTGCTAAGTTACGAAACATCGCTTGGCGATGGCTGCTATTACGGTTTAGTTGACGACCACTCTTACGATGGCGCATGATCTTATCCTTCTCAGAAAAATCTTAACCTATGACCAAACTAGTCTTCAGCAATACTTGCTGGTGGCCAATTTTCAAGGCGCATACCAAGTGACAAGCCACGTGAAGCGAGCACATCCTTAATTTCAGTAAGAGATTTCTTACCAAGATTAGGTGTTTTTAATAATTCAACTTCTGTACGTTGTACTAAATCACCGATATAATGAATTGTTTCTGCTTTCAAACAGTTAGCAGAACGAACTGTCAACTCTAAATCATCTACAGGACGTAATAAAATCGGATCAAATTCCGGTTTTTCTTCCTTAATCTCAGGTTGACGAACATCACGCAAATCAACGAATGCATCGAGTTGCTCTGCTAAGATTGTTGCAGCACGACGAATTGCTTCTTCGGGCTCAAGCGTACCATTAGTTTCTAACTCAATAACAAGTTTATCTAGGTCAGTACGTTGTTCAACACGAGCTGCTTCAACATTATATGCAATGCGATCAACTGGGCTGTAACAAGCGTCAACAAGTAAGCGACCAATTGGACGCTCCTCTGCTTGACTATGAGTGCGAGCTGAAGCTGGAACATATCCTCTACCACGCTGAACTCGAATACGCATACTGATTGATGCATTTTCGTCAGTTAAGTGACAGACTACATGATTCGGATTCACAATTTCAACATCACCATCATGGGTGATATCCGCTGCAACAACAGGGCCAATTCCAGATTTATTTAGTGTCAGAATAACATCATCTTTATTCTGTACTTTAACCGCTAGACCTTTAAGGTTTAAAAGAACTTCAAGAATATCTTCTTGAACACCTTCCTTACTACTATATTCGTGCAATACGCCATCAATTTCCACTTCAGTTACAGCACAACCTGGCATTGAAGACAGAAGGATACGACGTAATGCATTACCTAGAGTATGGCCAAAACCACGCTCTAACGGCTCTAAGATCACTTTAGCATGAGTTGAACTAATTTGTTCAATATCTACTAAACGTGGTTTTAAAAATTCTGTAACAGAACCCTGCATTTTATCCTCTCTTTGCTTTTAAGCTTAACTATTATTTAGAGTAAAGCTCAACGATCAGATGTTCGTTAATATCTGCTGATAAATCAGAACGTTCAGGAACACGTTTGAACACACCTTCCATTTTTGCAGAATCAACTTCTAACCATGTTGGTTTTTCTCTTTGTTCTGCTAATTCTAATGACGCTTTAATACGAGCTTGTTTTTTAGATTTCTCACGAACAGCAACAACATCATTTACAGAAACTTGGAAAGATGGAATGTTAACAACACGACCATTTACAACAATCGCTTTATGGCTCACTAATTGGCGAGCTTCTGCACGAGTTGCAGCAAATCCCATGCGATAAACAACGTTATCCAATCTACCTTCTAATAACACTAATAAATTTTCACCAGTGTTACCTTTTAAACGGTTTGCTTCTTTATAGTAGTTACGGAATTGACGTTCTAAAATACCATAGATACGACGAACTTTTTGTTTTTCACGTAATTGACTACCATAGTCAGACAAACGCGGTTTACGAGCACCATGTTGACCAGGTGCTGTATCAATTTTACATTTTGAATCAATCGCACGCACGCCTGATTTAAGAAATAAATCAGTACCTTCACGACGGCTGAGCTTGAGTTTTGGACCCAAATATCTTGCCATTTTCTTTCTCCAACTATCCTATATACGTCTTAAACGCGACGTTTTTTCGGTGGACGACAACCGTTATGAGGAATCGGAGTCACATCAGTAATATTCGTGATACGGAAACCCGCTGCGTTTAACGCGCGAATTGTAGATTCACGACCTGGACCCGGACCTTTAACCATAACTTCCAAGTTCTTTAAGCCGAATTCTTTAACAATTTCAGCACAACGTTCAGCAGCAACTTGCGCAGCGAACGGGGTAGATTTACGAGAACCACGGAAACCTGAACCACCTGCAGTCGCCCATGCTAGAGCGTTACCTTGACGGTCAGTAATAGTAACGATTGTATTATTGAAAGATGCGTGAATATGTGCTACGCCATCTACGACTTGTTTTTTTACACGTTTACGTGCACGAACTGGTGTTTTAGCCATTCTTTATTTACCCCGACTATTTTTTGATCGGCTTACGTGGACCCTTACGGGTACGCGCATTAGTTTTAGTACGTTGACCACGTACCGGTAAACTACGACGGTGACGTAAACCACGATAACAACCTAAGTCTAAAAGACGTTTGATGTTTAGTGTTACTTCACGACGTAAATCACCTTCAACGGTAAATTTACCAACTTCGTCACGCAGTTTGTCAATCTGCTCTTCAGACAATTCTCTGATCTTAACATCTTCAGCAATACCCGCTGCAGCACAAATAGCTTTTGAACGAGTCTTACCAATACCGTAAATTGCAGTTAAAGCGATTACAGCGTGTTTGTGATCAGGAATGTTAATGCCTGCAATACGGGCCACTATGCACTCCTATTATTTTAACTAATTTGGCATTCTGATCTTGAAAAGCCCGTTTTCAGGATACTCAAACAGAATACCAAGGACATAAATGAGTTGAGCAGTATAACTGCTCAACTGGTTCTTTGCAAGAAAAAATATGAATTAACCTTGACGTTGTTTATGCTTAGGATCGCTGCACAATACACGTACAACACCTTCACGTTTAACAATTTTACAGTTACGACACATTTTCTTTACGGAAGCTCGAACTTTCATTGCTTATCCTTTTCTACTAAATGAACAATTATTGTCCAAAACCTTTAAGGTTTGCTTTTTTCAACGCAGATTCATATTGAGACGACATTAAGTGACTCTGAACCTGCACGATGAAATCCATAATTACAACGACTACAATTAAAAGAGATGTTCCACCGAAGTAAAATTTAACATCCCAAGCCGATGTCATAATATAAGGAACTAAACACACAAACGTTACATAAAGACCGCCAATCAGTGTAAGACGAGTCATAACTTTATCAATATAACGAGAGGTTTGTTCCCCTGGTCTAATTCCTGGAATAAATGCACCAGATTTTTTTAGATTATCTGCTGTATCTCGCGGATTATACTGCATTGCAGTGTAAAAGAAGCTAAAGAAAATAATTGCTACAGCATAAACAAGTAAATAAAGAGGCTGACCAGGATTCAACAACATAGATAAGTTATTTAACCACTCAAACTTATCATTTTGTCCAAACCATTGAGTTAAGGTAGCTGGAAATAAAATAATACTTGAGGCAAAAATTGCCGGCATTACGTTTGCCATATTTACTTTCAATGGTAAATGTGTCGAATGACCACCTAAAATTTGACGACCTTGTTGACGCTTTGCATATTCAACGCGAATTCTGCGCTGTCCTCTTTCAACAAAAACAACGAAATAAGTTACTGCAAATACAATAGCTGCGATCAGAAGAAGCACTAATGGATGCATCTGTCCTTGACGAGCCTGCTCAATAGTTTGAAGTATAGCTGATGGTAAACCAGCTACGATACCGCCAAAAACAAGAATTGAAATACCGTTACCAATACCTCTTTCAGTAATTTGTTCGCCTAACCACATGAGGAACATAGTTCCTGTTACTAAGCTAACAACTGAAGTGAAGTAAAAACCAAATCCAACATTTGGTACTAAGCCAGGTAACATATTTGGTAAACCTGTTGAAATAGCTACTGCCTGAATGGTTGCAAAAACAACTGTCGCATACCGAGTATACTTAGAAATTTTACGTTGACCGGCAGCACCTTCTTTCTTTAATTCCGCTAAAGCAGGAGAAACCGTTGCAAGCAACTGAATTACGATAGATGCCGAGATATACGGCATAATACCTAATGCTAAGATAGATGCACGGCTTAATGCACCACCAGAGAACATGTTAAACATGTCAATGATGGTGCCTTTTTGTTGTTCAACTAATTGAGCTAGCACAGCCGCATCAATACCAGGAACCGGAATGAAAGAACCAATTCGGTAAACGATAAGCGCACCTAAAACGAAAAGTAATCGGCTTTTTAATTCACCTTTACCGCTATTAGTACTTCTTGCTTGATAACCTGGTTGTTTAGCCATTTGCTAATTATTCCTCAACTGAACCGCCAGCAGCTTCAATTGCTGCTTTTGCACCCTTAGTTACACGCAAACCACGAACTGTTACTGCAGATTTCACTTCACCCGCTAAAACTACTTTAGCGAATTGGATATCTTTAGTTAAGATATTGGCTGCTTTTAATGTTTCTAAGGTTACTACATTACCTTCAACTTTGGTTAACTCATTCAAACGAACTTCTGCAGTTACTGCAGCCTTCATTGAAGTAAAACCAAATTTTGGTAAACGACGGTATAACGGCATTTGACCACCTTCGAAACCGCGACGAACACCGCCACCAGTACGAGATTTTTGACCTTTATGACCACGGCCACCAGTCTTGCCTAAACCTGAACCAATACCACGACCAAGGCGTTTAGCGCTATGCTTTGCACCTTCAGCCGGAGATAGAGTATTTAAACGCATCTCTTACTCCTCCACTTTAACCATGTATGAAACTTGGTTAATCATACCACGTACTGCAGGCGTATCAATTAACTCAACAGTGTGGTACATATGGCGAAGACCAAGACCACGCAAGGTAGCTTTATGCTTCGGTAAACGAGCAATTGAGCTACGAACTTGTGTTACTTTAATAGTTTTAGCCATTATTCATTACCCCAAGATTTCATCAACAGTTTTACCGCGTTTTGCAGCAACCATTTCTGGTGATTTCATGTTTGCTAATGCATCAATAGTTGCACGAACAACGTTAATTGGGTTGGTAGAACCATACGCTTTAGAAAGAACGTTACGTACACCTGCAACTTCTAATACTGCACGCATTGCACCGCCAGCGATGATACCTGTACCTTCGCTTGCTGGCTGCATGAATACACGTGAACCAGTATGAACACCTTTAACTGGATGCTGTAATGTACCCTCATTCAAAGCAACGTTAATCATATTACGACGAGCTTTTTCCATTGCTTTTTGGATCGCTGCTGGAACTTCGCGTGCTTTACCATAACCAAAACCTACTCGGCCATTACCATCGCCCACCACAGTTAATGCAGTGAAACTCATAATACGACCACCTTTTACAGTTTTTGATACACGGTTTACTGCGATTAGCTTCTCTTGCAGTTCACCAACTTGTTTTTCGATGTTTGACATCTCAATTTACCTCATTAGAACTGTAGACCAGCTTCACGTGCAGCGTCCGCTAAAGTTTGGACACGACCATGATATTTAAAACCGGAACGATCAAAAGCAACAGCTTGAACGCCTTTTGCTAATGCGCGTTCTGCAACAGCTTTACCTACTGCAGCAGCAGCATCTTTATTACCGGTGTATTTTACTTGCTCACGAATTGCTTTCTCAACAGTTGAAGCAGCGGCAAGCACTTCTGAACCGTTTGGTGCAATAACTTGTGCATAAATATGACGCGGAGTGCGGTGAATAACTAAACGAGTTACACCTTGCTCTCTCATCATATGACGAGCACGAGCTGCACGACGGATACGAGCTGATTTCTTATCCATAGTGTTACCTTAATTATTTCTTCTTAGCCTCTTTGATACGTACCACTTCATCAGCGTAACGTACCCCTTTACCTTTATAAGGTTCAGGACGGCGATAAGCACGAATATCTGCTGCAACTTGACCGATCAACTGTTTGTCTGCACCTTTCAACACGATTTCGGTTTGAGATGGACATTCTGCAGTAATACCTGCCGGCAAAGTGTGCTCTACAGGGTGAGAATAGCCTAAACTTAATGCAATTGCATTGCCTTTAAGTTGAGCTCTGTAACCTACACCCACCAATACTAATTTTTTAGTGAAACCTTCAGTAACACCGATAACCATTGCATTAACTAATGCACGTGCAGTACCCGATTGAGCATTTGCTTCAACAAAACCTTCACGCGGAGTGAACGTAAATTGTCCGTTATCTTGTTTTACTTCAACTGATTCATGAATTGTGCGAGATAACTCGCCATTTTTACCTTTTACTGTTAATAGCTGACCGTCGAGTTTAACTTCAACGCCGGCAGGAATATTAACAGGTGCCTTTGCAACACGAGACATTTTCCTACCTCTCTATTAAGCTACATAACAGATGATCTCACCGCCTAAACCTGCTTGACGAGCAGCGCGGTCAGTCATAACACCTTTAGATGTAGAAATAACTGCAACACCTAAACCGCCCATAACTTTTGGTAATTCATCTTTACGTTTGTAAATACGAAGACCAGGACGACTTACACGTTGGATGCTTTCTACAACTGGTTTGCCTTGGAAATATTTTAAAGTAATTTCCAATTCAGGTTTAGCACCTTCTAAAACTTTTACGCTTTCGATATAACCTTCAGCAGCTAATACGTTGGCAATTGCCACTTTTAGCTTGGAAGAAGGCATATTGATTGCAACTTTGTTCGCAGCTTGACCGTTACGAATACGGGTCAACATATCTGCGATTGGATCTTGCATACTCATTGTACTTTTTCTCCGATTCCAAAATAAAGTGGTATATTACCAGCTCGCTTTTTTAAGGCCTGGGATTTCACCGCGCATTGCAGCTTCACGAACCTTAATTCGGCTTAAACCAAACTTACGTAAAACGCCATGAGGACGTCCAGTTTGGCGGCAACGGTTACGTTGACGAGATGGGCTAGAATCACGTGGTAAAGTTTGTAACTTTAACACTGCATCCCAACGATCTTCATCAGAGGCATTGACATCAGAAATGATTTTCTTTAATTCAACACGTTTTGCGTAGAATTTTTCAGCCAATTTAACGCGTTTTACATCGCGTGCTTTCATTGATTGTTTAGCCATTATAACCTGCCTTATTTACGGAATGGGAAATTAAAGGCAGCAAGTAGTGCTTGACCTTCTTCATCATTCTTAGCAGTAGTTGTGATAGTGATATCTAAACCACGTACACGATCTACTTTATCGTAATCGATTTCAGGGAAGATGATTTGTTCACGCACACCCATGCTATAATTACCACGACCATCGAATGATTTCGCGCTTAAACCGCGGAAGTCACGAATACGTGGAACAGCAATTGTAATTAAACGTTCAAAGAACTCCCACATACGCTCACCGCGTAGTGTTACTTTACAACCGATTGGATATCCCTGACGGATTTTAAAGCCAGCAACAGATTTACGAGCTTTAGTTACTAAAGGTTTTTGACCGCTGATTGCTGCTAAGTCCGCTACTGCGTTGTCTAGCAATTTTTTGTCGGTCAATGCTTCACCCACACCCATATTCAGGGTAATCTTTTCGATTCGTGGGACTTGCATGACAGATTTGTAGCCGAATTTATTTTTTAATTCGCTTACTACTTGATCTCTGTAGTAATCATGCAGTTTCGCCATCGCATTACTCCAGTTTGTTAGATAATTTCATTGTTAGATTTGAAGAAACGTACTTTTTTGCCGTCTTCGAATCTAAAACCTACACGGTCAGCTTTATTTGTTTTAGGATTGAAAATCGCAACATTTGAAGCGTCAATTACAGCTTCTTTTTTCACTAAACCACCAGCTTTTCCTAATGCAGGAACTGGTTTTTCATGTTTAGTAATAATGTTGATACCTTCAACAAACACTTTACCGTTTGGTAACACTTTAGTTACCTTGCCACGTTTGCCCTTATCTTTACCAGTAAGAACAATTACTTCATCATTTTGACGGATTTTAGCAGCCATTACATTCCCCTTACAGTACTTCTGGAGCTAAAGAAATGATCTTCATGAATTTCTCAGAACGAAGTTCACGAGTCACTGGTCCAAAAATACGAGTACCGATTGGTTGCTCAGTGTTATTATTTAAAATTACACAAGCGTTACCATCGAAACGAATAACTGAGCCATCTGGGCGACGAACACCCTTCTTGGTGCGCACAACAACTGCTTTTAATACATCACCTTTTTTTACTTTACCGCGTGGAATTGCTTCTTTTACAGTAATTTTGATGATGTCACCAATCGCAGCATAACGACGGTGCGATCCACCTAGAACCTTGATACACATTACGCTGCGAGCGCCTGAATTATCAGCAACATCCAGCATAGTCTGTTCTTGGATCATATTAGTGCTCCGTTAAGATTAAAAAAACACCCTTTCGGGACGAACCCACCCGCACTATTCAGATAGAATGGCGGATAGGTGGCAGATTTTATCAAAAGAAAAAGAGAAAGGCAATGATAATTTACCTTTATCCTCTTAACCCATTTACTAAAAGCGCGGTTGAAATTTACAATACTTTAAATGTAAAAAAGCCAATGGAATTAACCATTGGCCTTTTATTTTACATTGTGAATTAAGCGATTACCGCTTTCTCAACAACACGAACTAAAGTCCAAGATTTGGTTTTTGATAGAGGGCGACATTCGCGAATCTCTACGGTATCACCAACTTTGGCTTCATTATTCTCATCGTGTACGTGTAATTTAGTTGTACGACGGATAAATTTACCATATAAAGGGTGTTTTACCTTACGTTCAATAGCAACAACGAAAGATTTTTCCATTTTGTCGCTAACAACTTTACCTTGTACGCTACGAATTTTATCAGTCATTACTCACCCGCCTTTTCGGTTAATACAGTTTTTACACGTGCAATATCACGACGCACTTGTTTAGCCTGATGGGTTTGTTGAAGCTGACCGGTGGCTGTCTGCATACGCAACTTGAATTGTTCACCTAAAAGGTTTACTAATTCAGCATTCAGCTCTTCAACACTTTTTGTACGTAAATCTTGAGCTTTCATTACATCACCGTCTTAGTTACGAAAGTGGTCTTAACTGGCAATTTAGCAGCTGCTAATGCAAATGCGTTTCTTGCTACTTCTTCAGACACACCATCCATTTCATAAAGCACTTTACCCGGTTGGATTAAGGCTACCCAGTACTCAACGTTACCTTTACCTTTACCCATACGGACTTCTAATGGTTTTTCAGTAATTGGTTTATCTGGGAATACACGAATCCAGATTTTACCTTGACGTTTTACTGCACGTGACATTGCACGACGTGCCGCTTCGATTTGACGAGCGGTTAAACGACAACGACCAACTGCCTTTAAACCGTAAGTACCGAAGCTAACTTCAGTACCGCCCGCGATACCACGGTTGCGGCCTTTGTGAACTTTACGGAATTTTGTACGTTTTGGTTGCAACATTTAGCGTTTCTCCTTACTTACGACCTTTACCGCGAGGAGCCTTTTTAGGCTTGTCGGCAGGTTGTTGTTCTGATTGCGCAACGGCAGCCATTCCACCAAGAATTTCACCTTTGAAGATCCACACTTTAACGCCGATTACGCCGTAAGTTGTGTGAGCTTCTGCAGTGTTATAATCGATGTCCGCACGAAGAGTATGTAGAGGTACGCGACCTTCACGATACCATTCTGAACGTGCGATTTCTGCACCACCTAAACGACCGCTAACCTCAACTTTGATACCTTTAGCACCTAAACGCATTGCACTTTGTACCGCACGTTTCATTGCACGACGGAACATTACACGACGTTCTAATTGAGAAGCGATGCTATCTGCAACTAATTTCGCATCTAATTCAGGTTTTTTCACTTCAGCAATGTTGATTTGAGCAGGAACGCCAGCGATTTTAGACACTGCGTTACGTAATTTTTCAACATCTTCGCCTTTTTTACCGATTACGATACCAGGACGAGCTGTGTGAATAGTTACACGAATACTTTTAGCTGGACGCTCAATAGTAATACGTGAAACTGAAGCATTCGCTAATTCTTTATTTAAGAATTTGCGTACTTTGAAATCGCCTTCAAGATTGTCAGCGAAGTCTTGTGTATTCGCGAACCAAGTAGAGCTCCAAGGTTTAACAATACCTAGGCGAATACCATGTGGATGTACTTTTTGACCCATTGCTATTCCTCTACTTATTAACGATCTGACACAACCACAGTAATGTGGCTAGTACGTTTTAAAATACGATCTGCACGACCTTTAGCACGTGGCATAACACGTTTCATGCTAGGACCTTCATCAACGAAGATTTTAGCAACTTTAAGATCATCGATATCTGCACCGTCATTGTGCTCAGCGTTTGCAATAGCTGACTCTAAAACTTTCTTCACTAAAGCTGCTGCTTTTTTGTTAGTGAAAGTTAAGATTTCTAATGCTTGCGCAACTTTTTTACCACGAATTAAATCGGCAACTAAGCGAGCTTTTTGGGCAGAAGTGCGAGCGTAACGATGTTTTGCGATAGTTTCCATCTATTTACCTCTTATTTCTTAGCTTTCTTATCTGCCGCGTGACCGCGGTATGTACGAGTCGGTGCAAATTCACCAAGCTTATGACCGATCATTTCATCAGATACATAAACAGGAACGTGCTGACGACCATTATGGACTGCGATGGTCAATCCGATCATTGATGGAATGATCATTGAACGACGGGACCAAGTTTTGATTGGTTTTTTATCCCCGCTTTCCACCGCCTTCTCTACCTTCTTCAACAAGTGTAGGTCAAGGAAAGGACCCTTCTTGAGAGAACGTGGCATGGCTAATCCTCTTTAATTTAATCTATTATTTGCCACGACGACGTACGATATATTTATCAGTACGTTTGTTGTGACGAGTTTTCTTACCTTTGGTTTGAACGCCCCAAGGAGTTACTGGGTGTTTACCAAAGTTACGACCTTCACCACCACCGTGTGGGTGATCTACTGGGTTCATTGCAGTACCACGAACTGTAGGGCGAATACCTCTCCAGCGGTTAGCACCAGCTTTACCCAATACGCGAAGCATATGTTCTGAGTTACCAACTTCACCGATTGTTGCAACACATTCAGCTAATACTTTACGCATTTC
>NZ_LCTH01000034.1:0-46923 GCF_001008275.1 Haemophilus haemolyticus
ACCAACCAACCAACCAACCAACCAACCAACCAACCAACCAACCAACCAACCAACCAACCAACCAACCAACCAACCAACCAGATGGTAAAACCGTTG
This sequence comes from Haemophilus haemolyticus, assembly GCF_001008275.1. Taxonomy (GTDB): domain Bacteria; phylum Pseudomonadota; class Gammaproteobacteria; order Enterobacterales; family Pasteurellaceae; genus Haemophilus; species Haemophilus haemolyticus_P. The sequence goes on from NZ_LCTH01000034.1 coordinate 97, forward strand.
CGGTAGTGACGTCAACAATTGGTCGTCCAGAATTAACTTTGGCTATTAAAAGCGTACAAAATCAAACTTATCCATGTAAGCATTATGTATTTGTCGATGGCAATATTTTCTGGGATAAGGCCAAACCTATATTGGAACAATTCCCTGATGTCATTCCTATTTACTTACCAATGAATACAGGAAAAAACGGAATTCTTAACGGAGCTATTAACGCAGCAGCGGCTTTTCTTGTAGAAGAAGATATTATTTGTTATTTAGATGATGACAATCAGTTACGAGAAGATCATATAGAAAGTTTAATGAATGTGATTGAACAAGGGGCTGATTTTGCTTATTCACTTCGCGCTTTTTACGATTCTAATCATCAATTTATATGTCGTGATGATTACGAATCTCTCGGTAACTGGAAACCTAAAGAGAATGTGCTGGTTCGCTTTATTATGGAAGATGGTCAACAGATAGGTTGCTTTATTAATAATAAAACTAAGAAGCACATTGATACGAATTGTTATGCGATTCCTCGTGAAATTGCTCAGAAAACAGCACATGCTTGGTACACACCTTTTCTTGGAGATCAAAAATTTTTCTCAGCCTTAAATCAATCAGAATTAAAGGGGCAAACTTCTGGAAAATATACTGTAAAATATACAGTTGATTTTGATAAAATGATTGGAGTTCATCACTGGTTCCCTCAACTAACTTTATCTGATGAAATGATCAACCTCATTTCATCAGATATATTGAAAGAGCTAAATCAAACAAAATATTGAATATTACGAAGGTCGCCCTTGGGCAAAAGAGTAAAAGTAAACAATTTTTCATCAAAAAACATAAAAAAATGTTAATTCAGGCTTGACTTATCTCTATCGTACTAGTTTAATAGTACAAAAGTTTCCAAAAGGATATCAATATGCAAACTCAAGCCTTTATTGCGGTGACAGCTCAACCCGCTCCTTATTATGCTGACACCACTGCTGTTTTTAATACACTTTGCCAACCTAATTCAAATTCTCTCCTACTCGACTCTGCTGAAATCGGGAGTAAAAACAGCTTACAAAGCCTTATCTTAGTCAATGCGGCGGTTAAAATAACTTGCTTAGGTCATAATGTGACATTTAAAGCATTAAACGAGAATGGAAAACAAGTTTTAAAAGAAATTCATCCAAAATTGACCGCACTTGGAAAAGTAAGTGCGGTTAATTTTGATGATGAATTTTCTGTACAATTTTCGCCACTTGATAATCAACTCGATGAAGATAGTAAATTACAATCTTCCACTATTTTTGACGGACTGCGTGTTATTTCTACTCTTTATCAACATAGCCAAACGCCTATTTTCTTAGGTGGATTGTTTGCTTACGATCTCGTCGCAAATTTCATTCCAATGGATGGTATTACATTGCAAAATGATGGTATCAACTGCCCTGATTACAGTTTCTATCTTGCCGAACACCTCATTACTATCGATCATCAAAATCAACAAGCGACACTCAAAAGTTTCTGTTTTGCTCAAGAAGAACAAGTCAATATTGCGAAGACCTCGCTTTCTATTGCGCAAAAACTAAAAAATATTGATAACGTTCTTTCTATTAAAGCGGCAAGTGATGAAGTTAAAACAAACTTTGACGATCCTGAATTTACTGGCATTGTGAAAGCCTTAAAACACCATATTAACATTGGTGATGTATTCCAAATTGTGCCTTCTCGCCGTTTCTCCTTGGCTTGCCCAAATACATTAGCCAGTTACGCCCAACTCAAACAAAATAATCCAAGCCCTTATATGTTCTATATGAACGATGAAGACTTTATTTTATTTGGTGCATCGCCAGAAAGTGCGCTGAAATATGAGCCAGAAAATCGTCAGTTAGAAATTTACCCAATCGCAGGTTCACGCCCTCGTGGTTTTGATGCTCATGGCAATATCGATCCTGAATTAGATGCACGTTTAGAACTAGAACTTCGTCTTGATCACAAAGAACAAGCAGAACATTTAATGTTGGTTGATTTAGCGCGTAACGATATTGCTCGAGTTTGCCAAAGCGGTACGCGTAAAGTCGCTGAATTAATGCAAGTGGATCGTTATTCTCACATCATGCATTTAGTATCTCGCGTAGTGGGTAAATTACGCCCTGAGTTAGATGCACTTCACGCCTATCAAGCCTGTATGAATATGGGTACATTAACTGGTGCGCCAAAAATCAAAGCAATGCAGCTTATTTATCAATTTGAGCAACAAAAACGCCATAGTTACGGTGGTGCGGTGGGTTATCTCACCTCTGACGGCCGTTTTGATACCTGTATCGTGATCCGTTCTGCTTTTGTACAAAATGGGATTGCCCATGTACAAGCTGGTTGCGGCGAAGTATTGGATTCTGATCCACAAATGGAAGCCGATGAAACACGCCATAAAGCTGCGGCTGTCTTAAAAGCAATTCGTCAAGTTAATACACAAGCAAAATAAGGAAGAATTATTATGGCTAATATTTTATTTTTAGATAACTTCGATTCCTTCACTTACAACCTTGTGGATCAATTCCGTGTGTTGGGTCACAACGTCACAATTTACCGCAATGATTGTGATTTAGAAAAACTAATAGAAACGGCACGTAATACACCAGATACCATTCTTGCACTTTCTCCAGGGCCAGGAACACCATCAGAAGCGGGGATTTTACTGCCATTGATCGAGCGCTTAAAAAATCATGTGCCGATTATTGGAATTTGTTTAGGCCATCAAGCATTGATTCAAGCCTTTGGCGGGAAGGTTGTTCACGCTGGAGAAGTATTGCATGGTAAAGTTTCTCGTATCACCCATGATAACGAAGCCATGTTTAAAGATCTTGCTAATCCAATGCCTGTGGCGCGTTATCATTCTTTAATGGGACAAGATTTACCAAAAGAATTTATCGTCAATGCGGAATATAATGGCATTATCATGGCAATTCGTCATCGCGATTTACCCATTTGCGCATTCCAATTTCACCCTGAAAGCATTTTAACTGTGCAAGGTTCACAATTATTACAACAATCAATTGAATGGTTGTTAAATAGATAAGACATTAAAAAGTGCGGTGATTTTTAACCGCACTTTAAAGGAGAAAAAATGATCACCGTATTCGGACTTAAATCCAAACTCGCACCACGCCGTGAACAACTGGCAGAAGTAATTTATAACAGCCTCTACCTTGGCTTAGATATTCCAAAAGGCAAACACGCGATTCGCTTTTTGTGTTTAGAAAAAGAAGATTTTTACTACCCTTTCGACCGTAGCGATGATTACACGGTCATCGAAATTAACCTGATGTCTGGTCGTATGGAAGGCACGAAAAAACGCTTGATAAAAATGCTGTTTAGCGAGCTAGAGTACAAGCTCGGCATCCGTGCTCACGATGTGGAGATTACGATTAAAGAACAACCTGCGCATTGCTGGGGTTTCCGAGGAATGACAGGCGATGAAGCGCGCGATTTAGATTACGATATTTATGTTTAATAAAATATAGAAAATTAACAAATCCATATATAAAGAAAAACAGGAATAGACTATGCAACACAACCAATTATTAGAACAACTTTATAGCGGACATTCACTTTCAACCTCAGAAAGCACCGCACTTTTTAATGCAGTCATCCAAGGTGAACTTTCCAATGAACAAATTGCTGCAATGCTTATCGCTTTAAAAGTGCGGGGAGCAAATACTGAGGAAATTACGGGTGCGGTTGCCGCATCATTACAAAATGCTAAAGCATTCCCACATCCAAATTACTCTTTTGCGGATATTGTGGGAACAGGTGGTGATGGACAAAATACCATTAATATTTCCACCGCCAGTGCGATTGTGGCAGCATCAATGGGAGCCAAAGTAGCAAAACATGGCAATCGTAGCGTGTCGAGTAAATCAGGTGCTAGCGATGTGTTAACGGCACTTGGCGTTAATGTGAATGTCACACCAGAGCAAGCTCGACAAGCATTAGATGAAATTGGTGTCTGCTTTTTATTTGCTCAACAATATCATTCTGGTTTCCGCCATGTTGCGCCAGTCCGTGCAGCTTTAAAAACGCGCACTATCTTTAATATTTTAGGTCCGCTTATCAATCCTGCTCGCCCGACTTATCATTTACTTGGTGTATATGCGTCTGAATTAGTGAAAACCTATGCTGAAACTTCGGTTGCCTTAGGGCATCAACATTCCTTTGTTGTACATGGTTCTGGCTTAGATGAAGTCGCATTACACGGCGAAACACAAGTGGCAGAAATTAAAAATGGCAAAATTGAATATTTCACTTTAACACCTGAAGATTTTGGCTTAAAAACGCAATCTCTCGAAAGCCTTCGTGGGGGGGAACCGCAAGAAAATGCCCAAATGCTCACCGCACTTTTACAAGGTAAAGGAAAGGCTGAACACGCAAATGCTGTGGCGGCAAACACGGCATTATTATTGAAATTATTCGGGCACGATGACTTAAAACAAAATGTGCAAAATGTGTTGGCGCATCTTGCATCATGTAAAGCCTTTGAAACATTACAGAAATTAACCACATATTAATAAAAAGCTAATTTGATACGCCACAATAAGAAGAAAAATGATGATCACTCAAGATTTTACCAAACCCATTGATTCCGCTACGGTGTTACAAAAAATTGTGCTTGATAAAGCACAATGGGTTAAAGCAAAGGAAACTGAATTTCCGCTTTCACAATTTAAAGAAAACATTCAAATATCTGACCGCTCTTTTTACGCAGCGTTAGCAAAAGGCACGCATCAAAAGCCCGCCTATATTTTGGAATGTAAAAAAGCCTCCCCTTCCAAGGGATTAATTCGTGCTGAATTTAATTTGGAAGAAATCGCCAATGTCTATAAACACTATGCCTCTGCTGTATCTGTGCTGACAGATGAAAAATATTTCCAAGGTAATTTTGAGTTCTTGCCTTTAGTTCGCGGTATCGTGAGCCAACCTGTGCTTTGCAAAGATTTTATGATTAGCGAATATCAAGTTTACCTTGCACGCTACTATCAAGCGGATGCGATTTTATTAATGCTTTCCGTCGTCAACGATGAGACTTACCGTGTACTGGCAGATCTTGCGCATTCTCTTGGCATGGGCATATTGACTGAAACCAGCAATGAAGAAGAATTTGAACGCGCCCTTGCGCTTGGTGCAAAAATTATTGGTGTTAATAATCGTAACTTGCACGATTTAACTGTGGATTTAAATCGTGTTGTTGAACTCACTGAAAAATACGCCGATCGAATCCCTGCTGATGTACGTATTATTAGCGAATCAGGCATTTACAATCATAAGCAAATTCGTCAATTACAAAAAGTGGCGAATGGTTTCTTAATTGGGAGCAGCTTAATGGGCTACCAAGATTTGAATAATGCGGTTCGCTCGGTGATTTTTGGAGAAAATAAAGTATGCGGTTTAACACGCGCGCAAGATGTCAAAATCGTTTACGAAAACGGCTCACTTTACGGCGGATTAATCTTCGCAGAACATTCAAAACGTTGTGTGAGTTTACGCCAAGCGCAAGAATTAGTAATCGCTGCTCCACTTCGATTTGTTGGTGTATTTCAGAATCAAGAAATTGACTTTATCGTAAAAATAGCCAACCAGTTACAGCTTTATGCAGTGCAATTACACGGTGCAGAAACTGAAACATTTATCACCGTACTTCGCCAACAGCTACCAGAAAACACGCAAATCTGGAAAGCGATTTCTGTCAATACTGAAACCCAAAGTGCGGTCGATTTTACCGATGATTTGAATGTGGATCGTTATATTTTTGATAGCCAAACAGCGAACCAACAAGGCGGCACAGGTAAAACCTTTGATTGGTCATTAATTCCTGAAAATCTTAAATATAAGATTATTTTAGCTGGAGGGATCTCGCCAAATAATGTAGAACAAGCCATTCAACAAAATTGCTTAGGCTTGGATCTTAATTCTGGACTAGAAATTTCTGCGGGCGTAAAAGATCAAGAAAAAGTGCGGTTAGTTTTTGAAAAAATTTTTAACTCGTTCTAGAATTTTTTGTTTAAGCACCACTGAATTTCAGTGGTGCTTTATTTTTAATATTATTTTTGTTCAAGTAAGGCGATTATTTTTTTCAGTGATGCAATTTCATCAGATTGTTTTTGGAGAAGCTCATCTTTATGCATAATAATCAAATTCAGTTTTTCAATCACAAAATCGTTACCACTACTTTTACCATAATAATTAGAACTTAAGTTGCTATGTTCACTAATCAAAAATATATTTTGCTGATCTGAAGAAAGCAGTTCTACAATGTCCAAATTAAAAATCTGTGCAATCTGCTCTAACTTATCTAGACGTAATTTTGTTTCTCCACGTTCAATCTTGGCATAGCCATTAACAGACATATTCATCTTCGTTGCCATATCTTCTTGTGATAACGCATTTTGTTCACGTATTGTACGAATTTTTTGATTAAGATTCATTTTAGATTTTACCCAATTTGATGTTTTTCACCACAAAAAGGTGATTAAACACTCCCTTTTGTTGGTGTAGATTAATTAGTAGTTAGTGTACCATTTCTTCACCTAATAACCAATACGATTGAATAAAAGGCTTAATAAACAACATATTAAGGAATGAAAAATGAAAAAGTTAGTACCTAGTATTATTTTAACTACAGTCGCATCCACAGTATTATCTGGCTGTACTCAATTTGTGCCTTATGAAGGGAAATCTTTAAATCCTGAAGCAAGAGGAATTACAACAGTGCGTTCAACTCCCTACGGTTGTAAAGTGTTAGGTGAGGTGGAAGGCAAGGAAACAACTAATCCATCTACCTTATATACTAACGGCTCAGTTACTCGGGAAACCTTGAGAGATAGTGCACTCAATGATCTTAGAAATAATGCTGCAGAAGCAATTGGTAAAGGAAAAAGAATTACATTACGAATTGTTGAAGAAAAACCAATTTGTAGTGCTCGTTGCCCATTAGATGAAGAAGGCTATGCAATAGAAAGCTATATTACTGGCTATAGAATCAGCGCACAAATTTTTGAATGTGGCGATAAAGATATCCAAGAAAATACATCCGCTCGTCCCCAAAAGAAAAAATAACGATAATAGGCTGCACCAATATTGCAGCCTTTTTTCTTCCCTAAAAATAAACAAACAAGAATCCTTCTCATCTAAAATAACATTCCGTTCACAATTTGGACATATTTTTTCTATAAATTCTTCATTTCATGATTATGATCAAATTTTTTTTGAAGAAAACATTTATCATTGGCCAATTCCCACAATAAATGTGTGTCTTTGGAGTGATACTATGAATAATCCGGATGGCGTTTTTTCTGCATTGGCAGATGTTTCTCGCCGAGATTTTATGAAATTATGTACCGCACTTGCGGCTACGATGGGGCTAAATTCTAAAGCGGGCGCAGAAATGACGGCAGCAATGACCAGTCCAGCACGCCCACCAGTGCTTTGGATTGGTGCGCAAGAATGTACTGGCTGTACCGAATCTTTACTGCGTGCAACCCACCCAACTGTTGAAAATCTCGTACTCGATTTAATTTCTCTTGAATATCATGAGGTACTTTCTGCCGCATTTGGTGAACAAGCGGAAGAAAATAAACATAATGCTATCCATAACTATTACGGCAAATATGTGCTTGTAGTGGATGGTTCTATTCCAATTAAAGACGGCGGTGTGTACTGCATGGTGGCAGGCAAACCAATTGTAGAACATATTCGTGAAGCCGCAAAAGGTGCCGCAGCCATTATTGCAATTGGATCTTGCTCATCTTGGGGCGGTGTTCCATCTTGCGGTGGCAACCCAACAGGTGCAGTCAGTCTTTCTGAAGTTTTACCAAAAGGCACACCAATTATTAACATTCCAGGCTGTCCTCCTAACCCACATAATTTCTTGGCAACCGTTGCCTATATCATCACTTATAAAAAATTACCAGCAATGGATAAATTAAATCGTCCATTGTTTGCTTATGACCGTCTAATCCATGAAAACTGTTATCGCCGACCGCACTTTGATGCAGGCCGTTTTGCAAAAGAATTTGGCGATTATGGTCATCGCCATGGCTGGTGTTTATATCATTTAGGTTGTAAAGGACCCGAAACTTACGGCAACTGCTCTACACTAGAATTCTGTGATGTTGGTGGCAATAACTGGCCTGTGGGTATCGGACATCCTTGCTATGGCTGTAACGATCAAGGTATCGGCTTTACCAAAGGCATTTTCCAATTAGCGAATGTCGAAAATCCAACGCCACGCGTGGAAAAACCAGATGTAAACAATGTTGAAGGCGAAGGTGCCTCAATGACGGCGATTGGCTTATTAGGCGGTGCTGCAGCCATTTTAGCAGGTGTCAGCGTGATGACCTTGAAAGAATTGAGCAAACAACATAAAGCGAACAAAGCAGCAGACAAACAAGCCAATCAAGATCAAGGACATTAAAGATGGATAGACGAAATTTCCTAAAAGCAGGTCTGCTGGGAACAGTCACATCAGGTCTGCCCGTTGCAAAAGCCGAAGCGGTGGAAAACCTTCCGCCCATTCCTGGCGCACTTGGGATGCTTTATGACTCCACACTTTGCGTTGGCTGTCAGGCTTGTGTTGCAGAATGTCAACAAGTGAATAAAACACCTGTCAACCCAAAAGGTGAGCAAACTTGGGCAAACAACGACAAACTCACGCCGTTCACACGCAATGTGATTCAAGTATGGAGCGATGGAGACGGCAAAAATAAAGATAAAACAGAAAACGGTTATGCTTATGTTAAAAAACAATGCATGCACTGCGTTGATCCAAACTGCGTTTCTGTTTGTCCAGTACAGGCTTTAACCAAAGATCCTAAAACAGGTATTGTTAAATACGATCCTGATATTTGTACTGGTTGCCGTTATTGCATGGTGGGCTGTCCATTTGACGTGCCAAAATATGACTACGACAATCCATTTGGTCAAATCAGCAAATGTGAACTTTGCAACCAAAAAGGAGTGGAACGCTTAGATAAAGGTGAATTACCAGGTTGTTGTCATGTTTGTCCAACTGGGGCAATTATTTTTGGTACCCGTGAAGAACTTTTAGCGGAAGCAAAACGTCGTTTAAGTTTATTACGTGGCACTGAATATGACTATCCTCGCCAACATGTAAACAGTAAAGACACTTATCGCGCAACCGTGCCAGCCTATCAATATCGTATTTACGGTGAAAAAGAAGGTGGCGGTACACAAGTATTAGTGTTAAGTGCGGTTCCACAAGAAAATTTAGGTTTCCCTGAGTTAGATGATATTGCTACAGGTGCACGCGCAGCGCATTTACAGCACTTCTTGTATCGAGGTTTGGCATTGCCACTGGTGGCATTAGCTGGTTTAACAATGATGACTTATAAAAATATGCACGGCGATAAGATTCGTGAACGAATTGAAGCGCAAAAAGAAGCAATGCGCCAAGCGCGTAAAGAAATGGAAGAAGCGGAGGATGAACATCATGGGTAATCCACGTCCGGTGGGCGGCCGATTAGTTTCCGCCAGTATTCTCTTTTTTGCACCTTTGGCTGTAATTTGTATCTTATTAATTATCAAACGTTTGTTCTTAGGTATCGGTTCTGTCACCGCACTTAACGGCGGTTATCCTTGGGGCTTATGGATTTCCTTTGACTTACTTGTAGGTACAGGTTTTGCCTGTGGTGGTTGGGCATTAGCTTGGACAGTATATATTTTCAACAAAGGGAAATATCACCCTCTTGTGCGTCCCGCATTGCTTGCCAGCTTATTCGGCTATTCATTAGGTGGTCTTTCCATCACCATTGATATGGGACGTTACTGGCACTTGCCTTACTTCTACATTCCAGGCCAATTCAATACAAACTCGGTGTTATTTGAAACCGCATTTTGTATGACGATTTACATCATTGTTGTTACCCTTGAATTTGCGCCAGTTTGGCTCGGGTTCTTAGGGTTGAAAAAATGGTTCAATAAGCTCAACAAAATTATGTTCTTTGTCATCGCACTTGGCGCACTATTGCCGATGATGCACCAATCATCTATGGGATCATTAATGATCGCCGCAGGTCATAAAGTTCATCAAGTATGGCAAAGCTATGAAGCATTACCAATCTTATCCTTGCTTACCGCATTTATTATGGGCTTTTCTATCGTCATTTTTGAAGGTTCTTTAGTGCGTGCAGGTTTAGCAGGAAAAACACCAGATGAGCGTTCACTCTTTACCCAGCTTGCAAAAGTGACCGCTGGATTAATCGCACTTTTCCTTGCGGTACGTTTTGGTGAATTAATTTATCATGACAAACTCCATTATGTATTTGGATTCGATAAACTTGGTAAGTTTGAAGCTTGGATGTTTTGGATGGAAGTATGGCTAATGACATTACCATTACTCACTTTATTCCTTGGTGAGAAAAAATCTGATTCACGTTGGCTATTTATCTCAGCCTTGAGCATGTTACTCGGCGCAGCCCTATGGCGTTTAAATTATTCAATGATTATGTACGATCCAGGTAATGGCTATCGTTACTTCCCATCAGCAGAAGAATTGCTAATTTCTATTGGTTTCGTTTCCATCGAAATTTGCGCCTATATTTTAATAATTCGTCTATTCCCTGTCTTACCTGTGTTGAAAGAAAAACATCATGAAGACTCGGAACAAATTATTGCCGAAAAAGCACAATTCAGTAAAAAAATGAGCGGAGCAGAATAATGACTGAAAAAAAACGTATCTCAATCGATCCTATCACACGCATTGAAGGCCATTTGCGTATCGATTGCGAAATTGAAAATGGCGTAGTAACAAACGCTTGGTCATCAGGCACAATGTGGCGTGGAATGGAAAATATCGTGAAAGGTTCAGATCCGCGTGATGCTTGGATGATTATGCAACGTATTTGTGGCGTTTGTACAACCGTTCACGCCATTATAAGTGTGCGTGCAGTAGAAGATGCTCTCGGTGCCAAAGTGCCAGTAAATGCACAATATATCCGCAACATGATTCTTTCTGCTCATAGCATGCACGACCATATCGTTCATTTTTATCAACTTTCTGCGATGGACTGGGTGGATATCACTGCGGCACTGAATGCTGATCCCGATAAAGCTGCAGAAATGCTTAAAGGTGTTTCAACATGGGGACTAAACAGTGCAAATGAATTCCGCAATGTACAAAATAAAATCAAATCTTTAGTTGAAAGCGGTCAGCTTGGTATTTTTGCAAATGGCTATTTCGGTCACCCTGCAATGAAATTACCGCCAGAAGTAAACCTAATCGCGGTAGCTCACTATTTACAAGCACTTGAATGTCAGCGTGATTGTAACCGTATTGTGGCATTACTCGGCGGAAAAACACCACACATTCAAAACTTAGCAATTGGTGGCGTAGCAAACCCAATCAACTTAGACTCTCAATCAGTATTAAACTTAGAACGTTTAATGTTTGTAAAATCCTGTATTGATCGTTTAAATGACTTCGTGACCCAAGTTTATCGTGTTGATGCGGCTATCATTGCGACTTATTACCCTGAATGGCTTAATCTTGGTAAAACATCGGGTAACTACCTTTCTGTGCCTGAATATCCAATTGACGGTGATAATTCTAAATTTGCTCTAACGGGTGGATATATTGAAAACTTCGATATTTCGACCTTCCGCTCAATTACGCAACAAAAAGATGAATTTGTTGTAAAAGGAATTAAAGAAAGTGGTAAACACGCTTGGTATGAAGACGATGAACCGCTTGAACCTTGGGCTGGTTTAACACGTCCGAAATATACAGGCTGGCAAGATGAAGGCAAATATTCATGGGTTAAAGCACCAAGTTTCTACGGAAAAGTTGTTGAAGTTGGCCCTCTTGCCTATTTAATGTGTAACTTAGCAAACGAAAATAAAGATACATTACATCACTTTAACCATATTAAAGGGTTGTATGAAAAACTAAGCGGCAATACCTTATCTGTTGACCATTTACATTCAACCTTAGGGCGTATTATTGCTCGTACCGTACATTGTTGCGTGCTAAATAATATTCTTGAACAACAATGGAAACTACTTGTTGATAATATTGGCACAGGCGATACCGTTGCTTATCTCAAAACAGACATTCCACAAACTGGTGAGTTTAAAGGTGTTGGTTTTGGTGAAGTACCTCGTGGCATGCTCTCTCACTGGGTTGTCGTTAAAAATGGCAAAATTGAAAACTATCAAGCCGTCGTGCCATCAACTTGGAACGCAGGCCCTCGTAACCAAAATGATGAAATGGGGCCTTATGAGCTGTCCATCATCGGTACACCTGTAGCAGATCCGACAAAACCATTGGAAGTTGTGCGCACCATCCACTCTTTCGACCCTTGCATGTCATGCGCAGTGCATGTTGTGAACACAGAAAATGGTGAACTCACACAAGTGAAGGTGCTCTAATGAAGCCATTAATCTTAGGCGTTGGTAATATTTTACTCGGCGATGAAGGCGTGGGCGTACGAATTGCCCAAGCCCTAGAAAATCGCTCTGAAATTTTACCGCACTTTGATGTGGTTGATGGTGGCACTTGCGGCATGGAATTACTCGATGAAATGGCAAATCGTGAGCATATCATCATCATTGATGCTGTACTCGCCAATAAACAGCCAGGAGAAATCATTGTGCTTCATGATGAGCAAGTGCCAGTATTCTTCTCTCGTAAAATTTCACCACACCAACTTGGTATTTGTGATGTGCTTTCTGCGTTAAAATTAACGGATGAATTCCCTAAAAACCTATGTTTAATTGGAGTTCAACCAGAAACTTTTGATCCACAAATTGCATTAAGTGAAACAATTCAAAAACAATTTCCAGAAATTTTTAAAACATTAGAAAACGTTTTGAAAGAATATGGATTTCACGTTCAAATGTAGATGAGAAATAATACATTTCACGCACGCCATAATTTGCTCTTATGGTATGCGTGAATTGTTGAAATTCACCTCGCTGTAAATTTTAATAATTATGTATCGACACGAAAAAACACCAGAAAATACCACCGCACTTGAAGGTGTCATTCAAGGATTCGCCGAAGATCCATCTTCAATCTTTCAAAACGAAATGCGAAAAGTTGCAGAAGAAATGAAAGATCTTCCTTTCTATCGAAAAGGTATCGACTGCTATTGTCCTAAATTTGTACTTTTTGAAAACCAATGGATAGGTACAGTTGTGACACCTTGGATGTTGAGTATTATCATTTTGCCAGGCAAAGATCAAGAATGGGAACCGCGCGAAATTGGCGATAAACTTTCAGTACAACTGCCCTATAAAACCTTCACCTTCACAGTGAGTAGTTTAGAAAATATTCCACAATATCTTAGTTGCTCCCTTCATTCTCCAATTGATCCTGCAATGACAAATAGTCAAGCAGTTCAACTCGCACAAGATTGCCTCAGAATAATTTTATCAATGCCAACAAAAGCAACAACTTTTGATCCAGATCGACGTAACTTATTCCGCGCGATAGTAAAATAGGCACAAATTTCAATAGGAGTGAAAGTATTATGTGTTTAGGTGTTCCAGGCCAAATTGTTAAAATTGGCGAAAGCGCTCTTCAACTTGCCACTGTGGATGTATGTGGCGTACAACGTGATGTGAATATTTCTCTAGTCTGCACAGGAGATCCGGCCGATTTACTTGGCAAATGGGTGCTCGTTCATGTTGGCTTTGCAATGAGTGTTATTGATGAAGATGAAGCCAAGAAAACCCAAGAAGCCCTACTCGCTATGAGTCAACTAGAGCACGAAGTTGGGGATTTTTTAGGGTTAAATCAAAAATAGTAAAATAGTCGTTCTAATTGAACGACTATTTTATTTATATGCTATTCCAATCTAAATTCTGATAAAAAATATAATTATCTTTATAAAATTTGGGAAAGTCTTCATGATCTTCGTTTAACCAAGGTTTAAACTTTCCAGTATAATGAATAATATTTGGCACAAAAGTAAAATGAGGACTTAAATCTATATTAGCCTCTCTCAATCTATCTTCTAACAAACCCACTTGAAAATTAAATTTAAGAGGCAATAGTTTAATTAATTCCTTACTTAAGCTAAAGTTAATTGTATCTTGATCACCATATTCAAATTTCTTACCATATTTTAATGCGCCATCAATAAAATATTTATCAACATTTAATTCACGCCATTTATTTAAATTAATTAGCATCACACCAGAATTAATATACTGTTGTTTATCAAAATACTTATGGAACCAATGGAATTCCATACCGTAATCAGTAACAGCTCCCAATAAATAATTATCTATGTCAATATTCCAAAGTTCATCTATTGGCTTATTAATAATTACATCTACATCTAAATAAATAACTTTGTCTAGATTTTCTGGGAGTAAACGATGAACAAACAATCGAACTAAAGAAAATGCCCCAATATGATCTGGAGATCCTACTGTTGGAAATACAATTAACTTATTAACATCTTCAATATACAAGTCATGCAGAGAGTTGCCTCGATGAGCTAAATACTGTCCGACTCTCGTTAATTCAGCTCTTGAAATACCATCATGAATAATATAAATATTTACATTATGATGGTGATAGTGCACTGACTTCAGAGCCACCTCTAAATAACTAGAATAATTTTTATCTAGTACAAATACAATATTCATTATTTAAAAACCTTAATATAGAAAATAAAATCCTTTTCTCCTTTCCTGTATATATTAGATTGCTATCGAGTTATTCCATACCCAATTTTTGGTTTATCTGAAAATACTTAGCAAAACAAAGAAAAAAATAAAAACGTCAGATTAAACCGACGTTTTTATTATTAAAATTAAAGTGCTTCAATCGCCTTATACTGCTCTTGGATTTTTTCTAATCCAGATTGGTATTCTGCTTGTTTTTCACGTTCTTTCGCAATCACTGCTTCAGGTGCTTTAGCCACGAAAGCTTCGTTGCTAAGTTTATTCTCGATGCGTTTAACTTCATTTTGATATTTTTCAATCTCTTTGGTTAAACGAGCAAGCTCTGCTTCTTTATTGATAAAGCCAGCCATTGGTACGAGCAATTCAGCATTACCGACTAATTTCGCTACCGCAAGTGGTGCGGTTTCGTTTTCCGCTAACATTTGAACGTTGTCTAACTTCGCCATGGCTTTTAAAAGAGCGGTCTGTTTTTCAAGAATTTTTGCGTTTTCTGCACTTAAATTACGGAATAACAGATCTAAGCCTTTGCTTGGTGCGATGTTGCTTTCTGCACGAATATTACGCACCGCAACGATCACTTCTTTTAACCACTCAATTTCAGCTTCTGCTTCTGGATCAAAGCCGTTTTCTTCCACTTGTGGGAAAGGTTGTAACATAATGCTATCAGCAGTAATGCCGACAAAACCTTTCACTTTTTGCCAAATTTCTTCGGTAATAAATGGAATAAGCGGATGTGCTAAACGTAATAATTTCTCTAACACGTGAACCAATGTTTGGCTTGCTGCACGGATTTGTGCTGCGTTGCCGTTTGCAAATACTGGTTTAGTCAATTCTAAATACCAGTCGCAGAATTGGTTCCAGGTAAATTCATAAATTGCATTCGCACAAAGATCGAAACGATATTGGCTTAATGAATTACGGAAAGTTTCCACTGTCCGATTAAATTCTGATTGAATCCAACGGTCTGCCACGGAAAATTCAATTTCGCCTTGACTTAAATCTAATTTGTCATTGGTAAGCACGAAACGGCTTGCATTCCATAATTTATTACAGAAGTTACGGTAGCCTTCTAGGCGTTTCATATCCCAGTTGATATCACGACCGTTTGAAGCAAGCGCAGCTAATGTAAATCGCAATGCATCTGTACCGTGAGCAGCAATACCGTCTGCAAATTCTTTGCGGGTTGCTTTAGCAATTTTCTCTGCCAATTGCGGTTGCATCATGTTGCCAGTACGTTTTTCAAGTAAATCTTCAAGGCTAATACCGTCAATCATATCAATTGGGTCAAGCACGTTACCTTTCGATTTCGACATTTTTTGGCCTTGCTCATCACGGATTAAGCCAGTTACATATACCGTTTTAAATGGTACTTGCGGTTTGCCGTTTTCATCTTTTACGAAGTGCATCGTAAACATAATCATACGCGCAACCCAGAAGAAGATGATGTCAAAGCCTGTGATTAACACATCCGTTGGGTGGAACATTTTGAGCTCTTTAGTTTGCTCTGGCCAACCTAAAGTTGAGAACGTCCATAAGCCTGATGAGAACCACGTGTCTAACACATCTTCATCTTGTTTAAGTTCAACCGCAGAATCTAAGTTGTATTTTGACCGCACTTCTTCTTCGTTACGCGCAACATACACGTTACCCTCTGCGTCATACCACGCAGGAATACGGTGTCCCCACCAAAGTTGGCGAGAAATACACCAATCTTGAATATCACGCATCCAAGAGAAGTAAAGGTTTTCGTATTGCTTCGGCACGAATTGGATTTCGCCGTCTTCCACCGCTTTAATTGCTACATCGGCAAGCGGTTTCACGCTCACATACCATTGGTCGGTTAGCATTGGCTCGATTGGCACACCACCACGGTCGCCATAAGGCACTTTGAGATCGTGTGGTTTGATTTCGTCTAATAAACCCAGCGCTTCAAAATCTGCCACGATTTTTTTACGTGCAGCAAAACGCTCTAAGCCTCGGTAATCCGCAGGAATAGTCGCCTCATAACCCGCAAGTGGTTTGCCGTCAGTACCGATAATTTCCGCTTCATCACGAATATCTGCATTTAAAGTAAATACATTAACCATTGGCAAGCTGTGACGTTTACCCACTTCGTAGTCGTTGAAGTCGTGCGCAGGGGTAATTTTAACCACACCAGTACCGAATTCACGATCAACATATTCATCGGCAATAATCGGAATTTCACGGTTAGCAAGCGGTAGAATTACTGTCTTACCTTGCAAATCTTTGTAGCGTTCATCTTCAGGATGAACCGCAACCGCCGTATCGCCCAACATGGTTTCAGGACGAGTAGTTGCCACCACTAAATAATCTTTACCATCTGCCGTTTTTGCATCGTTTGCTAACGGATAACGGAAATGCCAAAGGGAACCTTTGCTCTCTTTATTTTCTACTTCTAAATCAGAAATTGCGGTGTGAAGTTTTGGATCCCAGTTTACTAAGCGTTTGCCACGGTAAATCAAACCCTCTTCGTGCAAGCGAACAAACACTTCTTTTACTGCATTAGATAAACCATCGTCCATGGTGAAACGCTCACGTTCCCAGTCTATTGAGTTACCTAAACGACGCATTTGTTGGCTGATTGTGCCGCCTGAATAGGCTTTCCAATCCCAAATTTTGTTGATGAACGCTTCACGGCCATAATCGTGACGGGTTTTGCCTTCTTCTGCGGCAATTTTACGCTCCACCACCATTTGGGTGGCGATGCCCGCGTGGTCTGTTCCCGCTTGCCATAAGGTGTTATGCCCTTCCATACGGTTAAAACGGATCAAAGTATCCATTAAGGTTTGCTGGAAAGCGTGCCCCATGTGTAGGGAACCTGTTACGTTCGGCGGCGGAATCGCGATGCAATAGCTCGGAGCGTTTTCATTTTCAGACGGTTTAAAATAACCGCTCTCTTCCCAATGTTGATAAAGGGCTTGTTCTACCGCAGACGGATTAAAACGGTCTGCCATTTCGAATTTTTGTGTCATTTATTTTTCTCTTGGTTAGGTGCGAATTGTTGCACCGTTAATTAAATTATCACTGTTGAAATTTTGAATTTTTCTGAAAAATCTTCTCTATTTTTCCATATAGAAAAGAATGGAATAATAACTTGTTCTACATCCATACCTAACATTTGTTCTCTTATAAAACTTTCGTTTAAATCAGAAATTGCAGGAATAATACTAAATTCTGGAAGATGATTACAAAACAAAAATGAATAAATTTTATTTACTTTATTTGATTTTACATTTCTACATATATTGGCAATATTTATTTTAGACTGAACTAATAATTTTTCTAGAGAATCAACCCAATTTGACTGTACTAAGGCATTAACATTAGAATCTTTAAAATCAGATATAAAGTCTAAACAATCAATAACATCCCAATGAACGATGTTTGAGTTTGTTATGCAAGTAACTAGCATTTCTAAAGCAAAAATCGCTCGCTCTTGAGTAATAAAATCTTTTTCTTGTATGAGCAAATTAAATTGCTTATTTTCATCAATCACTTCATCAGTGATAATAATTGTATTTATCTCATCTAGTTCATTTTCTAACTTTTTATATAAACCATCCTTATAGGGAAGAAAAACTAAATAAAAATCGCCTTGATAAGACTCTAAATTCAATCTTTGATAAAACGATTCTGAGTTATATTTCCCTTGACATACGATATAGAGTTTTCCCATAGGAATTAATTTGAAAGAGAGAATAAAAAACTGCTCTTCGTTCGGATAAATCCCTCGAATCACCTCTTTTAATTCTTCCAACCC
The DNA here is from genome assembly GCF_001008275.1 of Haemophilus haemolyticus. Classification (GTDB taxonomy): domain Bacteria; phylum Pseudomonadota; class Gammaproteobacteria; order Enterobacterales; family Pasteurellaceae; genus Haemophilus; species Haemophilus haemolyticus_P. The sequence continues at coordinate 18,563 of NZ_LCTH01000034.1, forward strand.
CATATTTTCCTGAGCGGCATGTTGTTCCGTCAGTTCGTCAAGAGTAATCAGCGACACGCTTAACACTTTAATGGTGCAAAAATATTGATTATCCTCAAAGCGCCCAACACGCAAAATATCGCCGGCTTTAAAATGGCTTTCGGATTTATCTCGAATGGTGATGGTTTTACGCCCAGCGAGAATGTCGGTTTCAAAGCGTTGGTAGAAGGTGATGTCGTTTGGTTGCATTTTGATCCTTAAAGTGCGGTTGGGTTTTAAAAAGTTTTTACAAAAACTATTTCAATTCTTTCTTTAAACGATCAATTTCATTTAATAAGCGATATTCTTCTTGATGGCAAAAACTCTCAGAACCTAGTTTCTCTCCCTCGCTAGTACAACGAACTTGCTGATATTGTTGTTCTAGTATTTGTAATATTTTTCGTTTTTCTGTATTTGGATCATTCTTCTGTTTTATTTTAACTGGAGCTGACGATACTTTAGATGAAACTTGAGCTTCTTGCGTTTTTTGTTGAGCAGTCATCTCTACTGTTTTTTCAGATTCAACCGTTTTTTCTTGTTCAACAGCTTCAGATTTCTGATCTACAACAGAAGTTTTCTCTTTATTTTCTTCTAAAAGAGCAGCTTCCTTTTTAATATCCTGTTTTGTGGCCTGTTGAGTTTCTTCAACTTTAGGTGTTGCTTCAACTTTAGGTGTGGCTTCAACTTTAGGTGTGGCTTCAACTTTATTTTCTTGTTTCTCACAAGCTGAAATCATCAATACAGCTGTTCCCAATAATAAACTTAAGCAAAATTTGGTTTTCTTCATCATTACTCCATTCTGTTATGCTATATTTTCTGTGGAAAGTGCCCATCCCAATGCTCTTAACTGTTTATAACGTTCTCGGGCTTGTGTTTTTAAGGCATCATCTTTCGGCACAAAATCAATAATTTGGGTAAAACTATGGCTAAAATCTGGAATTTCTTGTTGCAAATTAATTAACACATCACGGCGTTGTAAATTTCGTTTTCCAAGCCATGAAATCTCAATCGGTGTGGGATATTGAGTAGCCTCACCCGATAAATTATGTGGAACAAATTCATTAGGATCTCGTTGCCATAAACGCTCGTCAATCTCTAACGCTTGAGCCTCACTTTCACAGCTAATCAATACTTTTTTCCCTAATCGCCATATTGAGGCGGCAAGATTACAGGCTATTTCTTCGACAGTTAACGTACAATCTTGCGTAAGAATGTAAAATTGTGCAGTTTTTGCCATTTTAGCCCCGTTATTTTCTCAATCTTGCCCTATAAAAAGGGTGAAATTTTAACGAAAAAACCCTAAAAAATAAATAATTAAATATACATTATTATAAATGCGTAAAAATCCACCGCACTTTTATGATCTATGTCACAAAACTGATTTTTAACGTTTTTGTTACGTTCCACTCATAACTCGGAAGTGTTAAAATCACTTGCGTTTTAATTTTCATTCAATTCATAGGAGTACAGAATGGCATTTCGTATTGAAAAAGACACAATGGGTGAAGTTCAAGTTCCAGCAGATAAATATTGGGCTGCACAAACTGAACGTTCACGTAATAACTTTAAAATTGGTCCTGCCGCATCAATGCCACATGAAATTATCGAAGCTTTTGGCTATTTGAAAAAAGCAGCCGCATTTGCTAATCATGATTTAGGTGTATTACCTCTTGAAAAACGTGATTTAATTGCTCAGGCTTGTGACGAAATTTTAGCAAATAAATTAGATGATCAATTCCCACTCGTTATTTGGCAAACTGGTTCTGGTACACAATCCAATATGAATGTAAACGAAGTGGTTGCAAATCGTGCTCATGTGCTAAACGGTGGCAAATTAGGTGAAAAATCCATCATTCACCCAAATGATGATGTGAACAAATCACAATCTTCAAATGATACTTTCCCAACGGCAATGCATATTGCGGCATATAAAAAAGTAGTTGAGCACACCATTCCTTGTGTTGAACGTTTACAAAAAACTTTTGCGGCAAAATCTGAAGCCTTCAAAAACGTGGTAAAAATTGGCCGCACTCACTTAATGGATGCAACGCCACTCACATTAGGTCAAGAATTTTCGGCTTATGCGGCTCAATTAGATTTCGGTTTAAAAGCATTAAAAAATACTCTTCCACATTTAAGTCAATTAGCGTTGGGTGGTACTGCGGTTGGTACAGGTTTAAACACGCCGAAAGGCTATGATGTGAAAGTGGCAGATTACATTGCAAAATTCACCGCACTTCCGTTTGTCACCGCAGATAATAAATTTGAAGCATTAGCCGCTCATGATGCGATTGTTGAAACTCACGGTGCATTACGTCAATTATCAATGAGTTTATTTAAAATTGCGAACGATATTCGTCTATTAGCATCAGGCCCTCGTTCGGGAATTGGCGAAATTTTAATTCCTGAAAATGAACCAGGTTCTTCAATTATGCCGGGTAAAGTCAACCCTACTCAATGCGAAGCGATGACAATGGTCTGCGCACAAGTATTTGGTAATGACACTACAATCGCATTTGTGGGCTCGCAAGGTCACTTCCAATTAAATGTGTTCAACCCAGTGATGATCGCAAACTTCTTACAATCTGCTCAATTATTAGGTGATGCTTGCGTATCTTTCGATGAACACTGCGCGGTAGGTATTGAACCAAACTATCCACGAATTAAACAACAACTTGAAAATTCATTGATGTTGGTGACCGCACTTAATACGCATATTGGTTATGAAAACGCGGCTAAAATTGCAAAAACTGCACACAAAAATGGTACAACATTGCGTGAAGAAGCAATTAATTTAGGTTTAGTTTCTGCCGAAGATTTTGATAAATGGGTTCGTCCAGAAGATATGGTGGGTAGCCTAAAATAATTCACCGCACAAATTAACATCAGTAATATTAAAGGCGAGTAAAATTACTCGCCTTTTTACTCGTTTCTCATTTGTTTTTTGATGCGGTTTGTTATAATCAACACAATTTTATTCACGGCAATTTATTATGAAAATGAAATCCCTTTTTGTGGCAATGATAACGTTTTTTTCTGCCGCACCTTTTGCTCATTGGCAACCCATCGGAAATGCCGAATACACGTGGGGGCCGTTCCATGTTTATACCATTGGTTTATTTTCCGAAACGGGCACTTATCAAGAAAATGAACGCCCATTAATGCTCTCGTTCAAATATGAAAAACCCATTGAAGGAAAAAATTTTGCGATTACGCTTATTAAAGAAATCGAAACCTTAAAACTTAATGATGGCGATACTCAAAGCTGGCTTAAAGAAATGCAATCCACATTTCCGGATTTCTCACCGAACGATATTTTAAACTATATTGCCTTACCAGATAGAGGCTACTTCGTCTTAAATAACACTGTTTTGGAACACGATTTTGATGCTAAATTTAATCAAGCATTTATCGGAATTTGGCTTGCACCAAATAGTACTTTTGTAAAACTTCAGCCACAATTATTAGGCAAAACAAAAAGCAATCATGAAGCGGCTGAATTTTATCTCAAACCTGAAATTGAATCCGTTGATGAACAAGATTCAATGCCTGAATTGCCGCCACATTATTTATTAGATAATCAGAAAAAATCCGAAGGATAAATTCAGTTTTTTATATTTTGAACCATAAAAAATACCTGTTTCCAAATAAATTTTATTATCAAGGAAACAGGGATTTATTATTTGAACATTCTCTATCTGACTAAAATTTTTCCCAAACTGGGATAACTTCATCAACTAAATCTAAATGTTTTCCTAACTCAATCCATCCACAAGGAAAATGAAAATCGGAACCAACCGATCCCAGCAGATCAAATTCTTTTGCCCAACGAGCAAGCATTTGACGCTGATCTTTTGTCTGACCACAATCCGCCATTTCCATGCCATCACCGCCCCAAGCCTTAAAATCGGTTATCAGCTTACGCACCCATTTCCCCGTCATGTTATAACGTAATGGATGCGCAATAACGGCTATACCGCCCGCGGCATGGATTGTCTCAATCGCTCTGGGAATATCTGTCCATTCAGCTTTGACAAATGCCGATTTTCCTTGCCCTAAATAGCGTTTAAAAGCTTGACCATCATTAGATACTTTACCAATCTGCACCAAATAACGTGCGTAATGAGCACGCGTGACTTCGCCATCTGCTAAAGCTTTTGCCCCTTCATAAGCATTAGGAATCCCTGCTTTTTCTAATTTATCGCCAATTTCCACCGCTCTTTTTTCGCGTAATGCTTTTTGGCCTTGTAAAAGTGCGGTCATTTTTGGATGAGCTTTATCGAAGTTTAATCCTACAATATGGATTCCTCGCCCTTCCCAATTTGTCGAAACTTCTACTCCAGTAATTAATTCAATGCCTACTTCTTTCGCTACAGTCGCAGCTTCATCAATACCCGCAATCGTATCGTGATCGCATAATGCCAACACGTTCACGCCTTGCGCATAAGCACGATGCACTAATTCCGTTGGACTCAACACCCCATCTGATGCGGTGCTATGGCAATGTAAGTCGTATTTTTTTGTCATTATTTAATATTTTTTACTAAATCTTTTACTAATTTTGGACCGTGATAAATCAATCCTGAATAAACTTGTAACAACTCTGCGCCAGCCTCAATTTTCTCTTGCGCATTTTGAAAGCCATCAATGCCGCCGCTACCAATAATCGGAATCTGACCTTTCAGTTCTTGATGTAATCGTTTAATAATATCTGTGCTTTTATGCTGCAGCGGCTTTCCACTTAATCCGCCTTGCTGCTCCGCATTTTTCATCCCCATAACCGTATCACGAGAAACCGTGGTATTCGTTGCAATAACCCCATCCATTTTATGGCGAACCAACGTATCTGCAATTTGCACTAATTCACTTTCTGCTAAATCTGGTGCAATTTTTACCACAATCGGCACATATTTATTGTATTGGTTTGCTAAAACAGCCTGACGATCCTTGATGCCTCGCAATAAATCATCGAAATAATCACCATATTGTAACTGACGTAAATCTGGTGTATTTGGTGATGAAATATTCACAGTAATATAACCTGCATAGTTATAGGCTTTGTTCAAACAGAAAATATAATCATCTTTGCCTTGTTCCAAGGGTGTGAATTTATTCTTACCAATATTGATACCAATCACGCCTTGATAACGGGCGTTTTTCACATTTTCTATAAGATAGTCTATGCCATTATTATTAAAGCCATTACGGTTAATAATGCCTTCAGCTTCAATCAAACGAAACTGACGTGGCTTTGCATTCCCATCTTGTGCAACAGGCGTGACAGTTCCTACTTCAAGAAAACCGAAACCCAATGCACCAAAACCATCAATCGCATCGCCGTTTTTATCTGCCCCTGCCGCCAATCCAATAGGATTAGGAAAATTCACTCCCATCACCGTTTTCGGAAAGCCTTTGGGAGCATGAGTAAGGGATTTTAAGATCGGTTGAAATAAAGGATTACCAGCTAATTTCAAGCATTGAATCGTGAAATTATGAGCCTTTTCAGCATCCATTTGGAAAATGCCTTGACGGAATAATTGATACATACTCGTTTATCTCTCGGGATAGTTGACTGTAAGAAAGTGCGGTCAATTTTTACCGCACTTTAAGGGGAAGACTGCTTGTATTCTACGAGGAACAAAGATGATGTGCAAATAAAAAACCGAACCCAATCGGATTCGGCTTTAATTATGTTGTGTTTGAAAATTATTCTTTCTATATTATTACTTATGCTAATTCCGCACGTAATTTTTTCGTTACATCCACCATCACTTTTAATTGATCGATAGTTTCTGTCCAACCACGTGTTTTTAAACCGCAGTCTGGGTTTACCCATAAGCGTTCTTTTGGAATTACATTTAATGCTTTGCGTAATAAGTGTTCAATTTCACCTGCGGTTGGTACACGTGGGCTGTGGATATCATACACACCAGGACCGATGTCATTCGGGTAGTTGAATTTCACGAAGGCATCTAATAATTCCATATCTGAACGTGAAGTTTCGATGGTAATTACGTCTGCATCTAATGCCGCAATGGCAGGTAAGATGTCGTTAAACTCGGAATAACACATATGTGTATGAATTTGTGTATCATCTTGCACGCCCATTGAGCTTAAGCGGAACGCTTCGCCAGCCCATTGTAAATATGCATCCCAATCTGCACGTTTAAGTGGTAAACCTTCACGAATTGCTGGCTCATCGATTTGGATAACTTTAATGCCCGCTGCTTCTAAATCTAACACTTCATCAGATAATGCCACTCCGATTTGTTTACATACGGTTGAACGTGGAATATCGTTACGCACGAATGACCATTGTAAAATAGTCACTGGGCCTGTGAGCATTCCTTTCATTACACGGTTTGTGAGGCTTTGTGCATATTGAGACCAACGTACTGTCATTGGCTCTGGGCGAGTTACATCACCGTAAATTACTGGAGGTTTCACACAACGTGAGCCGTAGCTTTGTACCCAACCAAATTTAGTGAATGCGAAACCATCTAATAATTCCCCGAAATATTCCACCATGTCGTTACGTTCTGCTTCACCGTGAACTAATACATCTAAATCTAATTCTTCTTGGCGACGTACCACATATTCGATTTCTTTTTTCATCGCCGCTTCGTAATCTGCAAGAGATAATTCACCTTTTTTGAAGCTTGCACGTGCGTGACGAATTTCAGTCGTTTGCGGGAATGAACCAATGTTTGTGGTTGGCAGAAGCGGTAAATTTAACCACGCATTTTGCTTAACAATACGCTCTGCAAATGGCGATTTACGTTGATCCGCACCTTTTGGCAAGTTTGCTAAACGTTCTGCCACTTCAGGACGATGAATTTCTTTTGAGGTTGCACGTGCATCTGCTGCCGCTTGGCTTGCATCTAATGCTGCTTGTACAGACGCTCTGCCATGATTTAATGCTTGTTTTAATACATTTAATTCTTCTACTTTTTGTAGCGTGAAAGATAACCAGCTATAAAGTGCGGTATTTTTTTCTTTTAATTGTACTTCCACTTCTAAATCAAATGGGGTGTGCAATAATGAACAGCTTGGTGCAATCCATAAACGCTCGCCTAATTTTGCTTTTAATGGCTCTAATACATCTAATACTTTATTTAAGTTTGCACGCCAGATATTACGGCCTTCAATCACACCCGCTGATAACACTTTGCTGTAATCTTCAAATGCCGCAAGCTGTTCTGGTGCACGCACTAAATCTAAATGTAAGCCCGCAACAGGTAAGGCTTTTAATAACTCAGCATGTTGTGCAACGGAACCAAAATAAGTAGCTAATAATAATTTTGCATTCACTTTGCTTAATTCAGCGTAAACAGATTTATAGGCTTCAACCCATTCTGCAGGTAAGTCTAATGCTAATGCAGGCTCATCAATTTGAATCCACTCTGCACCTTCAGCCACTAATGCATTTAAGATTTCAACATAAACAGGCACTAATTGATTTAATAAATCGAAACGGTTAAATGCTTCGCCTTTTTCTTTACCTAACCATAAGAATGTTAATGGGCCAACAATCACAGGTTTAAAGTTTAAGCCTAAGGCTTTTGCTTCACGGATTTGATTTACATAATGTGCTGGATTTGCTTTGAAAGCGGTCGATTTTTGGAACTCAGGCACAAGATAGTGATAGTTCGTATCAAACCATTTGGTCATTTCAATTGCGAATTGATCTTTGTTACCACGTGCAAGTTGGAAATATTGATCAAGGGTTAAATTTTGGCTATCAAAACCAAAACGAGCAGGAATTGCCCCTGTTGCCACTTGTAAATCTAAAATATGATCGTAGAACGTGAAATCGCCTACTGCCACAAAATCCGCATTGGCAGCCGCTTGATGTTTCCAGTTCTTTTCACGCAATGCTTTCGCTAAATCTAATAAATCTTGCTCGGCTAATTCTTTACGCCAATAACGTTCTTGTGCAAATTTTAATTCACGTTTTGCCCCTACACGAGGAAAGCCTAAGATATGTGATGTTGTCATAATAACTCCCGTTTTAAAGTAATCTTCTTAATCATTTAGACGGCTAAACGTCTGTACGGGTATAGAATGCGTCATCTCAGTGTATTATGCAAACTTATTATTTTCAGGATTTGTATGAAATAAATTAATATTAAAGCCGCGTATAAAACAAAGGGGCATACTAAATGCCCCAAAAACTATTGCAAAATTTACCGCACTTTTAACCATATTTTAAAGATCTGGCTTTAGGTGATTTCACTTTCAGTTGGCTACAAATTGTAGCCAACTCATTTCCCTTTTACGCACATTTACGCCACCTACTGCAACGCTTTCTCAATTTTTTCAAATAAATCTTTTGACAGATTTTCTACAATGCTTAGACGTTCTAAAGCTCGTTTCATCAGCGTTTGACGTTGGGCATCAAAGCGAGAAAAACGAATTAATGGCTCGATTAAACGCGCTGCCACTTGCGGATTGCTTTCATTTAAACGGATTAACACATCCGTTAAGAAACGATAGCCTGCTCCGCTTACGTTGTGAAATGCTTTTAAATTGTGATTTGCAAAGCTACCTACTAATGCACGTAAACGGTTTGGATTGTTGAAGTTAAAACTTGGGTGATCCATTAATAACTGAATAATTTCCAATACATTTTCATCTGGGCGAGTGGCTTGTAATGCAAACCATTTATCCATCACTAATCCATCGTGTTGCCATTTTTGTTCAAAATCAGCTAACAACGCATCTCTGCAAGGTAATGCCGCTTTAGTCGCAACACTTAATGCGGCTAATGTATCTGTCATATTATTCGCATTGTTGTAGTGTTTTTGCACTAGGTTGTTGCCCAAATTGGTATAAGCCAAATAAGTTAAGCAAAGATTACGCATTGCACGCAAGGCGATGTCTTGCTGTGTAACTTGATACTCATCAAGGCGAATATGGGTATAAACGCGCAAGAAATCATCTTTTAAAGTCTCGGCAATTTGCACTTGCATAAATGCTCTTGCGGCTGAAATGCCATCAGGATCGATGGTTTTGAAACCTTCCGCAAATTCCATTTCTTTTGGAAGGGTGAGAATTAAGGTTGCCAGTTCAATATCTTTCTCATAATGGTTCAGAACATGAGAAAGTGCGGTCAAGATTTCAGGCGAAATTTCTAGCGCCTCGCCTTGTTGGAAACGCACAACATTACGACGTAATTCTTGCGCAAATAACATCTGAGCCGCATCCCAACGGATAAATTGATTGTCTGCAAATTTCAGTAAGCCTAATAACTGCTCGGTTTTGTAATCATAATCCAGTTTTACTGGTGCGGAGAAATCACATAACAATGCTGGAATTGGGCGACCATAAATGCCATGAAACTCAAAGACTTGATCTTTTTCAGTAACATTTAATACGTCACTCAACAATTCACCATTATGTTGGAGCATTTGTTTCGTGCCGTTCGCATCATAAAGCGCCACTTTTAATGGAATATGTAAATTCACTTTTTCCATTTGATCGGCGGTTGGCGGTGTGGATTGAGAAACCGTTAAACGATAAGTATGCGTTTTTTCGTCGTAAGCATCGCTAATCAATAATTCAGGTGTACCCGATTGGCTATACCAACGGCGGAATTGATTTAAATCGAGGTTATTTGCCCGTTCCATGGCAGAAACAAAATCTTCACAGGTTGCCGCTTTGCCATCATTTTCAGCAATATAAAGCTGCATGCCTTTTTGGAAACCTTGCTCACCTAATAAAGTATGCAACATACGAATCACTTCTGCCCCTTTTTCATATACCGTCACTGTATAGAAGTTATTCATTTCAATCACTTTTTCAGGGCGAATTGGGTGTGACATTGGGCTTGCATCTTCGGCAAATTGCACGGTGCGTAAAAATTTCACATTATTAATGCGATTCACCGCACGCGAACCTGTGTCAGATGAAAATTCTTGATCACGGAAAACCGTTAACCCTTCTTTCAAACTTAATTGGAACCAATCTCGGCAAGTCACACGATTGCCTGTCCAGTTATGAAAATATTCATGAGCAATTACACTTTCAATGGCAAGATAATCCTCATCGGTTGCCGTTTGTGGATTGGCTAATACAAATTTAGAGTTAAAAATATTTAATCCTTTATTTTCCATCGCGCCCATATTGAAAAAATCGACGGCAACGATCATGTAAATATCTAAGTCATATTCTAAATTAAAGCGATCTTCATCCCATTTCATCGCTTTTTTCAGACTTTCCATTGCCCAAGTTGCTCGGTTAAGATTGCCACGATCTACATAAAGCTCTAAGGCCACTTCACGACCACTTTTAGTAATAAATTTATCTTGTAATAAATCAAAATCCCCCGCCACTAACGCGAATAAATAGCTTGGTTTTGGGAAAGGATCGTTCCATTCCACCCAATGGCGACCATCTTCTAATTCACCACTTGCAATGCGATTGCCGTTAGAAAGCAAGTAAGGATATTTAGTCTTATCTGCGGTAATTTTGGTCGTATAACGCGCCAGCACGTCAGGACGATCAAGCATATAAGTGATTTGACGGAAACCTTCCGCCTCACATTGCGTACAAATGCCCTCTCCAGACTGATATAACCCTTGTAATGAGGTGTTTTCGGCTGGTACAAGGAAGGTCACAATTTCAAGTTCAAATTCTTCCGCACTTTTACCTTTTAAATCGAGCGTTAAACTCTCGCCATCTTGTTGATAAGCAGAAAATGGCTCACCATTAAATTTAATAGAAGAAAACTGGAAACTATGCCCATCTAAACGTAAAGAAGTCGCTTCATCATTTAAGCGTTGGAATTTTGTGGTTGCGGTCACCACGGTGTGTTTAGGATCAAGTTGAAAATCTAAATAAATGTCAGTGACCGTAAAATCTGGTTGTTTGTAATCTTTTCTATATTTTGCTTTGGCTAACATAATTTGCCCTATTCTTATAAAAATTGTGCTTAGGATAAAATTTTATCCTTAAAGTTGCAATGGTATTTTCCTATAAAACCCATTTAGCAAACGTTTGCTTGATGTATGTAAGATATGCTATTCTACGCCACGTTTTTAATTAAAAAATTGAGAAAATAGCATGTCAAAAACTGCACAAATTGCCGTTGTAATGGGTTCCAAAAGCGATTGGGCTACCATGCAAGAGGCAACCCAGATTTTAGATGAGTTAAAAGTACCTTATCATGTGGAAATCGTCTCTGCTCATCGTACACCAGATAAACTTTTTGAATTTGCCGAAAATGCACAAAAAAATGGCTACAAAGTAATTATTGCTGGTGCAGGTGGTGCGGCGCATTTACCCGGTATGATCGCAGCCAAAACCCTTGTGCCAGTGCTGGGCGTGCCAGTAAAAAGTTCTATGTTAAGCGGTGTAGATAGCCTTTATTCAATCGTGCAAATGCCAAAAGGAATCCCAGTCGGAACATTAGCTATTGGCCCTGCGGGAGCGGCAAATGCTGGGTTATTAGCCGCCCAAATTCTAGCAAGTTGGGATGCAGAATTGCTTTCACGCTTGCAATCGTTCCGTGAAAACCAAACTCATGCTGTACTGGATAATCCCGATCCACGCACATAAAAATATCTTTAGATCTGACCGCACTTTTAAAGTGCGGTTGCTTTTTTCGTAAATTTAACGAGAAATATTATGCAAAACTCCACCTTATACCCAACCGTTTATGTACTTGGCAACGGACAACTCGGCAGAATGTTACGTTATGCTGGCGCACCTTTAGATATTTATGTTGAACCCTTAGCCTTCAATGCGCCAGTTTTTGACTTACCTGAAAATGCGATCATCACGGCAGAAATTGAACGCTGGGAAAAAACGCCTTTGACTGAATTACTCGGCAATCATAAAAACTTCGTCAATCAACATGTATTTGGATTATTAGCCGATCGTTTTACTCAAAAATCCTTGCTTGATGAACTGAATCTTTCGACCTCGCCTTGGTGTTTATTAAAAGATAAAAATCAATGGAATGATCTTTTCCAAACTGTTGGCGAGAAAGTCGTCGTTAAACGCAGAACTGGCGGATATAATGGACGTGGTCAATGGATTATCAGCGATGAAAACAAAGCGGACATCACTGATGACTTATTCGGTGAAGTGATCGCAGAAAAATTTATTCCTTTCGATTATGAGGTTTCTATTGTAGGCGCAAGATTTAAAAATGGCGAAAAGCGTTTTTATCCCGTTACACATAACCTGCAACAAAACGGTATTTTACGTTACAGTGTGGTTGATATTGCGTTTCCTCAACAATCTGCACAACAAAAGCAAGCGGAAGCCATGCTCTGCAAAATTATGGATAAGCTAGGCTATATTGGTGTGATGGCAATGGAATGTTTTGTTGTAGGTGACAAATTACTAATTAACGAACTTGCGCCTCGCGTACATAACAGTGGGCATTGGACTCAACTAGGATGCTCGATTAGCCAATTTGAATTACATTTACGTGCGCTACTTAATTTGCCAACGCCTGAATTACAAACATTCTCCCCTAGTGTGATGGTGAATTTAATCGGAACAAACCATAACCCAAAATGGCTTAATACACCGTTTGCACAACTTCATTGGTACGGTAAAGAAGTGAGAGCTGGACGTAAGGTTGGGCATATCAATCTTTCTCATCCAAATAGAGCGGTCATTATTCAACAATTAGAAAAACTTCGCTCTGAATTACCGGAAGATTATCAATCGGGATTAAATTGGGCGATTGAAAAACTAAAATAATGTAAAAAATGACCGCACTTTTTGATGAATATTTAAAAATATCAAAGTGCGGTTAATTTTTATAAAAATCTTTCTTGATAAAATAAAACGGCTGAAGTATAAAATTATCCACCACACAACACATACATAAGGAAAAGCTATGTTTGAACATATCAAAGCGGCACCAGCCGATCCAATCTTAGGCTTAGGCGAAGCATTCAAATCCGAAACTCGCGAAAATAAAATTAACTTGGGCATTGGCGTTTATAAAGATGCGCAAGGCACAACCCCAATTATGCGTGCGGTAAAAGAAGCCGAAAAACGCTTATTTGATAAGGAAAAAACGAAGAATTATCTGACTATCGATGGTATTGCGGATTATAACGAACGCACAAAAGCACTACTTTTCGGTAAAGATTCTGAAGTCATCAAATCTAATCGTGCAAGAACAGTACAAAGCTTAGGCGGAACAGGCGCATTACGTATTGCTGCTGAATTCATTAAACGCCAAACCAAAGCACAAAATGTTTGGATCAGCACCCCAACATGGCCAAATCACAATGCCATTTTCAATGCGGTGGGGATGACGATTCGTGAATATCGTTATTATGATGCTGAACGTAAATCCCTTGATTGGGAACATTTACTCGAAGATTTAAGCCAAGCAAATAAAGGTGATGTAGTACTTTTACACGGTTGCTGCCACAACCCAACTGGTATTGACCCAACCCCTGAACAATGGCAAAAATTAGCCGCACTTTCAGCAAAAAATGGCTGGTTACCACTCTTTGACTTTGCTTATCAAGGTTTAGCCAATGGCTTAGACCAAGATGCTTACGGTTTACGTGCATTTGCAGCAAATCATAAAGAATTATTAGTGGCGAGCTCATTCTCTAAAAACTTTGGTTTATACAATGAGCGTGTAGGTGCCTTTACGCTTGTAGCTGAAAATGCAGAAATTGCTTCCACCGCATTAACACAGGTGAAATCAATTATTCGCACACTCTACTCTAACCCAGCATCTCACGGTGGGGCGACCGTAGCAACAGTATTAAATGATCCACAACTTCGCCAAGAATGGGAAAATGAATTAACTGAAATGCGTGAACGCATCAAAAAAATGCGTCATTTATTCGTTCAGTTATTAAAAGAATACGGTGCAGAACAAGATTTCAGTTTTATCATGGAACAAAATGGTATGTTCTCTTTCAGCGGCTTATCACCAGAACAAGTAGATCGTTTAAAAGATGAGTTTGCCATTTACGCTGTTCGTTCTGGTCGTATCAATGTGGCTGGTATTACTGAAGACAATATTCGTTATTTATGTGAGAGCATTGTGAAAGTGCTGTAATTCATAAAAAGCAAAAGTGCGGTTAAGTTTAACCGCACTTTGTCATTACCACTTCTCTAACGCTTCTTTGTCGCCCTCTCTTGCTTCAATCCAACGTTCGCCTTGATTGGTTTGTTCTTTTTTCCAAAACGGTGCTTTGGATTTTAAGAAGTCCATAATAAATTCATTAGCATGGTAGGCATCTCCACGATGAGCAGAACTGATGCCGACTAAAACAATTTCATCGCCAGTATGTAAAAGTCCCACACGATGAATCACTGACACTCGCTGGATATCCCAACGCGCTTTCGCCTGTTCTACAATTTCACGTAAGGCTTTTTCTGTCATTGCGGGATAATGTTCTAAGTATAAGCTGGACACTTCATCACCTAAATTAAGATCGCGAACTTTACCCACGAAAATAACCGTTGCGCCAACCGAATGTTGCTCAGAAAGCCATTGGTAAACGACATTTTGATCAAAAGGTTGTTCTTGTACTGAAATTTGAATATCCGTCATTTAGCCCCCTGTTACTGGTGGGAAAAATGCAATTTCATCGCCATTTTTGACCGCACTTTCTAACGGCATCAAAGTTTGATTAATCGCTACTAAAAGTTTACCTTTTTCAAGTGCCAATGCCCACTTATCACCTTTTTGAGCAAGATGTTCACGCACCGCCTCAGCTGTATCAAAATCGCCTTCAAGCTGAATTGAATCTTCACCAATTAATTCTCGAGTTTGAGCAAAAAATAAAACATTTAACATCTTATTTTTCCTCCGCAATAAAATGGCCGGATTTTCCACCGCTCTTTTCTAATAGGCGAACGTGCTCAATTACCATGTCTTTTTGTACGGCTTTACACATATCGTAAATGGTTAAGGCTGCTACGCTTGCTGCCGTTAATGCTTCCATTTCTACGCCGGTTTTTCCGGTTAATTTACAAAGAGATTGAATGCGAACTTGATTAGTTTCAAGTAACGGCTCTAAATTCACTTCCACTTTAGAAAGTAACAATGGATGGCAAAGTGGGATAAGTTCCCAAGTGCGTTTTGCCGCTTGAATACCTGCAATACGAGCAGTAGCAAATACATCGCCTTTGTGATGTTTGCCTTCCACGATCATGGAAAGGGTTTCTTTTGACATAGTTACAATGGCTTCAGCACGAGCTTCGCGAACAGTCTCTGCTTTTGCAGAAACATCCACCATATTGGCTTCGCCTTGAGAATTGATATGCGTAAATGTAGTCATAATAAAATAAAGTGCGGTTAAAATTTTGAATGTTTTATATGTGTGACAAAAGCAAAATAAGTGAACAGTAAAATTCGCCTATTTTCTTTTAGCCACCGATAGAGGCTAAATGATTTCTTACGCCACTATCACCGATATGCAAATAATGATGCTCACGTTTTCCTTGAAGTGCGGCAAAAATACGAGCCTGTAAAATATCTTGCTGTTCATGGGATTGCAATAAATCACGTAATTCAATGCCTTCTTCGCCGAATAAACAGAGATGAAGTTTGCCCTTCGCTGACACTCTGAGACGATTACAGCTTGCGCAGAAATTCTTCTCATAAGGCATAATTAAACCAATTTCTCCTGCATAATCAGGATGTGTGAAGACTTTAGCTGGGCCATCAGTATAGGATTTGTGCTGTAATGTCCAACCATTTTTCAGCAATTTATCCGCTAAAACTTGTCCAGAAAGATGGTGTTTATCAAAGAAGCTATCCATTTCACCTGTTTGCATGAGTTCGATAAAGCGCATTTGAATTGGACGATCTTTCACCCAAACAAGGAATTGGTCAAACTCTTTGTCATTCAAATTTTTCATCAAAACTGAATTGACTTTGACTTTGTTGTAGCCCACCTCAAATGCACGATCTATACCACGCATCACGTCATCAAATTTATTGATGCCTGTAATTTGATGGAACATTTTTGGATCTAAACTATCAACACTGACGTTAATAGACGTAATCCCTGCTTTCTTCCAATCAGCCACATCTTTTGCCATGCGATAGCCATTTGTCGTGACGGCTAATTGACGGATTCCATCAATATTAGCAATGCTTTCAGCAATAGAAATAAAATCTTTGCGTAAAGTCGGTTCGCCACCCGTTAAACGAATTTTCTCTGTGCCCATTTCAGCAAACGCTTGAGCAAGATGGGTAATTTCTTTTAACGTTAAGAAACTTGGCTTGTTAGTTTCAGGTTGATAACCATCAGGCAAACAATAGGTACAACGAAAATTACACTGATCGGTAATCGACAGTCGTAGATAGTAATATTGGCGTTGGAAAGGATCGACTAAGCGAGACTCTCCTACGTTCTTGATAGGAATGGATTGCATTTTACACCTTTCTAAATACGGAGAGGATAAACCGTTTCCAGCGTATCCCTGAATAACACACGGCGTTATTGGCTTGTCGCCGTATTTCTATGAAACTTAGGCCAAACAAGCTCGGAGTTATGCGTTAAATTTAATTTGTCATCATTCTAAAAGATTTCACTTCATAAAAACAATCAATAATACTGATAAAAATCAGGATTTTCCCAAATTCTTAAAAATTAATTATATAAAAAAATACATAATGAATTTAAAGCTGGCTCATTAGTGATAATTAATCCTATTTATGTAAATAACCATAAATTTTGACCTGATTATTATGAGGTATTTTTATTGATTTAAATCATAATTTAATCAATAAATAAATCTCTCTACTTTTCATAATCATAAAAATATCCTACTATTTTTATCGGATTTATTTTTACTTAATCAATATAGGAGTGATTTATGTCTTTTGCCCAACAAAAACTTAGCGAACTCGCTGTTTCAATTCCAGGTGCAACTAAAATTTTTCGTGAATATGATTTAGATTTTTGCTGTGGAGGTTCTGTATTATTAGAAGTCGCGGCACAACAAAAGAATCTTAACCTTGCTGAAATTGAAAAACGTTTAACTGATTTACAACAAAGTAAAGCAGAAAATAATGATAAAGATTGGACTTCGGCATCTTATGCAGAAATGATCGATCATATTGTTGCCCGTTTTCATAATCGCCACCGTGAACAACTCCCTGAATTAATTACATTGGCGGAGAAAGTAGAAAATGTACATGGTGATCGTGATGACTGTCCTATCGGCGTAGCAGCACAATTAGAAAAAATTTATGCTGAACTTAGCCAGCATTTAATGAAAGAAGAACAAATTTTGTTCCCAATGATAAAAATGGGAAATTATGCTATGGCCTCAATGCCAATTCGTGTAATGGAAATGGAACATGATGAAGCTGGGCAAGATGTGGAAGTGATCAAATCGCTTACTAATAACTGTACGCCACCAGCAGATGCTTGTTTCAGTTGGAAAGCCTTATATAGCGGTATTAATGAATTTATTGATGATTTAATGCACCATATTCATTTGGAAAATAATATTTTATTTCCACGTGTATTAAGTGAAAAATAATTTAATATTCGTCAAAAAATAACCGCACTTTAATCTATTCCAAAAAACAAACTAAAGTGCGGTCATTTCTATAAAAATTTTGAGTTGGTCGATAAGCCGAGTTCTGTCGTGGACAATCATTCCTCTAGGCGACAAATTACTCTGCCGCTCAAGCAACCTACCCGAATCCTGAGCGGGCCACTCATTGGATTCCTATTTGGTCTTGCTACGAGTGGAGTTTACCCTGCTGCCAACCGTTACCGGAGGCACGGTGCGCTCTTACCGCACCCTTTCACCCTTACCGTTTACACGGCGGTCTGCTCTCTGTTGCACTGGTCGTCGGCTCACGCCGCCCGGACGTTATCCGGCACTCTGCCCTGTGTAGCTCGGACTTTCCTCTCGTTTACTTGTCCCACTAGGTCGTATAAATACGGTTAAGGGCTTCAATAAACCAGCGATTGTCTAACCAACTCGGCACGTAGTATAGGGGCAATCACTAGTGCGGTCAATAAAATCCCCAATTTTTGAATATTGCTCGTCAATCTTATAAACAATAATGCCTAGCTTACATCGAATTTTTCATTCGTATTTTTTTATGATTCCGCTAAAATAGCGCCAATTTCAACCGCTCTTTTAGGAAGAAGAATGAACTATCTAAAAATTGCACAGGATTCCCTTTCAGTGGAAAGCAACGCACTTTTGCAACTCAGCCAACGTTTAGGCGAGGATTTTAATCAAGTCATAGATTTAATCCTTGCTTGTGAAGGACGATTAGTCATCGGCGGGATAGGGAAATCTGGTTTAATCGGTAAAAAAATGGTAGCAACATTTGCCTCTACGGGCACGCCAAGTTTCTTTTTACATCCGACAGAAGCCTTCCATGGCGATTTAGGTATGTTGAAACCAATTGATATTGTGATGTTAATTTCCTATAGCGGCGAAACCGATGATGTCAATAAACTAATTCCAAGTTTAAAAAATTTCGGTAATAAAATTATTGCCGTAACCAGTAACAAAAATTCCACACTCGCACGTCACGCAGATTATGTTTTAGATATTACTGTTGAGCGTGAAGTCTGTCCAAATAATCTCGCGCCAACAACATCCGCACTTGTGACGCTTGCGCTTGGTGATGCACTCGCCGTGTCGCTCATTACGGCACGCAATTTCCAACCAGCTGACTTTGCTAAATTCCATCCAGGTGGCAGTCTTGGTCGTCGTTTATTATGTAAAGTAAAAGACCAAATGCAAACTCGCCTACCAACAATTTTACCCACCACCAATTTTACTGACTGCCTCACCGTCATGAATGAAGGGCGAATGGGCGTTGCCTTAGTGATGGAAAATGAGCAACTTAAAGGCATTATCACGGATGGAGATATTCGCCGCGCACTTACAGCCAATGGTGCAGAAACGCTGAATAAAACAGCCAAAGATTTTATGACAAGTTCACCAAAAACTATTCATCAAGAAGAATTTTTATCAAAAGCAGAAGACTTTATGAAAGCGAAAAAAATTCACTCGCTAGTCGTTGTTAATGATGAAAATCACGTAGTAGGTTTAGTGGAATTTTCAAGCTAAGGAATCCCGATGCAACAAAAATTAGAAAATATTAAATTTGTCATTACTGATGTAGACGGCGTACTCACCGATGGACAACTCCATTATGATGCCAATGGTGAAGCCATCAAAAGCTTTCATGTACGAGATGGTTTAGGCATAAAAATGCTGATGGATGCGGGTATCCAAGTGGCAGTACTTTCTGGTCGTGACTCCCCTATTTTACGTCGTCGTATTGCCGATCTTGGCATTAAATTATACTTTCTTGGCAAACTTGAAAAAGAAACCGCTTGTTTTGATCTTATGAAACAAGCAGGCGTCACCGCCGAACAAACTGCTTATATTGGTGATGATAGCGTAGATCTCCCCGCCTTTGCAGTGTGTGGAACTTCTTTTGCTGTGGCTGATGCCCCTATTTATGTGAAGAATGCTGTTGATCATGTACTTTCCACCAATGGCGGAAAAGGTGCCTTCCGAGAAATGTCCGATATGATTTTACAAGCGCAGGGAAAATCTTCTGTGTTTGATAGCGCCCAAGGTTTCCTAAAATCAGTAAAAAACATGGGACAATAATAACTAATTCGTCAGTGTTATTGCTTAATAAAAAATAAAGTGCGGTAAATTTTCAACGAGTTTTAAAATCTCTCAAAAATCAACCGCACTTTAATATTTACGTTCCTATACCTTAATAGCTTATCCTTTTAACAAGACTCTTTCCTAAAATACTCATAGAACTGCGGTAAGAGTTGTGTAATCAAATTCAATTGCTGATACGGTAAACTAAAGACAGCTCGTTCTTCGGCAGTCATGTCTTGTTTTTCTAATTCTTTTAAATGTGTTTCGATACTTTCTTGCTGTTGGTTAAAAATAGCTTCGGGTATTTCTTCAATGTGTTCTAAGGTATAGATAATTTTCTTTGCCACGGGATAAAAACCAGATAAAAACTGTGCGGTCTGTTGCAAATTTTTCATTCTGTCTCGATAAGAGCCAAGGGCTGAAATATAGCTTAATAGAGAATAATTAAGCTTGAGCAAATCAAAACCTTTCTGTAAATATGCCTTATATTTCACTGGCTCATTATTCATATTAGAAAGTGTTGTACTCAATGCGGCTGCATATTGATGCGCATTGCGACGTGCTATGCGATATTTAAGATCGTCGCTTTTACCAAATTGCAATTGACTAATAATATGCAATAAATACACCGCATCGCTACGCAATGCTTGATGGCTCACTTTATCAAGTTGCAAATATTTCCAATCTGGCCATAAGTAAGATACGGCAAACCATGAAATCGCGGCACCAAGTAAAGTATCAAGTAAACGAGGCATTAATGCGGCTGCCGTATCGAATCCCATGACATCAAAACTGAGCAATACTTGTAGTGTGATGAAAAAGGTCGAGAAACTATAATTATTACTGCGGAAGAAAAAGAATAGCGTACTTGTAAGCACCACAAGACCCAGTTTTAATTCTAAGGTTGGATTTAAATAAGGTAATAGTGACCCCACCACTACACCTAATATCGTGCCAATAATGCGCTGACGTAAACGGACTTTAGTTGCAGAATAGTTTGGCTGGCACACAAATACAGTGGTCAATAAAATCCAATAACCAAGATTAAATTGGAAAAACTCAACAATGGCACAGCACAGAAATACCACAATAGATAAGCGTACCGCATGACGGAACAACGGTGACTCAAAAGTAAAATGGCTAAAAATCACCGCACTTATATTTTTTAACCCCGTGATTTGTTCTGTATGAATTTGAGCTAATTGTTCGGTATCCGTCGTTTCTTGCGCTAACTGGCGAAGTTGCCAGTTAATGCTTTGTAAATTATCTAACAAGGTTTGAATATCAATCAGTTCATCTTGATCATTGAGATGTTGTGCTCGATATAGATCAAAGGAATGCAAGGTGCCTAAAAGTGCACGTTCGACACGTTCATTAAAATGATAGGGTTTATTTTCACGCAAACTCGCCGTGATTTCTTTACAGGATTGAGCTTGTAACTCTAGCAAACGTTGAATACGGAAAATCAAATCTGTATTTTTTAGTTTTTCCGTTATTTGTTGATAATCAAAATGAGTAGAATTAGCGCACTCATGAATGTCTTGTGCCGCAAAATAGTAACGTAACATTCTCTGGGTGCGAGGATGGCGATGTTGCCCTCGAATACGATAAAAAAGTGCAGTGCGCACAATATTAAATGCCGTGACAACATTCGCATTTTTCATCGCGAAATTAAGATGTTTTTTTTCAATCTCAGCTACTTCGTCAGGATCAAAAAAACAGGATTTGGTATCTAAATATTC
Source organism: Haemophilus haemolyticus (assembly GCF_001008275.1). Taxonomy (GTDB): domain Bacteria; phylum Pseudomonadota; class Gammaproteobacteria; order Enterobacterales; family Pasteurellaceae; genus Haemophilus; species Haemophilus haemolyticus_P. Next base: position 39,931 of record NZ_LCTH01000034.1, read on the forward strand.
TCCCAACGCACAAAACGCTTTAGCGACACTTTCTTGTACGGGGCGATTTGGGAAAAACAGGTAAACAATCAGAGTGACCACACTATACAGCAAGGTACCGCATAAAATCATTAAGGGGTTAATAAACCATACATTTCCTTCAGGCACATAAGTCAATGTGGTATAAAGCGCAACCACTAATGAACCAAACGCAATTGTGCTATAACGCTGCCCCACGGTGCCAATCATGGTGAAAATAAATGTCAGCACCGTCATTAACACAATATATTGGATAGGCTTACCGATATGTAACTGCACAATAAAGGATGAAATAGAAAAGGCAATGAGCGTGAAAAATACGTTTTTCAATCGTCCAGTTAAACGGTTATCCAAATCCACCAAACCACCTGCAATGATCCCTAGAATCAAAGGCATTGATTGCGAAGAAATATCAAAAGCCCATATTCCTACTGCCGCAATATTTACGGCAATAAAAACAGGAATCGCAGCGATTACTTTGGCATTTAACCGAATATTCATTTCAAATCCTTATCAAAATAGAAAAGTGAGCAACAAGGCTCACTTTTTATTGTATGAAGTGCGGTAATTATTTATGGGATTTTGCCCAATTTAAGAAACGTGTTTGAGTTTCTTTATCAGCTTGTTGGAACCAATATTGGAGCTGTTGCTCTGCAACGTTTTCGCCTTGAACAACCACTTTACCTTTATTCGCTTTTGTATTACCTGCTGGAGTAGCGATCATTGGACTCGCAGCTGTGGTTGCAGCAAATGCAGCAACAGATGCGGTTGCACCAGACGCATTATATTCAGCAAGATCATTCACCACATTAGCACTCGGGAATAAACCTTCTTGTTTTAATACATCCACTTTTGCTGAAAGCGTATTACCAGATTTTGTTTTCACGCTAATACTTGGCATCTCATTGAATTTATCACCTTCTGAACGACCACGAATAGCTGGCGCCGAAATAACAAGATCCTCTGCATTGCCTTGGAATGTAACGATTACTGGGTTAGATTCAAAAAGAGTTTGGTTAGATCCAGAACCAATAATTTCACTTAAACGAACAACAACCTGATGGCTTTGGGTATCATTTACAGTAAATGTTTTAGCATCTTTTGCGAGAGATTTAGAGGCTTTTTGGCCATCAATTGCTAAAAGCTCAAGATTAGATGAAGTAGAAACCATGCCTGCAAAAGTTGCAGTGCTAGCACATAATGTTGCAAGACCTAATACAACAGCACGTAATTTCATAATTGCTCCTTTGGTATAAATGAAATTCTTGCCTATGCTATGCTAAATCAGGAAAAATGAAAATAAAAAAGTGAGAATTGGTTTAAAAACCTTTGTTGTAATAGCACAAATACTCACAATATTTTATCATATTGATGTCTAGCCTAGTCACAACTAGTAAAAAGCACAATGTAATCTATTAAATATCAATAGGAGTAACAATGTTAAACGATATTTTAACTGGCTATGGAATTTTTATTCTGGAAATTTTGACAATTTTATTACTCATTCTTGCCATTGTTGGTTTGGTAATTTCTTATCGCCAACATAACAAATCTAAAGCAGGAGAATTAGAAATTAAAGATTTATCAGAGGAATTTGATCATCAAGTTCGTGTATTGCGTGATTTTAATCTTTCAGAAGAAGAGCTAAAACAGCAAGCTAAAGCAGAGAAAAAAGCTGAAAAACAAAAGGCTAAAAAACGTAAAGAAAAATTAAAAAGAGGTGAAATCTTAGATGACAAAAAGAAAAGCTGTGTGTATGTCTTAGATTTTCATGGTGATATTTCAGCATCAGAAACGACCGCACTTCGAGAAGAAATTTCAGCAATCTTAAATGTAGCAAAACCAGAAGACGAAGTATTATTACGTTTAGAAAGCCCAGGCGGTATTGTTCATGATTATGGGTTTGCAGCCTCTCAGTTGTCTCGTTTGAAACAAAAAGGCATAAAATTAACCATCGCTGTAGATAAGGTTGCAGCAAGTGGCGGTTATATGATGGCTTGTGTTGCCGATAAAATTGTATCTGCGCCTTTTGCTGTTATTGGTTCTATTGGCGTCGTAGCACAAATTCCAAACGTTCATCGTTTATTGAAAAAATATGATGTTGATGTAGATGTGATGACAGCTGGTGAGTTTAAACGCACAGTAACTGTATTAGGTGAGAATACCGAAAAAGGCAAGCAAAAATTTCAACAAGAGTTGGAAGAAACACATCAATTATTTAAACAATTCGTCTCACAAAATCGCCCTTGTGTAGATATTGATAAAATTGCTACTGGGGAACATTGGTTTGGCCAACAAGCAATCGACTTGAAATTAGTCGATGAAATTTCAACCAGTGATGATTTAATTTTGGAGAAAATGAAAGAAAAAGATGTATTAAGTGTGAAGTATCGCTTGAAAAAATCCTTGATAAAAAAATTAGGTCATCAAGCTGAAGAAAGTGCGGTAAATATTGTTCATCGTTATACTACAAAGCGAGCAAATGATTTTATACATTAAAAATAGATATCTTTACATTCCTTTACAAAAAAGAGGGCTAGTTCACTGATTTTATTATTTACAAGGCGATTTTTTGCCATTAGTATATGCACCCGAAACTTTAACAGTTTTGTTATATTTTATTCATAAAGTTTAGTTATGCCCTTTCTAGGGTTTCTAGCAAATAAAAGGTAAAGCCAATGAAATTATCTCGTATTTTATTATCAACTGTTGCTATCGCAACTCTTGCTGCTTGTGGCAACTTAAGCAAAGTGACTGACGCAGGCACTCCAGAATATAAAGATGTAAATGGTCAACAAGTACCTCAATTAGTATGGCCTAAAATTGATTCAGCGACCTTCAACCACGATGGTAGCCAATTCGGTAGTTGGCCAAATTGGGATAACGTACGCATGATTGAAAGTGGTATGAACAAAGATCAAATTCGTCAATTAATCGGTGATCCTCATTTTACTGAAGGTTTATATGGCGTATCTGAATGGGATTATGTATTCAATTATCGTGAAAACGGCATCCATAAAGTTTGCCAGTACAAAGTATTATTTGACAAAAACCATAATGCACAAAGTTTTTTCTGGTATCCAAACGGTTGTAACGGTAATTCAGCATTCAATTTAAGCGGTGATTTCTTATTTGACTTCAATAAAGACACCTTAACTGCACAAGGTAAACAAGTTATTGATAGCGTAGCATCTCAATTAAAATCTACTGGTGCTAAAGAAGTTAAAGTTGCTGGTTATACAGACCGTTTAGGTTCTGATGCTTACAACTTAGATCTATCTCAACGTCGTGCAAATACTGTTAAAGCGCGTTTAACTGAAGACGGTGTGAACTCTCTAATTACTGCTGTGGGCTATGGTAAAAATCCGCAAGTGAAAGCTTGTGAGGGTGTTAATGGACAAGCGTTAAAAGATTGTTTACGTCCTAATCGTCGTGTTGAGATTATTGCCTCTGGTTCTGAATTAAAACTACAAGAAGGTGGAAAATCTAACGGTGGTACTCAAGGTCCAGCAAAACTATATCAAAAATAATTGATATTAAACTTCAAGCAGTACTCTACTCACATAAGTCAAGTTGAGTACTGTTAATTCAAATATTACGCAGCTAATAGTTTAAATGATTAGCTGCGTTTTTTATTCATATCTAACAAAATCAAAAATCTCAATTTTCTCTTTCTCCTACCCCAAATTTTCTATTGTTATCGCGCCTATAAATGAGGATAATAGCCAGCTTATACACAAGGCAGAAAGCAATGACACACTATATTTTATTAATTATCGGTACTGCGCTGATTAACAACTTTGTATTGGTGAAATTCTTAGGACTTTGTCCTTTTATGGGCGTATCCAAAAAAATTGAAACCGCAGTGGGAATGGGGTTAGCAACAATGTTTGTATTAACAGTTGCCTCCCTTTGCGCATATTTAGTTGATCATTATATTCTTGTTCCCTTGAATGCTACTTTTTTACGCACATTAGTATTTATTTTGGTTATTGCCGTAGTTGTACAATTTACCGAAATGGTGATAAATAAAACTAGCCCAACACTATATCGTTTACTTGGAATTTTCTTGCCTTTAATAACCACAAACTGTGCAGTTCTCGGTGTCGCATTATTAAATGTAAATCTTGCTCATAATTTAACGGAATCTGTCGTTTATGGTTTTGGTGCATCTCTTGGGTTTGCACTTGTATTAGTGCTTTTTGCTGCACTTCGTGAACGTCTTGTCGCAGCTGATGTACCTTTAACTTTCAAGGGTTCATCTATCGCACTAATTACAGCTGGTTTAATGTCTCTCGCATTTATGGGATTTACAGGACTAGTGAAGTAATAAAATGATCTATCTTTTAATGGCTATTACCATTTTGATTTTATTTATTGGGTTCTCTCAGTATTTTTCAGGAAAAAGAAAGAAATAATGACCCTTCTATTCATCATAATCACTTTACTCGCTTTAATTTTCGGTGCGATTTTAGGATTTGCTTCACTTAAACTCAAAGTTGAAGCCGATCCTATTGTGGAAAAAATAGACTCTATTTTGCCACAAAGCCAATGTGGACAATGTGGTTATCCTGGATGCAAACCATACGCTGAAGCTATTTGCAATGGAGATGACATCACAAAATGTATTCCTGGTGGTCAACCTACCATCGTAAAAATTGCAGAGATTTTAGGTGTTGATGTACCAGCTATGGAGGGCGTAGAAGAACCTATCGAGAAAGTCGCTTTTATTGATGAAAATATGTGTATTGGCTGCACAAAATGTATCCAAGCCTGTCCTGTTGATGCCATTATTGGTACAAATAAATTCATGCACACGATCATTCCAGATCTCTGTACAGGTTGTGAACTTTGCGTAGCGCCCTGCCCGACAGATTGTATATCAATGATTCCCGTGAAAAAAAATATCGATAATTGGGATTGGAAGTTTGATGCAAAATTAGTCATTCCAGTAATGAATGTAAATGGCACTGAGAAAAAATTGGTTGTGGGGAAATAAATGGCGGACGTATTATCTCGTTTCAATTCCGGTAAATTATGGGATTTCAAAGGTGGCATTCATCCGCCTGAAATGAAATCACAATCTAATTCACAACCATTACGTCATCAGCCTTTAGTCACTGATTTTTATATTCCTCTTAAACAGCACGCAGGAACAACAGGTAACCTTTTAGTAAAGGAAGGCGATTACGTACTAAAAGGTCAAGCCTTAACAAACGGCGATGGCTTGCGTATGTTGCCAGTTCATGCGCCCACTTCTGGCACAATTAAATCGATTAAACCTTATGTCGCCGCACATCCGTCTGGTCTTGATGAACCTGCAATTCATTTGCAAGCAGATGGCTTGGATCAATGGCTAGAGCGTAATCCTATTGATGACTTTTTAACACTCTCGCCAGAACAACTCATTAATAAAATCTATCAAGCTGGTATAGCTGGCTTGGGCGGTGCAGTGTTTCCGACTGCTGCTAAAATTCAATCAGCAGAGAAAAAAGTTAAACTCTTGATTATCAATGGTGCAGAATGTGAGCCTTATATTACTTGTGATGATCGTCTTATGCGTGAACGCGCCGATGAAATCATCGAAGGCATTCGTATTTTGCGTTATATACTACGACCTGAAAACGTAGTCATCGCCATTGAAGATAACAAACCTGAAGCAATAGAGGCAATCCACAAAGCGCTACAGGGAGCAAATGACATTAGCGTTCGGGTCATTCCAACAAAATATCCTTCGGGTGCCGCAAAACAGCTTATTTATTTACTTACAGGAATGGAAGTGCCAAGTGGTGCGCGTTCTTCTAGTATTGGTGTACTGATGCATAATGTTGGTACAGCCTTTGCAATTAAAAGAGCGGTTATAAATGACGAACCTTTAATTGAACGTATCGTCACCCTTACAGGTGATAAAATTCCTGAAAAAGGTAATTATTGGGTTCGACTTGGTACACCAATTTCTCAAGTATTAACGCACGCGGGCTATCAATTTGATGAACGTTATCCAGTGTTTGCGGGTGGTCCAATGATGGGATTGGAACTTTCCAATCTCAATGCACCAGTGACCAAAATTGTCAACTGCTTGCTTGCACCAAACTATTTTGAATATGCAGAACCAGAGCCTGAACAAGCTTGTATTCGCTGTTCTAGCTGTTCTGATGCCTGCCCAGTCAACTTGATGCCACAGCAACTCTACTGGTTTGCGCGTAGTGAAGATCACAAAAAATCGGAAGAATACGCCCTCAAAGATTGTATCGAGTGCGGTATTTGCGCCTACGTATGCCCAAGCCATATTCCGCTGATTCAGTATTTCCGCCAAGAAAAAGCAAAAATTTGGCAAATCAAAGAAAAACAGAAAAAATCGGATGAAGCCAAAATTCGCTTTGAAGCCAAACAAGCGAGAATGGAACGTGAAGAACAAGAGCGTAAAGCACGTTCACAACGTGCCGCGGAGGCTCGTCGAGAAGAATTAGCGAAAACCAAAGGTGAAGATCCTGTTAAAGCAGCTCTAGAACGCTTGAAAGCGAAAAAAGCCAATGAAACAGAATCAATACAAGTTAAAACGATCACCTCAGAAAAAGGGGAAGTTTTACCTGATAACACGGATTTAATGGCACAACGTAAAGCTCGTCGTCTGGCTCGTCAGCAAGCGGAATCTCAAGTCGAAAATCAAGAACAACAAACTCAACCAACCGATGCGAAAAAAGCAGCGATTGCAGCCGCACTTGCTCGAGCAAAAGCGAAAAAACTTGCACAAGCAAATGAAACCGCTGAATCAGTTCCAAACACTCAAGCCATAGAAAGTGCGGTAGAAAAAACAGACGAAAATTCAACCGCACTTGATCCGAAAAAAGCGGCGGTAGCTGCAGCGATTGCTCGTGCAAAAGCAAAAAAACTTGCGCAAGCGAATGGAACCACTGAATCAGTCTCAAATATTCAAACCGTAGAAAGTGCGGTAGAAAAAACAGAAAGAAAATT
>NZ_LCTH01000035.1:0-36785 GCF_001008275.1 Haemophilus haemolyticus
TAAAGTGGTCGGCGAGATAGGATTTGAACCTACGACCCACTGGTCCCAAACCAGTTGCGCTACCAAGCTGCGCTACTCGCCGTCAGATCTTATAAAGATAAGATGGGGTGGCTAATGGGATTCGAACCCACGACAACTGGAATCACAATCCAGGGCTCTACCAACTGAGCTATAGCCACCATTAAAAGTTGTTATTGCACTGACCTGGCGCGCTCGACAAGATTCGAACTTGCGACCTTTGGCTCCGGAGGCCAACGCTCTATCCAACTGAGCTACGAACGCGTTATTGCGTCGTTGCGGAGGCGTATATTAATGATTTAACAAAACCTTGTCTAGCACTTTTTGAAAAAAAATGTTTGAGCGATAGTTTTTTATTCACTTTGTTTAAAATTCACTATTTTTTCAACTATTTTTACAACTTGGGAAATCATTATATATGTTGAATCATCCAACAATTATGAATTTGTTTATTACGTTCAAAATCTAGCGGTAACGTTTTATGCGAAATTTCTACCGCACTTAAACCTAATTCTTCCAACGCAACTAAATTCATTTTGAATCCACGTTTATTATTCGAGAAAACAATTGTGCCATTATTCGACAAAACTCGTTTTAGATTGCTCATCAATTTCACATGATCTCGTTGAACATCCCAACTCTCTTCCATACGTTTAGAATTCGAAAACGTCGGTGGATCCACAAATATCAAATCAAATTGACGATCACATTTTTCTAACCATTGAAGGCAATCTGCTTGAATTAATTTATGTTGTTTACCTTCAATATCATTCAAAATAAGATTTTGCTCCGCCCAATTAAGATAAGTATTGGACATATCAACGGTAGTTGTCGATTTAGCGCCACCAAGTGCCGCATGAACAGTTGCAGAACCAGTATAAGCAAATAAGTTCAAGAAATCTTTACCTTTTGCCAACTCACCAATCATTTTTCTTGTTAAACGGTGATCTAAGAATAATCCAGTGTCTAAATAATCTGTCAAATTTACCCAAAGTTTCACGCCATATTCATTCACATAAAAGTATTCACCTTTATTGGCTAATTTCTCATATTGGTTGGTACCTTTTTGTTTCTGACGAACTTTGAGGATTAGCTTATTCGTTTCCACACCTGTAACGTGCAAAGTTGCAGTAACAGCATCTAATAAACGTTGACGCGCTTTATTTTCATCAATATTTTTCGGCGCTGCATATTCTTGCACAACAATGTAATCTGCATAACGATCGACGGCTAAATTATATTCAGGTAAATCGGCATCATATAAACGATAAGCGTCTAATCCTTGTTGCTTTGCCCATTTACTAATTTTCTTAATATTTTTTTGTAATCGATTAGCAAAATCGGTTGCCACCTCCGAAGTGCGGTTAAATTCTAGTTCATTTTCAGCTGTAATTTCATCAGATTTTCGTTCTGAAACTTGATAATTCTTCTGCACACAATCTAGTGGGCCATTTTTTGCTTTAAACTGTCGGCTGGCACGCATTCTCAAACAATCAAGCAATGTGGATTCGCTACTAAAAACAGAAACATTCCAACCGCAAAATTCTTTTTTAAGTCGTTGCCCAAATACAGAATAGAGCGCGATTAAAGCTGGTGTTGTTCCTAAACGTTCCCCATAAGGTGGATTACAGATAACCGTACCAACTCCATTTACGCTAGGATTTTTCAACGCTGCAACATCACCTTGTTGCCATTTAATTAAATGTGAAACACCTGCATTTTGTGCATTCTTCTGCGCCTTTTTTAATACGCGGTGATCGAGGTCAAATCCATAAAAGTACGGTTGAATTTCACTTTGTTTTTCTTCTGCTAATTCAATCGCTTCATTTTTTACTTTTTCCCAAGCCAATTGATTATGCGCTTTCCAAAAATCAAATCCCCAATGTAAACGATAAAGTTGCGGCGCAATTTTAGCTTCCATTTGTGCCGCTTCAATTAAAAGCGTGCCAGAACCACACATTGGATCTACTAATGGAGAACCCGCTTGCCAACCTGAACGCATAACAATCGCCGCCGCTAGAGTTTCACGTAAAGGCGCTTGACCTGCATCTTCACGATAGCCTCGCAAATGTAATGCTTCCCCACTTAAATCTAAAGAAATCACTAAATTTTCACGATTCAAATAAGCATGAATACGTACGTCCGGCTGAATTTTATCTACATCAGGGCGAGTTTTACCTTGACGTTCAAAGTAATCGACAATTCCATCTTTAACGCGCATCGCACCAAATTGAGTATGACGAATTTCTTGGTTGGTTCCATTAAAATTTACAAAGAATGTAATTCGTTCATCAAATTGCGCTAACCAATTAAAGCCTGAAACAGCCGCATAAAGATCCAAATCACTGTAAACCTTGGTTTCAATCAAAGGAAATAAAATGCGTGAAGCAAGGCGTGACCAAAGCAAAGTGCGGTATAAAGTTTCGTCATCAGCTTGATAATGAACGCCACCTTGAACCACTTTTGCCTCTTGTGCGCCAAGTTCAGTGAGTTCAACTTTTAATAATTCTTCAAAGCCACGAGAAGTCGTTGCAAATAATTGTTTCATTTAGGTACCGGTTTTGAAAATTTTGAGGGATTATAGCATAGAAAAAGATGATCTAATGGAGATCATCATAGCGTGTTCAACCGCAAAGAGAAAAGCCCTGATTTTCTTAAATCAGGGCTTTAGAATTTGTTGGTTGCGGGGGCCGGATTTGAACCGACGGCCTTCGGGTTATGAGCCCGACGAGCTACCAAGCTGCTCCACCCCGCGTCTGATGTGGTGCACTATACGCTATTAATATTTTTTTGCAAGAATTAAACAAAAGTTTATGTTTCATTTGTTAATAAAATGTTCAATGTGAGTTTTTATTAATCAGCTTGACTAAATAACACTGGTCGTTTTTAAGGATTTTTGATAGCGTATACAGCCTTATTTAAGCTTACTTAGGATTAAAAATGTCAGTTCGAAAATTTTTCTCATTAAAAACATTTTCTATTGCAGTGACAACCGCACTTTTAGTTGCCTGTGGTTCTTCTAATACAACAAAAACTCAAATTCCCACCACCTCAAATGGCAGCGATCCTCAACAATTTGGTGCAAAATATTCGGGTCGTAATTATCAACAAGCTGTGTTTATGCCAGTTTCTCAAGTCGAAAACCAAAGTGCGGTCATTAATCAGGGCGATTTTTTAACTCAACTTTCAAATGTACAAAGTTATTCAAGCAAACTATCCGATCGTTTCTATGGCAACTATGAAAAAATTACGAATTGGGTACTTTCTGGCGCCAATGTAAGTGAGCTTTCTAAATTTGGCATTCACCCGCAAATTATGCGTGGATTCGATGGATATCAAAATGTTTTGATGACAGGCTACTACTCTCCTGTCCTTCATGCACGCCGTTCACCGCAAGGTCAATTCCAAAATCCAATTTATCGTATGCCAGCAAATAAACGTTTTAGCCGTGCGCAAATCTATGCCGGTGCATTAGCGGGGCAAGGATTAGAATTAGCGTATAGTGATTCCATGTTAGAAAACTTCTTACTTGGGGTACAAGGCAGCGGTTATGTAGATTTTGGTGATGGCAACCTTAATTACTTCGCTTATGCAGGACAAAACGGCTTTCCTTATACCGCTGTTGGCCGTTTATTAGTTGAAGATGGGGAAGTACCAAAAGAGAAAATGTCTATCCAAGCAATTCGTGAATGGGGTAATCGTAATCCTTCTCGCGTACAAAGTTTGTTAGAACGTAATTCTTCTTATGTATTCTTCAAAAATGATCCGAGTGGCAAAGTAAAAGGTTCTGCAGGCGTACCACTTGTACCAATGGCTTCAGTAGCATCAGATCGTAGCGTTGTACCATCTGGTACTGTTCTTTTAGTCGAAGTGCCTGACATTGATAATAACGGAAACTGGCTTGGTACACACAAATTACATTTAATGGTTGCTCTTGATGTGGGCGGTGCGGTGAAAGGCCACCACTTTGACTTATATCGCGGCATTGGTGATCAAGCAGGCCATATTGCAGGATTATCAAAACACTATGGCCGAGTATGGGTGTTGCAATAATGGCTCCAGTGGACAATTATGAACAGCGATTTGGCGGTATCGGTCGACTTTATACGCCTGATGGACTCGCGCACTTACGCCAAGCCCATATTTGCGTAATAGGCATTGGAGGCGTGGGTTCTTGGGTCGTAGAGGCCTTAGCACGTTCAGGCGTTGGTGAACTAACATTGATTGATATGGATGATATTTGCGTCACGAATATCAATCGCCAACTTCCTGCGATGAGCGGCACAATCGGCAAATTAAAAACTGAAATCATGTCAGAGCGAGTAAAATTAATTAACCCAGAATGTACCGTCAATATTATTGATGATTTTATCTCGCCAGATAATCAATCGGATTATCTCAACCGAGGCTATGACTATGTCATTGATGCCATTGACAATGTGAAAACTAAAGCGTCGCTGATTGCTTATTGTAAACGTAACAAAATTAATGTAATTACTATTGGCGGTGCTGGCGGTCAAACTGATCCAACCCAAATTCAAATTGCCGATCTCAGTAAAACCATTCAAGATCCGCTCCTCGCCAAAGTGCGGTCAGTTTTACGCAAGGATTATAATTTCAGCCAAAATCCAAAGCGTAAATTTAGTATCGATGCGGTATTTTCAACACAACCTCTAATATTCCCACAAATGACTGAAGGCTGTTCTATTTCTGCCACAATGAATTGCGCAAATGGTTTTGGTGCAGCCACGATGATTACGGCAACTTTTGGTTTTTTTGCCGTTTCTCGTGTAATAGATAAATTACTAAAGAAAAAATCTTAATCACCTCTTGAAAATGCACATTGACCATCAATGTGCATTTTTTATCGAATGAAACCTATTTACTTTGAAATTGAAAAATTTTCCCTCGCGTGCTCTATAAAATCGTTGCAATTTATATAAAAAGGCGTACTCTTTTTCCCTTTGAGAATTATTACCAACAAGTAAGGAAACAGAAATATGAAAAAACTTTTAAAAATTAGCGCCGTTTCTGCCGCACTTTTAAGTGCGCCAATGATGGCGAATGCCGATGTATTAGCCTCAGTAAAACCTTTAGGTTTTATTGTTTCATCTATTGCTGATGGCGTAACCGGTACACAAGTCCTTGTTCCTGCAGGCGCCTCTCCGCATGACTACAATTTGAAATTATCTGATATTCAAAAAGTAAAATCTGCAGATTTAGTTGTATGGATTGGTGAAGACGTTGATTCATTCTTAGACAAACCAATTAGCCAAATTGAACGTAAAAAAGTGATTACCATTGCCGATCTTGCGGATGTTGAACCTTTATTAAGTAAAGCTCACCACGAGCATTTCCATGAAGATGGCGATCACGATCATAAACATGAGCATGAGCATGAACACAAACACGAACATGAACACGGCCATGATCATAAGCACGAGCATGAACATCACGACCACGACCATGATCACGATCACCATGATCATGACGAAGGTTTAACAACAAACTGGCACGTTTGGTATTCTCCAGCTATCAGCAAAATTGTTGCACAAAAAGTAGCGGATAAATTAACTGCACAATTCCCAGATAAAAAAGATTTGATTGCTCAAAATCTTTCAGATTTTAACCGCACTTTGGCAGAACAAGGTGAAAAAATCACAGCACAACTTGCGAACGTTAAAAATAAAGGTTTCTACGTTTTCCACGATGCTTATGGTTATTTCAACGATGCTTATGGTTTAAAACAAACGGGTTACTTCACCATCAATCCATTAGTTGCGCCAGGTGCAAAAACTTTAGCGCACATTAAAGAAGAAATCGCAGAACATAAAGTAAATTGCTTATTCGCAGAACCACAATTTACACCGAAAGTGATTGAATCTTTAGCTCAAAATACTAAAGTTAATGTAGGACAACTCGACCCAATTGGCGATAAAGTCAATTTAGGCAAAAATTCTTATGCAACATTCTTGCAATCTACCGCAGATAGTTACATGGAATGTTTAGCTAAATAAACCATTCTAAAAACAATGACCGCACATAAAAGTGCGGTCATTTTCTTTTCTAAATTTGATATTTTGTTTTATCTCCAATATCAAAATGCAAAGGCATTCGCCATTTTTGTATCGCTAAAACTAAAAGTAATACACCAGAAATAATAGAAAAAATGCGTAATGCGATAAGATTATTTAACACCCATGAAAACCACAAGCAAGTCACAAATATCGGCTGTAAATTTAGCAAAGGTACGCGGAAACAAAAATATTCTTTAAAACACAAACCACCTAAAGTAAGTAACGCACCGCCAAGGGCTAAAGCGGGATAATGATTAATATAAAAAAGTAATCCTATCCAAGTAGCAAATTGAAAAAGTAATCGGAAGGATTTGAGATAAATATGTAATGAAGAGGCACAGCAAGTTGCCGCAATTAATATAAATGTGAGCGATAAATCTGGATACCAACTCATGGCAAGAATAGAAAACGCCGCTATCAAAAATCCAGAGCGATAAATAATGACGGTCAGATTATCTAAAAAATCCATCGGTGATTTAATATGTGGATCAGCCATTCTACAAAGATTCCTTTTATAAATTACAAATTAAAAATAAATATTACGTCAACTCAATAAAAAATGCGGCCAACTTAAAAACATTTTCTAAATTAACCGCACTTTTATTATTTCTGTTTAAGCTTATCAAGAATTTTTTGATGAATGCCACCAAAACTGCCGTTAGACATCACCAAAATGTGATCTGTAGGTTGAGCCTCAGCGACAATCATATCGACTAATCGATCTAAATTTGCGTTCCAATAAGCAGGTTGTACACATTGATTTGCAATATCTGCCACTTCCCAAGGAAGTTGTTCTGGTTGAAGCATAAATACTTCATCAGCTCGGCCAAGTGCAGGCGCAATTTCATCTTTATGAACGCCCATTTTCATTGTGTTAGAACGAGGTTCAAGCACCGCAAGAATTCTCACACCACCCCCCACTTTATCTCGTAAAGCGGTTAGCGTAGCAAGAATAGCCTCTGGATGATGAGCAAAATCATCATAAACTGTAATACCATTAACTTCGCCTTTTACTTCTAAACGACGTTTAGCATTTACAAAAGATCCCAATGCTTTACACGCATCTTCAATAGCCACACCCGCATGATGAGCAGCAGCGATCGCCATTAAAGCATTATGCATATTATGTTGTCCGACTACATTCCATTTTACTTCTGCCATTTTTTCACCATGATGGAAGACCGCAAAATGTGAGGCATCATTTGTAATACGTTCAGCAAACCACTCATTATCTTTGCCTAAAAATTGTTGTTGCGACCAACATCCCAATGCCAGCGTTTCTTTTGCACTTTGTTCACTCGCAGAACTTAATACCAAGCCACTTGCCGGAATAGTTCGAATCATATGATGAAATTGGCGTTGGATCGCTTTGAGATCATCAAAAATATCTGCATGGTCAAAACTAATGTTGTTTACGATAAGTGTACGAGGATTATAATGGACAAATTTCGAACGTTTATCAAAGAAAGCTGTATCATATTCATCAGCTTCAATAACAAAATAAGGGCTATCTCCTAAACGAGCTGAAATGCCAAAATTACCGGCAATTCCGCCGATTAAAAATCCTGGTTTTAAGCCATTTTGTTCTAAGATCCACGTTAACATGCCTGTTGTAGTTGTCTTTCCATGTGTACCAGAAACTGCCAATACCCAACGATCGCGCAATAAATGATCATGTAACCATTGAGGACCAGATGTGTATTTCAAATTATTTTCCAACACATATTCTACACAAGGATTACCGCGTTTCATCGCATTACCAATGATTACCATGTCAGGCACTGGTTGTAATTGTGCAACATCATAATTTGGAATAATCTCGATACCTTGCTCTTCTAAAAAAGTGCTCATTGGAGGGTAAACATTAGTATCGGAACCCGTCACGTGATAGCCCATTTGTTTAGCAATCATTGCCACGCCGCCCATAAAGGTGCCACAAATACCTAAGATATGAATATGTTTCATTGTACTTCTCTACTTATCAAGGAAAATGAAAAGTATAATAAAACAACTTCTATGAACTTTCAAAATAAAAGACTGTCATAAAGGCTCACATGGGCTATAATTGAGCCCTTGAAAAACGAGTACAACTCAACTAACAAAATATAATGAAGGAATTTACAATGAAATTTAATAAATCTTTTCTCTTTGCAAGTATCATCGCAGGTTCAATTGCATTAACAGCTTGTAACGATAAAGAAGAAAAAGTAGCAGAAAAACCTGCAGCAACAGAAACTACTCAAACGGCTCAACAAGCAGTACAACAACCTCAAGTAAAAACTGATGATTTAGTCACTCAAGCAAATACAGAGTTCCTAAAAGTTGCGAATGTAAAAGTAACGAATGTTTCTGTAACAGATGATTTAAAATCGTTTTCTATCACTTATGAAATTACAAACTTAAGCGATAAAGCTATTTTAGAAGCGCAATGGTTAACTGTTTATAAAGAAAATAACCAACCATTCTATGTAGCAAATCTTCCAGCATTACAATTTGGAAAAACAATTGCACCAAAAGCTAGCGAAACAGTAACATTATCAACAACTGAAGAAGCTGTGCTTTCTCAAATTCGTCCACACTTGCAACAAGGGAAAAATATCCAAGTAGACATTATCGGGACTTCCGTACATTTTGCCGACGGTTCGAAAGTTGGCTTAGTGTCAGAACAAAAATAATCCTAATAAAAAATGCCTGTGTAAAACAGGCATTTTTTTATCCGCACTTTTAGGCAATTCGCTCAAATCCAGCTTTTAAATCTGCAATCAATTCATCTACATCCTCAAAGCCAATATGCACACGAATTAAAGAACCTGTAAGGTTACGTTTAATATTTGGACGAATATGTGCAATTTCTTCTGGTTGATTACAAAGAATTAAAGACTCAAATCCTCCCCATGAATAAGCCATAGTGAAAAGTTGAAAATGATCCATGAAATTTGAGACTTGTTCCAATGTCAATCGCTTAGTTAATTCAAAAGAAAATAAGCCGCTGCTACCACTAAAGTCTCGTAAAAAGAATTCATGACCAGGGCAACTTGGTAAGGCTGGATGGTACACAGTTTTTACTTCTGGTTGCTCACTCAACCATTTTGCTACTTTAATACTGCTTTCCTGATGTTGTTTTAATCGTATACCCAATGTACGAATACCACGAGCGGTCGTATAAGCAGAATCCGCATCTACCATTTGTCCCATTAAATAAGAATGTTCTCTAAGTTGATCCCAAGTGCGCACATTCGCAACGGCAGTACCAATCATGATATCAGAATGACCCACTAAATATTTCGTCCCCGCTTGAATAGAAATATCAATATCATGCTCTAACGCTTTAAATAGAACACCTGCCGACCAAGTATTATCAATCATAATCACAATGTTAGGATTCACCGTTCTTGCTGCCTTCACAATAGTCGGAATATCTGGAATTTCCATTGTGATAGAACTCGGAGCCTCCAAAAAAAGTACTTTTGTATTCAGTTGAATAAGTGTTGCAATATCAGCACCAATAAGAGGATCGTAATAAGTGGTATCGATCTGCATTTTTTTCAGCACAATATTACAGAAATCTTGGGTTGGCTCGTAAGCTGCGCCACTCATTAACACATGGTCGCCAGTTTTTACAAAAGAAAGAATCGAATTAGTTACTGCTGCTGCACCACAAGGATAAAGATAACAACCTGCGCCTCCCTCCATTTCGCACATTAAATCTTGTAAAGCAAAATGTGTTAGCGTCCCTCTTCTGCCATAAAATAATTCGCCTTTTGCTCTATGTTGAGTAGCGTGTTTTTTATCTTCAATACTGTCAAATACTAATGAAGAAGCTCGCTGTAAAACGGGGTTTACGGATCCTTGTGAAAAGCGTTTTTTACGCCCTGAATGGACAAATGTTGTTGAGAGATTGTGTTGTTGCATATTTCCACCTTATTTTAGATAAGATTAATTGCTTTAATAGATAAAATCGAGTATAAAATGTCGGCGTTTCAAATAGAACCGCGCCGCTATTTTGTGTGGCAAAACTTTAACTTAACTTTATATAGGAATTATGACTATGGTATTAGTAACCCGTCAAGCACCAGATTTTACTTCATCTGCTGTATTAGGCAATGGCGAAATCGTTGATAACTTCAACTTTAAAAAACACATTGCTGGAAAAGCTGCAGTAATCTTTTTCTACCCATTAGACTTTACCTTTGTTTGCCCTTCTGAGTTAATCGCATTTGACCACCGTTATGAAGAATTCAAAAAACGTGGCGTAGAAGTAGTTGGTGTTTCTATCGACTCTCAATTTACTCACAATGCATGGCGTAACACCCCAACTGAAAATGGTGGTATCGGCCAAGTTAAATATGCATTAGCAGCGGACGTAAAACACGAAATTGCTCAAGCATACGGTATTGAACATCCTGAAGCGGGCGTTGCATTACGCGCTTCATTCTTAATCGACAAAAATGGCGTCGTTCGTCACCAAGTAGTAAACGATCTTCCATTAGGTCGTAACATCGATGAAATGTTACGTATGGTTGATGCATTGCAATTCCATGAAGATCATGGTGAAGTTTGCCCTGCTCAATGGGAAAAAGGTAAAGAAGGGATGAAAGATAACCCTGAAGGCGTTGCAAAATACTTAAAACAAAACGCTGATAAACTTTAATCCATAATTATTTACAAGAAAGCCACATAATGTGGCTTTTTTTATATTCTTAGATACTTTAGAATAGGAGTATCTCTAACACCAAGAGCGGCTCATTTCTATGAAATTTAATATTCCTATTTTCCTAACGATGTTTCGTGTAATCCTGATTCCGTTTTTCGTGATTGCATTTTATTTACCTATCGAATCCTCCCCTTTTATTACTACATTCATATTCTTTATTGCCGGTGTTACTGATTGGCTTGATGGTTATTTGGCTCGTAAATGGAAACAAACTACAAGATTTGGTGCTTTTTTAGATCCTGTTGCGGATAAAGTAATGGTTGTCGCAGCTTTAGTTCTCATCGTTGAATATCAACACTCTCTTTGGATTACGATTCCTGCGATTATTATGATTTCTCGCGAAATTATAATTTCTGCATTACGTGAATGGATGGCTGAACTCGGAGAGCGTAGTAAAGTTGCTGTCTCTTGGTGGGGAAAATGGAAAACAACAGCCCAAATGTTAGCTCTAGGCGGATTATTATGGCGTTACAATAACTATATGGAAATTGCCGCTATAATCTTGCTTTACATCGCAGCCATTTTAACAGTATGGTCTATGATCCAATATTTACAGGCAGCAAAAGGTAGCCTACTAGATGACCTCAAACTCTAATTCTAGATAAAGTGCGGTATTTTCTACCGTACTTTTATTATTTTGTCTTATTTTTAATCAAACAAAGTTTTTTTTTATTTTTTCATTTGACACAAGACTATAAAACCGTAAAATACGCCCCGTTGTCAAGCAGCAATGCTGATTAGTGATAAATGCGGGAATAGCTCAGTTGGTAGAGCACGACCTTGCCAAGGTCGGGGTCGCGAGTTCGAGCCTCGTTTCCCGCTCCAATTTGCCCGAGTGGTGGAATCGGTAGACACAAGGGATTTAAAATCCCTCGCCTTTCGAGGCGTGCCAGTTCAAGTCTGGCTTCGGGCACCATTTAAACACCAATCTAAAGATTTTAAAATTTATTTTAAAATCATCTAATTGGGTCGTTAGCTCAGTCGGTAGAGCAGCGGACTTTTAATCCGTTGGTCGAAGGTTCGAATCCTTCACGACCCACCACTTTAAAATAAAGTAAGCACCGAAAGGTGTTTTTTTGTTATCTAAATTCCTGAAATTTACTATAAAAAATCCCCGACTCAAAGAATCAGGGACTTTTACAATCAAATGTGTTTATTAATTAACGCTCATTCCAACGTTTAATAGACTCACGAATCACTTCTTTCGCTTCTTCTACGTCGCCCCAACGAGTTACTATCGTTGAGCCAGGTTTCTTAAGCGCTTTATAGTTATTGAAATGGAACTCAATTTGTTTAATTAAGTTTGCTGGTAAATCTGCTAATGAATTGTACGCATTGCCTGTATCACGATCATCTGCAGGAACACAAACGATTTTGTCATCCACTTCGCCATCATCAACAAATTTCATGACACCAATTACTTTAGCTTCAAGGAATACACCTGTTGCTAATGGTTGGCGAGTGATTAATAATACATCTAACTCATCGCCATCTTCATCTAAAGTTTGTGGAATGAAGCCATAGTTAGTTGGTTTTGCAAAAATTGCTGGCTCAACACGATCTAACTGGAATGCCGCAACTTTACGATTCCATTCGATTTTATGGCAGCTACCTTCTGGAATTTCATTTACTACATTGATAATGCCAGCATCTACATCGCCTGGCGTTAAAATTTGATTAAAATCAGCCATTTTGTTTCCTTCATTTTATCAAGTTAAAAAACGCGACAAGTATAGCAGTTTTTCTGCTGACTCGCAGTTTGATTTGTATAGAAAATCAGCAAATAGATTATTTCATAACTATTCATAATTTTGACCGCACTTTATCCTAAATAAAACCCACGCAAACGTTTACTTATCGCTTTTATGATGTAAAATAGCGCACCTTATTACTTCCAATTTTTTACTTAACTTCAAGGAACACTATGCCAACTTTAGAAAAAACATTTGAGCTCAAACAACGTGGTTCAACTGTTCGTCAAGAAATTATCGCGGGTTTAACCACGTTCTTAGCAATGGTTTATTCTGTCATCGTGGTACCCAATATGCTAGGTGCTGCAAGTTTTCCTGCGGAATCTGTCTTTATTGCCACCTGTTTAGTTGCAGGATTAGGCTCTATCTTAATCGGCTTATGGGCAAATGCACCAATGGCAATTGGTTGTGCAATTTCTCTCACAGCTTTCACTGCATTTAGCTTAGTAATCGGTCAAAAGGTCGCCATTCCTGTTGCGCTAGGCGCAGTATTCTTAATGGGGGTTGTGTTTACCTTAATTTCTGCCACAGGTATCCGTGCATGGATTTTACGTAATTTACCATCCAGTATCGCTCACGGGGCAGGCATTGGTATCGGACTCTTTTTACTTTTAATTGCCGCAAATGGCGTTGCTTTAGTCGTCAGCAACCAAGCGGGCTTACCAGTAAAATTAGGCGATTTCTCTTCATTCCCAGTAATGATGTCCTTAATTGGTTTAGCACTCATTATCGGCCTTGAAAAAATGAAAATTAAAGGCGGTATCTTATGGGTAATCATTGCTATTACTATCGTAGGTTTAATTTTTGATCCAAATGTAAAATTTGGCGGAGAGATTTTCAAAATGCCAACCTTTGGTGAAAATTCTCTTTTCTTACAATTAGACTTTATGGGCGCACTACAACCCGCAATCTTGCCTGTCGTATTTGCTTTGGTGATGACTGCCGTATTTGATGCAACGGGTACCATTCGCGCAGTTGCAGGCCAAGCCGACTTACTTGATAAAGATGGTCAAATTATCAATGGCGGTAAAGCTTTAACTTCAGACTCAATCAGTAGCTTATTCTCAGGTTTATTCGGTACAGCACCAGCTGCCGTTTACATTGAGTCAGCAGCAGGAACAGCTGCCGGCGGTAAAACTGGTATTACAGCAATCGTTGTTGGGGTGTTATTCCTATTAATGCTTTTCTTCCAACCATTAGCTTTCTTAGTGCCTGGATACGCAACTGCCCCAGCATTAATGTACGTTGGTTTATTAATGTTAAGCAATGTAAGCAAATTAGATTTCGATGATTTCGTTGGCGCAATGAGCGGATTAATCTGCGCAGTATTTATCGTACTTACTGCTAACATCGTAACAGGCATTATGTTAGGTTTTGCGGCATTAGTGATTGGAAGAATCGTGAGCGGCGATATTAAACGCTTAAATGTAGGTACTGTGATTATTGCAATCGTACTCGTTGCATTCTATGCTGGCGGTTGGGCGATTTAATAACAGAAATAAAAAAGGGGAAAATCCTTCCCCTTCATTGTAATCACAAAAGTGCGGTGAAATTTCACCGCACTTTTTTATGCGCTGTACTACTCTTTCTTCAATAAGAAAATACCGTGATCAGATAAATTTACATAAGCTTGTTTTAAATCAGCATTAAAATCTTCTGGCTTACAATTCACCAATAAATCTTTTCCAGCCCAATTTGCGACAACTTCCCAATGGTTGCCCATATAGACCGCACTTTTAATCTCACAACGTTGAGCATCGCTGCCCTCTGCGGCAAGATAAATTGCTTCTGGGCGAATACCTACTAAACATTCACCATCGGGTAAATTAAACTGTGCAGCGTCTTTTAAAGGTACATGATAGCCATTAACATCCACCACGCTATTTTCTAATATTCCATCGAAAATACTGGATTCACCCATAAAGTTAGCTAAGAACAAAGAATTTGGTCGGAGATAAAGCTCTTTCGCTGGCGCTTTTTGCATAATTTTACCTTTATGCATAACAATAACTTCATCAGATACCGCAAATGCCTCTGTTTGGTCGTGTGTCACATAAAGCGAGGTAATGCCTAAACGTTGTTGCAATTCACGGATTTTTTCACGCATTGAACGACGTAAGTTTGCATCCAAATTACTTAATGGTTCATCAAACAATAGGACTTTTGGTTTCAATACCAAAGCACGAGCCAATGCAACACGTTGTTGTTGACCACCTGAAATTTGATCTACAAAACGGTCTTCAAAACCCGCTAAGTCCACCAATTCTAAAGCCTCTTTTACACGCTGAGCACGTTCTTCTTTGCCAATGCCTTGCATTTTTAAGCCGTAGCCCACATTATCGCCAATGCTCATATGAGGGAATAGAGCATAAGATTGGAAGACAATACAAATATCTCGATTTTGAATAGAAGATTTTGTTACGTCTTCTCCATCAATAAATATTTGACCTGATGTTGGATTTTCTAACCCAGCAACCAAACGCAATACAGTTGTTTTGCCACAACCTGACGGCCCTAACAATGTCACCATCGTGCCACGTTTGATCGTTAAATCTAAATTATCAATGACGACCGCTTTACCAAATGCTTTGGTAATATTTTTTAATACTAAGAAATCATTATTACTCATAATATTTACCTACAACTTAACGAGTTAATTCATTTTTTTCGCTTTAGAACGAGAGATACGTGTATCACCTACAATCCAGTCGAAGAATAAAATAATTGCCATCATGACAACAATTAAGATTGAGCCGTATGCAATAGCGACACCGTATTCACCATCTTCAACGCGATTTAGGATATAAGCTGTTGCAACCCGAGTATCTGCTGTCACTAAGAATATAATTGCGCTCACCGTCGTCATTGCACGAACGAAGCTGGTAACAAGCGCTGAAAGCAATGCTGGTTTTAATAATGGCAACACGATATACCATAAGGTTTTCCACGAACTCCCTTTTAAAGAAAGCGATGCTTCATCAAGAGATTTATCAAGCTGTCCTAAACCAGCAATCGCTGCTCGCATACCGATTGGTAAGTCACGCATAACCATTGAAATAATCACGATAATGCCAGTACCCGTAATATAAAGCGGTGCATTGTTGAAGGCTAAAATGTAAGACACCCCAGCCACAGTACCTGGCACGGCAAAACAAAGCATAGTTAAGAACTCAAGGGATTTTTTACCTTGGAAATCTTTACGCACCACAATGTACGCAATCAATAATCCAAAGAATGCGGTCAATGGTGCGGCAATACCTGCATAGATTAAGGTATTGATTAGTGACGGCCACGCTCCATCGCTTAATCCTTGCCCGAACAACATAGCATAGTTTTTCAAGGTTAAAGTGTAATCTACACCCCAGTTTACAGTGAAGCTTCCGTAGAAAATACTTCCGTAAAGCGCCATATTAAAGATGACCCAGAATCCAAGCATACCAATGATCGTATATTTCAAACCAGTTGGAAGATCTTGCACATCACCACGATAAGATTTACCTGAAACGGTGACATAAGAGCGGTTACCAATCCAAATGTATTGAATGATAAAAATCGCTAGAGAGAAAATTAATAATATTGAACCTAAGGTACTTGCTGATGCGTAATCTAATTGTGAACCAGCAATATAGAAATAGATCTGTGTTGCAATCACATCAAAGCTACCACCCAATACCAATGGGTTACTGAAATCTGCAAGTGATTGGATAAATACAATTAAAAACGAGTTCGCCAATGCTGGGCGTAACAATGGAAAAATAATGTTATAAAAAGTTTGATAGCGATTGGCTCGTAACGTATAAGAGGCTTCTTCAATAGAAGGATGTACCGATTTCAATGCGCCATCTAAAATCATAAAAGAAATCGGAGCAAATGCGAGAATTTGAGCAATCGCAATCCCATTAAAACCATACAGCCAGTTATGATTGGTGAAACCAAAATTCGTACTTAAAAATTCGGTTACATAACCAGAACGGCCAAGCATCAAAGTTACCCCTAATCCCACAACAAATGGTGGCGTAACAATTGGCAAAATAGAGAAAATTTTTCCGATAAATGCTGTTCTACGAGCGATACGCGTGGTATAAAGCGCAAAGGCTAAACCAAATACAGTAGACACTACGCCCACAAAGCCCGATAAGAAAAGAGAATTGGTAATTACGCGAACAATATAGCTCTGCGTTAAAATACGCATCACTTGTTGTGGCGCAAACGTGTCTCCGTCATAAAACATTGAAACGAAAATCGCCAATGTTGGATAAACGATAAAAAAGAAAATAAGCAAAATAATACAAAGTAAAGAAGCGATGATAAATTTATCACCTTGCATCACTTTTAGTTTTGCTAATGAAAGTGTTGCTAATGCGGTATATCCCACAAGTAACACAATCACAGAATAGCCCATGCTGATTTTACACACCGTCGCACTGATAAACATAAACAATACAGAAAGTGCGGTCAAACATAGCTCTGTTTTTGCTTGGGTTTGCTGTGGCAATCTAAATAACGGCAAAGCACCATACACAATAACAGGCAGGAACCAAGCCCAAGTTAAATTGAAAGAAGACCATCCCATTGCATCTAAATATTCATCTGAAGTACTTTCAAACAAACCGTAATCAAGAGCATTGGAAGGCAGAAGCGCAAACGCCAATAAGGATAAAATAATCCAAAAATAAGCAGAATGCATTATGGAAAGTTTTTTTGCGTTCATACAACCTCGCATAAGGTAAAAAAACGAAGCGATATGCGACATATCACTTCGTTAGTGACATCATTATTTGGCTAATTTTACTTCATCAACCCATTTTGTGATTAAGCGTTTACGTAAATCAGTCGCACCGTATTTATCAAAATCATAGTTAATTAAATTAATAGATTTAAAATCTAACGCATAAGGCGATTGTTGTGCGGTGGTGTTCGTTAAAATGGAATACGCCTCACCTTTTTGCCAAGTTAATTCTTGCGCCTCTTTGGATAATGCCCAATCAACAAAAAGTTTCGCATTATCTAAATTACGCGCACCTTTAATGACACTCACACCGCCAATTTCATAACCAGTACCTTCACAAGGTACAACTAATTCTACTGGTGCGCCTTTCGCTTTTTCTAAAGAATATTCATGTAAGAAACCAATACCAATTGCCGTTTCTCCACGCGCTGTATTACGTGTTGCCGTATTACCAGATTTGGTATATTGCGATACGTTTTTATTCAACTCTTTTAAGAATTTAAACGCCTCGTCTTCTCCCCAAAGTTGCATATAAGTGGCTAGCTGAGTGTAACCTGTACCAGAACTTTGTGGATCTGCGGCTTGAATTTCATTTTTGTAAATTGGGTTAGCTAAATCCTTCCAGCATTTTGGAATAGGTAAATTCAATTTTTTCAAACGTTCTGGATTTACCCCAAAACCTAACACGCCTAAATAAATCGCCGAAGAATAATTCCCTTTCATTTTGGCTGGATCACGGAATTTTTCTACGATCTGAGGAAGATTGGATGATTTATAAGGCTCCAGTAAGCCCATTTCCCCTGCTTGAGAATGAGGATCCATCGTTCCACCATACCAAACATCGCCTTGTGGATTATCTTTTTCAGCATCAATTTTCGCTAAAATGGTTCCCGTGCCACCACGAATAAAACTTGTTTTAACATCAAATTTTTTCTCAAATGCCATCGCTTCTTGCTCGCACATCGTATTTTGCGCGCTGCAATAAATGACTAGACGTCCTTTTGCAAAAGATGGATTACTTAACACCAATCCACTTAGCATCACACCCGACAAGGTTACTGCGATTTTTGATAGTTTCATCTGATTATAACTCCCTTATGAATGAAAATTTTGCAATCTCTTAGAGGGAAAACGAAATCACATTAAAAATACGAAAAAGTGCGGTCAAAAACTTCAGTATTTTTTGCCGCACTTATTCAGCGCTATTTCGCTAATTTAACTTCTTGAACCCATTTTTCAATTAAGGCTTTACGTTGTTCTGTTGCACCGTATTTTTCAAAGTCATAATTGATCAATTTAAGTTTATTCGGATCAAATGCAGTTGGTGATTGTTCTGCGGTCGTGTTAGTTAAGATTTGTAAAGAATCCCCTTGTTTCCAAGCTAATTCTTGACCTTCTTTTGATAAAGCCCAATCGACGAATAATTTTGCATTATCAATATTACGCGCACCTTTTAAGATACTCACGCCACCTAACTCATAACCTGTTCCTTCACAAGGCACGACTAATTCTAACGGTGCACCATTGCGTTTTTCTAATGCATAATCATGTAAGAAACCTACCCCAATTGTCGCTTCGCCACGCGCAGAGTTACGTGATGGCGTGATACCCGATTTGGTATATTGAGAAACATTAGGATGCAAGGCTTTTAGGAAATCGAATGCCTCTTTTTCGCCCCATAATTGAACGAAAGTTGCCAATGCTGTGTAAGCGGTACCCGCACTTTGAGGGTCTGCAATTTGAACTTCGCCTTTTAAGCGTGGATCTGTTAGGTCTTTCCAGCATTTCGGCACTTCTTTAACGCCTAATTTTGCCAAACGTTCAGTATTCACACCAAAACCTAAGATCCCCATATAAATTGAGGAAACATAGTGACCTTTCGTTTTCGCAGGATCACGGAAACGTTCCACAATTTCATCAATGTGTTTAGACTTATAAGGCTCAATTAACCCTAATTCTGCAGCTTGAGCTTGAGGATCAAAAGTACCACCGAACCAAACATCCGCTTGAGGGTTATTTTTTTCAGCTTCAACTTTAGCAAAAGTACTGCCTGAACCATTACGAATAAAGGATGTTTTCACATCATATTTTTCGCCAAATGCTTTTGTGGTGGTTTCGCACAAAATATTGGTTGCACTACAGTACACAACTAAACGACCTTTAGCGTTAGCAGAACCAGAAATAGCCAAGCCTGCAGCTAAAAGTGCGGCAGAAACAGAAAGAGAAATTTTGTTGAACTTCATAATAAATACTCCTTATTGGATAGAATGGCACGAATCCTACGTGAAAAAGGCGAATAATACCGTGATGAAGTTCACACTTTTTAAAATTCAAGTGAAAAAATAAACGTGAAATTCACCGCACTTTTACTTATAATTGCCGAAATGTCCCTTACATCAAAACACAATTATGTCAGATTCTTGTATCATCATCGCCATCACTGGCGCATCCGCATCAGGCAAAAGTTCTATCGCTTCTACCGTTCACAAAGAACTCTGTAATGAATTAGGCTGCCAAGAAATTGGAATTATTGCCGAAGACAGTTACTACAAAGATCAAAGCCATTTAGAAATGAGCGAACGCATAAAAACAAATTATGACCATCCAAGCTCAATGGATCGCGATTTGCTCATTCAACATTTAAAAGATTTAAAATCAGGAAAAGCGGTTGATGTGCCTGTTTATAGCTATGTTGAGCATACTCGTACGGGTGAAACCACAGCATTCACACCAAAACGTATTGTGATTTTAGAAGGGATTTTACTGCTTACTGATGAACGCGTTCGTCAACTTGCTGATATTTCCGTATTCGTAGACACACCATTAGACATTTGTTTTATTCGTCGTTTACAACGCGATATGGAAGAACGCGGTCGTTCCCTACAATCGGTTATTGATCAATATCGTGCAACCGTGCGCCCAATGTTCTTACAATTTATTGAGCCCTCTAAACAATATGCGGATATTGTTATTCCTCGCGGCGGCAAAAACCGTATTGCGATCAATATGTTAAAAGCTCAAATCCTTCATTTATTGAATCAAAAATAGGAAATCTTATGCGTCTTTGCGATACTGATATTGAACGCTATCTCGATGATGGCATTATTTCTTTAACTCCTCGTCCAAATAATGACAAAATCAACGGCGCGACGATTGATGTTCGCTTGGGTAATTCTTTCCGCGTATTTCGTGAGCACTCGGCGCCTTTCATTGATTTAAGCGGCCCGAAAGAAGAAGTGTCCGCCCAGCTTGAATCTGTAATGAGTGATGAAATTATTGTGCCTGAAGGTGAAGCATTTTTCTTACATCCCGGTACTTTAGCGTTAGCAACCACACTTGAATCCGTGAAATTACCCGCTAATATTATCGGTTGGTTAGATGGTCGCTCTTCTTTAGCGCGTTTAGGCTTAATGGTACACGTCACGGCACACCGTATTGATCCAGGTTGGGAAGGAAAAATCGTATTGGAATTTTATAATTCAGGGAAATTACCATTAGCATTACGTCCAAATATGGTGATTGGTGCATTGAGCTTTGAAATATTAAGTGGCGAAGCGAAACGACCATACAGTAGCCGCAAAGATGCAAAATATAAAAATCAACAAAGTGCGGTTGCGAGTCGTATTGACGAAGACAAGGAATAATCGATGAAAAAGTTCGCGCTTAGCGTAGGTATCGTCGCTTTGGCGATCTTTTCTTTTTTGTATATCCAACTTTATCAAGCACAAAGTTCCATCGCTGCACAACTAGCGCAACAAAATATTGCGGTTCAATCAGTCAATCTATCTCTATTTCCACCCGCACTTTCTCTTAAAAATATAAAAACTACGCAATTTTCAGTTCAAAAACTTGAAGCTAAACTTAATTTTTTGCCTCTTTTTTATGGCAACGCAAAACTTCACTCACTTAATCTTCAACAAATCACTCTAAATCAAAACGCACAAAACAGCGCAAATATCTCAATGGATTTAGCGCCGTTTTCCTTAAATCAACTTTTATCCCAAAAAGTAATGTTGAATGATGAAAGCCATATTCGTATTGAATTTGATAAACCTATATATGGAAATAAAACATTAAATTTTACTTTCAACAAAGCGAATTTAGATTTTTCAAAATCAAAATCTGCTCTAATTCAATTTGTAGATGCAAGCTTAAATAACCAGCCTCTTGGTTATATAGAAAGCCACGCAGATTTTACTTCCCCACGCCAACAAATGGTGACTTATATAAAATCGCTGTGTGATAACGATTGTTTAGCCATATTGAAATACCAACAAATAGACAATCAAAGTGCGGTAAATTTTTCAAGCAAATATTTCCCAGTTAAACGCTTATTCGCACTATTAAATTTGCCAGAAGTGTTAAGTGGGCACGCAGACTTTAATATAGATTTAGCGTTTCTACATTCACAACCTATTCAAGGAAAGTTAAATATCCTCGCTCAAAATGGTGAAATTCTTGGTGTGAATTTATTGGATATGGTCAGTCAATATTTCCCTATCAATTACAACGATGAACTGTTACAAAACAAAGAATTAAACACTCACTTTGAACAATTTTACTTACAATTATTTCTCCAACAGAATCAACTTATTGCTGAAAAAATTGAATTAAAAACACCCGCACTTTTGGGGAAAGGAAAAGGCATCATTGATTTAAATCGAATGGAATGCAATATGGATATCAATTTACATTCTACTGATCAACGCTATCAAAATTTGACACTACCAATCAATTTTTTTGGTAACTGCAGTTCACCACAATATAAAATTAATTTTACGAAGAAATTCCGCCATCAATTAATTGATGCGATTAAAGAAAAGTTACGTTAATGTCGTTATATTTAAAAGCTGAAAAAATCCAATCATGGCGCGTGCTTATTATGGCTTGCGCAGGATTTATTTTTAATACTACAGAATTCGTGCCCGTTGCAATGTTAAGTGACATTGCACAAAGTTTTAATATGCAAACCGCCGATACCGGTTTAATGATGACAGTTTATGCTTGGACGGTGCTAATTATGTCTTTACCAGCCATGCTTGCCACAGGCAACATGGAACGTAAAAGTCTGCTTATTAAGCTGTTCATTATATTTATTGTTGGGCATATTTTATCGGTCATTGCATGGAATTTCTGGATATTACTTCTCGCTCGAATGTGTATTGCATTAGCACATTCGGTGTTTTGGTCAATTACCGCTTCACTTGTGATGCGAGTAGCACCTAAACACAAGAAAACTCAAGCATTAGGAATGCTCGCTATTGGCACCGCACTTGCCACCATCTTAGGCTTACCGATTGGACGAATTGTCGGACAGATCGTCGGTTGGCGGGTCACTTTTGGCATTATTGCAGTACTGGCATTATCCATCATGTTTTTAATTATTCGATTATTGCCAAATTTACCAAGTAAAAATGCTGGCTCTATTGCAAGTTTACCCTTGCTTGCTAAACGCCCATTATTACTTTGGCTTTATGTAACAACGGCAATCGTCATCTCAGCACACTTTACTGCTTATACTTATATCGAACCATTCATGATTGATGTAGGGCACTTAGATCCAAATTTTGCCACGGCTGTATTATTAGTTTTTGGTTTCTCAGGTATTGCTGCAAGCCTATTATTTAATAGATTCTACCGACTTGCACCGACAAAATTTATTATTGTTTCGATGAGCTTATTGATGTTCTCTCTATTGCTACTACTCTTCTCTACCGAAACAATAATAGCAATGTTCAGCCTTGTGTTTATTTGGGGGATTGGCATTTCTTGTATCGGACTATCCCTACAAATGCGCGTACTAAAACTTGCACCAGATGCAACAGATGTTGCCACGGCTATTTACTCGGGCATTTTCAATGCAGGAATTGGAGCTGGCGCATTATTTGGAAATCTTGCGACAACCTATTTAGGATTAAACGAAATTGGTTATACAGGCGCAGCATTAGGTTTAATCGGTTTCATCATTTTTATTACAACGCACTTAAAATATCGCCATACATTTCTTCTGCAAAACAAATAAAAAAATAACCGCACTTTAATGCTCTAACAAGAGTTCTAAAAGTGCGGTTAAATCTTTCTAAGTTTTATCTATCTCAAATTTAACGTTTCGCTTTCTTAATAAACTTCATCAAACGTTTACGCTTACGCAATTGGTTCGGAGTAAGTTTATTTTTACGCCCTGCAAATGGGTTCGAACCTTCTTGGAAAAGAAGACGAATCGGTGAACCAATAATTTTCAAACTCTTACGATAATAATTAGATAAATAACGTTTATAAGAATCGGGTAATTTATCCATTTGATTACCGTGAACCACAATAATCGGCGGATTGTAACCACCCGGATGGGCATATTTTAATTTAATTCGACGACCACCAATCATCGGTGGTTGGTGCTCATCGGTTGCCATTTGCAAAATACGAGTTAAAAGCGAGGTCGTCATTTTTTGAGTCGCACAAGCATAGGCCTCTTTAATCGAATCAAAAAGATTACCTACACCACTGCCGTGCAATGCGGAAATAAAATGTACGCGAGCAAAATCAATAAAATCTAAACGACGATCAAGCTCAGATTTAACGCGGTCTTTCACATCTTGATCTAAACCATCCCATTTATTCACGACGATCACTAGAGAACGACCTGCATTTAAAATAAAGCCGAGTAAAGATAAATCCTGATCAGAAATGTTTTCTCTCGCATCAATAGTCAGTAACACAACATTAGCATCTTGAATCGCTTGCAAGGTTTTAATCACAGAGAATTTTTCCACTGCCAAATGCACCTTACCGCGTTTACGCACACCAGCTGTATCAATCAACGTATATTGCTGCCCATCACGCTCCATTGGAATATAAATACTATCGCGTGTCGTGCCTGGCATATCGTAAACCACCACTCGATCTTCACCTAAAATACGATTGGTTAAGGTAGATTTACCCACATTTGGGCGGCCAACAATGGCAATCTTAATATTTTTATCTTGCTCTTCTTCTGATTCTTCTAACGCCTCATCAAGCAATGCCGTATCTTCTTCTGAATCAAAATCGAATTCTTGTTCCCATTCGTCTTGCTCTTCCTCAGAAGTGCGGTCATTTTCATCGGAATTTTCCATTTGCTCCGCAAACGGAGCAAGCACTTGTTCCATTAACTGAGTTACACCACGGCCTTGTGAGGCTGCGATTTGCTCAATTTCCCCTAACCCCAACTGATAAAATTCAGCACAATGAGAATCTGCGTCGATACCATCGGTTTTATTCGCCACCACAATCGTCGTTTTGTTTTGACGTTGACGTAAGTAATTAGCAATACCAATATCAGCTGCCGTTAAACCCGCTCTAGCATCCACAAGGAAAAGAACAATATCGGCTTCATCAATAGCAAGCAAAGATTGCTCCGCCATTTTTTCTTCTACGCCCTCTTCGGTTCCATCAATACCGCCAGTATCAATAACAATAAACTCATAACCAGCAATATGAGCATGGCCGTATTTTCTATCACGAGTTAAACCAGGAAAATCAGCGACTAACGCATCTCGTGTACGAGTAAGGCGATTAAATAATGTGGATTTTCCCACATTCGGGCGACCAACAAGGGCCACAACTGGAGTTGCCATAAAAAATCTCTTATTTTGTCAAAAATGGCGGCCATTATATCGGAAGTTAAAGGATTGGTAAAAAATGATTTCAATAAGGAAAAGAAAAAGCCACAGGATACAATCCTATGGCTTTCTAAACACTGTTTATTTATCTATAACCTAACGTTATAATAATCTCGCTTTCAAGGATTCAGCTTGAAAGCGAGTGTTGCGCTTTTTCGCAACGTCTGAAGAGGATAAAAAGATGATTAAAGTCATTATCCTTGTCGTACTACTATTATTTAGTGAGTTTACCGACTTACTAATAACACGACATACTAGGGAGTGACAGCTCCCTAGTTCTTCAAATCTTAAAAGTTTACTTTATTTTTGTCAAGGATGAAGCAAATTTCACATACAAAAAAAGCACCATTAGGTGCTATCTTTATTTATCTTAATTGGCGGAATGGACGGGACTCGAACCCGCGACCCCCTGCGTGACAGGCAGGTATTCTAACCAGCTGAACTACCACTCCGAGATAAGATATTAATTTTAAATTGGCGGAATGGACGGGACTCGAACCCGCGACCCCCTGCGTGACAGGCAGGTATTCTAACCAGCTGAACTACCACTCCGCTAAGTGGTGCGTATCATAATGACGAACATAAATCTCGTCAATCTTTTTTTATTAAATTTTACTTACCTGCTTAAATTCCAAACGATTAATGCACATTATCATTGCCAAAGCGTTTATCCCAAAGACAATTATTTCCACTTTTTTTATTAATCATCTTTAATAATTCTAAATGCGCTTGTAGCTCATCATCAGTAGGTTGAAGTAATTTTAAATTGTGCGCAAAATCTACCGCACTTTTTATTTCTTCCGCCGCTTTTTCTTTCACAACATGGATAACTTCAGACTCAACAGATTCTTCTTCATCGAATAAATTTGTTTGTCCCCCCGTCATCATCAAATAAACATCCGCCAAGATCTCGGCATCCAGTAACGCACCGTGCAAAGTACGTTTGCTATTATCAATACCTAAACGATCACAAAGTGCGTCCAAATTATTACGTTTTCCAGGGTACATTTGACGCGCCATTTGTAGTGTATCTGTCACCAAACAAATATCGTTAGTTTTCACATTGAGGTTGAGTTTACGAAATTCATAATCCATAAATCCAACGTCAAAGGGCGCATTGTGAATAAGCAATTCCGCACCATTAATATAATCCAAAAAATCTTGGGCAACTTCTTTGAATTCAGGTTTATCCGCTAACATTTCATCAGTAATACCATGAACTTTAATCGCATCAGGATCAACGGGGCGATCTGGCTTAATGTAAATATGGAAATTATTACCTGTGTAACGACGATTTATTAATTCAACTGCACCAATTTCAATAATGCAGTGTCCTTCATAATGCGCGCCAAGCTGATTCATACCTGTAGTTTCAGTATCTAATACAATTTGGCGATTGGGATTAATCATTTGTTCAACCTATCTCTTTCCATTAAAATACTTGTCATTCTACACAACAACCTTTTTGTTATGCAAAAACAGATTGAAATTTTTACTGATGGATCTTGCTTAGGTAATCCCGGTGCGGGCGGAATTGGCGCCATATTGCGTTATAAACAGCATGAAAAAATGCTCTCAAAAGGCTATTTTAAAACTACCAATAATCGAATGGAATTACGTGCTGTCATTGAAGCATTAAATGCATTAAAAGAACCTTGTTTGATCACGATTTATAGTGATAGCCAGTATATGAAAAATGGCATAACAAAATGGATCTTTAACTGGAAAAAAAATAATTGGAAAGCAAGTTCTGGAAAGCCTGTAAAAAACCAAGATTTATGGATAGCCTTAGATGAATCCATCCAACGTCATAAAATTAATTGGCAATGGGTGAAAGGTCATGCAGGACACAGAGAAAATGAAATTTGCGATGAATTAGCTAAAAAAGGAGCAGAAAACCCAACACAGGAAGATATTGGCTACATGGAAGAATAATATAGAAACCGACATATCATTCTATTCCCCAATACCTAAAAATATTTATAGACGATACTCAAGCCTCAGAAACAGAACAAAAAACAGACAAAAATATACAAAAAGTGTGATCTCGATCAGATTTCAAGAAAATTAAAATTTTGGAGAGTTGACATCAAAATGCGAATTTGCAATGATTCGCCATGTCTATTTAGGCGGTTGGACAATCTTATATAAAAAGAGTTCAATCATAGATAGTAAACAACCATAAGGAATACAAATTATGAAAAAAACACTTGCAGCATTAATCATCGGTGCATTCGCAGCTTCAGCAGCGAACGCAGCAGTAGTTTACGATAACGAAGGAACTAAAGTTGAAATTGGCGGTTCTATTCGTGTTCAGTTAGAAAAAACTAACAAAGGCGGCAATAAAGCAGATACTAAACGTACTCATTCTGGATTAAAAAATGCTGGTTCTCGTTTAGAAGTTAAAGTAAAACATAATTTAGATAGCGGCTATTACGCATTAGGTCAGTTACAAGTTCGATTTGATGGAAAACAAGGAAATGGCGCTAAGGGCGACGGTTTCGGCGCTTTAGGTACTAGACGTGCGTTCGTTGGATTAGGTCACAAAGAACGTGGTGAACTTACATTTGGTCGCCAATTAACCACAGCAGACTCTTTAAGCACAGCTAACGATTACACCTACGGTATTATTGATAAAGACGAATATATCCCAACAGAAGGTGATTCAGTTATTCGCTATGCTTACAAAGGTATTGAAGGTTTAGTTATCAGTGCAGATTACTTATTCGCAAATGAACGCGATGCAAATAATGAAGTGTTAAGCGGTAAACTTCAAAATGGTTTCCAAGTTGGTGCATCTTATGAAAAAGATGGAATTATCGCTAAATTAGGACTTGGACGTACAAATTATAAAACTGGCACAGAAACTATTACTAAAGTAGTTCCTGGCGCAGCAAATGCCCCAGCTACAACTAAAATCACTACTGAAGACTATACTACTCAACATAAAGATGCAGTTCTTGCAAGCCTTGGTTATGAATTTGATGGTCTTACTCTTTCTGTAGATGGTGGTTATGCTAAAACTAAATTCATTAACACACCTAAGAATGAAAAACGTTTCTTTGTATCTCCAGGTTTCCAATATCAAGTTACTGATTTAAGTAGTGTATATGGTAACTATAAATACGAACAAATTAAAAATGGCGATGATTATCCAAAAACCAAACAACACGGTTTCTTGTTAGGTGTTGACTATAAACTTCATAAACAAGTTGTAACCTATGTTGAAGGTAAATACCAAGTTACTAAAGGGTATGATGCACAAGGTAATTACGACCAAAATAGTAAAGTTAAAGACAAAGCTATTGGCGTAGGTATGCGTGTATTCTTCTAATTAAACAATTAGAAACT
This sequence comes from Haemophilus haemolyticus, assembly GCF_001008275.1. Taxonomy (GTDB): domain Bacteria; phylum Pseudomonadota; class Gammaproteobacteria; order Enterobacterales; family Pasteurellaceae; genus Haemophilus; species Haemophilus haemolyticus_P. The sequence goes on from NZ_LCTH01000035.1 coordinate 28,299, forward strand.
ATGAAGGCGAATCGAAAGGTTCGCCTTTTTGTTTGTTCTAAAATCAAATAAAGCAATCTAAAGTTTTTTAAATATTTAAGGCCGATAGGAATTGCAAAGTATGCAACGTTATTTTATAGTTATTCATTTCGATTTTTCTCTACGTTAAATCCTCACATATATCTATTCAATAAGAGATACCACAAAATTCAGATAAATAAGATTTTGAGAATTATGAATGAAATAAGATAAAGAATGAGTTATGTAAAATAACACCTTGTGAAAGTTTAAAGAATATTTCATCAAACAAAAACGGCACAAACCATGAGCTTGTACCGTTTTTCAAAGAAAGGAAATTATCTTGTTCTAATCTTACTATAGGTTAATGCCACGACAAAAAACACAGCTTGTAACAGAATAATACAAGCCCCCGTCGAAGCATCAAAATGATAGCTCAATATTACGCCAATTAGGCTTGATGTAATGGAACTGACAATAGCAACCCATAACATTTTATCAAAAGATTTTGTGAGCGTAAGTGCGGTAATTCCTGGCGCAATTAACATTGCCACCACCAAAATAACGCCTACCACTTGCATCGTGCTTACAATGGTTAAAGCAAGCAACATTAATAAGCCATAATGTAAAATCTTTGGAGAAAGACCTGCAACACGAGCATGACTAGGGTCAAAACAATAAAGCAAAAAGTCTTTACGTTTAAAAACAATCATGCAAAAAATTATCGCAGAAATGACCGCACTTTGAATAAGCTCTTGATGACTTACGCCCAATACATTACCAAACAAAATATGCGTTAAATGCTGTTCTGTTTGAATTTTTGTGAACATAACAAGACCAATGGCAAACATTCCAGAAAATACAATGCCCATTGCGGTATCTTCTTTTATACGACTATTTTCTTTCAAATATCCCACTCCAAGCGAGCAAAAAATGCCTGAGAAAAATGCGCCAATCGCTAAAGGAATTCCTGCCAAATAAGCAAGCACAATACCAGGCAACACCGCATGGGAAATCGCATCGCCCATTAATGACCAACCTTTCAAGACTAAATAGCAAGAAAGCAACGCACAAATAATTGAAACAATAAATGCAGTCAACAAGGCATTTTGCATAAACTCAAATTGTAGCGGTTCTAAAAGCCAATCAAACATTTTCTACCGCCTTTTTATTACGAGTGAATAAGCCATATTTTGGTGAAAATAAGAAAGCTGCCAAGAATAATAATGTTTGCAATGTGACAATCACACCGCCTGTGGCACCATCTAAATAATAGCTAATATAAACACCAACAAAACTTGTCACCGCCCCTAAAATAATGGCGATGATTGACAAGGTTTTAAATTTATCTGTCAGTAAATATGCTGTCGCACCCGGGGTAATGACCATCGCAATCACTAAAATAGCGCCAACAGTTTGCAATGCAGCTACCACACAAGCACTTAATAGAGTAAAAAACAAAACTTTATAAAATAATGGCGAAAGCCCTACCGTTCTTGCCTGTGTTTCATCAAAAAAGATAAGTAATAAGTCTTTCCAGAATAATAAAAGCAATACTAAACAAACGCCAATGATAATTGCCACTTGGTAAATATCTTCGTCAGCAATACCTAAAATATTGCCTAAAATGATACTTTGCACATCTACTGCGGTTGGATTTAAAGAAATGATCAATAGTCCTAATGCAAAGAAAGTACTGAAAATAAAGCCGATAACGGCATCTTCTTTCAGTTTAGAAATGGATTTAATCCAAAGAATGGAAAGTGCGGCTAAAATTCCGGCAAAAAATGCACCAAGGGCATAAGGCAAAGAAAAGGCATAAGCAATCGCGACGCCAGGCACAACGGAATGAGAAAGCGCATCGCCAATCAAAGACCAGCCTTTAAGCATTAAATATGAAGACAAAAAAGCACAAATCCCACCAACTGCGGTACTCAAGATCATCGCCTTGAGCATATAATCATAGGAAAAAGGTTCGAGCAATAAATCTAACATCACCTATTCCTTCTTATTTTCGACCGCACTTTTATAAGGACAGTCTTCAAAATGGCAATCCTTTGTTGTTGGTGCAGGTGGATCTTGTTTAGTTTCACCATAGAATACAACGGCTTTTTCATCATCCGTCAAGACGGTAACAGCACGTTTATCTTCATCGTTATGTAAATCCTCACCCAACAATTTAATATGGCGTAATACCCCACCAAACACAATTTCCAAATTATGTTGGTTAAAGGTATCTTCCGTTTTCCCTGCTGCAATCACCGTACGATTAATCATCACTACTTGATCACAAAAATCAGGAACAGAACCTAAGTTATGAGTTGAGACAAGAATAAGATGACCTTCTTCTCGAAGCTGTTGAAGAAGATCAACAATGGCATTTTCAGTTTTCACATCAACGCCTGTGAAAGGTTCATCCAATAAAATAATTGGACTTTGTTGTGCTAAAGCGCGGGCTAAAAACACGCGTTTTTTCTGCCCGCCAGATAACTCACCAATTTGACGATGAGCGAGATGCTCAATGTTCACTCGCTGCATCGCCTCTTGAACTTTTTGTTTATCAATTGCTTTGGGGATACGAAGGAAATTCATATACCCATAACGTCCCATCATCACGACATCATACACTGACACAGGAAATTGCCAGTCTACCTCTTCAGATTGTGGAACATAAGCAACCAAATTACGTTTCAGTGCTTGGGAAATTGGCAAATCACAAAGCTTGATTTCACCTTGTTGTGGCTTCACAAGCCCCATTATGCTTTTAAATAATGTGGACTTTCCACTGCCATTCACACCCACTAATGCACAAATAGTTCCACTGTTTAATGAGAACGTCATATTGTGAATAGCTGTGTGGCCATTGTTGTAACGAACAGTTACATCATTAACCCAAATTGATGTCGAGAAAGAGTCCATTATTTTCCGAATCCTTTAACAATGGTTGATACAGTTACGTTAAGCAAATCAATATAAGTTGGCACTGGGCCTTTTTTCGCAGAAAGAGAGTCAACATACAATACGCCACCGTATTTTGCGCCACTTTCTTTCGCTACTTGTTGTGCTGGTTTTGGTGAAATTGTACTTTCACTAAACACAACAGGAATATTGTTTTTACGAACTAAATCAATCACTTTACGCACTTGTTGTGGTGTGCCTTGTTGTTCAGCATTAATTGGCCATAAGTAACCTTCTTTTAAATTATAATCTTTCGCCAAATAACTAAAAGCCCCTTCACTTGTCACAAGCCAGCGTTGAGCTTCTGGAATCTGTGCTAATTTTGCACGAAGTGGCTCATCAAGTTGTTTAATTTTTTGAGCATAGTCAGCGGCATTTTTTTCATACACTGCTGCATTTTGTGGATCGTATTTCACTAATGCATTTTTAATATTTTCAATATAAATTAATGCATTAGATGGAGACATCCACGCATGTGGGTTAGGCGCATCTTTATACGGACCTTCATAAATAGACAATGGTTGAATACCTTCAGTCACCACCACAGCTGGTTTGTCTTTAATATTTTGGAAGAAACGTTCAAACCAACGTTCCAAATTTAAGCCATTCCATAGAATTAAATCGGCAGACTGTGCTTTCACAATGTCTTTTGGAGTAGGTTCATATTCATGAATTTCAGCACCTGGTTTGGTGATAGATTCCACTGTAGCTGCATTGCCTGCCACATTTTGCGCGATATCTTGAATCACGGTAAAGGTGGTGACGACTTTGAATTTTGCATTAGCCTGCATTGCAAATAAACCAAGTGCAAGTGCGGTCATAATTTTTAATGAATTTCGCATAAGATGTCCTTATAAAAAAAGTATTAGATTGGATGCCTGAATAATCGCTCAACAGCTCAACAATTATTCATCACAGGTAATAGTACTATTTTTATTACGTTTTTCAAATGAAAATAATAATCAAACATTAAAATTATTTTGATTTTTAAAGCATAACAAAAAGTGAGATAGATTTTCCCTATGTTTTTAAGTGTTATATCATCGTGATAAGCTAAGTTTTCAAAAACTTTTATCCTTATTTATTGATTTAATTACTGATACAAAAGTACAAATATTTTTCTGTTATTATAGTGACTTTTTCAAAAATCAAGTATAGAATGCAGCAACCATTACAAATTCATCTTTTTGAGGATAATATATGAAAAAAGTATTTTGGTTAGTATTGGGCTCAGTAATAGCCTTAACTGCTTGTGATGATAAACCTAAAACATCTGAACAAACTAAAACTACAGTGGAAAAACCTACTCAAAAGGTGGCATCCATAAACTATAAACAGATTGCACTAGATAAATCTAAACAAGCAAGAGACGCCTCTACGGAAGCGAAAGATAAATCTTTAAAAGCTAAAGAAGCGGTGAAAGTTGCAATGCAAAAGCAAGAAGAAGCACAGGTTCTTTTAAAGCAAGGTGGGGAAGATGCGCAAAGACTAGCTAAACAAAAAATGGATGAGTCTAATGCAGCAGCAGATTTAGCTTTGAAATTATCGGAAGAATCAAAAGCAGCTTCTACACTTTCAGTTCAGCTTTCTAAAGAAGCTGAGGATGCAGCTGATAAGGCTAATCAATAGGCTCAAACTTTTGAGAAATATAGCAAGAGCTAATTCTTCTAGTAGCTATTGAAACTAAAAATGCGAGATGGTACAAGCTATCATCTCGCATTTTGTTGTGTATCATAAATACTACTTTGACAAATTCTTAATTAGCATATTAAAGCCCACTTCATCATAACCATCTTCATATTGATCTTCTCCTACTACATCACGAATTGTTCTTCCATTTAATGCCCTGCAGCCAAATTTCTCTAATTTGCTTTTTGTAAAACTAGAACGATATGTAGAGGATGCATTATTTAAACTAATTACGCCAATAGTTGCATTTTTACACGGGTGTTTATTGATGAAAACAAGGTTATAACCAGATTCTCGAATGTATCCTGTCTTATTTACTACAGCATCAAAAATTTCATCACGCACTAATTTATTTGTATTTTTCATTAATACGCTATGTCTTCCAGCTTGAATATTCGTAGCACTGATATTGGATAGTTGTCGAATTTCAGGTTTATTTAAAGAATGTTTAGCAAGTTTAACTAAATCCATAGGACTAGAGATATTGCTACTTGATAAACCAGAGCTATCATGAAAACGAGTAGAATACATGCCTAATTGGCGAGCTTTTTCATTCATTTTATTAATAAATTGTATTCTGCTCATTCCTGCAGCACGAGAAAGCGCATGGGCGGCATAGTTATCAGAATGCACAAGCATCGCCTTTAATAATTCTCTGCAAGCCATCGGAACATTCATCGGTAATTTGGTACTTGTACCTTTAATGTAATCACGATCGTCACTGGTTATCGCAATAGTGCAATTAGGATTTGTATTATTTTCTAGAAACACATTCGCCGTCATTAATTTCGTTACAGACGCAATGGGCTGAACGCTATCAGGCGCATGGCTTTCCAGCACTCGATTATGCGTAAAATCATACACAACATAAGACTGTGCCACCGCAAAAGAAGGACACAAAGAAAAAATAAATAAAGCTTTTTTAAACATTATTGGTCACCTTAGAAAATAGGCTTACATTTTACCGCACTTTTTACGCTGTAATTGGAAATATTTGCGATCTAGATCGCAAAAAAGTGCGGTGATATTTTCTATCGTTTTTCAATTCCGCTAGATTATGCGGTGACAAATCTGTACAATCGCCGTTCATTTTTTAATTGCGAATTTTTCGTTGTGAGTTTTTGATAAAAAACACCAGTACAACGCTATCGCCACAATGTGTAATAACGAGGCTAAAATGTCAGAATTATTGTCTGTGCAATCAAATGCACCAGCTAAAAAAATTAATCTAATGGATTTAACGCGCCAACAAATGCGCGAATTTTTTAAAGAACTCGGCGAAAAACCATTCCGAGCAGATCAGTTAGTTAAATGGATTTATCATTTTGGCGAAGATAACTTCGACAATATGACAAATATTAATAAAAAATTACGTGAAAAACTTAAGGCGGTTGCAGAAATTAAAGCCCCAGAAGTTGCCATTGAACAACGTTCAGCCGATGGCACAATAAAATGGGCAATGCAAGTGGGTGAACAACAAGTTGAAACTGTATATATTCCCGAAGCAGATCGCGCTACGCTTTGTGTATCTTCCCAAGTTGGCTGTGCCTTAGCTTGTACATTCTGTTCAACAGCACAACAAGGATTTAATCGCAATTTAACGGTTTCAGAAATTATCGGCCAAGTTTGGAGAGCCTCTAAAATTATAGGCAACTTTGGCGTCACAGGCATTAGACCAATTACAAATGTGGTAATGATGGGAATGGGCGAACCCTTATTAAATGTCGCTAATGTTGTTCCTGCAATGGAGATTATGTTAGATGATTTTGCCTACGGTTTATCAAAACGTCGTGTCACTTTATCAACTTCTGGCGTTGTGCCGGCACTAGATAATTTGAGCAAAATGATCGATGTGGCTTTGGCTATCTCATTACATGCCCCAAACGATGAATTACGTGATGAAATTGTGCCAATCAACAAAAAATATAATATCAAAATGTTGATTGACTCGGTAAATCGTTATTTGAGTGTATCAAATGCAAACCACGGCAAAGTCACGATTGAATATGTCATGCTCGATCATGTGAATGATGGTGTAGAACATGCTCATCAACTTGCCGAAGTATTAAAAAATACACCTTGTAAAATTAATTTAATTCCGTGGAATCCGTTCCCTGAAGCGCCTTATGCAAAAAGCTCAAATACGCGTATTGATCGCTTCCAAAAAACCTTGATGGAATATGGCTTTACCGTGATTATTCGTAAAACTCGTGGAGATGACATTGATGCAGCTTGCGGACAGCTAGCCGGAGATGTTATCGATCGTACTAAACGTACGGCAATGAAACGCCAATTTGGACAAAATATTGGGGTGACAGAAGTTAATTAATATTCTAGGCATGTGAATTAATCAAGTTCACATGCCATATGTTTTCATACAAATTAAAGCATATTAAATATATCTTCCTCCCCAGTTAAAAGGAGAAAAAATGCAAACAATAAGTAAACAACTCAGTGCGGTTATTTTCCCTTTCATTTTTTCTGCTTGCGTTTCTCAATCAACAATTCAAGATTTCAATCAACAATCTGCAGCTAAAGCTCGTGTAGAACTTGCCCTCGGTTACCTTCAACAAGGTAATCCTCAACTAGCCAAAATCAACTTAGATAAAGCACTTCAACACGATAAAGATTACTATCTCGTGCATTCAGCTCTTGCACATTATTATCAACTACAAGATGACGCAGAGAACGCACATCATGAATATGAAATAGCTTTAAAACTCAATAATCAACAGGGAGACTTGCATAATAATTTTGGTACATTTTTATGTCGTCAAAAACAATTTGAACAAGCTCAGCAGCAATTTCAACTCGCACTGAATTCAACTAATTATTATCATCAAGCAGATACATTTGAAAATATGGCTCTTTGTGCTTATTCCGCTCAAAAAATGGATATTTATCAACAAGCATTACAAAAATTGCGACAAACTGATAGTAAACGAGCAGAAAAATTTAATACCTTCAAATAAAGCATTGCCAAATCAAGCGTTGGACTTTAAAATTTAGCCCTTATTTATCGCATATTATTTGATTGAATTTATGAATCCAACAACTGAGCAAGAACTTTCACCAGGTGAGATTTTTCGCCAAGCACGTGAAAACTTGAATCTTTCTCTCGAAGACGTCGCCAAAGAAATTGCGCTACGTCCTTCCATATTACAACAACTTGAAAACAACGAATTTATTCAAAAATCTACCCCTGCAATCTTTATAAAAGGTTATGTGCGTAGCTATGCCAAGTTCTTACGCTTACCTGATTCTGTATGGGAAAATATTACATTTGCAGAAAATGATAAAAACGATCTGAGTAAAAATGCTCGTTCAACTCGTGAAGTCAATCAATATTCATCGCACTCTCGTTGGGTCGGACGTTTATCTATCATTGTACTTATTTTAGTCCTTGGCATGACGGGACTTTGGTGGTGGCAAAGTTACCAACAAAATAACCAAGAACGTGATGACTTAGTACAAAGCTATGTTGCCTCTACCGAAAATAATCAACCAGCCACAGCTCTTGTAACAACAGAAGAAAGTAATAAAACTGCACCAGAAACAACAGCAGCTGTCTCACAACCACTAGAAATGACAAATAATGTGTTACCAGAAATAGCACAAGAAAATACCGTTCCACAAACAAAACACGATGAAAAATCAGTTTCAGACACTCAAAGTGCGGTAGAAAATCCATCAATTTCTCCAGCAGCACCGACTGTAAAAAGAGACTTAATTATAGAAATTTTAAACAACACGAGCTGGCTCAGCGTAAAAGATAAAAATCGCCGAGTATTAGCACAAAAAGAGTACAAAAAAGGTGAAGTATTAACTTTTAATGGCGATGAG
>NZ_LCTH01000036.1:0-14991 GCF_001008275.1 Haemophilus haemolyticus
CTCGAGCAAAAGCAAAAAAACTTGCACAAGCGGGAACAACAGAATCAGTTCCAAGCACTCAAGCCGTAGAAAGTGCGGTAGAAAAAACAGAAGAAAATTCAACCGCACTTGATCCAAAAAAAGCGGCGGTAGCCGCTGCGATTGCTCGTGCAAAAGCAAAAAAACTTGCGCAAGTGAATGGGACTACAGAATCAGTTCTAAGCACTCAAGCTATAGAAAGTGCGGTAGAAAAGACAGAAGAAAATTCAACTGCACTTGATCCGAAAAAGGCGGCTGTAGCTGCGGCCATTGCTAGAGCAAAAGCAAAGAAATTGGCAAAAACACAAGCAACATTAGAAAATAATCAGGAATAAAATAATGTTTAAAATGGTTAGCTCTCCTCATACTCATTCGGGGAAACTCACAGCGCGTATTATGTTTTGGGTAATGTTGGCAATGATGCCAGCTTTTTTCACGCAAATTTATTATTTTGGATTTGGCGTGGTGCTCCAATCTGTATTAGCCATTGGTACAGCTATCATTGCGGAATTTATTGCAATAAAATTACGTAGTAAAAAACCGCTAAATTATCTTTCAGATTTCAGCGTATCCCTGACTGCTTTAATTTTGGCGATGGCTATTCCACCTTATGCGCCTTATTGGATCATCATCATTGGAACACTCTGTGCGGTTTTATTAGGTAAACAGGTTTATGGTGGTTTAGGGCAAAATCCATTTAATCCAGCAATGATTGGCTATGTAATTCTTTTAATTTCATTCCCGTTACAAATGACAACTTGGATGCCACCAATTAATTTATTACAGGAACCACCGACTTTTTCAGATGCATTTTCATTAATATTTTCAGGTTTAACCACTGATGGATTTACGCTTTCACAACTTACACATAATATTGATGGCATCACCCAAGCAACGCCTTTGGATAGCGCAAAAATTTTCTATAAGAGTCACACTCAATTAAATGATTTTTATGAGTTAATTAAACTTCCGATTTTTATGGGTAATGGAACCGACTTTGCTCAAGGATGGTGGCAAGTCAACGTGGCTTTCTTAGTGGGCGGAGTTTTCCTTATTTTAAAACGTGTCATTCATTGGCAAATTCCAGTGGCGATGCTCGTCACCTTTTTCTGTTTAGCCACTGCGACTGCTTTTACTGGCTTCACGCATTTAAGTGCGATCAGCCAACTGGTTAGTGGAGCAATGATGTTTGGCGCATTTTTTATTGCGACAGATCCTGTCACAGCTTCCATCACACCACGAGGAAAAATTATTTTTGGCACATTAGTGGGGGTATTTGTCTATCTCATTCGCTATCATGGAAACTTTCCAGATGGTGTAGCATTCGCAATTTTATTAAGTAATATTTGCGTCCCACTTATCGATCATTACACGCGTCCACGAGTATCTGGTTATCCAACAAAAGGGAAAAAATAATGGGTACAGTAAAAATCACATCGCGTTACGGGATATTGCTAGGCTTTGTCGCCCTACTCTGCACAGCCATTTCAGCGGGTATTTTTTTTCTAACAAAAGATAAAATTGACGCAGTGATGGCGGCACAACAACGAGAATTGCTTTTACAGGTCATTCCACAAGATTATTTCAATAATAATCTGTTAGAAAGTGCGGTTATCCCTCAAGATAAAAATTTGGTGGGCATTCAGAAAATTTATTTTGCGAAAAAAGATGGAAATGTTTCTGCCTATGCCTATGAAACCACTGCGCCTGATGGGTATTCTGGCGATATTCGCTTGCTTGTGGGATTAGATCCAAAAGGTGAAATATTAGGTGTACGAGTAATCGAACACCATGAGACTCCTGGCTTAGGCGATAAAATTGAACTTCGTATTTCCAACTGGATTTTAAATTTTACTCATCAGTCGATTAATGAGAATAATTTAAGCGAATGGGCGGTAAAAAAAGATGGTGGAAAATTTGATCAATTTTCTGGTGCAACCATTACACCTCGCGCAGTGGTGAATCAAACTAAACGATCCGCATTAATCATGCTAAATAATCAAGCCTTGTTACAACAGCTTTCAACACAAGTGAAATAATATGACAGATTTAACTGAAAAAAATACCGCACTTGAAGAAGAGCAAACAGAAAGTGCGGTTGAAAATCAACAAAAATCCATGTGGAAAGAAATCTTTGCTCAAGGAATTTGGAAAAATAATCCAGCGGTTGTTCAACTTCTCGGGCTTTGTCCGCTTTTAGCGGTATCTAGCACAGCCACCAACGCTCTTGGATTGGGGTTAGCGACAATGCTTGTGCTCACTTGCACAAATACGGTCATTTCGCTTTTCCGTAAATATATTCCAAATGAAATCCGCATTCCAATCTACGTGATGATTATTGCGACAACTGTAACTGTCGTTCAACTTTTAATGAATGCTTACACTTATACGCTTTATCAATCACTTGGGATTTTTATTCCACTCATCGTTACCAACTGTATTGTGATTGGTCGAGCAGAGGCGTTCGCCTCAAAAAACAGCTTACTCCATTCAGTTTGGGATGGTTTCTCAATGGGATTAGGGATGGCGCTTAGCTTGACAGTACTTGGCGCATTGCGTGAAATCATTGGACAAGGTACGATTTTTGATGGCATCGAAAATCTATTCGGCGAACAAGCGAAATTTTTAACGCTCCATATTTACCATACAGACAGTAGTTTTTTACTTTTCATTTTGCCTCCAGGCGCATTTATAGGATTAGGCTTGCTCCTTGCAATAAAAAATCGAATTGATAAATAAGATGAATAAATTAAAAAGAATCGAAATATTAACCCGATTAAGAGATCAAAATCCCCACCCGACCACAGAATTACAGTATAATTCGCCCTTCGAATTATTAATTGCGGTAATTCTATCGGCACAAGCAACCGATAAAGGTGTGAATAAAGCGACAGAAAAACTATTCCCTGTTGCAAACACACCTCAAGCGATTTTAGATTTAGGATTAGATGGTTTAAAAAGCTATATTAAAACTATCGGGCTTTTTAATAGCAAAGCAGAAAATATTATCAAAACCTGCCGTGATTTAATTGAAAAGCACAATGGTGAAGTGCCTGAAAATCGCGAAGCCTTAGAGGCATTAGCAGGTGTGGGCAGAAAAACAGCCAATGTTGTACTAAATACGGCATTTGGTCATCCAACTATTGCGGTGGATACCCATATTTTCCGTGTATGCAATCGAACTAATTTTGCACCAGGTAAAGACGTGGTAAAAGTGGAAGAAAAACTGCTTAAAGTCGTACCTGATGAATTTAAAGTGGATGTTCACCATTGGTTAATTTTACACGGACGCTACACTTGTATTGCACGGAAACCTCGTTGTGGCTCATGCATTATTGAAGATCTGTGTGAATATAAAGAAAAAATTGAGTTTTAATTTTTGCGATAAAACACTCTAATTATTTACCGCACTTTTTATTAAAAATAGGAAAACAAATGACAACAAACAACAAACAACGACAAACTTGGTCGAGCCGACTCACTTATGTCATGACTGTCGCAGGCGCAACTGTCGGTTTCGGCGCTACTTGGCGTTTCCCTTACCTTGTGGGCGAAAATGGTGGCGGAGCCTACGTGCTACTTTTCTGTATCGCAATGATCGTAATCGGTATTCCGATGATTCTCGTTGAAAACGTTATTGGCCGTCGCTTACGTGTAAACTCCATTGATGCCTTTGGCGATAAAATTCTAGATAAAGGAAAAGGCATTTCCAAATATTGGAAAATCCTTGGCTATATGGGATTACTCGGTTCATTCGGTATCATGGCATATTATATGGTGCTTGGTGGCTGGGTTATTTCTTATATCATTAGCCTAATCAGCGGTACCTTAGATATCTCCGCACCCATTACTAAAGATGTCGCCAAAGATTTCTACGAGCTACATATTGGCAATAGCCCTTATGAAATTATTCTATACACCTTCTTATTTGTTGTGGTGAATTACATTATTTTAGCGAAAGGGATCATTGGTGGAATTGAGCGCTCTGTAAAATATTTAATGCCATTGCTATTCATCTTCCTCATTGGAATGGTTATTCGCAACGTAACATTACCTGGCGCAATGGAAGGAATTACATTCTATTTAAAACCTGATTTCAGCAAAATTACGCCACAATTATTTATCTTCGTTTTAGGTCAGGTATTCTTCGCATTAAGCCTTGGTTTTGGCGTATTAATTACCCTTTCCAGTTACTTAAATAAAGAAGAAGACTTAATACAAACTGCAGTTATTACTGGTTTTACCAATACAATTATTGCCGTACTTGCTGGCTTTATGATCTTCCCATCACTTTTCACCTTTGGGATTGAACCAAATGCAGGCCCAACTTTAGTATTCCAAAGTTTACCTATCGTATTCTCTCACTTATGGGCAGGTAAATTCTTTGCAATTATTTTCTTCGGCTTATTATTAATTGCTGCGCTAACTACTTCAATCACAATTTATGAAGTGATCATTACCGCATTACAAGAAAAGCTCAGAATGCGCCGTGGCAAAGCGATTGTCTTAACCCTTGGTGGGATTTTTATCTTGGGTAATATTCCAGCAATTTTAGGGGATAATGTATGGAAAGATGTCACCATTTTCGGCAAAAGCATTTTTGATTTCTATGATTATGTCAGTGGAAATATTCTCTTTATGCTGACCGCACTTGGTTGTGCTATTTTCGTTGGTTTCGTGTTAAAAGATGAGGCGAAAAAAGAACTTTCTCCAACACCAGACTCAACATTCACTAAAATCTGGTTTAACTATGTGAAATTCGTTGTGCCAGTGATTATTTTAGTCATCTTTATCAGCAACCTATTCTAAAAAAAAAAACCGAGTCTTTACTCGGTTTTCTTTTTTAAAGGACATATCTATAAAAATATTTGTGCCTTTAAGCCAATTCGCTGCCTTTCTTTTATAACATTTTCTAACCGCACTTTGAATCCGTGTAATTCCGCAATTCGCATGACAATAGAGAGCCCCAAACCACTACCCTTTTCATTTTGTCCAGCTGGGCGATAAAAACGCTGACCAAGTTTTTTCAAATCTTCAGGTTCAACGCCACCACCATTATCTTCAACAATAATCTGAGAAGATGCTATTTTCACTGAAACGGTTGTATCTTCTGGGCAATATTTAATGGCATTATCGAGTAAATTTCTAAGCATCAATGAAACTAAAATTGGTTGTCCTTGTTTTTGCTTTGGTTCAGATTCTATCTCAAAAGCCAACGTAATTTTACGTTTTTCTGCCACAAAATAACGCTCAGCGATCAGCGATTGAATGGTGCCTTCCCAATCAATAGGCTGTAATTCTTCTAATTCTTGTAAATTATCCAGTTTTGAAAGGGTCAAAAGTTGCTCAATTAACTGCGATGCACGATCAATCCCTTGGGTTAAATGCAAAAGTGCTTGTTCTCGTAATTCCACATCATCTCCCGCCAGTTGAGCAACTTCGGTTTGAATACGCAGTGCCGCCAATGGACTACGTAATTCATGGGCGGCATCAGAGGTAAAACGGCGTTCGCGTTGTAGCATGGCCGAAGTGCGGTCAAAAAATTGATTTAAATTTTTTACTAAGGGTAAAATCTCAGCGGGCAGCCCCTCAGTATTTAGCAATGACACATCACCAGATTTTCTCGTTTGAACTTCTTGGCTTAAACGTTTAATCGGTCGAAGTTCTTTATGAATCAACCATCCTAAAACGATGATCAAAACAGGCAAACTCGCAAACCAAATCCACATTTGCCCAAAGATCATTTCTTCAATTAAATCTTCGCGGTAGTCAAGCTCTTGCCCAACGGCAATAATCAAATTTCCATTTGCTACAGGCTGCCAGAAAATACGCCATTCATCGTCATCATTCAGCATATAGCCTTTCGCAAATCCAATTTCATTATCAAACACAAAATTATCGCCATTACGTCCATCTGTTAATAAACGTTTTCCATCTTTAGAAAAAATAGCAAAAGCTAATGCGTCATCATCATAGTTTTTCTTAAATGAATGTGGCTGGATTTTATTAATATCTTCCACATGCTCCAACAGAATATGACTAAGATCTGAATTGGCAAGACGTTCAGCAAAAAGGATTTGTTGGGCATCGAAAACATCATTCACTTCATTACGCACCTGCCACCATGCGACAGCAGTAGATACGCCCCACACAAAAAGTGCAGTGAAAGAAAGTACAGAAATAAAACGAAAACTTAAACGTTTGTTTTTCATTTATTGCGTTACTCCCAACGCATATCCAACGCCGTGTACTGTTCGAATAAATTGCTTACCTAATTTCTGGCGCAAATTATAAATATGCACATCTAACGCCCCACTGCTGATTTCCTCATCCCAGCTTGATAATTTTTCTTCAATCGATGAGCGAGACAGTACGCGATCTTTATTCAGCATAAATAATTCAAGTAATTTATATTCACGGCTTGTTAAAGAAATAGGTTGATTATTTAGCCAAACAGAACGCTGATTTGGGTCGAGTTTAACGCCAGCGTGCTCAATCACAGAATGATGATGACCATAACGACGACGAATAAGTGCTTGCAAGCGCGCCGCAACTTCAGCCAAAGCAAAAGGCTTACAAAGGTAATCATCTGCTCCACTTTGCAATCCTTTTACACGTTCATCTAAGGTATCACGGGCAGTCAAAATCAATACTGGAACATCTTGATGCTTGGCTCGCCATTGTTGCAATACATCTAATCCATCAAGCTTCGGCAAAGTTAAATCTAACACAACCGCATCATAAGGCGCAGAGGTTAAGGCATCCATTCCTGTTTTTCCATCCGTAAACCAATCCACCGCAAAACCAAGTTTAGTTAAACCAATCTGTAAACCATTGCCGATTAGATTATCGTCTTCTATCAATAAAATTCTCATAAAAAATTGACCGCTCTTTATAAATAAAAACAGCGAGCTAATGCTCGCCATTTTCAAAGAATGATTATTTTACTTTTTCGATACGTAATACTTCAAGATCTGCTTTCTCGAATACTTCGTTATCTAATTTACCGTAAACTTTCACTTTATCGCTTGAATCTACATTTAAACCATTCCAAACGTGGCGTTCAATTTCTACTTTGATTTGACCTGTACCATCGCTAAACCAGAATTCATCGTCATCAATTTGTTGTGTGATATTCCCTACTAAAGTGATCATTGAATTATCTGCCGCAGATAAAGCTTGTTTTACGCTAATTGCTGAAGGGGTTGCTTGTTGAAAACCGCCTTGAGTATTTCCGCCATTAAAACCTGCAAATGCAGAAGTGGTTGCTAATGCGAAGATTGTTGCTAATGCAAATTTTTTCATAATGTTTCCCTTTTAAGTAAGTTAATTTCAAGCACCATTGCTTGGATGGTGTGTATTAAAACAAATAAATCTTAAGAAAAGATTAAGAAACATAAAAAAACCTAAATTTTTTTAATTTAGGTTTTTCATAAATTAAAGTTTATTCAACTGCTCAATAGACGGTGCGTAATAATAAGCCCCCGTTACAGCCTTAGTGAAACCTAAAATGCGGTCAGTTTTTCCGTCTTTTTCACCAAACATATTAAGCAACTGTTGTTCAATGTTATAAAGCGTTGCACAGTAAGCAATAAAGAATAATCCGTGCGTACCGCTGGCAGTACCATAGGGTAAGCTTTGACGTAAGATTTTTAAACCTTTGCCATTCTCTTTTAAATCTGTACGACCAACATGAGAAGTATCTGCCTTATCTTCCATTTCTACGCTATCCGTTTTAGTGCGTCCGAACACATTTTCTTGTTTTGCCGTATTCAATTTTTCCCATTTGGCAAGATTGTGTTCATAACGTTGAGTAAACACATAACTTCCATCTTTATCATTGCCATTTGAAATTAATGCCACTTCTGCTCGTTGTGCATCTTTAGGATTTTCAGTTCCGTCAATAAAACCTGTGAGATCTCGTTCCTCCACCCAACGAAAACCATGAATCTCTTGCTGAACGTCAATAGCTTGAGCAAAAGCATTCACTGCAGCTTGTGCCACAGAAAAATTAACATCAGGGCGTAATGATTGAATATGCACTAAAAGATCAGTTTGAGTACTTGGCGCAGTTAAATCACCTTTTCCTAAAGTAACAAAAGGTTTAAGTTCTGGTGCGTCCTGCCCACCTAGGTTTTTCCAAGCTTTATCGCCAAAAGCAACGACCGCCCCCAAACGTGCATCGGGATAAGTTTGTTGAAGCTGTTCTAAGCGAGTAAGAAATTGGCGAGCCGCCGCGGGGATCTGAGAATAATCTGAGATATTTGCTTCTAAAAATACGCCTGCTTTGCAACCATCAAGCAAAATACCGGTTTGTGCTGTCATAAAAATCTCCTAAAAGGACAATTGGAAAACGCTTGCATTATACATGCAGCCACTAAAAAATCTTAAATATTCAAATAAAACTTGATCTAAGTAGCAAAAATTCAAATTTATTGTTGAGATTTTTTCTCATTAGATATATCGTTTCAAATAAGAATGGATTTCATTTATAAGGTTATTAGTTCTATGCCGAACCTTTTACGTTATATCAGCATATCTTTACTATTTTTATTTTCTCAAACAGTCTTTGCCGATAACTATCAAAAATGGGTTGATGACATTACTCAACGCTTGAATCACACCGAACAACTTCTTAAAGAAAACAAAATTGATGATGCCAAAACCGAAGTACAGATGGCCTATTTTGAAGTATTTGAAAATTTAGAAGGTCCCATTCGCATTAATTTTTCAGCGCAAAAAAGCTATCAAATGGAAGCCACTTTTGGTGAAATCCGCAAAATGATTGGCGAAGGTAAACCAATGAATGAGGTTCAAGCCAAAATTAACGGTTTAAAAAATGAATTACAGCAAGTTTTACCTTCTCTTGTTGAAGGGCATCAACTCAATGCAGATAGTCAGCACGGCGTTTATGATAATCAAGCCATCAAACCTTATTGGCAACAAAGTTTCAAAACCATTGATGATTTCATTGCACAAGCCATTAGTGCTTATGAAAGCGGTGATTTTACCAATGCTAAAAAAGCATTCCAACAAGCTCAATATGACGGCTACAAAAATTCTGAAATGGAAATGTCGGTTAGAACTAACCGCTCTTCTGAAATTTCGGCTGCGATCAATCAACAATTCTACAATTTAATTCGTTTGAGCGAACAACCCGATCAAATGACAGAAATTGCTTACCAAAGCACACAACTCTTACAAGATATTGAAGAACAACTTCCTAATTTACCAACCACTCGCGATGAGCAAAACGCTCAAGCGACACAATCACAAGCGCAAACTTCAGATAACGTTGCAGAGCAAGATTGGGCAAGAATTACTACTGAAATCAACCAACGTATTCAACAAGCTATTACCCTTTATGAACAAGGCGATGCAAAAAAAGCCATGCTTGCGGTGCAAGACACTTACTTCGATGTATTTGAAAGTTCTGGCATGGAAAACAAAGTAGGCTCGCGCGATAGCAATTTTAAAGCAGAATTAGAAGGTTATTTCACTCGTTTAGTCAGTCTGATGAAAGCGGGAAATGGTGACAAATTACAGGAACAAGCCGCAGGTTTAAATCAAAACTTAGCGAAAGCCGTTCAAATATTGCAAGGTGGTGAGCAAAGTAATTGGTCCATGTTCTTATATAGCTTGCTTATTATTTTACGTGAAGGCTTAGAAGCGTTATTAATCGTTGCCGCTATTGTGGCTTATATGGTGAAAAATAATCATCACAATAAATTGCCAGTTATTCGCCAATCCGTTTATGTGGCGTTAGGGGCAAGCGTAGTTACCGCATTTATCTTCCAACTTATTTTTGAAAACTCAGGGCAAAACCGCGAATTGCTTGAAGGTTTCACAATGATTATTGCGGTCTTTATGCTGTTTAGTATGAGTTACTGGTTGCTTTCTAAAGTCGAAGCAAAAAACTGGAAACGCTATCTCGAAGGCAAACTTTCAACGGCATTAACAGCAGGCTCTCTATTCGGCTTATGGCTTACCAGTTTCCTCGCAGTATATCGTGAGGGCGCAGAAACCGTATTGTTCTATTATGCCCTAGTTGGCGATGCGAAAAGTGCGGTCAGTTTAGCCTATCTTTTTGCCGGCTTTATTTTCGGGGTAATTTTACTGGCGATTTGCTACTTTATAATGCGTTACACCGTGGTTAAATTGCCATTAAAACCATTCTTTATGTTTACTGGTTCATTTATGTATTTAATGGCATTTGTATTTGCTGGCAAATCTGTACTTGAACTTATTGAAGGTAAACTGTTTGAACCGACATTAATTAACGGTGTACCAGAAATCTCGTGGTTAGGTGTTTATCCTTATGTGGAAACCCTTGTACCACAAGCAATCTTAATTCTTGCTGCTATTTTTGCTTTGTTTGTTATGAAATATCAAAGCAAAAGAGCGGTTTCAAATTAACTCAAACTCATCTCAGGAGAGAAACTATGAAAAAAGCACTTCTTAGCGCAAGTTTATTAGCAGGAATGTTTGCAGCAACTTCTGCTTACGCATTCCAAGAATATCCAATCGGTGAAGCGGTTACCATGAATGACATGGAAATTGCAGCGGTTTACTTAAAACCAGTGGATATGGAACCTCGCGGCATGGGCTTGCCTGCAGCAAAATCTGATATTCACTTAGAAGCAGATATTCACGCGGTGAAAGGTAACAAGAACGGTTTTGGTGAAGGTGAATGGATGCCTTATTTAACCATCAACTATACCTTAGTCAATACCGATACTGGTGCTAAACAAGAAGGTACCTTCATGCCAATGGTTGCTGGCGATGGCCCACACTATGGCGCAAACATTAAAATGATGGGCGTGGGTAACTATAAATTAACTTATCATATCGATCCGCCACCAAAAGCTGGTATGCACCGCCACACCGATGAAGAAACTGGCGTGGGTCGCTGGTGGAAACCATTTGATGTAAATTATGAATTCAAATTTACTGGTTTAAAATAATAGTGCTGTAGGGTGGGCTTCTACCCACCAATTAACAATCAGACATGAAAAAACGGTGGGCTAAAGCCCACCCTACCATTTAAAAATCCGCTTTCTATGACTTATTTTTTCATTTTTGTTTTGCAAGCTCTTTTGCCAATTTCGCTTTTACTCGGTGCATCTTGGGCAATTAAAAAAGGCAATATTTCGCCTAAAATGCTTATTTGGCTAAGCCTTATTGGCTTGGCTTTGGGTGTTGTCTTACGACTAAATATTCCTAATGGACAAACCACCAATCTTATTCTAACCATCGGCTTTTTAATTATCTTCTTACTTTTTGTTATCAGCCAATGGAGCAAATCATCAAACCTTGCCGCATTCTGGCAATTTTCATTAATGCTTATCGCGGGAGCAACTTGGGCAAAAGATCCAAACATCACCGCACTCACCAACACAGATGTGATTAACACTGACTTTATTTTAAATATAAGTGCGGTTATTTTTGGCGTAATTTTTAGTTTAGCTTCAAGTGCATGGCTCTATTTCTTACTTAAACAGCAACAAAAAACACAAGGGAAATCCACCGCACTTTTTGCACTCAGCTTTTTACTTTTTATCGCGTTAATTCTTCCGCTTATAGCAGAACTACTGCTTACCTTGATGAAATTACAACTCATTGAACTCACCAAAGTGCGGTTAAGTTTTGTGGCAAAATCAGGGGAAATCACCTCTTGGCTCAATATCATTTGTGTTGTGTTAATGCTCGTTGTGTTGTGTATTTTTACCATTCAAACACATTCAAAACGTTTAAAAGAAGCAAAAGCCGAAAAAGATCTTATTGAAAAACGCAAAAAATTAGCCTTCGTACAAACATCAAAACGCACCATTTACTGGGGCATATTCGGTATTTTATTTGTTGCCGCAAGCCAACTTTATTGGGAAAAAGTTGCCTCTCAACCGCCACAACTTTCTGAAGCGGTTCCAGTACAACTTAATGACAAAAATGAAGTGCATTTAGCACTAGAGCCACTTAAAGATGGCAAACTTCACCGCTTTGTTTGGATTGCTGATGATGGCAAAGCCGTACGCTTTTTCATTATCAATCGACAACCAAATAAAGTCAGTATGGCGGCAGTATTCGATGCTTGCCTACTCTGTGGCGATCAAGGCTATGTCATGCAAGGCAATCAAGTGGTCTGTGTTGGTTGTGGCGTGCATCTCTTTATTCCATCTATCGGTAAACCGGGCGGTTGCAACCCTGTACCTATTGAAAATTGGCAACAAACTGAAAATGAAATCGTGATTTCTCGTAAAAGCCTTGAAGATGGCTTGAATCTATTCAGTACGATTGTGGAAATTGAAGTACAAGATCCGATTAGTGGCGCCAAACTCAAAAACACTAAAACTGAATATAAATATAGCCACGAAGGGCATACTTATTTCTTTGAGAACGAAAAAAATCTCGATTTATTCCGCGATAATCCCGATAACTATCTCGGCATTAACAAAAACGAAAATCCAAAAGGGGAATAACAATGCTTGCTAGAATGTTATTTCAATCTTGGCGATTTGGTATCAAACGTAAATTACTCGCCATTATCACTATTTTCTTAGCAGCAGGCTTAGTCTCTGCGCTGCTTGCTGTTTCCATTGATATTGGTGACAAAATGGCGAAAGAGCTGAAATCTTACGGTGCCAATATTTTGGTGGAGCCAGCCAGCAATGCAGCATTACCTGATGAACTCAGCCATAGTTCTTCATTATCTAGCCAAGATTTTTTAGATGAAAAAGAACTTCCCAATATCAAAGATATTTTCTGGCGAAATAATATCGTGGGTTTTGCCCCGTTGCTTTCAGCAAATGTGCAAGTGACAAAATCTTCACAAAATTCCACCGCACTTTCAGCGCCTAAAACGATTAATGTGCTTGGTACCTTCTTTGATCATAATATTGCCGTGCCTGATGAAGAGGATTACCACACAGGACAACGAATCATTAGCCCTTATTGGAAAGTGGAAGGAGAATGGGTTGATGATTTAAACAATGACTTTGGCGAAGTCGTCCCTGCACTTGCAGGCGAACAACTTGCCAAAAGTAATGGTTGGAAAATTGGCGATAAACTTAGCTTAAGCTACACAAACGATAACGGCGAAAGCCAACAAAGTGCGGTAGAAATTAAAGGGATTTTAAGTACGGGTGGAACAGAAGATAATCAGCTTGTGATGCCCCTAAGTGCGGCACAAAATTTGCTGGGTTTAGAAGGCAAAGTGCAATCCGTTCGTGTATCTGCCCTCACCGTGCCAGAAAACGATCTTTCCCGTAAAGCGCGTGCCAATACGGATGCCTTAGATGCGGAAGCCTATGACCGTTGGTATTGCACCGCTTATGTTTCATCAATTTCTCATCAATTAGAAGAAGCAATTTCTGGTGCAATGGTTCGCCCAATTTGGCAAGTTGCTGCGTCTGAAGGTGTCGTCATTGGTAAAATCCAACTCTTATTGGCGGTCGTTACCTTCGCAGCATTAATCGCTGCGGCAATGGGTATTGCTTCCTTAATGAGCGCTGGGATTATTGAACGCTCAAAAGAAATTGGCTTAATGAAAGCACTGGGCGCTTATCAATGGCAAATTACCTTACTATTCTACTGCGAAGCGGTGTTAAGTGCATTAGTAGGCGGAATATTTGGCTGTTTAGCCGGATGGGGATTAGCCAAATTTATCGGTGCCGCATTATTCGGTGCGCCTCTTGATTTCGCTTGGATTGTCGTGCCTTGTGTTCTCGTGCTCTCCATTCTTATTGCGGTGATTGGCACTTGGTTCCCTGCGCATAAAATCGCTAAACTTTACCCTGTCGAGGTGCTTTATGGCAGAGCATAAAAGCGCAAAAACTCAAAGCATGTTCTGGCGATTAATTTTCCGCGCGTTGCGATTACGCCTCCAACGAGTATTCATTATTTTCACCGCACTTACTGTGGGAGCAAGCATCGTCACCGCAATGGCAGCGGTTTACTTCGACATCAACACCAAAATGAGCCAAGAACTGCGTACTTTCGGTGCAAATTTCTACATTGGTTCAGCCGATGGTGGAATGATGAATCAAGCAGAATTAAACGCAATTTTACAAAAATCACCCGATGGTTTTATCACCGCAGCCAGTCCTTACCTTTATGGCGTCGCACGCAGTGATTTAGAAAAAATTGTACTGATGGGCGTAAATTTTGATGCCATGCGAATCCTCGCCCCTTACTGGCAAATTACAGGATCAGCAATCAACGTAAACTTTGACGATCGCAATGCGATGATCGGGAAAACCCTTGCGGAACGATTACATGTGAAGGTGGGAGATAGCCTACAACTGTCTAAAAATGCCGTAGAAAAACATAGTTTCAACATTAAAGGAATTGTAGAAGCCGGTGATGCAACTGACAATATGCTTATTGTAAATGTTGAATTTGCACAAAATTGGTTAGATAAAGAAGGCGTAGTAAATAACGCATTACTCAATGTGCAAAATGAGCAAGGCGCCAATACAGTGGATCAATTTGCCGAAAAAATCATGCAACAATATCCCGATTTAACCGCTCGCCCTATCCGTAAAGTTTCCGCCTCAGAAGGACAAATTTTAGAAAAAATTAAAGGCTTAATGGGCTTAATTTCCCTTGTAATTTTGGTGCTTGCAACCTTATGTGTGAACACCACATTAATTGCAATTGTTGGCGAACGATCCAAAGAATTTGCCTTACAAAAATCACTGGGTGCAAAAAAATTTGACATCATTCGCCAAATCAGCACTGAAATTTTAATTATCGCATTTTGTGCGATTATTATCGGGCTTGGCTTGGGTTATTTATTGGCTCAAGTATTGGGAATAACTGTATTCAAATCTTATATTGATATGCGACTTCCTGTATTGCCAATTACGATTGTACTTTCATTATTAGTAGCATTTGTAGCTGTTATTATTCCAACACGTCGAGCATTGAGTATTAATGTTGCGAATGTGTTGAAGGGTGAGTAAAACTGAAGCGCTT
>NZ_LCTH01000037.1:0-34934 GCF_001008275.1 Haemophilus haemolyticus
GCGGTTGGAATTACGATGAAAAGATAAAACACCAAGAATAATGTTGACATAATCAAGCGTGTTTGACGGTCAAAACGGCTTTCAAAAAATTCTGGCACTGTTGTGTAACCGTTACGCAAATATTTCGGCAACATATAAAGTGCTAAGAAACAAAGCGGAATAACAGTTGGAACGGTCCACGCGATAATTGAAAAGTTTCCTTTATAAGAGACCGCATTTACGCCAATCAGTTGTTCTGTTGAGAGTGAAGTTAATACCATTGAGCACCCTATCACTAACCCACCTAAACCACGGCCAGCTAAGAAATACCCTTTGGATGTACTTAAATCATCCCCTTTTGTTTTTAACCAAGAAATATAAGCAACCACACCAGTTACAATGAGGAAGCTGAGTATCGTCATGAGCATATGTTGTCCTCCCTATATCGATCAACATAGCGTAAAGATAATATAACGCTCTCTAAAGGGTTATGATAATTGTCATATTAAGATTGTGAGATGGATCACAGAAATAATAATTGAAGATAAATTCAATGCTTTTTATTTTCTGTCAGTTGAAAAACTAATAAAAAAATGCGGTCAAAAAACCATAAAAATTTTGACCGCACTTTGATTAGAATCCTATTCGTCTTGTTGTTGCAGAAAACGCTGGCTTCACTTCACATTCACCTTGTAATGCGCTCAGCCAATCTTGCACCTTTTGAAAAGGGGAAAATTGGTGACGACGAGCCACTGCAGCAAAATCGCCTGGCGTCAGCAAATTAAGCGATTCAATCTGACTTAAATCCTCTTCCGATAATGATGGCAACCCTAAGATTTCAGCCTGTTGTTTAGCAAAATCCAAGCGTTGTCGCAGCATCAAGTAATCAAACTTCAGCTTCAAATCAAAACGACGCAATGCCGCAGGATCGAGCACTTCAATTAAATTTGTCGATACCACCATCAAGCCCTCAAAGCGTTCAATTTGTGTCAACATTTCATTCACTTGTGAACGCTCCCAGCTTCGATTTGCGCCCTCTCGAGAAAATAAGAACGTATCCACTTCATCTAACACCAATAACGCATTATCAGCTTTCGCTTGTTCAAAGGCTTGAGCAATATTTTGTTCTGTCCCGCCCACATAAGGATTAAGTAAATCTGAGCCTTGTTTTAACAACAGAGGCATATCCAACTGTTCTGCAAGCCATGCTGCCCAAGCAGTTTTTCCTGTTCCCGGCGGACCATAGCAACAAATTCGCCCTTTTTTCGACCGTTTTAACCCTTCACTAATACGATGAATATTGTCATTACAAGCCACATAATCTAAGTTATAGTCGGCTTTGCCTAAAACAAGCGGTTCGATTTTTGGTTTATTTTGCGATTTTAATGTTTGATTAAACATCATGAGCAACGTCTCCGCAAAATTTGACGTATTGAGTTCCTTTGCCACCCGAATTGTGCGACTTAAAATCGCAGGCGTTAATGATCGCACTTTAGCAAAATGCTGCACATAGGCCGGACTTAATTTTCCCTCAGTCAGTTGCGTAATCAGTGCCGACTTATTTTTCAACGGTAAATCTGGCATTTCTAAAATAAGATCAAAGCGGCGTAAAAAAGCAGGATCTATGCCAGAAACCGAATTCGATAACCATATCATCGGTACGTTATTGTTTTCCAATAACTGATTCATCCAAGCTTTATTTTTCTGCGCCACAGAATGGCCAAAAATACCAGCGAAAAAAACATCTTCTATTTCATCAAAAATCAATAATGAAGACTGCCCTTCTAATACCTTTTGCGCAAAACGGCACTTATTCAAACGTTCTTCTGCTCGGATCACTTCTTCATTTTCATCCATATAAGTAATATTATGCGCCGAAACACTTACTGCTTTTGCTAATAACGTTGCAAACTCTGTTTTTCCTGTACCTGGCGCACCATAAATTAAAATATTTACACCTTTTCTATGAACAGCAAATGAGGACTGAAGATAATCCAGCATCATTGTTTTCATTTCGTTTAAATAAGCAAAATCATCTAAACTCAAACTAGGCTCAATAGCTGGTTTCGTACAGACTTTTAATAACATTTGTTCATTTAATGGTTCTGAGATAAATTCATCAAAATCTAACATTTTGCTCCACTCCAAATAGTCATTGAGTCTATCTGGATTATAGTTTCGTTCAAGCAAGCCATAACCCAATAGTTTTCCCTTATCTTTTAAGGCTGAAATAATGTCTGATTTTGGCAAACCAAATAAATTTGATAATATCCCACTTACCCCTACCAAATTAGATTTTGGTAATACCCCAGTCAATTCTTTTAATGGCTCATCTAAGCGTAGCTGAACCGATAAACGGAAAAGCGTCTTCTCAGCAGCATTCAATGATAATAATTGGGTCAGCGTATCAATATTTTGTTGAATAATTGGATTCTCGTTTACGCAGAGAGCGGTCAATTTGGGCAACGTTTTATTTCTCGCTTGTAATAATTTTTTTACTTTCGCACAAAAATCATCGCTATTCTCCATTTCACTCGGTAAACCTAAGGCTTCCGCAATATTGTCATATCGCCAATTATTCTCACGAAAAACCTCTGAAAATCCTCGATATTCCAATAAAAGTTGCAACATTAATTTTTCGGTATACGGGGAAACTGATGGGGGGGTAAGTTTGAATTTAGACATAATCATTACTCCAATAAAAAATGCTCAAATCTAATAGGTTTGAGCATAGTTTAAGAAGTAGAGCGACAGATTGTGTCGTTATGATTTAGAAATATTGGGAATTGGTGTGTTTAACAACATCCACATCTCTTCCCCATGCTTTAATATCTCCTCAGTTTTCCAATTATTAAGCTCTTTTGTTTTTTCCATCATTAAAGCTTGTTTTAGACTATCATAATTTTCATCTTGATAATAAGTACATTTAGCTTCAGGTGTTAAATTGCTTAAACGAGAATTTTTACTTTGAGATAGCAAATATAAGTTACCAAAATTATCTAAAGTTTTTTTCTCTAATCTCTCTAACCCATGTTCTTCTGAAGGGTGCTGTGGATAATGATGCTCTACCGAACTTCTAAAGGTAAATCTGAACTTTTTCCAAATAGCATCTTTATTTTTAATAGTTAACCATTTGTCATTTTCTGACAAAATTTCTACTTTTTGTTTTTGTTTTTGTTCGTGGAAAAATTTCCATAACTGATAATCTAATCGATTAAATACAAAGTTAGGAACATTTACTCCATCATCCCAATCTTTTTTATCTCCTGAGTTTAATTCAAATTCCACTTTTTCTAATATAATTTCTGTAATATCTTTTCCTTGACAGTTATTACCAAAATAGAATTTATCACAAAGTTCTTCTAAAAATTTAATATAATCACTTTGTTCAATATTATCTCTATTATCAAATAACCAACGTAACACAGCGTATAACCAGTTTTTATAAATACGAGATGGATTAGAAACATGGAACATTGAAAGTAACATCACAGCTTTTTTTGTAGGATCTAAATCATTAAGTGATTCATCATCATTTTTATCTAAACTATTGTCGACAGACACATCTTTATAACTACCAAATGCATTTTTATAGTAATAACCTGATTTTCCTTTAACTATTTTCCATAACGACCAGTTTTCATAATCAGTTCGAATCATATTAGATTTAATCACATATAAATCAAATAAATAACGACAAACCAATAATGTATAAATAAACACTCTAACTTTTTTAGGGTTTCCTTCAAACTTACCTTCAAATGATTTTAATAGTAACTTTTCATCTAATGGAACATTGCATGGATCATTTTTGGTAGAATATTTACACTTATCAAATCTTTCTAAATAAATTCTTAAAACATGCATTAAGAAATTAGGAAAATCAATTACTGAAGTAAATTCGCCATCATATCTACCCTGTGATTGTTCTTCAATTTTTTCTATTTTTACATTGGGATCAATAAGTTTTACGATACTATTTTCAAGTTCTTCAGGATTTTCAAGTTCTCTAGAATTTTCATTCAAAATACTCTTAAAAAATCCACGTGCTTTTCTCCAATCACCACCTAAAATGACTTCTCTTAATTCAGAATCAAACCCCATCACAACATAACGACTCATATCAGAACAAGCATCCCAGATTTTTGCAAATAATGATTGTTCAGATATTGGCAACTCCTTCATTAAACGAGCTTTTAGAATTTCATGCTTTTCAAGCTGTTCTCCACGGGTATTCATAATTTCGAAATAATGGTTTAAATCTGTACCTTCTGGCACTTCAGTTCGAATGATTTCAACGTTATCCAAAAGGAACTTTACAATTTCATCTTTATTATTCCCCCATTCATCAATTACTTTCTTAATTGTTTTTAATGCTTGTGAGAAATTGCTTGGTAAGGTTTCAGAATTAAGATTAGATAATGCTTGTTCAGATTCATCTCGATGTTCAAAAAAAACATTTCTAAAACTTAATTTACCAAGATGATGCATTATTAATGTAAGTGTTGTTAGTCTTTGCTGGCCATCAATTACTTCAAAATCACCATTGTCTCGGCAATAAACAACTAAGCTTCCAATATAATAATTTTTATCTTGTTCTTTATTTTTTTCACAAGCATTTTTTATATCTTGAAGTAATGAACTAATTTCATCGTCACCCCAAGCATAATTACGTTGGTAGATTGGAATAATATAGTTACATTTATTATCATTATCAAATAAATCAGACACGGTTAATGTTTTTACATATTCTTTAGCATTGCTCATTTGTTACCTCAAAAACTTCCTTTATTTTATTATCTATATTATTAAACTTATCTTCACGTATTGCTGAGGTATATCTCAGCACTTGTATTGGTGTAGAGGATTTCTCTATATGATTAAATAATCCATTTTTTGAGTGAGCTTCATCTTCTATAGTTTTGAAAGTAATACGCTGATATTCAAAACGAATTCGATAAACCCATAAAAATGCTTTATTTATAAATTCATCTAAATGTACTTTACCAAACTTATCAAAATAGAATAACACTATACATTCAAATAAATTTTTTAAATACTTATCCCCTACTCGATAGCAATAATCTTGATTATTGAGAAAAGTATTTACGCCTTTCCCTAGATCTTTACCGTTAATTTTTGTCACTTTATCAACAAGTCCACTTCCTTCTTTAAATAATTTTTCATAGAGCTCAGAATAATACTGAACATAATCAAAAAATTGCTCTCCATTTATTAGAGTTTGTATTGTTTGAAAACTTGTCTTCACAAATCTTGGATGATAAAGCATAGGATTTTGTTGTGCTAATTTCTCTACAGCCTTTGTTGCAAACAGTGGGCTAAGATAAGGATAGGTAGTACTTTCTGATACACCTTTAAACGTCTCTAGCTCGTCCGATGTAAAAACCTCTCCGCTTTCTTGATAGTGCCATCGGCGTAATCTAAAAAGAATATAGTTGATAATTTTATCTAAGTTATTAATTTCTTGAGAAAGTGCAGATTTCTCCCAACGCTCAACGCAGTGATGAACAATCTCTTTGGGCTTATCTTTCATTTCTCGTAAATGATAAGCTTTCAGCAAATCATAAGATTCTAAAGGTTTCCCTCTTGAGTTTTGTGAGTCAAAAAATTGGAAGGCTTCGTCTAAATCATCTAATTCAACATAAACTATCTCACAAATTTCTAAAATATATTTTTTAAATGTTTCCTTATGGGAAATAGAATAATTTTTAATAAAATTATAATTATTAATTACATTATTCTTACTAATACTATGTGTTAAAGGTTGGTTCAATAGGTTCTTTTCACTACCCAAACTATGAAGCAATAATGAAAGCGTAATTAAACGTTGTTGGCCATCAACAATATCAAAATTTTTTCCGTCTTTATGTATCACGACCGTCCCGATACGATAAACTTGTTCCTGATTACGAAAATGGGTCAGTAAATCATCAAGTAATTGTTGAACGTGTTTTATTGTCCATTTGTATGGTCTTTGATAGTCTGGAATTCTCAAATTTAATTTTAATACATCATCAATCTTGAGTATTTTTGCTTTTTCTTCACTCATAATAATTTGGGGTCCTTAGAATATTTTTATAATATAAATCAAAATGCACAGATTATAACCGATAAATCATCATAAAACCCTTGTTTTGCAATTAATTTACGACACACCGTCAATCTTGATTTATCATTATCATATTGTTTCCAAATTTTTTCTCTTATTTCTTCTGAAAGTCCATCTGTTAATCCATCAGAGCAAAGTAATAAACTTTCCCCTTGTTGAATTTCAATTTCTTGATAAAAAATTTTATCTTGAAATTCGGAATAATCAGCAACTAAACAAGAAGAAACACCGCCATAAATCGTGGCAAAATCTTCCTCTTTTTTATCGGTAAAATCAGCCAACAGTTCAGAAAGAATAGAATGATCTTGGGTAATCTGTTGCCATTTACCTTGCGTATCAATTAAATAAGCACGACTGTCGCCCACACTGAGAATGTTGGCTTTACGGGTTATTTGGTCAATTTCTGCAGCCACAAACGTGGTTGCTGAACCGAAATAATCCTCCGCTAATTCTGCTGATAAACTGGATTGTAAATCGTAGATCGTTTGGCGACTTAGGCTTTCCATTTTGCTTAATAATTGCATTGCCAACTTGCTCGCTTTTTCAGATCGATTACTATTGGAAATACCGTCTGCCACACCCACAATAAAGTGCGGTCGGTTTTCAAGGCGTTTTTCAGCTGTTTTGAGTTTATATTGAAACACCGCCTCTCCATTAAAAAGGGCATCTTGGTTGCGTCGCTTGTTGCTGCCAATTTGTTGGCAGAAGGTAATTTCGCAAAAATTTTCCATTATTCAACCGCTTGTTGAGAAGGATTTAGCATACGATCAATCGCTTTTAGCGCATCTAACGCTTTCATTTCTAGACTTAAAAAGTGCATTTTCGGCACGCCTGCATCTTGTGGGTTAATACGGATAAATCCCCCCTTTTTTGCTTTCGCCGTACGTTCAGAAAAGCGACGCACAGTAGGAATGGCTTTTCCTGCTCCCAGTTCGATAACGACGAGATTTTGCACTTCTTTTAACCACGATTCTAACCGCACTTGTTTAAAATCCTGATATTGACTTGCATAACTCCAATCATTAAACATTAGTACATTTTGACGAGCAAAGCCCCCACAATAAGGACAATGTGGTTTTTCACTGGTTAAACATAAGTTTTCATTATCCACGACAGGTTGAAAACTTGATGCAGACCAACTTAATCCTCGACAATTATTGACACACTGAAGACGCTCCAAAGTACCGTGTACTTCATAAACATGGCTATCATCAAAACCAGCCTTTTGAAAATGCCCATCAACATTACTGGTAAAAACAAAATATCCGTGAGATTTAGCTTCCTCCCAGCGTTTTAAAATCTGATACCCTTCGTGAGGAATAGTATTTCGGTATTGAACTAATCGATGCCCATAAAACCAATAGGCAAGTTCCTGATTATGCTTATAAGCTAGTGGCGTCGCGATCTCTTCAAAAGATATATTATGTTCTTTAAACATAGGATAAGCATTCCAAAATCCACCAACGCTGCGGAAATCGGGCAGCCCAGAATCCACGCTCATACCCGCACCAGCTGTAATTAAAATGCCATCTGCTTTGCGGATAAGCTCCACTGCATAATTCAAATCATTTTTCATAATACTTTTCTCTGTCCATTTTTCATTGGTGAAATAATACCCGCTTGTTCCAACTGAGCTAAAATTTGTCCAGCTCGATTAAAACCCAACATAAATCTGCGTTGAATCATCGAGCAAGATGCAACTTTTTGTTGTTGCACATATTTTTTTACATCCTCAAAAAGTGGATCTCTTGCCATAATTACTTTCATTGCCATTATTTGCTCCTTTTATTGATTAAAGGCTTGATAGATATGTAAGAAGTAAAAAATCTCTCTTTATGGAAAAATTATATGAAAGGAAGCGACAACTTGTGTCGTTTGCGAATGTTGAAAGCGGTTATTTTTAGAAGATTTTTTGCAAATAAAATTATCTGTATTGCAATATGTATATTTATCTGGTTATATATACATGAAACTTATTAAGGAAAAGAATATGAATCATCAAAACCCAATTGAAATTTACCAAGCTCAAGATGGCACAACGCAAGTGGAAGTGAGATTTGAAAATGACACCGTTTGGCTTTCCCAGGGGCAGATGGCAAATATTTTTGATACTAGCTCAGATAACATAAGCCTACACTTAAAAAATATTTTTAATGAAGCAGAGCTTGATGAAAATTTAACTACCGAGGATTTCTCGGTAGTTCGACAAGAAGGGAAAAGACAAGTTACTCGTAAAGTTAAACATTATAATTTGGATGCTATTATTTCAGTAGGCTATCGAGTGAAGTCTAAATCTGCAACAAATTTTAGAATTTGGGCAACTGCACGTTTAAAGGAATATCTGACTCAAGGCTATACTATTAACCAAAAACGTTTACAGCAAAATGCTCACGAATTAGAACAAGCACTTGCACTTATTCAAAAAACGGCAAATTCATCGGAATTAACGCTAGAAAGTGGTCGTGGATTAGTGGATATTGTCAGCCGTTATACGCATACGTTTTTATGGCTACAACAATATGATGAAGGTTTACTTGCCGAACCACAAACACAGCAAGGCGGAACATTACCGACTTATGCTGAGGCTTGCTCTGCACTAGCAGAGTTAAAATTGCAGCTGATGGCAAAAGGTGAAGCAAGTGATCTGTTTGGATGTGAACGAGACAATAGCTTATCTGCGATTCTAGGCAATTTAGATCAAAGTGTATTTGGTGAACCGGCCTATCCAAGCATTGAAGCAAAAGCAGCGCATTTACTTTATTTTGTCGTTAAGAACCATCCTTTTTCAGATGGTAATAAACGTAGCGGTGCATTTTTATTTGTAGATTTCTTACATAGAAATGGACGTTTGTTTGATCATAATGGGCATCCAGTTATCAATGATACTGGGCTTGCAGCACTCACTTTATTAGTCGCAGAATCTGATCCGAAACAAAAAGAAACACTTATTAGGCTTATTATGCATATGCTTAAGCAAGAGAAAAAATGATAAATAGTGACCAAAGTCGCTATTTGTTTAAAAAGTGCGGTTGTTTTCTATGATTTTTAATAACTCTGCTACTACCTTCGGTACGCCCTCACCCGCTTTTTCTTTGATTGCAATCACTTTCTTACGGACAAATCCTGTATTGGGATTAGGATCGTTCAAATAGATAAGTGAACCATATGGCGCGAGATTTACCAATCCATTAGCTGGATAAACTTGTAATGACGTGCCAATAACAATCACAATATCTGCCTTTTTCACTAACTTTTCTGCTTTAGGAAACATGGGTACATTTTCCCCAAAAAAGACTATATGTGGACGCATTGGATGACCGTGATTATCCTTATCCTCTAACAGTTGATCACCCAAACATGGAACAATGTAATCGGTATTAAAACTGCTGCGAGCTTTATTCAATTCACCATGTAAATGGAGTACATTAGTACTTCCCGCTCGCTCATGTAAATCATCCACGTTTTGAGTGATTATATGAACTTCATAAAACGCTTCCAATTCAACCAAAGCCAGGTGTGCTGCATTAGGCTCTGCAGCTTGAGCATTACGACGTCGTTCATTATAAAACTCCAATACTTTTGCTCGGTTTTTTTTTAAGGCTTCAGGCGTACAAACTTCTTCTATTTTATGCCCAGCCCACAAGCCATCTTCCGCTCTAAAAGTTGGAATACCACTTTCGGCACTTATGCCAGCACCTGTTAATACTACGCAAATTGGTTTATTTTTCTCTGTCATTTTTCAGGCTCCTTTTGTTCTAAAATTTCATCAACCTGTCTATCTCTCGCCATCATACCAAAAATATTCCCAGCTTTATAAAGTGGTTGATAATTATAGCTTTCAATATGCAAGAATGGCTTCTCTGAAAGGCGTTGGAAATATTGTTTTAACTGTGATTTTGAGCGTAATAACACTTCATATTTCGCTTGAATATGAGCACACATAGCTTCAATACGCATTTTAAATTCATCACTGAGATAAGGGCTGATAATTAAATAGACAGTTTTGTATTCGGTTGCTGTTTCATCCGCATAAACACATGCCAAATTAAACACTTGCCATTTATAACGATCTGCAAAAGCACCAATGACTCGGCTTTGCTCCTCAGTTTCAACTTGCACGAGGGCGACTGGCTTTTTCAAGCAATCTTGCAAAATATCACTTGGTGTAAAAGGCCCACAGCCTAAGTAAGATAAGACACAATTCCAATTAGCAAACTGTTCTGTACCAAAATGAACATGTTCGCCTTGAAATTTGCCAGCACCATTTTTAGTACGATCATCAATTAAATAATCCCCTTGGTTGAGATTTTTATGATGGGATAAAATCAATCGTTTGTATAAGGCTGAACCTTTTTCTTCACCGAAATAATGTTGAATCCATTTTACTTTATCACTCCAAGCGGAAGGATTATGCCAAGGCGCAGTAGAAAGTACATAAATATGATATTTTTTCATCAATTTATGCACAGCCGAAATGGCGTTAGGCATTGGCTCCATTAAGCTAAAAATACCCTCTACTTCATCATATCGACCTTCATATTCTTGCTTGGTTTTATCATCTAGTTTTGCAATACCTGATGGAAAATCTACCATCACATTATCCATATCAATGTACACAATCTGTTTCATTTGAATGTCCTCTCTTCAGATAGATTTATCATAAAGCACAAAGCGACAATTTATGTCGTTATACTGTTTCTTCTAAATATACACGCTCAATTTCTTGATAATTTTCACCAAAGTGAGCTATCCACCACTCCAGCATTTGGCTTTCGATCACTGTTGCTGAAATTTCATAATCATCCCCAGAATCTTTTACTGTTTGAGCTGTTGATAATGGTGTTTCTGTTAAAAATCCCCCAATATCTTTATTAATGCGGAAAGTTAACCGGATTTTTCGACCATAGGTAAAACCAAACTTTTGGCTTTCTACATAAGATTTCAAATTAAAATCAGGGCGTTCAAATATCATTGTACTCACTGTTACCTTAAGCAAACGATGCAAAGCAAGGTGTAAAATATCGCCATTCTCATATTGTGCTACTAAATAGCTACTTGGTCCTTGTTGCACCAAAGCCAGTGGCTTGACCTGAGCTTTATGTTCTTTACCGTGAATACTACGATAATGCACCTGTAAAAATCGATTTTGATAAAGTGCGGTACTAATTTGAGAAAAAATTTCTGGATTGATTTTGGCTGGTAATAACGGCTGACTAGTTGGCGCAATAGCAACTTTATTAAGCCATTCTGCCCCTGATCTTTTATGGCTGTCATAAACTAAATTATATTCGGCCTGTTGAAAGAATGCTTCCATTGAACTCATAATACTAGAAGGCAAAATGCCATTGAGATATTGTTTAGCAAGCATAAGCACAAGTGATTGCTGTTCATTTAAAATTGGTAAATCCAAGCCTTTAGCATTTGATTTCCATCGGTAGCCATAAGGTTTATCACGCATATCACGTTCAATTTCAAACTGTTGAGATAAGCTCTCTAGCAAGCGTTGAATTGAACGAATATCACGTTGAACGCCAATATCAGCAAGTTTTTGTAAGATTTCTTCTGCGGTAATAAAACGTGTTTTTGGAATAAGGCGTAAAATTTCAAGTTGAATTTGAAGTGCGGTTAAGTTTGAGGACATTTTATCTCCCAAATTTGAAAAAAATCATTATAAAAAATGCTGGAAAATTCCAGCATTATACTTTCTAAATCCGTCTGACTTGCCAGAAGGCTTTCGACCAATAAGGGTTATTCATTGAAGAATAGACAACTCCCCCTCTGGTGGAAGCATGAAGGAATTTATCTTCTTTTACATAAATTCCTACATGATAACCATTAGGGCCACGGCCGGTTTTAAAGAAAATTAAATCACCCGTTTGAATATCTTCTTTGCGTATATGTTTACCATAATTGGCTTGTTCAGTTGTACTTCTTGGTAAACGAAGATTAAAACGATCAAAGAAAGTTTTCTGCACAAAACCGGAACAATCTACGCCACGACGTGAAACACCGCCGAGCACATAAGGTGTACCCGCCCATTCATGTTGTTGTTCGCTCAACATGGCTATGGCCATAATAGGATCGCCGATTTGACCTTTATAGTTCATCGCATAATCATCGTTTTGAAAACTAGAACAAGCGAATAAAAACAGCGAGGCAGTAGCGATTAAAAATGATTTATACACTTTCATACCTTTTCATATGAAAAGTGCGGTAGAAATTCACCGCACTTTTTGTTGCTTACTATTTAGTTTTTTCCACACGAGCACGTAACTTTTGCCCTGGTTTAAATGTCACCACTCGGCGAGCAGAAACCGGAACAACATCACCAGTTTTCGGGTTACGCCCTGGGCGAGATGACTTATCACGTAGTTCAAAATTACCAAATCCTGATAATTTCACATCATGACCAGATTCTAATGATGAACGAATCTCTTCTAAAAAGTTCTCCACCACATTTTTCGTATCGTGTTTAGATAACTGATATTTATGACTTAAATATTCAATAATATCAATTTTGGTTATCGTAGCCATATTAATCCCTTAATTCAGCATTAAAGCGTTGTTTTACCTCCGCTAATACTGCTGAAATCACTGCATTAATTTCTTCATCTTCAAGTGTTTTTTCATTATCTTGGACAGTCAAGCTAATCGCTAAACTTTTATAGCCTTCAGCGACGCCCACACCTTGATATACATCGAACAAGTTCACTTGCACCAATTTTTCGCCGCCTGCTTGTTTACATGCTGCGATCAATTCCCCTGCTGGTACGCTATCCGAGACGACTAAAGCTAAATCACGACGGTTTGCTGGGAATTTAGAAATTTCTTTTGCTTGCACCACATTACGTGCCGCAATTGCATTCCAAAGAATTTCAAATACAAAAGTTTTGCCATTTAAGCCAAGTTTTTGGCTAATAGATGGATGAATTGCACCAATAAAACCAATTTCTTGACCATCTAATTCAATAGCAGCAGATTGGCCAGGGTGTAATGCATCAAATTGTTTTGCAACAAAACGAACTCTATTACCACCTTCAGTTAAAGAAAGTACTGATTCTAAATCGCCTTTAAGATCAAAGAAATCGACAGATTCTGCTTTACCAGCCCAATGTTCAGATTTTGCCGTTCCAGTAATCACCGCACTTAAAACAAATTCTTGACGCACGCCAAATTCAGCATTGGCATCTGGTACAAAACGTAATCCAGTTTCAAATAAACGAACACGAGATTGTTGGCGATTTTGGTTATAAAGCACTGCACCTAATAAACCACTCATTAAAGACACGCGCATTGCGGACATTTCCACAGAAATTGGGTTTGGCAATACAAGTGCTTCTTGCTGTGGATGTAATAAACTTTGAATTTTTGGATCTACAAAGCTATAAGTAATGGCTTCTTGATAATCTGCATCCACAAGTGCGGTCTTAATTCGAGCTAAATCTAAATCAGATTCTTTGTGCTCACGCATACGGAGATGCGCTAATGGCGCATTGTTTGGAATGCTGTTATAACCATAAATACGCGCCACTTCCTCAATTAAATCTTCTTCGATTTCAATATCAAAACGCCAACTTGCAGAAGTTACCGTCCAAATATCATTAGCATAAGTAACATCGAAACCAAGACGGTGGAAAATTTCTGTTACGCTTTCTGTTTCAATATGATGACCTAAAAGTGCATCTAATTTACTACGGCGAAGTTGAACAGTATTAACTTTAGGAAGATGAGCTTCACTGCTTGCTTCACAAATCTCACCCGCTTCACCACCACAGATTTCAAGCAATAATGCGGTTGCTCGTTCCATTGCTTTACGGGCTAATTCAAAATCCACACCACGCTCAAAACGGTGTGATGCATCAGTATGTAAACCATATTGTCTTGCACGGCCTGCAATCGCTAATGGAGAGAAAAATGCGGATTCTAAAATCACATCTTTCGTTTCGCTATTTACGCCACTCGCTGCACCACCAAAGATCCCTGCCATTGATAAAGGCCCATTTTGGTCGGCAATTAATAAAGTATTTGATTGAAGTTTTGCAGTTGAACCATCTAATAATACTAATTCTTCACTGTCTTTTGCTAAACGAACTTGAACAGGTTGTGCAACTTTAGCCGCATCAAACGCATGCATTGGTTGACCAAGCTCAAGCAAAATGTAGTTAGTAATATCAACAATAGGATCAATAGAACGAATACCACAACGACGCAATTTTTCTTGCATCCACATTGGCGATTCAGCCTTCACATTAACGTTTTTCACCACACGCAATAAATAATGCGGGCAGGCTTCTGGTGCTTGTAAATCAATTTGAACTTTATCTGAAATTGTTGCTGGCACTGTTTCAAAGTGCGGTTGATTTACCGGCTGTTTATTTACCACGCCAATTTCACGCGCAATACCCGCAATGCTCAAACAATCCGCACGGTTTGGCGTTAAGCTAATTTCGATAGCATTATCATCTAAAGCTAAATATTCACGTAAATCTGTACCGATTGGTGCATCAACAGGCAGTTCAATAATACCGTCTGCTTCAACATCAATACCTAATTCAGAAAATGAACAAAGCATTCCTTCTGATGGTTGACCGCGTAATTTGGTTTTCTTAATTTTGAAATCGCCCGGTAATATTGCACCTTCTGTTGCGCAAGCGACTTTTAAGCCTTGACGACAATTTGGTGCGCCACACACAATATCCAATAAACGATCACCGCCTACATTCACTTTAGTTACACGTAATTTATCCGCATCTGGATGTTGTGCACATTCCACCACTTCACCAACAACGACACCATTAAATTTACCCGCAACGGTTTCCACGCCATCTACTTCTAAGCCAAGCATGGTAATTTGCTCGCATAATTGCTCGGTGGACACCGCAGGGTTCACCCATTCTCTTACCCACTGTTCACTAAATTTCATTTGTTGTTATCCTTTTAATTCAAATCCGAGAAATTACTTAAATTGTTTTAAGAAACGTAAGTCGTTTTCAAAGAACGAACGTAAATCTGTTACGTTATAACGTAACATTGTTAAACGCTCAACGCCCATTCCCACAGCAAAACCAGAATATTCATTCGGATCAATACCCACGTTACGCAACACATTTGGGTGCACCATACCGCAGCCCAACACCTCTAACCATTTACCGTTTTTACCCATCACATCCACTTCGGCTGAAGGTTCAGTAAACGGGAAATAAGAGGGACGGAAACGCACTTGTAAATCTTCTTCAAAGAAAGCGCGTAAGAAATCGTGCAATAAGCCTTTCAATTCTGTGAAATTTGCTTTTTTATCCACATAAAGCAATTCAATTTGATGGAACATTGGCGTGTGCGTTTGATCGTAGTCATTACGATATACACGTCCTGGAGCCATAATGCGGATTGGTGGCTGCATTTTTTCCATAGTACGAATTTGCACGCCAGAAGTTTGGGTGCGAAGTAATAATTCTGGATTAAACCAAAAAGTATCGTGATCGGCACGTGCTGGGTGATGTTTAGGAATATTTAAAGCATCGAAGTTGTAATAATCACTTTCAATTTCTGGGCCATTTTCAACTGAAAAGCCAAGTTCTGAGAAAAACTTTGTTACGCGATTAATCGTCATGGTAACTGGGTGTAAGCCACCAGTTTCAACTTTGCGACCAGGTAAACTGACATCTACACGTTCTTTTTCTAATTTTGCGTTAAGTTCTGCCTGTTCCCACTCCGCTTTTTTTGCATTTAAAAATTCTAACGCAGCTTGTTTTGCTTCGTTAATTTTTGCGCCCATAGCTGGACGTTCTTCAGCTGACACATTACGCAATTCTTGCATTAATTGAGTAAAATGCCCTTTCTTACCAAAATATTCGACACGGATTTCATCCAAAGCCGTTAAACTTTTATCCTGAATGGATTCAATCGCTAATTTCGCTTTCTCAACAAGCTCGTTCAGATGTTGCATAGTTTCCCCTGCTTCTCTTTTCTCTATAAAATAAAAAACCGAGTAATGATAATACCAAGTACTTAAAAAGTAAAAGAATAATACGAAAAATCATTGGTTTATCAAAAATAAAAATGGAATAACGTTATCGCTATTCCATTTTTTCTTGTTACCAACAAAATCGTTCATTCACAAAATTTTCTGACCGCTCTTTTTGCCATTTTTCTTTATTGTTTGGATTAGCAAAAAAACGTGCTTGTTCCTGTAAACGTTGAACTAATTTTTCTTCTGCTTCTTTTAATGCTTTTTGACGATCTGCAAATTTTGAAGGTAATGCTGGTAAGAAAATCACTTCATAAGGGTGCGCAATTGTCCATTTCACCGCATTTTCGGCAGCACGACTTTGTTTATCAAAATTACAAAACGCATAAGCATTAACAAACTGCCCTACAACATGGCTGAACCCTGTATTATCCTGCACTGTTTGTTTTGGTAAATCCAACACATAAAGTGCGGTGATCAAACGGTTTTGTCCACGATAAAACCAAGTAACAGCTTCATCTCTTAAGCAAAAATCGTATGCCCGAGCGGCTAACGTAAACATCGTCATGGGTGAAATACGAGCTGGATTTTCTTCTACAAATTTCACCGCACTTTCATAACCTTTTATCGTATTTTCACGTAGCATAGGATCAATTTCTTTATGTACAAATACATTTTCTGCTTTTCCATTTTCAGCAGAATAATAAGGTTTGATATAAACATCCACTGTCTTCACTGGTTCTTTGCTAATCGAACTGCAAGCAGTAATCAAAAGTGCGGTTATAAAACACAGTATTTTTAACATATGGATTTTCCTTATATAATGCTCAGCAAATTTCAGTATATTGCTCTTATGAAAATTCATCTAATCTACAGTCAAACCACATTAGAATTCAATAATGAAACAAGTTTACTCGATCATCTCGAGAAAAATAATATTCATCATGAATATCAATGCCGTAGTGGCTATTGTGGTTCTTGTCGTGTGAAAATCAAAAAAGGCAAGGTATCCTATAAAGATGCGCCCCTTGCCTTTATTCAACCTGATGAGATTTTATTATGCTGTTGTCACGTAGAAAGTGACCTTGAAATTGATTTATAAATTATTTAAATCTAATACATCGGTCATATCAAATAAGCCATTCGCTTTATTTTCTAACCATTTACCAGCTCGCACTGCGCCATTAGCAAAGGTCATACGACTTGATGCTTTATGGGAAATTTCTACACGCTCACCAATATCAGCAAACCAAACCGTATGTTCCCCCACTACATCTGAAGCACGAATAGTTGAAAAACCAATTTCATCGCGTTTACGTTCGCCAGTGATTCCTTCACGACAGAAGACTCCGTGAGTTTTTAAATCGCGACCTAAGGTTTTTGCGATATGTTCGCCCATAGAAAGTGCGGTGCCAGATGGCGCATCCACTTTATGACGGTGATGAGCTTCGATCACCTCAATATCGCAATAATCCCCCATCACTTTTGCCGCTTTTTCTAAAAGCTTGAAAACTAAATTCACGCCAACACTGAAATTTGATGCAAATACAATAGCAATTTTATCTGAAGCAGCCTTAATTACAGCTTTACCTTCATCATCAAAACCAGTTGTACCGATCACCATTTTTTTATTATTCGCTACGCAAAATGCAATATGTTCAAGGGTACCTTCTGGTCGAGTAAAATCGATTAATAAATCGAATTTATCTTTTTGGCTTTCAAGATCGTCCGAAACTGTTACACCAAGTTGACCAATTCCCGCCAATTCTCCCGCATCCGTCCCGACTAAAGATGATCCTTTGCGTTCAAAAGCCGCACCTAGTTCTACTCCTTCCGCAGAATGAACCGCTTGAATTAATTGGCGCCCCATTCTTCCGCCAGCACCGGCGATTGCAATTTTTAATGTCATGTTACTTCCTTTTTTATTAATGAATTATTTCGTTGATGCCGCTATAAACAAGCACACAACCAAAAAATAAAAATACGATACCCGCCATATTATCAATATAACGACTATATTGACTGTATAAACGCTTGGCAATATTACGTGAAAAAATCAATGAAATCACATAAAAATAACAAAATGTTTCTACCACAATCACCATAAAAGCCAAGATAATTTGCCACATTTCAGTGATATTTACTAAGACAAGCGACATCACGCTACAAAAATACACCACGACTTTTGCATTGGATAAATTCACTAAAAGCCCTTTCACAATTTCTTTTTTGATCGTGGTTTGTTGATTAAATCCAGTATCAGAGTGCGGTTCAAATTGAGCGTGTTTTTTACTGCGAGCCATTAAAAAACCGAGATATGCTAAGTAACTACCGCCTAGCAACATAATAACACCATGTAATGCAGGAATAGTAACGAACAATACCGCCAATCCCAACATTGAAAGCATTCCCCAAAAAGCGATGCCAAGCGTTATGCCTAAAATGCCACAAACTGTATTACGACGAGAATTACTTGCCGCCATTCGGCTTACATAGAAAAAATCAGGGCCTGGCGTCATTAATCCAAATAAATGCACAATGATTAAATTCAGCATCACAACATCCAATACTGAATAGCAAATACGACAATCACCGCATAAATAGCTGCTAAAACATCATCGACCATAATGCCAAAACCACTTTCTAGTTTTTCATCAAAATAACGAATTGGGAACGGTTTTAAAATATCGAAAAAGCGAAATAACGCAAAAGCAGCCAAAATCCATTGCCAAGATAATGACGGTATCGCCGCTAATACAATAAATACGCCGACAAATTCATCCCAGACGATAGAACCATGATCGTGCACGCCCATATCTGCTGTGGTTTTTTGACAAAGATAGCAACCGAGTAGAAAACAAAGTGCGGTAAAAATTAAAAAGGTTTTTACGCCTAGTAAAGAAAGTAAAATCACGCCTAAAATTGTTCCAGCTAAGCTCCCCCAAGTACCGGGAGCTGGATGAATTAAACCTGAGCCAAAACCAACGGCAAGCAAATGAATAGGATTTAAAAGAGAGATTTTTTTAAGAGGATTATTTTCTGTCATTTTGATTCCTTAAAATGATCGAAACCACTTGAAAAAGTTATATTCACAGATTTTCCATCCCGTAAAAAACGGGGAGAAAAGTCACCGCACTTTTTAATGATTTTACCAACGCAAATACAAGGCACGTTCAGTTTTTTCAAGCGTAATTCTAATTCATCTTTATATTCGGGCGGTATGCTAAAACAAAGTTCATAATCTTCCCCACCACTTAAGGCAAATTGTTCCGCTTGAGTGCGATCATATTTATTTAAAATCGATGATGAAAGAGGTAAAGCTGTAAGCTCAACTTCAGCACTACATTGACTTCGTTCAAGAATATGCCCTAAATCAGAGATTAGCCCATCGGAAAGATCAATGGCTGCATGAGCGATGCCAATTAACGCCCGCCCAAGTTCAATTCTAGGTGTGGGTCTAAGATGACGTTGTTGCAAAAAAACATCATCAGAATCAACCGCTCTTTTGCCCAATAAAATTTGCGTTAAACCTGCTGCACTATCGCCTAATGTGCCTGAAACATAGATTAAATCGCCAACTTGCGCTTTATGCCGACAAATTCCTTTGCCTTTTTCGACAAAGCCTTGTGCCGTAATCGTAATAGACAAATTACCTTTTGTAGTATCGCCACCAATTAATGTGACGTTGTATTGTTTTAACGTGTGTAATAAACTTTGGCTAAATGTTGAAATCCAATTTCCATCTACCTTTGGCAAAGTTAATGCCAGAGAAACCCATTTGGGCTGTGCCCCCATTGCAGCAAGATCACTTAAATTTGTTGCAACGGCCTTATAAGCTAAATCTTCAGGTGAAATGCTTGGTAAAAAATGCGTATTTTCTACCATTGTATCGGTCGTAATGGCAAGCTGATAATTCTCTGGCACAGAAACCAGCGCACAATCGTCGCCAATAGATAATTGAACGGAATCATCAACTAATATTTGTTGCTGAAAATATCGTTTAATTAAATCAAATTCACCCATTGCCATTTTTCACCTATCTTATAAAAGAAAAGGCACGCGTTAAAAACGCGCGCCATTTTC
The DNA here is from genome assembly GCF_001008275.1 of Haemophilus haemolyticus. Taxonomy (GTDB): domain Bacteria; phylum Pseudomonadota; class Gammaproteobacteria; order Enterobacterales; family Pasteurellaceae; genus Haemophilus; species Haemophilus haemolyticus_P. The sequence continues at coordinate 20,160 of NZ_LCTH01000037.1, forward strand.
AGTTTAAAAGGATTATTTACGCCCTAATGCTGGTGCGATTTTATCAAGTACGCCATTGATATATTTATGGCTTTCATCTGCACCGAATACTTTTGCCACTTCAATCGCTTCATTGATAACCACTTTATATGGCACATCTAATTCAAAGCGCAATTCATAAACAGCCAAACGCAAAATAGCAGTTTCAATAGGATCAAGTTCGTCAAAAGCGCGGTCAATATAAGGCGAAATTGAAAAATCAACGGTTTCAATATTTTCTACTGTTTGACGAAATAATTTACGGAAGTAAGGTTTATCTACGCCATCCATATCTTGATCTAACACAAAGGCTAATTCAACTTGTTCTGCAGTATTGCCCGATACCGCCCAAGAATACAAGGCTTGAACGGTACATTCACGCGCACGACGACGAGCAGAAGGCTTTTTCACTTGTTTTTGTTCTGTCATGATTTATGCCGCATCAATTTGTTGAATAAGATTAACCATTTCAAGTGCGGTTAAGGCTGCTTCTGCACCTTTATTACCCGCTTTAGTACCAGCACGTTCAATCGCCTGTTCAATATTTTCTGTGGTTAATACACCAAAAGCGACTGGAATTTCAGCATCCATTGCAACTTTTCCTAAACCGCTGCTAGCTTCCCCTGCTACATATTCAAAGTGCGCGGTACCACCACGGATAACTGTACCTAATGCTACAATCGCATCAAATTTTTTACTTTCTGCTAAACGACGAGCAACTAATGGCAACTCATACGCACCTGGAGCACGCACGATAGTGATATTTTCATCTTTCACTTGGCCGATACGTTTTAATGCATCAATTGCGCCTTCTAATAAACTTTCATTAATAAAACTGTTAAAACGGGCAATTGCTACTGCAACTTTTGCATTAGGCGCTGCGACTGAGCCTTCTAAAACTTTCATATTTTTTCCTATTATTAGCCATAATGATTTTGACCCGAGATTTTAGCATAAAATCGCGTATATTCAATATTAATAAGGCTTTACCCTGTTTTATTTAGGGCTCATTTTTAAGGCTATTTTATTATTCATAGCCCGCACCAACACTATATTTTTATGGAAAATTTCCGTCATTAAGGTAAACTATCGGCAATTTTATGTGAATTACATTCAGTTACAGAGGTTTAATATGTCTAAAGTGGCATCAATTGTTGATGTATTACAAGGGAAAGTGGCGATTGGTGAAACCGTCACTGTGCGTGGTTGGGTACGTACCCGTCGTGATTCTAAAGCTGGCTTATCTTTCTTAGCGGTTTATGACGGTTCTTGCTTTGATCCAATTCAAGCGATTATTAATAACGATATTGAAAATTACGAAAACAAAATTTTACGTTTAACAACTGGCTGTTCTGTGATTGTAACGGGTAAAGTCGTTGAATCACCTGCAGAAGGACAAGCGGTTGAATTACAAGCAGAAAAAGTGGAAGTGACAGGGTTTGTTGAAGATCCAGATACTTACCCAATGGCAGCAAAACGCCACTCTATTGAATATTTACGCGAAGTAGCTCACTTACGCCCTCGTACCAATATCATTGGTGCGGTCGCACGTGTTCGCCATTGTTTATCTCAAGCAATTCACCGTTTCTTCCATGAGCAAGGCTTCTACTGGGTGGCAACCCCATTAATTACTGCATCAGATACTGAAGGTGCGGGTGAAATGTTCCGTGTTTCTACACTTGATTTAGAAAATCTTCCACGTGGTGAAAATGGAAAAGTTGATTTCAGCCAAGATTTCTTCGGTAAAGAATCATTTTTAACGGTTTCAGGTCAGTTAAACGGCGAAACCTATGCTTGTGCATTAAGCAAAATTTATACTTTCGGCCCAACATTTCGTGCAGAAAACTCTAATACAACTCGTCACTTAGCTGAATTCTGGATGGTTGAACCCGAAGTTGCATTTGCAACGTTAGCGGATAACGCAAAACTTGCAGAAGATATGTTGAAATACGTATTCCGTGCAGTATTAGCAGAGCGTAAAGACGACTTACAATTCTTTGAAAAACATGTAGATAAAGATGTTATTACGCGTCTAGAAAACTTTGTGAACTCAGATTTTGCGCAAATTGACTATACTGATGCCATCGATGTGTTATTAAAATCTGGTAAGAAATTTGAATTCCCTGTTTCTTGGGGTATCGATCTTTCTTCTGAACACGAACGTTTCTTAGCGGAAGAATATTTTAAATCACCAGTTGTAGTGAAAAACTATCCAAAAGACATTAAAGCATTCTATATGCGTTTAAATGATGATGGAAAAACTGTGGCGGCAATGGACGTGTTAGCTCCAGGAATTGGTGAAATCATCGGTGGTTCACAACGTGAAGAACGTTTAGACGTGCTTGATAAACGTATGGAAGAAATGGGATTAAACCCAGATGATTATTGGTGGTATCGCGATCTGCGTAAATACGGTAGCGTTCCACATTCTGGTTTTGGTCTTGGTTTTGAACGCTTAATCGTATATGTGACTGGTGTACAAAATATTCGTGATGTAATTCCATTCCCACGCGCACCAAGAAATGCGAATTTCTAATTCAATTTCACTTTAATATTGACCGCACTTACGCCAAAGTGCGGTCAATTTTTTCAGAATTTTAAGGAAAGCAAAATGGATAAAATTAAACAACTCTTTGCCAACAATTACAGTTGGGCACAAAGAATGAAAGAAGAAAATTCGACTTACTTCAAAGAGCTGGCAGATCATCAAACGCCACATTACCTTTGGATTGGTTGTTCTGATAGCCGCGTGCCCGCAGAGAAATTGACGAATCTTGAACCGGGTGAGCTTTTTGTACACCGTAATGTTGCTAACCAAGTAATTCACACAGATTTTAATTGCCTTTCTGTTGTGCAATATGCCGTCGATGTACTTAAAATTGAACATATTATTATCTGTGGCCACACCAACTGCGGTGGTATTCATGCCGCTATGGCAGATAAAGATTTAGGGCTTATCAACAACTGGCTCCTTCATATTCGTGATATTTGGTTTAAACACGGTCATCTTCTCGGTAACCTTTCCCCAGAAAAACGCGCGGATATGTTGACTAAAATTAATGTAGCAGAACAGGTTTACAATCTTGGACGCACTTCAATTGTCAAAAGTGCTTGGGAACGCGGACAAAAACTCTCATTACACGGCTGGGTATATGATGTAAATGATGGATTTTTAGTAGATCAAGGCGTAATGGCAACCAGTAGAGAAACCCTTGAAATTTCTTACCGTAACGCTATCGCTCGTTTATCAACGCTTGATGAAGAAAGTATTTTGAAAAAAGATCATCTTGAAAATATCTAAAGATAACGCCCTTTCGGGCGTTATTTTTAAGCTTTACCTTCAACCAAATTTTTCTTTTCTTCCAATTCTTCCCAGCGTAAAAATGCTGTTTCTAATTCGGCTTCAGTATCCGCCAATGCTTTTAATTTAGCGTCGGTAATATCATGAGCATGTTGGAAAAATGCTGGATCGGCTATTTCAGCTTGCAGTGCGGTGATTTTAGTTTCCAATTCTTCCAATAGTTGTGGAAGTTGTTCTAGCTCACGTTGTTCTTTATAAGAAAGTTTCACTGATTTAGACTTAGAAGTGCGGTCATTTTTCACCGTATTTTCTTCTTTTAGCGCTTCAGTTTTCTTCGTTTTAGCCTGCTCTTCTACTGCTTTGCTTGCCCAGAAATTGGCTTGTTGCTGTTTCGCATCAAAGAATCCACCTACATACTTATTCAAACGCTCTTCACCTTCGAATAAATAACATTCTGTCGCAGTATTATCGATAAATTGACGGTCGTGGCTCACAATTAACAATGTGCCTTGATAATCAGTCAAAATTTCTTCTAAAAGCTCCAATGTTTCTACATCAAGGTCATTAGTTGGTTCGTCAAGAATTAATAAATTATTTGGCTTGAGTAACAATTTTGCAAGTAATAAACGATTTCGTTCTCCCCCCGATAAGGCTTTAACTGGCGTCATTGCTCGTTTTGGCGGGAACAAGAAATCTTGCAAATACCCTAACACATGGCGTTTTACACCATTGACTTCAATATCTTGTTTACCATCCGCCACATTATCCATTACGGTTTTTTCAGGATCTAAATCAGCACGATATTGGTCAAAATAAGCAATATCTAATTTAGTACCACAACGGATTTTTCCTGATGTTGGCTGAATTTCACCCAACAATAATTTAATGAACGTGGTTTTCCCACAGCCATTTGGCCCAACAAGTGCAATTTTGTCTCCACGTAAAATCGTTGTTGAAAAATCTTTTAACAAGGTTTTTCCTGCGATTTCATAGCTCACATCTTCCATTTCAAAGACAATTTTGCCTGAACGGCTTGAGGTATCTAATTGTAATTTAGCTGTTCCCATTACGTCACGGCGTTGGCGGCGTTCCTCACGCATCGCTTTTAATGCACGCACTCGCCCTTCATTTCTTGTACGGCGAGCCTTGATACCTTGGCGAATCCACACTTCTTCCTGCGCAAGGCGTTTATCAAATAATTCATTCTGTAAGGCTTCAACGCGTAGATTTTCTTCTTTCGTGCTTAAATATAAATCGTAATTGCCTGGATAAGACACTAATTGGCCGCGATCTAAATCCACAATACGTGTTGCAATTTTGCGAATAAAAGAACGGTCATGGGAAATAAATACAATACTACCTTGGAAATCCAGTAAGAAATTTTCTAACCATTCAATGGCTTCCACATCCAAGTGGTTGGTTGGTTCATCAAGTAATAACACATCAGGATCGCACACCAATGCACGTGCTAGTGCCGCTTTGCGTAACCAACCGCCCGAAAGTGCGGATAATTTTGTGTTTGGATTTAAGCCCAATTTTAACAACACTTCATTGATTTTATTTTCAAATCGCCACCCATCAGCGTGTTCTAATTTAGCCTGAACTTGCTCTAATTGATTTAAAATTTGATCACTGTAATTTTCTTCCAATTGAACAGAAATATGATGATATTCTTTCAATAAATCCGTTAAATGCCCTACACCTTCCGCAACATAATCAAAAATATTGCCTTGCGCATTACGCGGTGGGTCTTGCTCTAAACGAGAAACCACAAGATCTTTCTCGTATTGGATTTTGCCATCATCCATGAGCACATCGCCTGCAATGATTTTCAATAAAGTTGATTTACCTGCGCCGTTACGTCCAACTAAACAAACGCGTTCATTCGGTTCAATATGTAGTTCTGCGTGATCTAACAAAGGTGCATCACTAAAGGAAAGATATCCATTGGTTAAACTAATTAATGCCACAACTGCCCCATAAAAATTCAGTGAAAATTAACCACACTATTCTATACGGTTTGCATAAAAAATCCCATCAATTCGATAGGATTCTCTCTTAAATCAAAGTTGCTGATATACCCGCAATGCGTGTGCATCCGACATGCCTGCAATATAATCGCAAATAATTCGCTTCTTCCCATCTTCTGGTACATTACGCCAACGATTTGCAGTATTTCGCGGTAATAAACGCTCCGGATCAGATTCAAAAATCTGGAACATTTCTGTCAACATTCTCTGCCCTTTATATTCGATTCGTTGGGTATCCACATTGCAAATAACATAATCCCAAACGAATTTTTTAAATACACCAAGCGCAGCAATCACTTCAGGTGGCAACTCTGCGTTATAACGTAACAAAGATTCATCAAAATTTGCTGTTAATTTCCACCGCACATTGGTAATAAAAAAGTTCACCAATGCGCCAATCGCTTGTTTGCGCTCAAAATGTTTATCAGAGAAAAGTCGTTGGCTAATTGAATCAATATTTTCATGCAACCAAGCTGACGGAATTTGTTTTAATGCGGAATGTGCCACTTGCCATTGATGAGGATTTACCACGCCAGTTACAATCGCATCTTCTAAATCATGTACGCCATAGGCAATATCATCGGCCAATTCCATAATGCTGCAATCCAGAGATTTAAACCGAGTATGTAAAGATTCAGCTGGATTTTCCCGCACTTTTTTAAATTGACAGAATAAAGTGCGGTCAGTTTCAGAAAGATTCTCCATCAACCAATTAAACATCTTTAAATCATCGCGGAAAATGCCTTTTCCTGGAATCCAATCATGAATACGCACAAAACGCGGATCAATATTGCGAGAAAAATTAAGTTCTGCATATTGAGGCGAGGCCATATCTAACAACGCGGGATATTTCACTACACCCAATAGTGTTCGACGCGTTAGATTCATTCCTGCATTTTCAGTGTAAGGCTCAAGTTTCGTTAAAATTCTAAAGGTTTGTGCATTACCTTCAAAACCGCCCTGCTCTGCCATCATATAATTTAATGCCGTTTCACCACCATGCCCAAAAGGCGGATGCCCAATATCATGCGCAAAACACAAACTTTCGATAAGATCGTTACTCGGCAATAAAGGTTTCAACTGCTTTTGTAACTCATTTTTATCAATATTTAATGTTTGCGAAAGGCTTTCAACGGTTTCTAAAAATTTAAGTTGTGCAACGAGACTACTACCAATCTGTGCGACTTCCAAAGAATGAGTTAAGCGAGTGCGATAAAAATCATTTTCGCCAATCGCGTGAATTTGAGTTTTTGCTTGCAAGCAACGAAAGGCGGCTGAATGTAAAATTCGCCCCCGATCACGACGAAATGGTGGGCGATTATCTTTTTCGCGTGGAGGATCGGGAAGAAAACGTTCTGTCCAAGAAGAATCAATGATAAGTGGTTTCATATCGCTTTGTTTTATTTCGTTTTTCTGCATTATCTAATCATTTAGCGCAAAAAACAACCGCACTTTATCTAGAACAAACACAATCTAGAATAAATAAAGTGCGGTTGAATTTTTATTGATATTTAAACAAAGAAATAAATGAGCTTAAATACAAATGGCGCGAGAATAGAACTAATAATCCCACAAAGCACAAGAGAAATAGAACTGTAACTGCCTGCCGTTGAGTTAGTTTCCATACAGCTTACGGTACCAAGTGCATGAGAAACAGAACCAACGGAAAGTCCTATAGCTTCTTGATGTTTAATGCCTAATTTTTTTAATACAAGGTAACCAAAAACAGAGCCTTGCAAACCTGCAACAACAACCCCTACAGCGGTAACAGCAGGAATTCCGCCTAAATGGCGAGAAACCTCCATCGCGATAGGCGTTGTAATTGATTTAGGTAAAACTGTTGCGACCATTTCGGGAGTTGCGCCTAAAAGAAATGCTAAAAGTGCACCACTTAACATTGCTAAAAAAGAGGCAATGAAAACCGTTGAAAGAATGATTTTCCATTGTTTGGCAATTTGGCGAAGTTGCTCATAAAGCGGCAAAGCAAGAGCAACGATACTTAATGAAAGCAAATTGTTTATTGGTGCATTCCCAGCCATATAATCATCATATGGAATTTTGCCTATAACCAAAATTACCACAAGAATCAACACGGTTAAGATAAATGAATTGAAAATGACTGATTTCCAACGTTTACTAATTTGTAATGCAAGCCAAAATCCGAAAATTGTTAAAAATGTATAAAGATAAATTGCGTACTGCTGCATAATTGACATCCAAATAAAGACTACATGTTTTCAGTTATTTGTTTCTCTTGAACTTGGCGACGTTTTATTACTTTTTTCCGTTTATGTGTAAAAGATTGGAGTTGATATAAATGATTGGCAAAAAAACCAATCACAACTAATGTAATACATGTGCTTACAATATTGGGAAGTAATAAAATATTAACCTGTTCTCTTAATAAATCAGAATATTTAATAATGCCTACGCTTACAGGTACAAAAAGTACGGCCATAAAGCGAATAAGAAAACTCGCCCCCAAATAAATCCAATCTAAATGAATAAGTCTTGTTGTTAACCCCAAAAAGAGTAATAACAATCCCCAAATACTCCCAGGTACACCTACAGGTACATAATGTGCAATAAGATTTCCGAGATATAACATAATGTATAAAATGACCAAAGAACGGGTCAATAAAAACACCTTTTGAACCATATTCGACCTTTTTCAACTTTTTTGATAATGTTTAAAAAAGATTTTACGCCTTTTAAGAGAAAATTGACCACCTATTTTTAAATAAAATCGGGCGTAATCTGAAAAAAATGTGAGCTCGATCAAATTTTGATATCAAATTACAAAGAGTTAAACACAATCAAATCACCAGCTATTATTCATCAGGCTTAAGATTTGCTATAATGTTCCAACTTATTAACCATGAATCTTAAACAATCTGTCTCCACATTTATCACCCATAAGATGGAATACTATACACGCTTATTGGTACCAATAGCGCCAATTTACCAAGGTTAATGATGAAAAACTGCTTAATTTTAATTTCTTTACTTTTTTTAACCGCACTTTCCGCTTGCTCCAGTGAAAAAGGTAATTGTCGTGTTGTGGGTATCAGCGATGGCGACACTTTAACTTGCCTTACAAAAGGCAATAAGCAAGTCAAAGTACGACTAGCTGAAATTGATGCGCCAGAGAAAAAACAAGCTTTTGGACAAAAATCTAAAAAAGCGTTATCTGATATGGTTTATCTCCGTGATGTACATCTTTCTTTAAAAGGTCATGATCGATATCAACGCACATTGGCGATTATTTATTATCAAGATAAAAATATTAATTTAGAAATGGTTAAACAAGGTATGGCATGGGCTTATAAGCAATATTCCCATGATCCGATTTATCTTCAAGCGCAAGAAAATGCACAAGCCAAGCGAATTGGTCTTTGGGCGGACAATAATCCAATTGAACCAAGTCAATGGCGCAGACAAGAGAAAAATCAATATGGCTTTTGATTATCAAACGTTCCGTCAAGAATTTCCCTATTTCCAACGTGAAGATGCGGTTGTTTATTTAGATAACGCCGCTACCGCGTTGAAACCTCAAGTGTTAATTGATCGCACCGCTGAATTTTATGCTTCTGCGGGTTCGGTGCATCGCAGCCAATATGATGCTGCCCAAACTGCGCAATATGAACAGGCTCGCACACAAATTAAACAATTGGTGAATACAGAAGATAAACGCGCTGTTATTTGGACTTCGGGTACAACTCACGCAATAAACTTAGTGGCAAATGGATTGATACCGCAATTAAACGCAGAAGATGAAATTCTAATTAGCCAAGCAGATCATCATGCCAATTTTGTCACTTGGCACGAAACGGCGAAAAAGTGCGGTGCAAAAATTCGAGTTTTACCGATTTTAGATAATTGGCTAATTGATGAAAATGCGCTTATTTCTGCCCTTTCTGAAAAAACAAAACTCGTTGCACTGAATTTTGTTTCAAATGTTACAGGCACAGAACAGCCGATTAAACGCCTGATTCAACTGGTTAGAAAACATAGTCATACGTTGGTTTTAGTGGATGCAGCACAAGCGATTAGTCATATTAAAATTAATTTACAAGATTTAGATGCCGATTTCCTCGCATTTTCTGCCCATAAAATTTATGGCCCAAATGGGCTTGGCGTTTTAACAGGAAAATTGACCGCACTTTCTCAACTTCAACCGCTCTTTTTTGGCGGAAAAATGGTTGATCGTGTATCAAATGATCGAATTACGTTTGCCGAGTTACCTTATCGTTTAGAAGCAGGCACACCCAATATTGCTGGGGTTATTGGCTTTAATGCTGTGCTGGATTGGCTACAAAAATGGGATTTTACCGCAGCAGAACAGCACGCCATATCCTTGTCTGAATCCGTCAAAGTGCGGTTAAAATCTTACGAGAATTGCCGATTATTCAATTCCCCTCAACCAAGCACTGTCGTTTGCTTTATATTTGACGGCATTGACTGTTCCGATCTTTCAACGCTCTTAAGCGAACAAAATATTGCGCTCCGTGTGGGCGAACATTGCGCCCAACCTTATTTAGCACGCTTAGGCGAACGCACCACATTACGCCTATCTTTTGCCCCTTATAATACACAGGAAGATGTAGAGGCATTTTTTACCGCTTTAGATAAAGCACTGGATTTATTACAATGATAGAACAATTAAAACAAGCTAAAAATTGGGAAGATCGCTATCGCCTGATTATTCAAGCTGGCAAAAATTCTCACCCAAGCGATGATGAACTTGCTCAAATGCAACCTATTACTGGCTGTGAAGCACAAATGTGGTTTCAAATTATTCCTAAAAATGACCGCACTTTTCAATTCAACGGATTTAGCGAAGCCAGAATTATGAATGGCTTGCTTTGGATTTTATTCAATCAAATCAATGGCAAAACAGCGAATGAATTGAATACATTTGATATTACTGTATTTTTTAGCGAACTCGGCATTTCACAACGTTTAAGCGAAACACGTTTAAACGGCTTAAACCAAATCGGACAGCAATTAAAAAATTTATGTATTTAATCGAAACCTATTTTCGCCTAACTGCGCTCGAAAATAATATTGAATCACAAAGTCGTTTACTTAATACCGTGATCGATCAATGGCGGTATAACGGGCAAATTATCGGACGTGAAATTCCTTTATATTTAGCAGAAGAAGATGGTGCACAAGGCTTTGCTATGCGCGTCATTTGCCCTGAGCAAGATAGTCTTTTCCCGCAAAATAATAATGCAGAAGTAAATCGAGCATTACAAGAAGCCGAAAAGTGCGGTGTAATTTTTGATGGTTTTCAACTTGTGGGCGATGATTTCAATTCAGATCAAACGGCAGAAAATGCATCGCCAGCTTGGCAAGTGCTTTACACAACCCATTTACAAAGTTGCTCACCGATTCATAGCGGAGAAAATTTCGCGCCAATTCCTTTGTATAAACAGTTGAAAAATCAACCGCACTTAAGCCAAGATCTGATTAAATGGCAAGAAAATTGGCAAGCCTGCGATCAACTACAAATGAATGGTGCGGTATTAGAACAACAATCTTTGGCAGAAATTTCGGATCATCAAAGTACGCTTTCAAAACACGGATGCTATTTAGCCCAAGAAATAGAAAAAGAAACCGGCATACCGACTTACTATTATTTATATCGTGTAGGTGGGCAATCTTTAGAATCTGAAAAATCTCGTTGCTGCCCTTCTTGTGGCGCAAACTGGGCGTTAAAAGACGCGATTTTTGATACCTTTCATTTTAAATGCGATACCTGTCGATTAGTTTCGAACCTATCGTGGAATTTTTTGTAATTAATTTATAAAGTGTCGGAATTTGCAAAACTCGAACACTTAATCGGAGAAAAGATGAATTACCAAGACAACAGCTTAAAATCCTTAAAACTCGGTCAAAAAACAGAATATGCCTCTCAATATGACCGCACTTTATTACAGCCTGTGCCACGCGCGTTAAATCGCGATGGATTGGGCATTACCCAAAACCAACCATTTACTATCGGCGCTGATATTTGGACGGCTTATGAAATCTCGTGGCTCAATGAAAAAGGCTTACCGCAAGTGGCTATCGCAGACATTTATCTGGATTATCAAAGCCAAAATTTGATTGAGTCAAAAAGTTTTAAACTTTATTTAAATAGCTTCAACCAAAGCAAATTTGCAGATTTCAACGCTGTTCAACAAACCATGCAACGCGATTTAAGCGAATGTGCGCAAGGCGATGTAAAAGTGCGGTTAAATACAGTGGCAATTTATGATGCTCAAAAAATTGATAGCCTACAAGGCGATTGCATTGATGAACAAGATATTGAAATTACCAGCTACCAATTTAACGCTGATTGGCTAAAAGATTGCGTATCTGATGAAATTGTCGAAGAAAAATTAGTCAGCCATTTGTTGAAATCTAACTGCCTCATCACTAATCAGCCAGACTGGGGCACCTTGTATATTCACTATGTAGGTAAAAAAATCGACCACGAAAAATTATTGCGTTACGTTGTATCGTTCCGTCAACACAATGAATTCCACGAGCAATGTGTCGAACGTATTTTTTGTGATTTAATGCACTACGCAAAACCAGAAAAACTCACCGTTTACGCGCGCTATACTCGTCGTGGCGGATTAGACATTAATCCATTCCGCTCTAATTTTGAGAATTTACCTGAAAATTTAAGATTAGCGAGACAGTAAAAGAAAAATGCGGTGAAATTTCACCGCACTTTTCCCTACCCTTGTTTCAAATCATTTGCCTGCTGCAATAGCTGACGGCTTTCTTTTAAGAATTGTTCGGAATAGTCGCCAAACCAGTCACGCACCTTATGGAAAGCATCAATAAAACCTTGACGATCATTATTTTCAAAGAAAGTTAAAGCTTCTTCGTAAGTTTGTTTTAGTGTTTCAATTACCGCTAAATTTTCTGGCTTATCCATAATAATATCTGCGTAAAGCTCTGCATCTTGCGCAAATAAACGACCAATCATCGCAAGTTCTAGGCGATAAATAGGGGAAGAAAGCGCCAATAAATTAGTAAGATTAACGGGCTGTTTGGAAAGGTGTAAACCATTCGCAAAAGTTGAAAAATGGCGCAAGGCTTGTATATAAGTCATATTATGATCGTGTTCTGTAGCATCGGTTTGATAAACCTTTGCGCCCCAAATTTGAATTTGCTCAAGTAACCATTCGTAACGTTCAGGAAAACGTCCATCACAACGCACAACCACTTGTTTTGCCATACTTGCAATATCTGGCCCAAACATTGGATGTAAACCTAAAACAGCACCAGAATGGATTTCAAGCATTTTGGCTAGCGGTTCATGCTTAACAGAGGTTAAATCTGCAAGTAGCATGTTTTCTGTTAAATAAGGTTTTAAGCGTTCAATTGTTTCTAAGGTGAGATTAATGGGGACGGAAACGATCACGACATCCGCATTTGTTAAAATACTTTCAGCTACCGTCCAATCTTCACGATCTAAAATAGAAATTGGATAGCCAGATGCACGTAAATAGCGGGCAAATAAGCCACCTAATTTACCATAGCCACCCACGATAACAATTTTGTGAATATCAGAATTGATGGTTTTAAAGCCAAATTGGTTTTCATTGGCATAGGATTCGCGCATAAAACGGCGTAGAACATCTTCAATCAGATCTGCTGAAATGCCTGCTTTTTCAGCTTCTAAACGACGCGCTTGGAGCATTGCTATTTCACGCTCTGGCACATAAATAGGTAATCCATGTTGATGTTTAACTTTACCGACTTGAGAAACCAACTCAAGACGTTTAGCAAAAAGTTGGATAAGTTCGCGATCAAGCGAATCAATTTCAGAACGTAAATCCTTTAGGGCTTCCATAAAACTCACCTGCAATATTTAGTTTACATATATTGTAAAAAATAAATTACAGATGAGATTACTAGAATTTTATAGGAAAGGCAATGAAGTTATGAGGATTGCGTGATTAAGCGTTGTGGGCGAATAATATTTCCATCGATTAAGGCTACGCCTAAGAATAAATTCTCCGCTGAAAATAACCGCACTTGGCCACTTAATGGCTGTTCGTTAACAAATTTCACTCGCTGACCAAAACCAATGGCTTTACTCTGCTCTGCATCCAAATGCAAAGCGGGCAATTTACTTACAGCGGTATCAGTTGGCAGTAATAGACGATCTAATTCACTTAACGGAAAACTTTCAGCAAGTAGTTGTAACTCATCGATTGGCATCATTTCTGCTACAGGATAATCCGCTACGGCTGTACGACGTAACATTGTCACATGCGCGCCACAACCTAGCACTTCACCTAAATCATCTACTAAGGTGCGAATATAAGTGCCTTTTGAACAATGCACTTCTAAGGTTAAATAAGGTGCGTGATATTCAATAAAATTGAGTTCAAAAATCGTAATTGGGCGTGCTTCACGCTCAACTGTAATACCTTGTCGAGCATATTCATAAAGCGGTTTACCATTATGTTTTAGTGCAGAAAACATTGTCGGCACTTGTAAAATATCACCACGAAATTGCTCAAGTGCGGTCAAAATTTGCTGAGTCTCAATATGAACCTCTCGAGTTTCCACGACTTGCCCTTCCGCATCGGAAGTATCGGTACGTTCGCCTAATTTTGCTGTAACAAGATAACGCTTATCTGCATCAAGCAAAAATTGTGAAAACTTAGTTGCTTCACCCAAGCAAATCGGCAACATTCCCGTAGCCAACGGATCGAGCGCGCCAGTATGCCCCGCTTTGTTCGCTTGAAATAAACGCTTCACCTTTTGCATGATGTCATTTGATGACATGCCTTGTGACTTATCCAACAAAAACACACCATCAACATCACGCCAGCGTTTACGAGGTCTAGACATTAGTTGCTTTCCTCAACGTGTTTTTTCTCATCTTCACGCACAACATTTGTCACAAGATTTGACATACGCATCCCTTCCACTAAGGATTGATCGTAAATAAAGCGAATCTCTGGCACAATACGTAAACGCATCGCTTTGCCTAGTAATGAACGAATATAAGGCGATGCTTTTTCTAAGCCTTTCATGCCTTGCTCGATTGCCGTTTCATCGTGATCGAATAAAAAAGTCACGAATATTTTTGCGTAAGATAAATCGCTCGACACTTCCACATCAGAAACCGTCACCATCCCAATACGGGGATCTTTCACTTCGCGTTGTAAAATGACTGCTATTTCTTTTTGTATTTCTTGAGCGACGCGATCGCTACGTTTAAATTCTCTTGCCATAGTTATTCCTTATTTATAAAAGCGCCCCATTCTACTGGAAATCATTGGATTTAGCACGCAAAAATCCCTTTCAACCTGATACTGTTTTTCGATAGAATGACACCTGATAATTTGTTTGAATATTCAAACTTCCGATAAAAATCACTTTACAGAGGGCATAATTTATGCAAGC